>CAVOLB010000030.1:0-14063 GCA_963696655.1 uncultured Alphaproteobacteria bacterium
CCACGCATCGGCTCGCGTCCGGCCGAAAACTCAGCGAGACCGAGGCGGAGCAGGCCTTCGACATCATGATGTCGGGCAACGCGACGCCCTCGCAGCTGGGCGCCTTCCTGATGGGCTTGCGGGTGCGCGGCGAGACGGTCGAGGAGATCACCGGCGCCGTCCGCGCCATGCGCGCCAAGATGACCCGCATCGAGGCGCCGGCCGGTGCGATCGACACCTGCGGCACCGGCGGCGACCAGTCCGGCAGCTGGAACATCTCGACGGGGGCGGCCCTGGTCGTGGCGGCCGCGGGCGTGCCCGTCGCCAAGCATGGCAACCGCGCCATGTCCTCCAAGACCGGCACCGCCGACGTGCTGCAGGCGCTCGGCGTCAATATCGAGGCCGATATGAGCCTGGTGAAGAAGGCGCTGTGGGAGGCCGGCATCTGCCTGATGCTGGCGCCGCGCCATCACAGCGCGATGCGACATGTCGGCCCGACCCGGGTCGAGCTCGGCACCCGCACCATTTTCAACCTCATGGGTCCGCTCTCCAATCCCGCCGGCGCGAAGCGCCAGCTCATCGGCGTGTTCTCGCGCGACTGGATCGAGACCATGGCGACGGTGCTGGGCCGGCTGGGCACCGAGAGCGCCTGGGTCGTCCACGGCTCCGACGGCATGGACGAGATCACCACGACCGGGCCCACCCATGTGGCCGAGCTCAAGGCCGGCAAGGTGCGGAGCTTCGAGGTGAAACCCGAGGATATCGGGCTGCGCCGCGCCAGCGCGGCCGACCTCAAAGGCGGCGATTCCGCGACCAATGCGCTGGCGCTCACGGCCCTGCTCGACGGGCATCCGGGCCCCTATCGCGATGTGGTTCTGTTCAACGCCGCCGCGGCCTTGATGCTGGCCGGCAAGGCGGCCGACCTGAAGGCCGGCAAGGCCCTGGCCGAGGCCGCGATCGATTCCGGCAAGGCCAGGACGGTCCTGGAGAAGCTCGTCGCCATCACCAACGGGCCGGTGCCGGCATGAGCGACGTGCTCCAGAAGATCTGCGCCGACAAGCTCGCCCATGTGGCGCGCCGCAAGGCCGAGCGCCCGCTGGTCGCGCTCGAGGCGGCCGCGAGGGCGCAGAGCCCGACCCGCGGCTTCGGCGATCGCCTCGCGTCCGCGGTCGCGGCCGGCCGCTTCGGCCTGATCGCCGAGATCAAGAAGGCCTCGCCCAGCAAAGGGCTGATCCGAGAGGACTTCCACCCCGTGAACCTGGCCCGGTCCTATGCCGTGGGCGGGGCAACCTGTCTCTCGGTCCTGACCGACGAGCCCTATTTCCAAGGTCGCGACGAGTATCTGACGGCCGCGCGTGCCGCATGCGATCTGCCGGCCCTGCGCAAGGACTTCATGCTCGATCCCTACCAGATCGCGGAGGCGCGGGCGTTGGGGGCCGATTGCGTGCTGCTGATCATGGCGGCGCTGTCGGATGCGCAAGCGGCCGAGCTCGAGGCCGTCGCGCAATATTGGAAGATGGACGTCCTTGTTGAAGTTCACGATCAAGTTGAGCTCGACCGGGCGCTGAAGCTGAAGGCCCGGCTGCTCGGTATCAATAACCGCAATCTCAAGACCTTGAAGGTCGATCTTTCGACCACCGAAGCGCTGGCGCCGCGGGTGCCGAAGGGCCGGCTCATCGTGGCCGAGAGCGGCCTGGAATCGCCCGAGGATCTGGTGCGCATGAGCAAGGTGGGCGCTTCGATCTTCCTGATCGGCGAATCCCTGATGCGCCAGCCCGACGTCGCGGGCGCCACGGCGATGCTGCTGTCGCGCGCCGCGCTCGCGCGCCGCTCCGCCTGAGACACGCGGCGATGGCAAGAAAGTCGCGAAAGGCCGGACCAGCGAAACTGACCCATTTCGACGAGGCCGGTCGCGCCCGTATGGTCGATGTCTCGACCAAGCCCGCGACCGAGCGCATCGCCGTAGCGTCGGGCCATGTCACGGTCGCCAAGGAAACGATGCGCCTCATTCGCGCCGGCCAGGTGAAGAAGGGCGACGTGCTGTCGGTCGCCGAACTCGCCGGCATCATGGGGGCGAAGCGCACCCATGAACTCATCCCGCTCTGCCATCCGCTGGCGCTGAGCGCGCTCTCGGTCGTGCTGAAGCCGAATCTCCGCCAGAGCCGGATCGACATCACCGCGACGGTCAAGACCACCGGTCCGACCGGCGTCGAAATGGAAGCGCTCACAGCGGTCTCGGTCGCAGCCCTCACCGTCTATGACATGTGCAAGGCGGTCGATCGCGGCATGGTGCTGGGCGACATCCGGCTCGAGCATAAGAGCGGCGGAAAATCCGGCACCTACGAGCGCGAGCGATGATTCCGGTCGAACAGGCGCAAGCCGAAATCTGCGCGGCCTTCCGGCCGCTGCCGGCCGAGCAGGTCGGCCTCGCCGACGCGCTGGGCCGGGTGCTGGCCGAGGACGTGACGGCGCGGGTGAGCCACCCGCCCTTCGCCGTGTCGGCGATGGACGGCTATGCGGTGCGCGCCGCCGACGCGACGAAGGCGCCGGTGAGACTGAAGCTGGTCGGTACCGCGCCGGCCGGCGGGCACTATGAGGGCCGCGTCGGCCCCGGCGAGGCGGTGCGGATCCTGACTGGCGGTCCCCTGCCCCACGGGGCCGACAGCATCGTCATCCAGGAAAATGCCAAGCGCGACGGCAACAGCGTCGAGCTGACCGCCGCAGCCGAGCCGGGGCGTCATATCCGCGCAAAAGGCCAGGATTTCGAGGAAGGCCGTGTGCTGTTTCGCGCCGGCGCCAGGCTGACGGCGCGCGACATCGGACTGGCGGCCGCCGCCAACCGCCCCTGGCTCAAGGTGCGCCGCCGCCCGCGCGTGGCCATCCTCAGCACCGGCGACGAGTTGTCCATGCCCGGCGAGCCGATCGGCCCCGCGGGCATCGTCGGCTCCAACGGTCTGGCGCTGGCGGCCTTCGTGCGGGCCTGCGGCGGCGATCCGATCGATCTCGGCATCGCCCGGGACGATTCGGGCGTGCTGGCCGAGATGCTGGCCGGTGCGGCCGGCGCCGATCTGCTGATCACCACCGGCGGCGCCTCGGTCGGCGACCACGATCTGGTCCAGGAAGCGCTCGCCGGCCAGGGCATGAAGCTCGCTTTCTGGAAGATCGCCATGCGGCCCGGCAAGCCGGTCATGTTCGGCCAACTGGGCCAGACGCCCGTGCTGGGCCTGCCGGGCAATCCCGTCTCGGCCTTGGTCTGCTCGCTCCTCTTCGTGAAGCCGGCCTTCGCCGTCATGGAGGGCCGCGAGGTCGGAGACGACAGCGAGATCGCCATCCTGGGCAGCGACCTCAAGGCCAACGATCAGCGCCAGGACTATCTGCGGGCGCGCCTCACCTGCAACCCGCAGGGGGCGCTCGTGGCGGTGCCCATGGAGCGGCAGGACAGCGCCATGATGGCCTTCCTCGCCCAGGCCGACGGTTTGCTCATCCGCCCCCCGCATGCGCCCGCCGCCAAGGCTGGCGAGGCCGTGCGGGTTCTGCAATTCCATCGCGATTTGATGGGGCTCTAAGCCGAGTCTGATTCGCCGATGCAGCCGGCGCCCGCCCGAGACTCCTGGCCCTCCCCTGCCTGTGGAAAAACCTTGACCCCTTCCGGGAACCAAACTAGAACGTGTGTCGTCGTTTAGGTTTTGTTCCATATCTTGGGGTGCCGGTTCATCCGGCCGCGAGGAAAGCCATCAATGCTCACGCGCAAGCAGAACGAGCTCCTGCATTTCATCAATAAGCGCCTGACCGACGCGGGCGTTTCGCCCTCGTTCGACGAAATGAAGGAAGCGCTGGGACTGAAATCCAAGTCCGGCATCCACCGCCTCATCACCGGCCTCGAGGAGCGCGGCTTCATCCGCCGCCTGCCCCACAGGGCCCGCGCGCTCGAGGTCCTGAAGCTGCCCGATGCCGTCGGCATCACCACCTCGACCCGGCCCACGGCCACGGGTTTTGCCCCGACCGTCATCCGCGGCGATTTCGCGGGCGCCCTGCCCGGCGCGCCCCTGGCCCGCGATGTCGAGGCGGTTCAACTTCCGCTTTATGGCCGGATCGCCGCCGGTACGCCGATCGAGGCGCTGCGCGACAGCTCCAGCTTTGTGGACGTGCCGGCCGGCCTCCTGGGCCGGGGCGAGTATTACGCCCTCGAGGTCGACGGCGATTCGATGATCAATGCTGGCATCCTCGACGGCGACACGGTCGTGATCGAGCGGGTCGACAACGCCGACAACGGCACCATCGTGGTGGCCCTGGTCGACAATAACGAGGCCACCTTGAAGCGGCTGCGCCGCAAGGGCGATTCGATCGCCCTCGAACCCGCCAACCCGGCCTATGAGACGCGCATCTTCGGGCCCGACCGGGTTCGCGTTCAGGGCCGGCTGATCGGACTGCTGCGCCGCTACTGATCGCCGGCCAGGTTCGCGCGACGGAGCGCGGGCCTCACCGGGCCTTGTCGACCTGGAGCAGCGCCAGCAGCCCTTTGAGAAGCTGCGTCGGGCTCGGCGGACAGCCCCGGATATGAAGATCGACCGGAATGGCGGCCGATACCCCGCCCAGGCAGGCGTAGCTCCCCGCAAACATGCCGCCGTCGAGCGCGCAATCGCCGGCCGCCACGACCCATTTCGGGTCGGGCGTCGCGCGGTAGGTGCGCTCGAGGGCGATCTGCATGTTCCGGGTCACCGGTCCCGTGACCAGCAGCACGTCGGCATGCCGCGGCGAGGCCACGAAGCGCAGGCCGAAGCGCTCGAGGTCGTAGAACGGGTTGCCGAGCGCGTTGATCTCCAGCTCGCAGCCATTGCAGGAGCCCGCATCGACCTGCCGGATGGAAAGGCTGCGCCCCAGCTTGCGCCGCGCGTTGCGTTCGAGCGACGCCGCCAGCTCGGCCAGGGCGCTCTCCTCCGGCACGGGCGGCGGCTCGGTCAGCGTGCCCTTGGCGAGGTTGTCGAACAGGATCCTGTGCATGCCGGTCTCCCTAGAGGTCCTGGCCGGAATAGGAGCAGTTGAAGGACTTATTGCAGAGCGGGAAGTCGGCGACGATGTTGCCCTCGATCGCGGCCTCCAGCACCGGCCATTGGAACCAGGACGGATCGCGCATATGACAGCGCGCGACCTTGCCGTCGGCGTCGAGGCGCAGCCAGACGAGGATATCGCCCCGGAACCCCTCGACGATCGCCATGCCTTCGGCGGCGTTGCCTGAACCCTTGTCGAGGCCGACGCGGATCGGGCCCGCAGGCAGGCGGTCGAGGATCTGCTCGATGAGCGCCAGGCTCTGCTCCACTTCCCAGATCCGGATCCAGACGCGGGCGTTCACATCGCCTTCGGTCGCGATCCGCACGTCGAACTCCAGCTGGTCATAGGGCGCGTAGGGGAAGGCGCGGCGGGCATCGAAGTCCCGGCCCGACGCCCGGCCGACATAGCCGCCGCAGCCGAACTGGCGCGCCAGTTCGGGCGTGAGCCTGCCGGTACCGACAGTGCGGTCCTGCAGCGAGGCGGTGTTGTCGTAGAGCTTGACCAGAGTGGGGAAATGCCGGCGCGCCTCCTGCAGAAGGCCGCGCAAGGAGGCGTTCCCGTCCGCGCCAAGATCGGCCGCGACACCGCCCGGGAGGATGCGGTCCCGCATCAGGCGGTGGCCGAAGCAGGCCTCCGCCGCGCGCAGCACGCGCTCGCGCAAGGTCCCGCATTGGGCATGCATCACGACGAAGGAGGCATCGTTGCAGATCGCGCCGATATCGCCGAAGTGATTGGCGAGGCGTTCCATCTCGGCCATCAGGGCCCGAAGCCAGACGGCCCTTGCGGGGACCTCGATCTGCAGCGCCGTTTCCGCCGCGCGCGAGAAGGCCAGGGCGTAGGCCGCCGTGCTGTCGCCCGACGTCCGGCCCGCGAGCTTGACGGCCTGCTCCAGGCTCGCCTCCCGCATCAGGGCGTCGATGCCCTTGTGGGTGTAGCCCAGCCGTGCCTCGAGCCGGACGACCGCCTCGCCATTCGCGGTGAAGCGGAAATGCCCCGGCTCGATGATGCCGGCATGGACCGGGCCCACGGCGATCTGATGAAGCCCCTCGCCGTCCGCCTCCAGGAATCTGTAGTCGGACATGGTGGCGGGAGGAGACGGGGTCCATTCCCCGAGCGGATGGCGCACGCCCCAGCGTCCGTGATCCAGCCAGGGGCGCGAATCCGGGGCCCCTTCCGCTTCGAGCCCGTGCAGATCCTGGATCGTCCGTTCCAGGCGCGCCGCCGGCGGATGCAGCCTGCCGACCGACGGAAACTTTCCGTTCGCGCTGTCGAGACTCAAGATTCCAGGACCGGCCTGCGGATCCGCGAGCAGGGCCATATGGACGGTGCCGCTGTCCGCCCAAAGACTGAGCAAGGTCCAATGGCCCTCGGCGAGCAGCTGTCCCGCGGCCTGCCACAGCTCCGCATCGACCTGGACGCGCGGCCAGGGACGAGCGCCCGGCACGGCGCGGCCCCGTTGCATCAGCTCGGCAAGCGTCGGCATGGCGGTCCCTCCTCTCTATCCCAGCAGATGCGCGACATGCTGGAACCAGACGACCAGCGGAGCCGGCAGATAGACGCCGGCGATGCAGACCAGGGTCAGGTGCGCGAACATGGGGACATAGGAGGCCTGGACCGGCGCGAGGCTTCCCGTCGGCGGGCCGAAGGCGATGCCGCCGAGCCGGAGGAACAGCGCGCCAAAGGCGACCAGCAGTCCCAGGACCAGCGGTATGGCGAGCAGCGGCTCGCGGGCGAAGGTGGAGCTCACCACCAGGAACTCGCTCATGAAAATACCGAGCGGCGGCATGCCGGCGATGGCCACCACGCCGAGCACCAGCCCCCAGCCGAGGACCGGGTGGCTCTCCGTGAGCCCGCGAATATCGGCGATCTTCTGCGTGCCCTTGACCTGGGCGATATGGCCGACGGCGAAGAAGATCGCCGATTTGGTGAGGCTGTGCATGGTCATATGCAGGAGCCCGGCGAAGTTGGCGAGCGGCCCGCCCATTCCGAAGGCGAAGGCAATGATGCCCATATGCTCGATCGAAGAATAGGCGAACATGCGTTTGATGTCGCGCCGGCGATAGAGCATGAAGGCGGCGAAGACCAGCGAGGTCAGCCCCATGGTGATCATCAGGGGACCGGGGTCGATCGCGTCGGGGTTGGCGGCGAGCAGCATCTTGAAGCGCAGCACCGCATAGAGCGCGACATTGAGGAGCAGGCCCGACAGCACGGCCGAGATCGGCGTGGGACCTTCCGCATGCGCATCGGGCAGCCAGGCATGCAACGGGGCCAGGCCGACCTTCGTGCCATAGCCGAGGATCAGGAAGATGAAGGCGACATTGAGGAGCGCCGGATCGAATTTCGCGACCTTCTCGATCACGACCGTCCAGACCATGGCGTCGATCCCCTCTCCCACCACGGGCCGCGCGGCCATATAGACCAGGATCGTGCCGAACAGTGCGAGCGCGATGCCGACGCTGCCAAGAATGAAATATTTCCAGGCGGCCTCGAGCGCTTCATGGGTCCGGTAGATGCCGACCATGATGACAGTGCTGAGGGTGGCCAACTCGACGGCCACCCACATGAGGCCGAGATTGTTCGAGAGGAGGGCCAGGTTCATGCCGAACATCATGACCTGGTAGATCGCGTGGTAGAATCGGAGGTAGGTCGGCGTCAGCCGGCCGGTCTCCAGCTCATGGGCGATATAGCTGGCGCTGAACACGCTGGTGGTGAAGCCGACGAAGGTGTTGAGGACGATGAAGACGATATTGAGATCGTCGACGAAGACGTACTGATTGGCCTCGGGCCGGTTCGTGAACAGAAGCAACGCGGCCAGGAGCGTCAGCAGGCTGGCCAGGACGTTCAGGCGGGCGGAAAGCCGGTAACCGGGGAGCAGCGCCAGCAATCCGGCGGAGCAGATCGGTATCAGGAGGATCGCGGTGACGACGTCGAACGGAAGCGAAGTCATCGGCGCTCGCCTCGGAAATCGTCGAGCGCGCCGATGTCCACCGTGTCGAACCGCTCGCGGATCCGGAACAGGAAGATGCCGATGACGATGAAGGCGATCAGGATCGAGAAGGCGACGCTGATCTCGACCACGAGCGGCATGCCCTTGGCGCCGGTCGCCGCCAGGACGAGCCCGTTCTCGAGCGACATGAACCCCACCACCTGGCTGACCGCGTTGCGCCGGGTCACCATGATGAGAAGGCCCAGCAGCAGCACGGAGAGCGCGAAGGCCAGATCCTCGCGCGCCAGCGGGTCGGCCGTGGGCGTCACCCGCAGCATGACCACCATCGACAGCGCCACCAGCCCCATCCCGGCCAGCATGGTCATGCCGACGCCGACCACGGTTTCGATCTCCCGATGGATGCCGAGGCGTATCACCATCCGATGCAGAGCGAAGGGGATGACCATTCCCTTGAACAGCAGTGCGATCGCCGCCGTCACATAGAGATGCGGCGCATGCTGGACATAGGCCTGCCAGGCCACCGAAAGGGCGAGCACGACGGCGTGCAGCGCGAAGACATTCAAAAGCGAGTAAAGACGGTCCTGATAGAGCATCATGAAGCTCACCAGAACCAGGCCGCCGGCCAGCAGATGAGCCACATCGAAGGATAAGGTGCCCATCTAGAGACCTTTCGAAACGAACAGCAGCAGCGTGCCGAGAAGACCCAGCATGAGGGCGGCGCCGAGGAATTCCGGAACGCGGAACACGCGCATCTTGGCGATGGCCGTCTCGAACAGGGCCAGGAGCAGGCCGCCGACGGCGAGCTTGACGATGAAGAATGCCATGCCGATCCCGTAGGCCGCCAACCCCTGCCCGTCCCGCGCCAGCCCCCAGGGCGCGAACAGGCAGGCGATGAGCGAGACGTAAAGCTGCAGCTTCAAGGCCGCCGCGAGCTCGATCATGGCCAGATGCCGGCCCGAATATTCGAGCACCATCGCCTCATGCACCATGGTGAGCTCGAGATGGGTGGCCGGATTGTCGACCGGGATGCGGGCGTTCTCGGCGATCGCGACCATGACGAGCGCGATCAACGACAGCCCGAGCGAGACGCGCAGGCCCACCGCCGGCGATAGCATGTAGTCGGCCATCGTCGCCAGCTGGGTCGAGCCGGCGATGAGGGCGAGCGTGAAGACGATCATGATCATCGCCGGCTCGGCCAGCGTGCCGATCAGCATCTCGCGGCTCGAGCCGATGCCGCCGAAGCTGGTGCCGACATCGAGGCCCGCGAGCGCCAGGAAGAAACGGGCGCTGCCGAGGAGCGCGATGATCGCGATGAGGTCGGCCGACCAGCTGAAGACGAGGCCGGTGGCGAAGGTCGGCACCAGGGCGGCGGCGACCCAGGTGGCGGCGAAAATCAGGTAAGGCGCCACGCGGAACAGCCATGACGCGTTCTCGGCCAGCACCACCTCCTTGCGCAGGAGGCGCAGCAGATCGCGGTAGGGCTGGAAGACCGAGGGACCTTGGCGGCGAACCAGCTGCGCCTTCATCTTCCGCACGAATCCCGTGAGCAGCGGCGCCAGCAGCAGGACCAGCGCCATCTGTACGCCCTGCACGGTGAGATCGGCGATCACGTCCATATGGCGACCACCAGCAGCAGGATGATGAGCGCCAGGAAGACCAGGCTGAGATAGCGGCGGATCGTCAGAAACTGCAGACGATTGAGCTTGTTTGCGGCGAACCAGACGGCATCGGCGACGGGTGCGTAGAGGAACTGCCAGACGAGATCCTTGATCTCCACCTCCAGCCGCGCCGGGCGGGCGCTGCCTGGCGGCGGCATGTCGATCCGCTCGCGCGCCTGGAAGACGATCGAGCCGAAGACCCGGCGAATGGGCTGCGCGAAGCTGCTGGCGCTGTATTGGGTGTTGGCGCTCGTGATCGGGAAGCCGCAATCCCAGATCGCGGACCGCCGGACCGCACGCGACGCCAGCCGGTGGATTCCCAGGACGGCGATCGCGGTCGATGCGGCGACGAACAGGAACACCAGGAGGCCGTTATAGGAGCTCCGGCTCTCGGCGATCGGCACGATCGAGAGCCATGCCCTGCCGAGCTGCCGCGGCATGACGTCGCCGGCGAGCAGCTTGACGGCGGGCGCCACACCGTCGATCACCAGCCCCGGCAGGACCCCGGTCAAGAGACAGAGCGCCGCCAGCGTCATCATGGCGACGAGCGAGAAACGATCGACCTCCTTGGCGGTTTCGGCCGCGGGCGAGCGCGGGCGACCGAGGAAGACGATGCCGAAGGCGCGGACGAAACAGGCAGCGGCCAGCGTCGCCGACAGCGCCAGGAGGGCGCCGACCGCCGGAACGATGAGCTTAAGGCCCCATTGCGGGATCTGGGGGCTCAAGAGAATGGCCTGGAAGGTCAGCCATTCGGAGACGAAGCCGTTGAGCGGCGGCAATGCCGAAATCGCCGCCGCGCCGACCAGGAAGGTGAAGCTGGTCGCGGGCATGCGGCGGATCAGGCCGCCGAGCTGCTCGATGTCGCGCAGGCCCGTCGCCGTCAGAACCGCGCCGGCGCCGAAGAAGAGCAGGCTCTTGAACAGCATGTGGTTGAGGACATGGAGCAGCGCTGCGGTCAGGGCCAGCGCGGCCGCCCAGCCCATGCCGTTGGCGCGGAAGGCGAGCGCGAGCCCGACGCCGATGAAGATGATCCCGATATTTTCGACCGTGCTGTAGGCCAGCAAGCGCTTGAGATCCTGCTGCATCAGCGCATAGAGCACGCCCATGGCGGCGCTCACGCCGCCCAGCGCGATCACCGGCAGGCTCCACCACCATGCCGGGGGTCCGAGGAGGTCGAGCGCGATGCGCAGGAATCCGTAGATCGCGACCTTGGTCATGACGCCGCTCATCAGCGCGGAGACCGGCGTGGGTGCCGCCGGGTGGGCCAGCGGCAGCCAGACATGGAGCGGAACGAGCCCGGCCTTCGAGCCGGTGCCGAGCAGCGCGAGGATCAGGACGAGCGCGGCGATCAGCGGCGACCGCAGGGCCTCCCGGATCGAGGCGAAGGCGTAATGGCCGTCCGGCCCCGCCAGCAGGCCGAAGGCCAGCAGCAGAAGCAGCGTGCCGAAGCTCGCCATCACCAGATAGATGACGCCGGCGCGCCGGTTTTCCGGGTCGTGATGATGGGCCATGACCAGGGCCCAGGAAGTCAAGGACATGAACTCCCAGGAGAGGAGGAAGGTGAAGGCGTCGTCGGCCATCACCACGAGGTTCATGCCGGCCAGAAAGGCCGGGAAGAAAGGGAGGACGCGCAGCGGCACCAGCTCGTGGCGCCCATAGCCGATCGAATAGAGGCTGGCGGCGGCGCCCCCGAGATTGACCACGATCAGGAAGAAGGCGGCGAGCGCGTCGATGCGAAAATGCGCGCCGACCCAGGGGAGCCCCAGCGGCAGCACCGTCGCCCAGGGTTCCGCGGCGATCTGGAACAAGGCAGCAGCGCAGGCAAGGCCCGAGGCAATCAGGCACGCGCCATAGACGAGCGGCGTGGCCGCTTTCGAGCGGCCGAGAATGACGGCCAGAACCGCGACGCCCATCAGGACAGCCACACAGCCCAGCCCTATGACGGGCGGCATCCCAACTCCCTCTGCACTGTCCGAGCCTTCGTCATTGGCGGGCGTCTTGGCGGCTCAGGGGATGGCCCCTGCTATTGGGCTCGCGTCGATCAATCCACGCATCGGCTGCGGTATTTCACATATATGATATGTTGTTTCCTGTCCAGGAGACAGGGGCGGCCCAGATGTCACGATCGGCGATGGCAGCGTTGCGCCCGGCAATTGGCAGGCGATCGGCGACGATGATTCCCTTCCTCCAGACGATAGCACCCATCGGCGGCACCGGTATCCGTCAACATCCCAACAAAGTCGTAATTGGCGGATGATATGGATCAAGGACGGACGGGACCAATGGCCAACCCATGATCACGCTTGCCAGGAAGAATACCGAATTCGGCGAAATCACCATCCTGCGGAGCCGCGCCACGGGGGCGGTCGCCTATTGCCATGGCGATCACTATCAGAGCGAAGCGGATCCCAACGGGATCAGCCTGGCGGGCTACATCCACGCGCTCCATGCGCTGGTGGCGCAGACAAATGCGAGAGACGTGCTGATGGTCGGCTGCGGCGGCGGCACCCTGGGCACGATGCTGACCGCCACCGGGCAACGGGTCACGATCGTCGACATCAATCCGGAATCGATCGCCCTCGCCCAGGAATATTTCGGGCTTCCGCCGCAGATCGACTGTCATATCGGCGACGGCCAGAGTTTCCTTGAAGACAATCCGCAGCTCTACGACGCGATCGTCGTCGACGCCTTCTCGGGCGACAAGATTCCGCCCAATCTCTGCTCGGCGGCCTTCTTCAAGTTGGCACGGCGCCGCCTCACCGCTTCGGGCAGCCTCTTCCTCAATATCTTCGTTGCCCACGATCTCGATGCCGATGCCGATCGGATCGCGGGCCGCATGGCCGAAGCCGGGTTTCCGGTGCGGCTGCTCGACCTGCCGGGTCGGATCGTGCGCAATGTCATCGTGATGGGCGGGCCGGTCCAGTCGTTGCAGCCACCCTCGCCCCTCATCATGCCGACGATCGAGGCCGACGCCATTGCCGCCGAGCTCGAGCAGATGCGGTTCCGCGGCAGCCGCGCCCGCCACCGCCCCGTCAGCGCCACCAGATCCCCCGAATTGACCGAGAGCTAAGGTGCGTTGTCGTCGGGCGATAGATCGATCGTCCGGGGTGCTCCGCCTTCGCGGTAGATGCGCCACATCTCGGCGTAGGCACGTTCGAGGCTGTGCGCGAACTGCTTGGGGCTGAAGAGCGGCGTCGTCGGCTGCGCGGCGGCAAGCCTGGCCTTGATCGCCGCGAGCGCGTCGCGATTCTGGCCCAGCTCGATCGCCAGCCGCTGATAGCCGTCGAAGTCCGGCAGGATAAGGTCGTTCAGGCCGACGGTCGTGAGCAGGCTCGCGCCAACGCGGCTCGGAAAATCGTCGCCCAGCCTGGTGACCGCCGGAACGCCCGCGAGCAGCGCGTCGCTCAGCGTGGTATGGCCGCCATAGGTGTCGGTATCCAGCATCAGATCCGCGAGCGCCAGCCTTGCCAGATGATCGGGCTTGGGCTTGCGCGCCCCGAAGATCACGCGCGCGGGGTCGATGCCCGCTTCCTTCGCCGCCGCCTGCAGGCGGTGCTGCATGGCCGGCGGTCCGGACAGCAACCACAGCACCGCGTCGGGAACGGCGCGGAGGATCTCCATCCAGCGCAGGAAGATCGGGCGCTCGATCTTGTAGGACGCGCAGAAGCAGCAATAGACGGTGCCGGTCGCCGGCAGGCCTTCGGCTTCGCGGCCGGTGGCGGCGCCGATCGTCGGCGGCCAATGATCGTTGACCTGGTAGCTGTGCGGCAGGCGGCAGAGCCGCTCGCTATAGAGCGGCTCCACGCCCGGCGGGGCCACGATCGCATCGACGATCGCATAGTCGAAGACATCCGCGCCGGTAGTTCCCGGGAACCCGAGCCAGGTGGCGTGGATCGGCGCCGGGCGCAAGGCGGAGATCTCGGGCCGGGCCAGCCGCGTCAGGCCGTTGTGATCAACCAGGATATCGACGCGATCCTCATGGATTCGGCGCGCGGCCTCGAGATTGCCGACCGGGCCCAGATCCACGAACTTGTCGGCATCCTGCTCGAACTGGCGGCGATAACCGCTGCCGTCGTCGGGGCCGATCGAATATGCATGGACGATCACGCGGCTGCGGTCATGGGCCTTGAACAATCCCGCGATCAGGTGGCCGCCGGGATGATCGCGCAGGTCGGACGACAGATAGCCGATGGTCAAACGCTCGCGCGGCGCGCGGTCGAACGCGAAGGGCGCCGCTCCCCGCGCCTCGATCGCGGCCCGCGCCTTGGCGCGGGCGACATGCTCGCGGGCCACGGCGGCGCGCTCCTCATGCGTGGCGGGCAACGACAAGGCGAAGAAGGCGGAAATGGCTGACGGCTTTCCGGCCATGGCCTTGTCGAACTCGGCCTTCAGGGCGGGCTTCAACTGCTCCAGCTCGTTCCAGGCGCAGA
>CAVOLB010000031.1:0-60878 GCA_963696655.1 uncultured Alphaproteobacteria bacterium
CGGGTTTGTTTGGACAGGGATCGGCGTCGGATAAGTGGATCGTCTGCCGGTTGATGTCTCCCTGGTGCCGATTGGGAGAGGCACGATATCGGTCTGCTGTGTGCTCGTCCAGGTAGTCCATAGGAGGGACCCGCGCGCTGCGGCGTGACCGCAAGAGTCAGAGCGCCAGCGGCGCGCGGGAGGTGCCTGTGGACCCACCTGGGCGAGCACGGGGGTGGGGGTCCGGGGCGGGGGTCACGCGGCGAGCGACGACAGATCGTCGCCGAAGTAGGCCTGGTCCGGCGTTTTCCGGTCGAGGCTCGAATGCGGCCGCTTGCCGTTGTAGAAGTCGAAGTATCGGCCGATCGAGCGCCGGGCCTCGCCGACGCTGTCGTAGGCCCGGAGATAGACTTCCTCGTACTTCAAGCTGCGCCAGAGCCGCTCGACGAACACGTTGTCCCGCCAGGCGCCCTTGCCGTCCATGCTGATGGCGATGTCGTTGCCGGTCAGCAGCCGGGTGAAGTCGAGGCTGGTGAACTGGCTGCCCTGATCGGTGTTGAAGATCTCAGGCCTGCCGTATCGGGCCAGCGCCTCCTCGACCGCCTCGATGCAGAAGTCCACCGCCATCGAGATCGACAGCCGCCAGGCGAGCACGCGCCGGCTGAACCAGTCGGCCACGGCCGCCAGATAGACGAAGCCGCGAGCCATCGGGATGTAGGTGATGTCCATCGCCCAGACCTGGTTGGCCCGCTCGACCGCCAGCCTGCGCAGGAGATAGGGGTAGATCTTGTGCCCCGGCGCCGGCTTCGACGTGTTGGGCCGGCGGTACAGCGCCTCGATCCCCATCCGCTTCATCATGCCGGAGACCTTCTCTCGGCCGATCGCGATGCCTTCCCCCCGCAGCAGGTCGCGCAGCATCCGCGATCCGGCAAACGGATAGTCCAGATGCAGCGCGTCGATCCGGCGCATGATCGCCAGGTCCGCCGCCGGCACCGGGCGCGGCTGGTAGTAGACCGTGCTGCGGCTGAGCTTCAGGAGTGCCGCTTGGCGCTTGAGCGGCAATGCGTGGCCCCGGTCGATCATTTCTTTGCGCTCAGCAATCCGGCCTTGGTGAGCGCACCGGCTAAAAAATCGTTCTCCAAAGTCAGCTGCCCGATCTTGGCGTGCAGCTCCTTCAGATCGACCGGTGGCGAGGCGCCCGCCGAAGCCGACCCGCCAAAGACCCCTTGCGCCCCTTCCAGCAGCTGGGTCCGCCAGGTCGAAATCTGGTTCGGATGAACGTCATACTGCTGTGCCAACTCGGCCAGCGTCTTGTCGCCCTTGAGCGACGCCAGCGCCACTCTCGCCTTGAACGCCGGCGTGTGGGTCCGGCGGCTTCGCTTCGTCATCTTTCTTCTCCTGATCCGCGGCTATCTACGCCGCTCTCAGGCAGAAAATCCACTCATCCCTCTGTCCGAATTTGCCCGGCCAGCTGTTCGACGGCTTAGACGACCGCGGGAGGGCCCCGGGAAAATTGGGTGCGGGCCGACCGTTCGTCCGGAAACGTCCGGTCAGCGAGATCGAAGGAGAGGGTGGCGCAGTCTGTTGGCGAGACCTCCGGCGCGGGCTCGACGCTGGCGCTGGCGAGGCTCGGACCGCCGAGCGCCGTGCAGAACAGGCAGAGGCCCGAACGATCGTGGGGCGTGCCGTGATCGCCGCCGGCGGTTCCCGGCTCGGGGCAGTGCCGGGCGTGCGCCCCGGTCATGGCGGCGGCCATCGCCGGTCCCGACATGGTGTCGGGCATCGCGAGATTGAGAGGCGCGCCCAGCAGGAGCAGGAAGATCAGCCCGATCTGAAGGCCGCGAAGGCCTCCAAGCAGCGCTGATCGACGAATGGCGTTCATGGCCCCAGATTACCGGGAAATGCGGGTTGTGTCGCCGGCCTCCCGGCGATTTCCGAGGCCTGCAACCTGGTCAATGGCCCCGGCCGCCCGGGGCCGCGTCAGGCCGCGGCGTTGGACAGCCGTTCCTCGATGTCGCCCTCGAGGTAGTGGATCCAGTTATTATAGCGTCGGCTGATCCAGCCATTCCGGTCGGAGAAGCCGGTTGTCGACTTTTTCATGATCCGGTAGCTGTTCTGATCGAAATAGATGTCGACCACCGCCGTGTATTTGGGATCGGCCTGGGTCGCGACGAGGTGTCCGGTTCCGGCCTGCTCGAAGGTCCAGTTCCGTTTCTGGCCGGCTTCGATGATGAGGGCGCCGATGCGATCGAGCGGCAGGTCGCGTGCGGCCGCCGGGATCGGGTGATTGTCGACATTGTAGAGCGGCTGGTTGGGCATGCAGCCCGCCAGCATCAGGGTCGCGACCAGCAAGGCGAGGATCCGATTCATCGAAGGCTCCTTCTTCCCGAGCGACGGGACTTTCGATTAGCCGTTCGAGCCCGGGTTTTCAACGGGTCGTCGGCGTCACGGCGTGGCCTTCGCCAGTTGCGCCTGGATGTCGTTCTCGAGGTAGTGAATCCAGTTGTTGTAGTGCCGGTCGATCATGCCGTCCGCGTCGGACATGCCGGTGGTCGATTTCTTCTGGATCCGATAGCTCTTCTGATCGAAATAGATATCGACGACGGCGATGTATTTGCCGTCGGCCTGGGTCGCGACGAGATGACCCGTCCCGGCCTGTTGAAACGCCCAGTTCCGCTTTTGCCCGGCTTCGATGATGAGGGCCCCGATGCGGTCGAGCGGCAGGTCCCGGGCTGCCGCGGGGATCGGGTGATCGTCGACATTGTAGATCGGCCGGTTGGACGAGCAGCTCGCGAGAATGGCGGCGGCGACGAGCAAGGCGAGGATTCTATTCATCGGCGGCTTCCCTTCTCCGGCGTTGCGATTTCCATTAGCCGTTCGACCGGGATTTTTCAACCGTCCGTAGAGGCGCTCGTCGCCGCAGGGCCGGCCTCTGCGAGAAGATCGACCCGGACGACCGCCTTCGCTCGCCAATCCGGCGCAGCGCCAGGAACCGCAAGAGCGAGGCTGTAACCCGGCTCGACGAACTCATGCGCCAGTCGCCAGGCGGGACCCTGTGCCGGCCGCGACACCCAGCAGCCTTCCTCCGGTGCCGGGTCGATGCGGTCGAGCCCATCGGTCACCAGGGCGAGGCCCTCGCCCGTCGCCTTGCCCATCGCTTCGCGCAGCGTCCAGATGCGGTAGAAGGCCCGCGCCCCGAGGCGGGCGACCAGGGCCCGTTCCTCGGGGCCGAAGCCATAGCGGGCGATGGCATCATAGGCGCGCGGCCGGTGGGCTTCGATATCGACCCCGACAGGGCCGACCCGGCTGACGGCGCAGGCGACGCGATCGCCACTATGGGAAATCGAGGCCTCCACGCCGGTCACGCCGGGCGCGGCTACCCGCAATTTACCAGTGGAATCATGGCTGAAAACCCAGCTTTTCTCCGCGATTTCGTGCGCCAGCAGGGCTTTCAGCGCGGCGCGGGCCAGGAGAGAGGCGGATCGGGCCGCCGTCCGGCGATATTTCGTGAACTGGTTCCGGTCCTCTCGCGTTATCCATTGGGCGATCAGCGCGCCGGCGCCGGCCGATCCCAGGGTCAGAACGGTCATCGCGACGGAACTATCCGACATCTTTTTGCCTGACCTGTCTCGGGCGTGACCTATAATCGTAGCGGTTGAGACCGGACCGTTATAGTGAGAAGAAGCGGGGAGCATCGCGGAACCCTGCGAGCCTAATTGAAATGGGAGAGATCATGCCGAAGCTTGTCGCAGGGCCGCGGCGCCGAGGGTTTGTGCTGGCTGGTCCCCTTGATTCGGACGGGAAATACAAAAGGTCGATCCGAAAAGCCAAAGCCGTTCAGACATTGACCGTTGCAGTGGCGGCGGCAACCATGGCGTGCAGTCTGTGAGTGCGCTGCTTTTCCATGTTCGCGGCTGGGCCGCCTGGACCCCGGGCCTGGAAACCGAGGCGGCCTGGCGTCGATGGGCGACCGGGCGCGCCGGGACGATGGAAGCTCCGCCCGCGCCGTCCGCGCCGATGCCGACGAGCCTGCGCCGGCGGGTCAGCCCGTTGGGGCAGGCGGCGTTGCGCTGCGCCTGGGGGCTTCCGGATGCCGCCCGCGCCCGTGTCGTGTCGGCGTCGCGTCACGGCGAGTTCGGCCGGACCTTGTCGATCCTCGAGACCCTGGCCGCCGGCGAAACCGTGTCGCCCGCGGATTTCACGCTTTCCGTCCATCATGCGCTGGTCGGCCTGCTGTCGATCGCCCAGGGCAACCGTCAGGGCCATATTGCCGTGGCGGCGGGGCCGGACAGCTTCGGCTTCGGCCTTCTCGAGGCGGTCGTCTGCCTGCAGGAGCGGCCCTCGGAGCCGGTTGTCTTCCTGTATTACGATGAGCCTTTGCCGGCGCCTTACGATCGGTTCGATCGGGGCGCGGATCAGCCCCTGGCGATGGCGCTTTCGCTATCCTTGTCCGGGACGGAAGAGGGGCTTTCATTCGAGGCCGTCAGACCGCGCGAGAGAGGCGGCGCGGCGGGTTCGCCCGGATTGGCCTTCCTGCGCTTTCTTCTTACAGAAGCCGAGGAGGCCTCGTGCCCCGGCGAGCGGCAGGATTGGCAGTGGAGGCGTCTTGCTGAAGCCGCTTGAGCATCTCTGCCGCCAGGCCGCCACTGGCTTCGCCTTCGCCTGCTTCTTTCTGGGGGGCAGCCTCCTGGCGGCCGTGGTGCTTCCGGTGCTGGGCTGGTTCCCGCATCGGCGGCGGCGGGTCCAAGGGCTGCTTCGCTGGATCTTCCGCTGTTATCTCGCCATGTTGCGCGGGCTGGGCCTGATCCGGCTGGAGATCGAGGGCGGGGAGACGCTCCGGCATTGCCGCGGGCATCTGATCATCGCGAACCATCCCTCGCTGCTCGACGTGGTCATCCTGATGGCGTTGACCCCCGACGCGCAATGCATCATCAAGCACGAGCTCTGGAACAATCGCTTTCTCGGCGGCGTCATGCGCCGGGCGGAGTATATCCGGAACGATCTCGAGGGCGGAGCGCTGATCGACGCCTGCCGCCGGGCGCTTGACGACGGTGGCAATATTATCGTCTTTCCCGAGGGGACGCGGAGCCGTCCGGGAGTCCTGCCGCGCTTCCACCGGGGGTTTGCCAATATCGCCACCATGACGCAGGTGGAGATTCTGCCGGTGGTGATCACCTGCGATCCGCCGACCCTGACGAAGGGGGAGCGGTGGTGGGTGGTTCCGGCGACGCGCCCGACCTTTCGGGTGGCGGTCGGCGAATGCCTGGAGGCGGGCGGCTATATGACCGACCGCTATCGAAGCGTGGATTCGAGGCGGCTTGTGGCGCGCATGGAAGCTTACTATGCAGAACGGCTCGCGAATGTCTGAGACGGAACTGGCAGTCAAGAAACTGATCATCGAGGCGCTCAAGCTCGAGGACATCGCGGCGGAGGAAATCGCGAGCGACGAACCGTTGTTCGGATCGGGTCTGGGGCTCGATTCGATCGACGCATTGGAGTTGGGCGTCGCCATCCGCCGGCAATACGGCATCAAGTTCGAAACGGTGAATGACGAGGTCAAGGCGCATTTCGCCAATGTCCGAAGCCTGGCGCGTTTCATTGATACTCAAAGGGGTGGGGGATGACGTCGCGCGAATCGATTTTGAATCAGCTGCGCGAGTTCCTGGGAGAGATGTTCGAGATTCCGCCGGAGCGGGTGACGGCGGAGGCAAGGCTCTATCAGGATCTCGATCTCGACAGCATCGACGCGGTCGATCTGGTCGTGAAGCTCCAGGAAGTGACGGGCCAGCGCATCCGGCCGGAAGCCTTCAAGGCCGTGCGGACGGTGGGCGATGTGGTCGATTGCGTCGAAGAGCTGCTGTCAGTGAATGCGGCGGCCCGACCATAGGCTGTGGCTGCTGGCCGCGGCCGCGGGAGGGGTGGCCTATCCCTTCCTGGTCTATTTCGGCCGGACCTATTCCGGAACCTCGTTCCTGCAGCCGCCCCTCCTCATCCTGATCGCGCTGGTGCTGATCGGTCTGCGGCTGTTGGCCATGCGGGGGCCCGACGGGCGGCCCTGGCTCGTCGGTCTGGCCGGCGCCGCGCTGGTCCTGGTTCTGCTGCTGGCATGGAATGTCGGCCTCGCGGTCCTGGCCTATCCCGTCGTCATCAGCCTCACCGTCGCGGCCATCTTCGGCGCGTCGCTGCTCTGGCCGCCGACGATGGTCGAGCGTTTCGCACGGATGCGGGAGCCCGAACTGACGCCTGCGGCCGTCGCCTATCTGCGCGGTGTGACGCAGGTCTGGCTCCTGTTTCTCCTGGCCAATGCCGCGATTGCCGCGGCGCTGGGCCTGTGGGGCTCCCTGCATCTCTGGACGCTGTGGACAGGGCTCGTCTCCTATCTGCTGATGGGGGTCCTGTTCCTGGGCGAGCTGGCCTGGCGGCATATCGTCAGGGCGCGCGCGTGAAACCTCTCCTGCTGTCGCAGCTCCTGCCCGAACGCCGGCAGGATCGGGATCCCGTCGCTCGCCGGGGCGGCGAAGCGATCAGCTATGCCCGCTTCGCCGCCGAGGCGGCTGGGCTCGCCGCAGAGGCAAAAATGTCGGGCTGGCGCCGCGTGGCGCTGCTGACCCAGGACAGCTATCGCTTCGCACTCGGTCTCTTCGGCCTGATGCATGGCGGCTGCGAGGTCGTGCTGCCGCCCAACCACCAGCCCGGCACGATCGAGGCGCTGCGCGGCAGCTTCGACCTGGTGGTCGACGATGCGCGGCTGTCCGGCGTGAGGCCCCGCGAGGATCGTCTCGATCCGGTCGACGCGAAGAACTGCGCCTTGGCTTTCTTCACCTCGGGCTCGACCGGGGTGCCCAAGCGCATCCTCAAGTCGCTGGCCATGTTCGAGCGCGAGGCGCAGACGCTCAATGCGCTGTGGGGCGGCGAGGGCGAGGTCTTCGCCACGGTTCCCCATCAGCATGTCTATGGGCTGAGCTTCAAGATCATGGCGTCGCTGGCGGCCGGGCGGCCCTTCCGGGCCGAGACCGCGGAGGCCTGGGAAACCCTGCTGGCCGGCCTGACCGCGAACGCCGTGGTTGTGAGCAGCCCCGCGCATCTGGCGCGGATGGCGGGGTTGTCGGCCTTGCCGCCCGATCGCCGGCCCGCGCGTGTCTTCTCCGCGGGGGCCCCCTTGAGCACCGAAGCGGCCCATGAGGCGCGCCGCGTTCTCGGCGTTCTGCCGACCGAGATCTTCGGCAGCACCGAAACCGGCGCCATCGCCACGCGACGGCAGGAGAGCGAGGACACCGCCTGGCAGCTGCTTCCCGGCCTCGCCATGCGGACCGACCGGAACGGTCGCTTGAGCCTGCTCACGCCGTTCGTCGGCAATGAATGGATCGAGACCGCCGATCTGGTGGCCCCGGCGGGGGACGGGTTTCGGCTGCTGGGCCGTGCAGATCGGGTGGTGAAGATCGAGGGAAGGCGCGTCGATCTGAACGCCATGGAGGAGGCGCTGGTGAATCTGCCCGAAGTCGCCGCCGCTGCCGTCATATGGCTGCCGGGAGAGGATGGCCGCCTGGGCGCTGCGATCGTGCCCAGCGCCGAGGGGCGCGCCCAGATGGCGCGGCTTGGAAAATTCCGCTTCGGGCGGTTGCTGCGCGCCGGGCTTGCCGACAAGCTCGAGCCGGCCAGCACGCCGCGCCTGTGGCGCTTCGTCGAGGCCCTGCCGTCGGCCGAGCTCGGGAAACGGCGCGACCGCGATATCCTCAACCTGTTCGCGGACGCCCCATGACTCTGCCGCCGATCCTGGCCCAGCGGAAATCCGCCGACGGGGTGGCGCTCGATCTCGCCGTGACCGAGGATCTCGACGTGTTCCAGGGGCATTTTCCGGCGCTGCCGGTGCTGCCGGGGGTGGCCCAGCTCGATTGGGCCCTGCGGCTGGCGAAATCGCAGCAGCTGGTCGACGGCGGCGCCGAGCTGCGCGATTTCCAGGTCAAGTTCCGCAACGTGATCCGTCCGCCGCTCACCCTGACCTTGACCTTGCGCTGGGACGCTCCCAAACAGCGGATCGAATTCGAGTATCGCAGCGGCAGCGTCCCGATGTCATCGGGACGCCTGATCCTCCGGGCGGCGTCTTGAGATATTGCGCCATCGTTCCCAGCCACGATCATCGCGCCGCCATCGGCCGCGTCGTCGCCCGGCTTCGGGAGGCGGGCCTTCCCGTCTTCGTCATCGACGACGGCAGCGGCGAGCCGGCGCGTTCGGTGATCGCAGCCCTTCACGACGAGAAGAACGCGATCCTCGTCACGCGGCTCGAGCCCAACCGCGGCAAGGGAGCGGCGGTGATCCGCGGATTCGAGCTGGCGCTCCAGGCCGGCTTCACCCATGCCGTCCAGGTCGATGCGGATGGGCAACATGATCTCGATGCCTTGCCCCGCCTGCTGGCGGCCTCGCGGCGCCATCCCGAAGCCGTGATCTGCGGCCGTCCGGTCTATGACCGGTCGATTCCGCTGGGCCGGCGCATCGGCCACTGGATCACCGATTTCTGGGTCTGGATCGAGACGCTCTCGTTCCGGATCGTCGCCAGCATGTGCGGCTTCCGCGTCTATCCGCTGGCGGCGGTGAAGGCCGTGATCGAGCGCGAGCCGATCGGGCAGCGGATGGATTTCGATACGGGGCTTCTGGTGCGTCTGTTCTGGCGCGGCACGCCGCCCTTGCTGGTGCCGGTGAAGGTGATCTATCCGCCGGGCAACAGCTCCAATTTCAAGATGCTCGCCGACAATTGGCGCATCACCAGGATGCATACCCGCCTCGTGATCACAATGCTGCTGCGCCTGCCCTCGATCCTCGCCCATCGGCCGCCGCGATTGGCGGCAGAGGCCAGCCATTGGTCGGGTCTGCGCGAGCGCGGCGCGCTCTGGGGCCTGCGCTTCGTCGCGGCCGTCTACCGCCTGCTGGGGCGCCGGGCCTGCGAGGCGCTGCTGGTTCCGGTCGTGGCCTATTTCTATGGTTTCGTGGCGGGGCGGGAGCAGCGCGAGGGCTCGCGCCTCTTCCTGATGCGGGCGCTCGGCCGGCGGCCCGGAATCCGGGACGGCTATCGCCATTTCTTCAGCTTCGCCACGGGCATGCTCGATACCTTCGCCGCCTGGACCGGCG
Source organism: uncultured Alphaproteobacteria bacterium (assembly GCA_963696655.1). Taxonomy (GTDB): domain Bacteria; phylum Pseudomonadota; class Alphaproteobacteria; order Dongiales; family Dongiaceae; genus Hypericibacter. The sequence goes on from CAVOLB010000031.1 coordinate 9,103, forward strand.
GATTGCCGGCCGGCACGGTCGAGCCCGACAATGCGGCGCTATTGAAAACGGCGGCGGACGATCCGCGCGGCGCGCTGATCGTGATCTCGCATCTGGGCAATATCGATCTGGCGCGAGCCCGGCTGGACCGGGCGACGCGCGACCGGCTGACGCTCCTGGTCCATACCCGGCATGCCGCCAATTACAACCGCCTCCTGCGGGAGTTTCGCGCCGAGGCCGGGCTCAATATGATCCAGGTCACCGAGGTCGGGCCCGATACCGCGATCGATCTCCAGGAGCGGGTCGAGCGCGGCGAATGGATCGTGATCGCGGGCGATCGCACCCCGGTCACGGGCCAGGCACGGACATCGCCGGCTCTCTTCATGGGGGCCGAGGCGAATTTTTCCGACGGGCCCTGGATTCTGGGCAGCTTGCTGGATTGTCCGGCCTATCTCATGTTCTGCTTGCGCCAGGGGCGGCGTTACCGATTGATCATGGAACCCTTTGCGGAGCGGATCATTCTGCCGAGAGCGGAGCGGAAAGAGGCCTTGCGGGGTTATGTGACGAGATATGCGGCGCGGCTCGAGCATTACGCGCGTGCCACGCCCTATCAGTGGTTCAACTTCTTCGATTTCTGGGCCCATTGACATGCATTCGGTCGAAATTCCGATCAAGGTCCAGTTCTACGACCTCGATCCCATGCAGGTGGTGTGGCATGGCAATTACCCGCGCTATTTCGAGCAGGTCCGCTGCGAGCTGATGGACAGCATCGGCTATAATTTCCATGAGATGGACGAGTCCGGCTATGTCTGGCCGATCGTCGACATGCGGATCAAATATGTCCGCCCCCTGCGCTTCGGGCAGAACATCGCGGTGACCGCGACGATCGTCGAGTTCGAGAACCGGCTGAAGATCGATTATCGCATCCGCGACCGGGAGACCAACGAAGTTCTCACCAAGGCGACGACAATCCAGGTCGCGGTGGTGGCTGCGACCGGCGAGCTCTGCCTCGAATGTCCGCCGGCTCTGACGGACCGGCTGAGATCCCGGCCATGAGGCGTCTCGGGCTGCTGCTTCTCGTCCTGCTCTGCGGAGTCTCGTCCGCCCTCGCCGAGGGGCCGACCGACAAGCGGCTGGCCGAAGGCCAGGTGCTGCGCGGGCAGTTCGTGCAGGAGCGCCATCTGCAGGGCTTCGACAATCCCTTGCGCAGCGAAGGCCGGTTCGTGCTGGCGCCGGGCCATGGGCTCATCTGGCAGACCGAAAAGCCCTTCGCCATCACCACCGTCATCACCGCGGCGGGGCTGGCCCAGGAAGTGAACGGCAATCAGACCCTGAAGCTCGAGGCGGCAAAGCTGCCCTTTCTCAATCAGCTCTACGACATGCTGAGCGGGGCGCTCACCGGCGACTGGGCCAAGCTCGAGGCCGGATTTATCGTGACCCGCAAGGGGGACGATCGGCATTGGCAGGTCTCGCTCCAGCCGCGCAAGGCCGACGATCCCGGCATGCCGTTCACCGCGATCGACGTGACGGGCAGCCAGTTCATCGACGACATGATGCTGACCAAGCCGGACGGGGATTTCGACAAGCTCAGCTATCACGACCAGGCCGTTTCCGACCAGCCGCTGACCGCCGCGGAATCCGCTGCCTTCGCCACGACGGCGCCGTGATGCGCGTCGCGGCGGGGCTGTGGCTGGTCATCGCCATGGCGGCCGCGCTCTATCTGGGCTTGCGCCTGCATGACGGGCTGGTGTTCCGGACCGATCTCCTGGCGCTCCTGCCGCGCGAGGCGCAGGACCCGGCCGCCCAGCATGCCAACGATGTCGTCACCGCCGCCTTGTCGCGGCAGCTCATGGTCATGGTCGGGCATCGCGATCGTGACCAGGCGCGGTCCGCCGCGACCGCGATCGCCGGCGCTCTGACGCAATCCAAGCTTGTCACGCTGACGACCGATGCCTTCAGCAAGGACCGGCTGCGCCAGATCGGCCAGCTCTATTTTCCCTACCGCCGCGGATTGCTGTCGGCCCCCGACCGGCAGTTCCTGCTCGACGGCAAGCCCGAGGCCGTCTCGACCGGCGCCCTGTCGCAGGTCTTCGGTCTTGTCGGCATGGCCGACGCGAAACTGCTGCAGCGCGATCCCTATCTGCTGCTGACGGGGTTCCTCACGCATCTGCCGATTCCGCTGTCGCGCCTGTCGCTCGACGATGGCCTGCTGGCCGTCCAGGATGGCGACACCTATTGGGTCTTGCTGGCCGGGCAGATCGCCGGCGATCCCTACGCCCTGGGGTTCCAGAAGGAGCTGGCCGGCGCGCTCGATGGTGCCCTGACCGGCCAGGCGCAGGCCCATCCCGGGCTGCAATCCCTGCGGCTGGGCGCCGTGTTTTTCGCCAAGGCCGGCGCCGAGCAGGCCATGAGCGAGACCTCCAAGATCGGCGTTGCCTCGATCCTCGGGACCGTGCTGCTGGTGCTGCTCGTCTTTCGCGGCGTGAGGCCGTTGCTTTTGACCCTGCTGGCGATCGGGGTGGGGGTGATGACCTCGCTCGCCGCCTGCCTCTGGCTGTTCGGCGAGCTCCATGTCATGGCGCTGCTGTTCGGGGTCAGCCTGATCGGCGTGGCAGTCGACTACAGCCTGCAATATCTGAGCGAGATCTTCGCCGCCGAAGGCGGAACGCCGCGCGAGCGGTTGAAGCGCGTCCGGGTCGGCATCACGCTGGCGACGGCCACGGTCGCCATCGGCTATGTGACGCTGTTCCTGGCGCCCTTTCCCGGCCTGCATCAAATCGCGGCTCTGGCGGCGATCGGGCTGCTGGCGTCCTGGGCCACGGTGCTGCTCTGGCTGCCCGCCCTCGATCACAGCCGCCGGCCGCGCCATGGCGATCGTCTTCTGGCGGCGGCTGGATCCCTGCTCGCGCCGTGGCAGAAGCCGAAGCCGGCCTGGGCAAGGGGGGCCGCGTCGATTCTGCTGCTCGTCATCGCGGTCGGCGGCTTGCTGCAGGTGAGGCCCGACGACGACGTGCGGCGGATGCAGAATTTGTCGGGACCGCTCCTGGCCGATCAGGACCGGATCCAGCGGCTGGCGGGTGCGGCGGGCAGCGCGCAGTTCTTCCTGATCGAGGCCAAGGATGACGAGACGGCGCTGCAGACCGAGGAGACGTTAACCGATCGGCTGCAGCCCTTGCTGGCCCAAGGCGTGCTCGCCGGATTCCAGGCGCCGGCGCAATATGTACCCTCGATCGCGCGACAGCGCGAGAATCGCGCGATGGTTCATCGCGAGCTCGACGGGCCGGTCCTGACGGAGCATTTGCGCCAGCTGGGACTGTCGCAGGTCGAGCCGCCGCCACCGGAAGATGCGCCCTTCCTGACATTGGCCGAGGCGGCCGCGAAGCAGGGACCCCTGGGTTTCCTCGCCAATATGCTGCTGGATAGCGGGCAGGGCGCGCTTCATGCGGTGAAGCTGGACGGGGTCACGAAGCCCGAGGCGCTGGCCGCCGTTGCCGAGGGGCTGCCCGGCGTGCGGCTGATCGATCCGACCGGCGATTTCAGCCTGCTTCTCGCGAAATACCGCAATCGGGCGCTGGGTCTCCTGGCTTTGTCGGCGGCATTGATGACGCCCCTGCTGATCTGGCGCTACGGCTTCAAGGGCGCCGCGGCCGTAATCGCGCCGCCCTTGCTGGCGGTTCTCCTGGCGCCAGCCTTGCGGGCCTGGTTCGGAGCCAGCTTCACCTTCTTCGATGGCATGGCGCTGGTGCTTGTCTTGTCGATCGGGGTCGACTATTCGATCTTCCTGGCCGAGACGAGCCCGCAGCGGCAGCGGGTCACGATGCTGGCGGTCACGATGGCGGCAGCCACGACATTGCTGTCATTCGGTCTGCTGGCCCTCAGCTCCGTCCAGGCGGTTCACGCATTCGGCTCGACCATGCTCATCGGTATCCTGCTGGCCTTCCTGCTTTCGCCTCTGGCCCGTTCGGCCCGAGCCCCCAAGGGGCAGGCGCTATGAACGCCGGAGCTGTGAGAATCTGGTGGCTGGGACTGGCGCTGCTGCTGGGTTCCTGCGCGACCCATTCGACCGGGCCCGTCGCCGACAAGGTGCAGGTCGCCCCGACATTGACGCTGGTCATGCCGCGTCCCGGCGATCTCGGCCGGTCGTTCGAAGTCTCGCAGCTTGTCACCGCGCATTATGGCGATCAGGCTTACGTGTTCGAGGGCCATCTGAGCGCCAAGCCCGATCGCTTCCTCATGATCGGCCTCGACACCACAGGGCGGCGCGCGCTCACCATCACCTGGACCGACTCCGGCATCGTCTATGAGGCGGCACCCTGGATTCCGGCCCAGCTTCGGCCCGAGAACATCCTGGCCGACATGGTGCTGCTCTATTTCCCCGACGCGGTCGTCGGCAAGGCCCTTGCGGCGTCGGGCGGAAGCGTGACCACGAGCCTGTCGCAGCGTGTGATCAAAGCCGATGGGAAGGAAGCGATCACCGCGGATTATCAGCCGGCGGTGCCGGGCGATCCCTGGTCCGGGCGTCAGCATTACCGCAATCTGGCCTGGGGCTATGAGCTCGATATCCAGACCGCGGAGCCGAGCCCATGAATGCGGCGCTCTTCGTCACGGACTGCGGCGTGATCGTGCCGTTGGGCCGCGGCAAGCAAGCCGTGGCCCAGGGGCTCTTCGCCGGCAGCCAGCGCGGGGTCGCGGCGCGTGCGGATCTCCTGCCGGCTCGCGCGGTCGAGGTCGGGGCCGTCCAGGAGAGTCTGGCCCCGCTGCCGGCCGCGCTCGCCGCCTATGACAGCCGCAACAACCGATTGATGCAGGCGGCGTTGGCCGAGATCGCTGACGCCGTCGAGAACGCCAAGTCGCGCTATGGCCGCGACCGGATCGCCGTGATCCTGGGAACCAGCACCTCCGGCATCGCCGATGGCGAGGCGGCGTTCATGGATTATCGCCGCGAGGGCCGCTGGCCGGAGCGCTTCGACTATCGGATGCAGGAGACCGGCAGCCTCGCCGAATTCGCGGCGCGCTCGCTGGACCTCACCGGGCCGGCCTATTCGATCGCCACCGCCTGCTCCTCGAGTGCCAAGGTCTTCGCCTCGGCGCGGCGGTTGATCCGGGCGGGGTTGGTGGATGCGGCCGTGGTCGGCGGTGCCGACACGCTCTGCCGCATGACGCTCAACGGGTTCGCGTCGCTCGAGGCCCTGTCGAAGGGCCGCTGCAATCCCTTCAGCGCCCATCGCGACGGCATCACCATCGGCGAAGGGGCGGCGGCCTTTCTGCTCGATCGGGAACCGGGGCCGGTCCGGCTCCTGGGCCTGGGCGAGACGTCGGATGCCCATCATGCGACGGCACCCGATCCCGAGGGGCGCGGGGCGGGGCAAGCGATGCGCGAAGCGCTCGCGGATGCGCAGCTTGCGCCCGAGGCGATCGCCTATGTCAACCTCCATGGCACCGCCACGCCCTTGAACGACGCGATGGAGGCCAAGGCGATCGCCGATCTTTTCGGGTCGCGAATGCCTTGCAGCTCGACCAAGGCCCTGACCGGCCACATGCTGGGCGCCGCCGGCGGTTGCGAGGCGGCGTTCCTCTGGCTGACCTTGAACCCTCGGACCAATCCGGAGCGGCGGCTGCCGCCGCATCTCTGGGATGGCGTCCCGGATCCGGCCTTGCCGGCGCTCAATCTCGTCGGCGGGGGAACGACCTTTTCGCTTTCGCCGCGGACCGCCATGCTGAGCAATTCCTTCGGCTTCGGCGGCAGCAACATGGCGCTGATCCTGGGGAGCGGCCGGTAATGCAGCCCTGTCCTTATGCGGCGGCCGATCTCCTGCCGCACAAGCCGCCCATGGTCCTGATCGACGCGGTGCGCGGCTGGGAGCGGGATCGGCTGGAGGCGACGGTCGCCGTCCGGCCGGGCATTCCTTTTTTCGAGGCGGGGCGGGGCGTGCCCGCCCATGTCGGCATGGAATACATGGCGCAGGCCTGCGGCGCCTATGCTGGGCTGCAAGCCATGGCGGCGGGCGAGCCGGTGCGGGTGGGGCTGCTGCTCGGAACCCGGCGCTATCTCGCGCAGGTGGGCTGGTTCGAGCCGGGCCAGGCCCTCGATATCAAGATTGTGGAACTGTTCCGCGACGGGTCGATCGGAATGTTCGATTGCCGCATCGAGCATGAAGGCCGGACATTGGCGACGGCGCAACTCAGCGTATATTTGCTTGAGCCGGGCGCGCCCCTGCCGGGCCCTGCGGCCGACGAATAGGAGCCAGCGCGAGATGAGTCGAACGATCCTGGTCACCGGCGCCAGCAAGGGCATCGGTCGCGCCATCGCGCTGCGGCTCGCCCGCGACGGATTTCTGATCGCTGTCCATTACGGCAAGGACATGAAAGGTGCAGAAGAAACGCTGGAAGCGGTTCGCGCTGGCGGCTCTCAGGGCCGTCTGCTCAGCTGCGACATCGCGGACCGGGAGCAATGCCGCGAGCAGATCGAAATCGACATCGCGGCGCATGGCGCTTATTACGGCGCCGTGCTCAATGCCGGGATCACGCGTGACGGTGCCTTCCCGGCGTTGAGCGACCAGGATTGGGACCAGGTCCTCGATACCAACCTCGGCGGCTTCTTCAACATCCTGCATCCGCTGGTGATGCCGATGGTCTCGGCCCGGAAGGGCGGCCGGATCGTGGCCTTGTCCTCCGTCTCCGGGCTGGTCGGCAATCGAGGCCAGGTCAATTACAGCGCCGCCAAGGCCGGTATCATAGGGGCGGTCAAAGCACTGGCGATCGAGCTGGCCAAGCGCGCCATCACCGTCAATTGCGTGGCGCCGGGCCTGATCGAGACGGCGATGACAGAGGGCCTGCCGGCGGAGGAGATTCTCAAGATCGTGCCCTTGCGCCGCATGGGAAAGCCGGAGGAAGTCGCCGCTGCCGTTGCCTTCCTCTGCTCGGACGAGGCCGGCTACATCACGCGTCAGGTCATCTCCGTCAATGGAGGCATGATCTGATGCGCCGTGTCGTCGTGACCGGCATGGGGGGCGTGACGGCCCTGGGCGAGACTTGGCCCGCGATCCGTGCCGCCTTCGCCGAAGGCCGCACCGGCGTGCGCTTCATGGAAGAGTGGAACCGCTTTACCGGCGTCAACACCAGGCTCGCGGCGCCCATCCTCGATTTCTCGATCGAGGATCGCTATCCCCGCAAGAAGACCCGGACCATGGGCCGCGTCTCGCAGCTGGCGGTCTATGCGACGGAGCGGGCGCTGGAGGATGCGGGTCTCACCGGCGATCCGGCGGTCAAGTCGATCCGCACCGGCATCGCGTACGGCTCGTCCTTCGGCAGTCCGGATGCGGTGCTCGGATTCTACGAGCTCAAGAAGTCCGGCATCTCGCGCCATCTCAACGCGACCAGCTACATCCAGATGATGTCGCATACGGCGGCGGTGAATATCGGCACCTTCTTCGGGGTCACCGGCCGCTTCATCCCGACCTCGAGCGCCTGCACCTCGGGCAGCCAGGGCATCGGCTACGCCTATGAATCGATCCGCTGGAACAAGGCCGACATCATGATCGGCGGCGGGGCGGAGGAGCTCGATATCACCGATGCCGCCGTCTTCGACACGCTCTATGCCACCAGCACGCGCAACGGCGAGCCGAACCGGACGCCGCGGCCCTATGACAAGGATCGCGACGGGCTGGTCATCGGCGAGGGGGCCGCGAGCTTCATTCTCGAGGAGTATGAGCATGCGCGGGCGCGCGGGGCACGGATCCATGCCGAGATCGTCGGCTATGGCTGCAACGCCGACGGCAACCATGTGACCCAGCCCCAGGCCGAGACCATGCAGGGCGCGATGCGCCTGGCGCTGGAGGACGCAGGCCTGGCGCCCGAGGCGATCGGTCTCGTGAACGGCCATGGCACCGCGACCGAGTTCGGCGACATCGCCGAAAGCTCGGCGACGCACTCGGTCTTCGGGCCGAAGATGCCGATCCATTCGTTGAAGGGCCATTTCGGCCATTCGCTGGGCGCTTGCGGCGCCATCGAGGCCTGGCTCGGCGTCGAGATGATGCGCGAGGGCTGGTTCGCGCCCACGGCCAACCTCGACCATCCCGACGAGCGCTGCGCGCCGCTGGACTATCTGATGGGCGGCCCCCGCAGGCTCGCCATCGACCATTTCATGTCGACCAACTTCGCCTTCGGCGGCATCAACACGGCGCTGATCCTGAAGCGCGTGTGAGACGGCCAGGTGTTGGAAGAAAAATTCCTCCTCTCCGCCCGCGTAGCGGGGGGAGAGGGTAGGGTGAGGTGGGCCTTTTCTTTCGACACACCCTCACCCAGCTCCGGCTAAGTCTCCGCTACGCTCCGACTAAGCCTGCGCAACCCTCTTCCCTCACGACCTGAGGGAGAGGAAAGAGCAAGATGGCGTCAATTCACCCGCGTCGTCCCGTTCGCCGCGCTCAAGACCGCCTTCACCGACGCGGTCGCGATGTCGCCGTCGATGCCGACGCCGAAGATCGTCCGGCCGTTGGCGGCGCGGCATTCGACATAGGCGGCGGCCTGCGAGCGGGCGCCCTTGGTGAGCGCGTGCTCGTGATAATCCATCACATCGAGCTCGATGCCCCAGCCCGCCTTGAGCGCGTCGAGCACGCTCGAGATCAGGCCGTTGCCCTTGCCCGCGACGGACTGCTCCTTGCCGTCATGGGCGATGCGCCCCGAGAAGCGATGCTCCTGCGTGTCCCGGCGCGACGCACTGCTGGAATAGTCGAGCAGCTCGAAGGGCTGCGGGCCCTCCACGCAATAGGCCCGCTGGAAGGCGGCCCAGATGTCCGGCGCCGTCAGCTCGCGGCTGGTCTCGTCGGCGATCCCCTGGACCACGCGGCTGAAATCGATCTGGAGCCGACGCGGGAGTTGAAGGCCCTTGTCCTGCTCCAGGATCCAGGCGACGCCGCCCTTGCCGGACTGGCTGTTGACGCGGATCACGGCCTCATAGGAGCACCCGACATCGGCCGGATCGATCGGCAGGTAGGGCACCTCCCAGATACCGTCATTGCGTTTCTCCTGGGCGGCGAAGCCCTTCTTGATCGCGTCCTGATGCGAGCCGGAGAAGGCGGTGAAGACCAGCTCGCCCGCATAGGGATGGCGCGGATGGACCTCGATCTGATTGCAATATTCGACGGTGCGCACGATCTCGCGCATGTCGGAGAAGTCGAGCTTCGGGTCGACGCCCTGGGTGTAGAGATTGAGCGCCAACGTGACGATATCGACATTGCCGGTGCGCTCGCCATTGCCGAACAGGCAGCCCTCGACGCGATCGGCGCCGGCCATCACGGCCAGCTCGGCCGCCGCGACGCCGGTGCCGCGGTCGTTATGCGGATGCACGCTGATGATGACGGAATCGCGCCGCGACAGATGGCGGCAGAACCACTCGATCTGATCGGCATAGTTGTTGGGCGAGGCGAGCTCGACCGTGGCCGGCAGGTTGAGGATGGCCGGATGGTCGGGCGTGGGCTTCCAGACATCGAGCACCGCCTCGCAGACCTCGACCGCGAATTCGAGCTCGGTGCCTGTGAATGTCTCGGGGCTGTATTCGAAGGTCCAGCGCGTGCGGGGCTGCTTGCGGCTTTCGGCGAGGATCGTGCGCGCGCCATTCACGGCGAGCTGGATCACCTCGGGCTTCTCCATGCCGAATACGACACGCCGGAAATTGGGCGCGGTCGCATTATAGAGATGGACGATCGCCTGCCTGGCGCCGCGCAAGGAGTTGAAGCTGCGCTTGATCAGGTCTTCGCGGGCCTGAGTCAGAACCTGAATCGTGACGTCATCCGGGATCGCGTTCTGCTCGATCAGGCTGCGGACGAAGTCGAAGTCGGTCTGCGAGGCTGCCGGGAAGGCGACCTCGATCTCCTTGAAGCCGCTCTTCACCAGGAGATCGAAGAAGCGGCGCTTCTTCTGCCCGTCCATCGGATCGATCAGGGACTGGTTGCCGTCGCGCAGATCGGTCGAGAGCCAGCGCGGCGGTTGGGTAATTCGCTTCGACGGCCAGCTGCGGTCGGGCAAATCGACGCCGGTGAAGGGACGGTATTTGGTCTCTGGATTCTTGATCATGATTGCGAGCTCCGGTCGCGAAACTGTGTATTCGGCAAAGGGTCGAATACGGCAGGCGCTACGGTCGCCGGGCAGCCGTCAGTCCCGACGACCGCGGCGAAGTCGCGACAGGAGCGCCAGCCGGACAAGCCGGTCCGGTTTCGCGATCAGAGTCTGGGAGAGGGGGAAGAAGGCGGATCGTTGATCCGTAACCATCACAGCACCGGCAGCCGATTGACCTGAAACGACGACGTCCCGACCCCTCTCAGGAGGTCGGGTCCAGAAGTCGCAGGAGGGCTGCCGCGCGGTTGGTCATGCCGCGAAGATGGCGACGCGCCGGCGGCCTGTCAACCAAAGCCTTGAAATCGGCTCGCTTTATCCTCCGGCCCGGCGCCTCAGCCCCTTTGTGCCGAAGCCGCTTATGTGTTTGTATGGAAACGGTTTCTGTGGGTCGCACCGGGGCCCGCCGAACCCCGGCCAAAGCGTGCCTGCAGCCCATTGTCGCGAGCCGAAAAAGGGGGCCGGTGGTTCCGGTTCAATCGCATGTCGCCTGAAAGCCCATCGCCCAACACCGCCGAGGCCCGCCAGCTCCTGCCGGTGGAGGCCTATGTCTCGCCCGACTGGTTCCGGCGCGAGCAGCAGGCGCTCTTCCCCCATTCCTGGGTCTTTGCCGGCATGACCGAGGATTTTGCCAGGGCCGGCGACTATCGCTGTCAGCGGCTGGGCGGCACCCCGCTCATTGTTCTGCGCGACGACCAGGGACAGATCCGCGCCTTCCACAATGTCTGCCGGCATCGCGGCGCACGGCTGCTGGAGGAGGGGCAGGGGCATCTCGGCGGCTCGATCGTCTGCTTCTATCACCGCTGGACCTACGATCTCTCGGGCCGCTTGAATGCGGTTTCCTTCGAGCGCAACCAGTTTCCCGAGCTGGACAAGTCCTGCCTCGGCTTGAAACCGGCAAAGGTCGGCGTCTGGAAGAATCTCGTCTTCGTCAATCCGGATGCCGAGGCCGAGCCGTTCGAGCGATGGCTGGCGGGCGTGCCGCAGAAGCATGACCAGGATCTGCATGATTCGGCGCAGACCCGGACCCACGATCCCGAAAAACTGGTCGAGGTCTCCGACGTCAGCTACCGCGTCAAGGCCAACTGGAAGATCATCGTCGAGAATTTCATCGATGGCTATCATCTGCCGCTGCTGCATCGCGTGTCGCTTGCCGATGGCGATTTCACCCGGCAGCGCTGGGAACCGACGGGCCGGCATATCGCCTTCTATCGCCCGCTGAAGCCCGGCATCAGCCATGCGGGTCAGGCCGTACCGACGGTCGAGGGCGTGCCCGGCACCTATGGCGCCGCCTATTACTGGCTCTTCCCCAATGTCGCGCTGTTCGAGACGGCGACCAGCTGGAGCACGTTCCATGTCGTGCCGGTCGGTCCTGCGGAATCGATCGTCCATAGCCGCATGCGGGTGAGGCCCGAGGCGCTCGACCGGGCGGCGGGTTCCGACATGGCCGAGATCGAGACGCTGCCGCCCTATGTCATCCGCGCCAAGGGCCGGATTCCGGAGGAGCCGATCGACCTGACCGGTATCCATCCGCTGAAGTCGGACCTGGTCATGCTCGAGGACATCTATGCCTGCGAGGCGGTGCAGCAGGGTCTCGAATCCGGTGCGGCCGAGATCGGTCCCCTCTCCCGCTGGGAAGCGCCGATGACGTTCTTTCAGCACCAGCTGCTCGACGTCATGCCGGTGGCGTGAGGGTGGGGCAGCGCCTTGCCGCCCTGATCCTTCTGGCAGTCCTGACGCTCGGCGGGATGGCGGGCGCCGTGCGCGCCGACGAGGACGCGCCCACGGCGGCGGATGACGAGAAGGCATTGCCCACCGAAGAGCCGTCGGCGGTGCCGGCGGAAACCCAGGGCAGCGTCAAGATTCCCTATGCCACGCGCTTCTCCGGCGTTCAAAGCAGCCAGCTCAAGACCCTGCTGAAGCAGGTCTCGCAGCTGGTCGCCTTCGAGGGCGGGCCGACCGACAGCGAGGCGGCCTTGCGCCGGCGTGCCAATGCCGACATGGACCGCCTGCATGACGTGATGGCCTCCGCCGGCTATTACGACGCGGTCGTGACTTACGAGATCGATAAGAATTTCAAGCCCTGGCGCGTGCTGGTCGATGTCAAAGCCGGCGCGCCCTATCTGCTGAAGGAGGTGAAGGTGGTGCCTGCCGAGGGCACCGAGCTGCCCCCGGGCATCGGTTTCGAGCCGGCCGACCTCGGGCTCCAGATCGGCGCGCGAGCGCAGGCGTCGATGATCATCGATGCCGAGGCGCAGATGGTCCAGCGCTGCACGGAGAACGGCTATCCCCTGGCGCGGAGCGCCGGCCGCGAGACCATCATCGACAAGGCCGACCACAGCATGCATGTCACCTACAAGATCGATTCCGGCCCGGCCGCGGCGTTCGGGCCGACGACGATATCCGGCCTCGAAACCGTCGATCAGGCCTATGTCGACCGGCGCATCAAGTGGGCCGAGGGGGATCTCTATGACAGCCGCAAGGTCGAGGCGACGCAGAAAGCGCTGGTGGACAGCAATCTCTTCGCCACGGTCCGGGTCACCCCGGCCGACAGCGTCGGCGAGGACGGTCGCATCGCCGTGAAGGTCGAGCTGGGTGAGCGGCGGCAGCGTTCGATCGGCGGCGGCGTTTACTATGATTCAAGCCTGGGGCCGGGCGTGCGCGCGTTCTGGGAGCATCGCAATCTCTTCGGCGAAGGCGAGAGCCTCCATGTCGAAGGCCGGCTGGGCACGGATCAGAGAAGCGCGCTGGCCGAGTTCCTCCGTCCGGATTTCATCATTCCCGATCTCACGCTGCGCTCGCAGTTCACCTTGGATAACGAGGAGACCGATGCCTATGACGTCCGCAGCGCGACCGTCTTCACCGGCCTGGTCCGCAAGTTCAGTCCGACCCTGACCGGCGGCGCCGGCTTCGAGTTCCAGCAGGCGCATGTGAACGACGATACCGGCACGCAGGATTACACCCTCCTCGACATGCCGATCTTCCTGAAGCGCGACGACACGGACAGCCTTCTCGATCCGACCCGCGGGACCCGGCTGGGCATGACCGTGACGCCCTATCATTCGATCGACGGCACCAACCTGGATTTCGTCGAACTCCGGGCCACCGCCAGCGCCTATCAGCGATTGACCGACAGCGACCGTTTCGTGCTGGCGGGCTACACCAATGTCGGCTCGATCGACGGGGTGTCGCTGGGCGACCTGCCGCGCGATCTGCGGCTTTATGCCGGTGGCGGCGGGTCGGTGCGGGGCTATGGTTACCAGCAGGCGGGGCCGCTCGATTCCAACGGCAACCCCCGGGGCGGCCTGTCGTCGCTGGAGACGGGCATCGAGCTGCGGACCAAGATCACCGATACCATCGGGATCGTGACGTTTTTCGAGGGCGGCAGCGTCTTCGATACCCATTATCCGGACCTCAGCGAGGGACTGTTCTGGGGCACCGGTGCCGGCGTACGGTACTATACCCCCATCGGACCTCTCCGGTTCGACGTCGCGTTCCCCCTGGATCGGCGGGAGAACGACGAATTCTTCCAGTTCTATATCAGCCTCGGGCAGGCCTTCTGACGATCGGCGCCATGAAACGCACGCTTCGCTACATCCTGATCGCCCTCGGCGCCGTTCTTTCGGTGCTGCTGGTCGCCTCGGGTGGCGGCTATCTCTATCTCCAAAGCGAGGCAGGGAAGCGGGCGCTCGAGGACATGGTGGCACGCGCGCTGGCTTCCCCGGAGGGCAGCGTCATGATCGAGGGTCTGGGCGGATCCGTGCCCTTCGATCTGACGGCGGTGCGGATCACGGTCAGCGATCGCACCGGTCCCTGGCTCGAGATCGACAATGTTCATCTCGAGATCGACGGCGCCGCGCTGTGGCATCGTGAGCTGGCGATCCGCCAGCTCACCGCATCGACGGTCGCGGTCGCGCGGGCGCCCGAGACGGCCGCCAACCCGAAGCCCTCGACCGGGATCGATCTGTCGCTGCCGAAACTGCCGGTGACCGTCAGGCTCGACCATCTGGCGATCGATCGTGTCGCGCTGGCGGAGCCGGTGCTGGGACAGCCGGCGACGCTGACCTTCTCGGGCCAGGGCGCATTGGGCGGCGAAGAGGCCGATCTCCATCTGGATCTGGCCCGCACCGACGACACGCCCGGCCGGGCAAGCCTGGCCATGACGCTCACGGGCAAGCCCGCGGTTCTCGATCTCAAGCTCGATGTGAGCGAGCCCACGGGGCTGCTGATGGCCCGGCTGCTGGGCCGCGAGGCGCCGCAGCCGCTGACGGTGGCGCTCGCGGGCAGGGGGCCTCTGTCCGTCTGGCAAGGCAAGCTCACCGGCCATGTCGGGGAGCTTCTTTCGATCGAGAGCGACTTGGGCCTGAAGCAGGATGATGGCCTCCATCTGAGCCTCGATGGAAGCCTGACCCAGCATGGCCTGGCGCCGGACTCCTTGCAGCCGCTCCTGGGCGAGCGCATCGCCTTTGCCGCCGATGCGGCATTGCAGGACGATGTCGTCACGCTCGACAACCTGACCTTGACGGCGGCCGCCCTGGACGTCACCGGCTCGGCCCGGCTCGACAATGCGAGCCAGGCCGTGACGGGCGCCGCGCAAGTCAAGCTGCCCGATCTCGCCGCGGCGGAGACTCTGCTGGGCACGGCGCTCGCGGGGCGGGGGCAGGTGGATCTCAAGATCAACGGAACCACCGCAGAACCGGTGTTGCAGGCCGTGCTGACGGGCGAGGGCATCGACGCCCATGGCTTCGGTGTCGGTCATCTCGATGCAACGCTCTCACTGAAACCGAACGGCGCTCTCGACGACGAGAAGACCGCCTGGCAAATCGACGCCCAGGGCCATGTGGCGGGGATCACCCAGGCCGGGCAGGCGCTGCCGGCGGGACTGGGCGATGCCATCGACTGGTCGCTGGCCGGCCGTGCCGTGCCGGGCGCGCAGAGCTTCACGCTCGATCATCTGAGCGCGACGGGCGCCGGGCTCGATCTTGCCGCCAAGGGACAGGTCTCGCCCGAGGCCGCCGCCGGGACCTTGTCGCTCAAGGTTGCCGAGCTCTCCGCATTCGGCGATCTGGTGCGATTGCCGCGGATGCATGGAAAGCTGTCCGTCGACGCCGATGTGACGACGGATGCCGAGGGTCATGTCACGGCGGCGATCAAGGGCGGCGCCGAGGACCTCAGCATCGGGATCGAAGTCGCGGATGCGATCGTCGGCCGCACGGTCTCGATCGCGGCCAAGGCCGAGCGCCGGTCCGACGGCAAGATCGCGCTCTCCGATCTCGATGTGGTCACGGTCGCCGCCTCCCTGACCGGCAATGTCGAATATGCCCCGGCGAGCGATGCCGTCACGGGCCGGATCGTCATGCGCATGCCGAAGCTGGATCCGCTCACGCCGGCGATCCGCATCTCGATCCGTGGCGACGCGACCCTGACGGGCGATCTGGGCGGGACCCTCGAGCATCCCTCCATGCAGGCGGTGCTCGAAGGCCGCAATCTCGACATCGAATATGCGCCCGTGCGGAAAGTGACGGCACAGATCTCGGTCGACGATCTGAACGAGCCCTCCGGCCGCATTTCCGCGGTGTTCGATCTCGCCGGCGTTCCGGGCAAGCTCGATACCGGCTACGCCATGCCGCCCGACAATTTCCTCAATCTGCGCAAGCTGATCCTGACGGCCGGAGGCGGGAAGCTGGCTGGCGATATCGATTACGACCTGGAGCACGACCTCGCGAGCGGCAAGCTGGCCGGAACCCTGCCCGACCTGCGGCCCTGGTCGGCGGCAGCCGGCATGACGCTGTCGGGCAGCGCCGAAACGGCGATCACGCTTGTCCCCCGGGACGGCCAGATCGCGGACGTCAAGGTCACGGGCAGCGATATCAAGATCGGCGCCGCCAAGGACGCGATGCTGCTCTCGCAACTCGAGATCGACGGTCACGGCCGCAACATCATGAACGATCCGGCGGGCACGGTGGCGCTCGACATCACCGGCATCGGCGCCCGCGATCTCCGCTTCGATCAGGCGCATCTCGAGGCCGATGTGAAGTCGGACAGCGAGATCGGCTTCACCGGCCAAGCCGGCGGCGAGATGCTACGGGGCCCCGAGGGCGATCAGCAGCGCCGGCTGCCGCTCACGCTCGATCTGGCCGGCGACTGGTCCGAGGGCAAGGACGGCCAGTCGATCACCCTGTCGCGTTTCGCCGGCAAGCTCGACCAGGACGAGGCGAAGCTGCTGCAGCCGGTGACGCTGGCGATGGGGGTGGTCGAAACGCGCCTCCTCGGCCTCGATCTCGATCTGGCCGGCGGCCGTATCGGCGGCGATGCGACACTGGGCAAGGGTCGCATCATGCTCAAGCTCACCGGGCAGAAGCTGCCGCTCGAGGTCGCCGGGCATTTCCTGGCGCGGCCCTTGGCCGGCACACTCGATATCGCTGCCGATCTCGAAGGCCCCCTGGCGGCGCCGGGCGGCAAGGTGACGATCGCCGGCAACGCCATCAGGATCTCCGATGCCGACGCCTCCAGCATTCCGCCCCTGGATTTCGATCTGTCACTGGTCCCGGGCGGCGGCCAGGTTGCGATCGACGGCCAGGCGTCGATGCCGAGCGCCAAGCTCCTGACCGTCACGGGGCATGTGCCCCTCGACCTGACCGCGTCGTCGCCTGCGGATATGATCCCGGCGCAACGGCCGATGCTGCTCAAGCTCGACGGGGACGGAGAGCTTCAGGGTCTGGTCGAGCTGCTGGCCTTGGGCGAGGACCGGCTGTCAGGCCACTACACGGTCGCCCTGACGCTCGCGGGCACGCGTGCCGCTCCCGAAGCCGGGGGGCAAGTCAGCCTTTCCGAGGGCCGCTACCTCAACCAGGCCTTCGGCACCGAGCTCCACGACATCGCCGCGACCCTGGAAGGTGATCAGACCCGTCTGACCCTGACGCATTTTTCCGCCCAGGACGGGCTTGGCGGCAGCCTCGCCGCCGGCGGGAGCATCGATCTGGCGGCCTTGCCGGCACCGCTGCTCGATCTGAAGGCTACACTCAAGAACCTGCGGGTGGCGAACAGCGATACGGCGCGGGTCACAGCCAATGACGATGTCGCGCTGGGCGGCAGCGTCGCCGAGCCCAAGCTCACGGCCCGCATCACCATCCCGCGCGCCGAGTTCCGCATTCCCGACAGGATGCCGCCCAGCGTCAGGACGCTCGACGTCATCGTCATCGACAGCCGCGACCCGCATGCGACGGCGCAACAGCTGGCCGAGGCGAGACGCCGCGCGGCGCAACCGCCGCCGGGCCTGAAGGTGGCGCTGGATGTCACGGTCTCCATTCCCGGACAATCCTTCCTGCGCGGTCATGGGCTCGAGAGCGAATGGCGCGGCAGGATCAGGATGTCCGGCGACAGCAGCGCGCCGGTGATCGGCGGAAAGCTGCAGACGGTGCGCGGCACGATGGACTTCCTCGGCAAGAGTTTCGTGATCCGGCGCGGCGTCATCACCTTCCCGACCGGCCGGGTCATGGATCCGCGCCTCGACGTTCAGGCCGAATACAGCGCGAACGATATCGTGGCCCAGGTGATGCTCACCGGAAGCCCGACGGCGCCCAATCTGGTCCTGACCTCGCGCCCGACCTTGCCGCAGGACGAAATCCTGTCGCGGGTGCTGTTCGGCGAGGAGACCAGCCGGATCACGCCGGCGCAGGGTGCACAGCTGGCGTTGGCTGCGAACAATCTCGCCAGTGGCGGCCCCGGCATCCTCGACCGCCTGCGCGAAGGCATCGGGCTCGACCGGCTCGACTTCGGCAGCGCCTCGACCAATCCCGCCGCGCCTCCGCCGCGCCGTACCAATGGCGGCAGCGGCAGCAGCAGCAGCGATGTCGGACCCATGGTGAGCGGCGGCAAATATGTCGCGCCCGGCGTCTTCGTCGGCGTGAGCCAGGGCACCACGGCCGACACCAGCAGCGCCCGGGTCGAGGTCGACATCACTCGCGGCCTCACCGGCTATAGCAGCGTCGGCGCCGCGAGCAGTCAGGTGGGGCTGGATTGGCGGATGGATTATTGAGGGGGGCGGATAAATCCCCAGATTGTCATCCCCGCGAAAGCGGTCATCCTTGCACGAGTGGTCATCGCACGTTCCATTGTCACCCCCGCTTTCGCGCATAGGCGCTAACTTATGGCGGTGACGATTTGAATGGGTCTTTGCCGTGGTGGGTCGAGCAATTTGTTGGCGATCTTGGCGAGGCGCCGGAGTGCCGTGTTGAAGGGTCGATTGGTCTGGATGGCATAGCGACAGAAGCCCAGGGTGAGCTTCAAGGCGCGCCAGAGAGAAGCATCGGGCAGATTTGCGCTCAGGGGGGAACGTCGAGGACTTCGATGGCGAGGTCCTCGGCGATGAGCGCGACGATGAGATTGGCGTAGATCCAGGTTCGAGCGAGTTGAGGGTTCCTGGCGGGGAGGCCTTTGAGCTCGGCGAGGCTCTTCAGTCGCTTGATGGCGAGCTCGATCTGCCAGCGCAGCCGATAGAGATCGGCCAGGTCGTTGGGATCGATGTCGCTGGCGGGGATCGAGGTGATGAGGATCAGATGCTCGGTGGCGGCGACGGCGGTTTGGCTGGGCGTGTAGACCTCGCGCTGGGCGGCCCGGGCGAGCCGTTGCCGGGCTTTGACGGCGGCCTCGGGGGAAAGCGGCAGGACCACGAGGCGGGCTGGGACCGGCTCGAAGCGGGCGTTGCGGCCATGAGCGATGCGCACGGGCTGATCGAAGAGGCCCTTACGGGTGGAGACCAGAAGAGCCTTGCGAATGTCGAAGCGCTGCCCCTTGGCGGTCAGCAGACGCAGTTGGCGTGACCCGAGCCGATTGAGGAAGTCGCCACCGGCTTCGACCGCGGCCCGCAGATCGTTGGGTCGCACGAAGCCGCGATCGGCCACCACCAGATCGCCGGTCCGCAGCGTCAGGCGCGACAGGCTCTCCCCCTGGCGAGCCGGCGTCAGCGTCAACTCGTCGATGCGCCGCCCAACCAGATCGAAGCTCACATGAAGCCGCCAATCCGGCCGCCGGCGTCCGGGGGCGCTCAGGGTCGTCCCGTCGATCAGGCGCAGGCTGCGACCCAGCTTGGACAGTCCTTGCGGCACCCGCTCCGCCAGGATCGCCCCCAGCAATCGCTCCAGCCAGGGCGCCGCCGCCTGCAGGCGCTTCATCACGGCCACATCGGACAGCGTCGCGATCTCTTCGAGCTCGGCAATCGCTGCCACGGCCCGCAGGGACAAGCCGCAGGCACCATAGAGCAGCGCCAACCGCAGCAGCCCAGCCGCATCGCGAACCGCACGCGAGCGCGTAAATGCACCGCTCTCCCGCGCCGTTGCTTCCAGATCGAAATCGACCGGCAGCCGACCCAGCAGCTCCCGGTACCCACCTTGTGTCTGCGAAGGATTCATCCCAATGGTGAATCACATCGCGACGCCCCCGTGAATCCCTAAGTTAGCGCCTATGCGCGAAAGCGGGGGCCCATCTCGAAGCAACACCCAAGTTGACGCTTGGGTCCGCTTTCGCGGGGATGACCAATGACGCGCGTGGTGACGTTCTACTCTTCGTGGCGACCCGAGCTGGGATGAAGATCACCGAATGACAAATCCATGACCTCCAATCCCGACGTCGAAATCCTCCGCCGCGTCGACGCCGCCGCGCAAACCGTCGAGGAGACCGAGATGGTCGGCGGCAAGCCGCATGGCACGCGGCGGATCTGGTCGAGCACGGGCATCCAGATCGGCATGGCGGAGTTCCAGCGCGGCCTGCTCCATGGCCGCTGCCTGGTCTGGTTCGACGATGGGCGGCCCTATATCGAGAGCAGCTATTTCGAGGGCCGCCTCGACGGCGACTATCGGAGCTTCTGGCCCAATGGCAAGCCGCGAGAGATCGGCCATTATGCCGATGGCAAGCGAACCGGCCTCTATCGGTGGTTCGACGAGACCGGGAAGCTGGTTTCGGAACAGAGCTTCTGAGGGCGAGATTCCAGGGAAAACAAAACGGCGCCCGTGACGGCGCCGTTCTGCATTTTGGTCTTCGGATCGTTCTCGCCTTCACCCGCCCGCCAGTTTCGGCAGCAGCACCACCTCGCTGGTGGGGCGGATCGGCTGGAACCAGTTGTTGGTATAGATCAGGCCGTCGATGGAGATCGACACGCCGCGGTCGAGCTGCGGCTTGAGGTCGGGATAGGCTTCTCCGAGGCGGGCGAGGAGCTGCCGGATATCGGCGGCCTCGACCTCGACCTCGGATTTGCCATGGGCCGCCCGCTTGAGCGACCCCCAAAGCACGACCTGGACCATCAACGGCCCTTGGCCGCCAACTCGTCGATCGCCTTCAGGATGCGCGGCGGCGACATCGGCAGATGCGTCAGACGGACGCCGGCCGCGGCCGAGACCGCGTTGGAGACGGCCGCCAGCGGCGGCACGATCGAGGTCTCGCCGACGCCGCGCACGCCGTAAGGATGGCCCTCGTTCGGCACCTCGACGATCTTGGTGTCGATCATCGGCAGGTCCGAGGCCACGGGGATGCGGTAGTCGAGGAAGCCCGCGTTCTGCAGACGGCCGTCCTTGCCATAGATATATTCCTCGTTGAGCGCCCAGCCGATGCCCTGCACGGCACCGCCCTGGAACTGCCCTTCGACATAGCTCGGATGGACCGCCTTCCCGGCATCCTGGACCACCGTGTAGCGGGTGATCATGGTACGGCCGGTTTCCTTGTCGACCTCGGCATCGACCAGGTGCGTGGCGAAGCTGACGCCCGCGCCCTCGGCGTTGAACTCCGTGTGGCCCGCGATCGGCCCACCGGTGTTGCCCGACGACTTGGCGATGTCGGCGAGCGAGAGCGGCTCGAAGCTGCCGGCATTGGCGCCGGAGGGCTTCGCATAGCCGGCTTCCCAGGTGACCGCGTCTTCCGGGATGCCCCAGATCTGGGCGGCCCGCCCGCAGAGCTTCTTGATCGCATCGCGCGCGGCATAGATCGTCGCCATGCCGGTGGCGAAGGTGGTGCGGCTGCCGTCGGTCACGTCGTTGTATCCCAGCGACGAGGTGTCGGCGACGATGGTGCGCACGGCGTCATAGGCGATGCCGAGCTCCTCGGCCGCCATCAGGCTCATCGAGGCGCGCGAGCCGCCGATGTCGGGCGTGCCCACCGCCAGCGTGCAGGTGCCGTCGGTGTTGACGTTGAGCGACACGCAGGTCTGGCCGCCGAAATTGAACCAGAACCCGCAGGCCATGCCGCGACCCTGGCCCGCCTTCAAGGGGGCCTTCCAATGCGGATGCGACTTGGCGGCTTCGAGCGTGGCGCCGAGGCCGATCTTGCCGAAGGTCGGACCGTAGGAGGACTTGGTCCCTTGCTTCGCCGCGTTCTTGATGCGGAATTCGATCGGGTCGATGTTCAGCTTGCGGGCCAGCTCGTCCATGACGCTCTCGACCGCGAAGGCCGAGATCGGCGCACCGGGGGCACGATAGGCCGCCTGCTTCGGGCGATTGGTCACGACGTCGAGGCCGACGGCGCGCACATTCTCCAGATCGTAGCAGGCGAAGGCCGACATAGCGCCGAACTCGACGGGCGAGCCGGCATAGGCGCCGCCCTGATAGCGGAACTCGCCATCGGCCGCGGTAATGCGGCCGTCCTTGGTGACGCCGACCTTGACGCGCATCGAGGCGCTCGAGGTCGGACCGGAGGCGCGGAACACCTCCTCGCGGCTCATCACGACCTTGACCGGCCGGTTGGCCTTGCGCGAGAGCGCGAGGGCGACCGGTTCGATGAAGACCGTGGTCTTGCCGCCGAAGCCGCCGCCGATCTCCGACGCCGTGACGCGCAGCTTCGAGATGTCGAGGCCGAGCAGGCCGGCGCAGGCCGCCCGGATCATGAAATGGCCTTGCGTGCAGACCCAGAGGTCGCCGACGCCGTCGCCGCTCAGGGTGGCCAGGCAGGCATGGGGCTCGATATAGCCCTGATGCGTCGCCTCGGTCTTGAACTCGCGCTCGATGACGATATCGGCCTTCTTGAAGCCTTTCTCGACGTCGCCATGGCCGAACTCGTGACGGCGGGTGATGTTGGAGGGCTTGGTCGGCGCCGGCTCGACGCCGGCCGTGATCATGCCCTCATGGAGCAGGGGAGCGCCCGGCTTCATCGCTTCGTCCACGTCGGTGACGTGGGGCAGGATCTCGTAATCGACCTCGATCAAGGCGAGGGCCTTGCGGGCGACGGTCGCGCTGACGGCGGCGACGGCGGCGACGGCATGGCCGTCATAGAGCGCCTTCTTGCCGGCCATCACATTGTCGAGAATGTCGACCAGGTCGCCGTTCTGTTCCTTGAAATCGGCTCGGGTCACGACCGCCTTCACGCCGGGCAGGGCCTCGGCCTTGGCGGTGTCGATCTTGCGGATGCGCGCATGGGCGTGCGGGCTGCGCAGGATGCGGCCGACCAGCATGCCGGGGGCCGACATGTCCGCGCCGAAGCGGGCGCGGCCGGTGACCTTGTCGATGCCGTCCGGGCGGGCCGGGCGGGTGCCGACGACTTTGAATACGGGTACGCCAGTCTTGCTATCGAGGGGCATGGTTCAACCCTTTCGCATTTCGGCGGCGGCGTCCTGAACCGCGCGCACGATCTTGTCGTAACCGGTGCACCGACAGAGATTGCCGGCGAGCCAGTAGCGGATTTCGGTCTCGGTCGGATCCGGATTCTTGTCCAGAAGCGCCTTGGCCGCGACCAGGAAGCCCGGGGTGCAGATGCCGCACTGCAGGGCCGCATGCTCGATGAACTTGCGCTGCAGCGGATGCAGCGTCTCGCCATGGGCCATGCCTTCGATGGTACGGACCTCGCGGCCATTCATCTCGGCGCCCAGCACCAGGCAGGAACAGACCAGCCGTCCGTCGAGGGTGACGCTGCAGGCGCCGCAATCGCCCGTGCCGCAGCCTTCCTTGGCGCCGGTGAGGCCGAGGCGGTTGCGCAGCACGTCGAGCAGCGTCTCGTCGGTCTCGCAGAGATATTCGGTGGTGTCGCCGTTGATCTTGGTGGTGACGTGAACCTGACTCATTTGGACTTCCTCGCGCGCTCGAGCGCAATAAGGGCGGCCCGGCGCGCGAGCACGCCGGCAACCTTGATGCGGAACTCTTTGGTGCCGCGCTTGTCGTCGATCGGCCGGCAGGCCGCGGAAGCCGCTGCCGCCAGCTTGTCCAAGGCCGCGCCGTCGAGCTTGCTGCCGATGAGGGCATCGGCGGCCGGGCCGACCAGCAGCACGCGCTCGGCGACCGCACCCAGCGCGACGCGCGCCGCCTTGCAGACGCCCTTGTCGTCGAGCGTGATGCTGACGCCGGCACCCACCACGGCGATGTCCATCTCGGTGCGCGGAATGAAGCGCAGATAAGCGTCGGCCGAATGCGGCGGACGGGCCGCCAGCAGGATCGATTCCACGATCTCGCCCTTGGCCAGCGTGGTCTTGCCAGGCGAGGTCGAGATTTCCTCCACGGGGACATTGCGCCGGCCTTGCGGACCCACGATCGAGGCGATCGCTCCGGCCGCGACCATCGCGGGCACGCTGTCGGCGGCCGGCGAGGCGTTGCAGAGATTGCCGACCATGGTGGCGCGGCCCTGGACCTGCTTCGAGCCGATCAGCTCGACGGCCTCGACCACGCCGGGCCAGAGCTTCTTGACGCCCGGATGCTCGCCCAGCTCGGCGGCCGGCACGGCGGCGCCGATCCGGAACCCGCCGCCCTCGGCGGTGATCTTGCGCATGCTGTCGATGCGCTTCACATCGACCACGAGGTCGGGCTCGATATAGCCGCCGCGCAGCCGGACCAGCAGGTCGGTCCCGCCGGCCAGAAGATAGGCGCGGCCTTTTTCCTGGGCCAGGAGCGCTACCGCGGAGTCGATAGTACCTGGCGTTTCATATCGCATGGCGTCGATCCATTTTGTTGAAAACCTCTCTCGCTCGGCGCGCCGCCCTTGGGACGGGGGGCAGGCCGGTAGCCCTAGATTAGGAGATCGGCGGCAAAAAGCGAAGCCGCTCGCGGGCCCTGCGACCGGATCTCAATTGGTTGTCATGGTGCAATAAATCGGCTCAGCCCCACGGGCCCCGGGGTCTTTAAGCCGTGGATTTCTGCGGGCGGCCGGGCCCAAGGCGGGTCAGGGTTTGAAATAGCTGGCGCGGCGCAGCGTCACGTTCTGGAGCGAGGCGATCAGCGGGCCATCGGCCTCCGTGGTTTTTTTCGCCGCGACCCATTCGGGATTAGCCCGGAAATCGTCCCAGGCGGTCTTCATCGTGGCCTCGTCCGGCCACTCGACCACGTACCAGAGCTCGCCCTTGCCGTCGGTCGACTCCCAGAAATCCACGAGCTTGAAGCCCAGCTTGCGGAAGAGCGGAAGCGTATTCTCGCGGAAGCGGCGGCTGAGCGCCTCGGCCTTGCCGGGAGCGGGGACGTACTGGCGCAGTTCGTAGATCAACTCATGTCTCCAGATCGATCGGGTTCACGCAAAAGATCATGCGTGTCTTGCAGGCGCTAAAGCACGAGATAAGTGGCCGGCGGTCTTTCGCGCAAGAGGTCAGCGACGATCTCGAGACCGCGCTGCAGCTCGGTGCGCGAGGGCGTCGCGCCGCCTAGGCTGATGCGGATGGCCTGGGGCGAGGCGACATGGCCGACGACGAAGGCCTCCGCCGGCGTCACCGCTAGGCCGCGCGAGCGCGCCTGGGCGACGAAGCCTTCGGCACGCCAGGTGTCGGGCAGGGGCAACCAGAGATGAAGCGAGCTCGGAAGGGCGCGATATTCGTGACCGATGAGAATTTGGCGCGCCAGCTTCTGGCGCCGCGCCAGCTCCTGGCGTTGCCACGCCACCAGGCGCTCGGCGCTGCCATCGCGGATCCAGATGGTCGCGATCTCGGCCGGTATCATCGACACCATCCAGGTGGTGGCGCCGAGGCCCGGGATCAGTTCCTCGACCCGGCCGGGCGGCGCGGCCAGGAACCCGATGCGCAACCCCGGGGAGATGCATTTCGAGAGGCTGGTGAAATAGAAGCTCTGCTCGGGGGCGAAGCTCGACAGGGCGGGGGGCGGGTTTTCGAGGAAGGGCCCATAGACGTCATCCTCGATGATGGTCACGCCATAGCGGATCGCGACATCGGCGATCGCCTTGCGCCGTTCCGGCGGCATGATCGTCAGGGTCGGGCTGTGATGGTTGGGGACGGTGATGAGCGCCTTCACCTTCATGGTGCGGCAGGCGGCCTCCAGCGCATCGGGCAGCATGCCGTCCTGATCCATCGCCAATCCTTTGAGCTGCAGGCTGCGATTGGCGGTCAGGAACTTGATGCCGGGATCGGTCAGCTCCTCGGTCACCACGATCTGGTTGGGCTCCAGCAGGGAGGCGAGGATGATGGCGTGCGCATGCTGGGCGCCGTTGGTGATGAGGATGTTCTCCGGCGAGGTCCGCAGGCCCCGTTTCTCGATCCAGCTCGCGGCCGCGGCACGATGCGCCGGCAATCCGATCCAGGGCCGGTGGTAATGCATCAACTCGTCGACGCGGTCGCTGCTGGAGATCATCTTGAGCGAGCCCGACACCGCCTCGATCAGCATGGGCGTCGGGACTGGGCAATTGAAGGCCATGTCGATCGGCTCGATCTGGCGGCTGTCGACGCCGATGCGCGAGAGGTCGGTCCAGGCGTTCGGCATGACGAAGGTGCCGCGCCCGACTTCGCTCAGGATCAACTGCCGGCGGACCGCCTCGGCATAGGCCTTGCTCACCGTGCTGACCGAGAGCCCCATCTGATAGGCGAGCTCGCGATGCGTGGGCAGCCGGTCGCCCGGCCGTACCAAGCCGTTCTTGATGTCGTCGGACAGCGCGTCGGCGATGGCGAGATAGCGGCGTCCGCGGCGGCTTGCTATGTCAGGCTTCCATTCAGTCACGCGGCTGACTCCCCTCTTCTGTAGCAGGACAATATATGAATTGACGCAGTTCAATTCGTCAAGCTATCCCAGAAAACAGGACAAGTTCTCCGGGATGCGCCTCGCAAGGCGTTGGCTTCGGCCGCGCGCATCCGGTGACGTCAGGAGCTATGACAATGGATTTTGGGTTTTACCTGCCGTGCTATTGGCCGGATACGAGCTTTCCGGCGCAGACCATGTATGACGAGATGCTCGAAGAAGCCAAGCTCGCCGAGGATCTCGGTTATATCTCCCTCACGATCCCCGAGCACCACTTCATCAATTATCTGACCCATCCCAGCCCGCTGCTGACGGCGGTCCGGGTGGCGAGCGTCACCAGGAAAATTCCGCTCATCTCCGCGGTGCTGGTGCTGCCCTTCTACGATATCCGGCGGCTGGCGGGCGAGATCGCGCAGGCCGACTGCCTGACGCATGGCCGCATCCAGCTCGGCGTCGGCCGCGGCGCCTTCCGCTACGAGTTCGATCGGTTCAACGTGCCGGTCGAGGAGAGCCGCGAGCGCTTCGACGATTCGCTCAATCTCCTGATCAAGCTCCTGACCGAGGAAGAGGTCGGCTGGAACAGCAAATATTACAAGTTCGACCCGATCACCATCACGCCGCGCCCGATCCAGCGACCCTATCCGCCGATCTGGATCGCGGCGCTGGCCGAGGGTGCCATCCAGGGCTGCGTCAAGCGCGGCTTCAACGTCATGACCACGCCGCTGCGCGATCCGTTCTCGGCGGTGAAGATGCAGTCGGATGCGTTCTTCTCGGTGCTGCCGGCGGGGAGCCCGCAGCGTCTCTCGATGCTGCGCATGGGCTTCGTCACCAAGAACGAGGCGGACACGCAAGAGAAGCTGCGCGTGGCCTATGAGAACCATCAGCGCTTCGTCAACGTCTTCACCACCCCGGGCACCGTCCATAACGGCGCCATCGAGCCGATCGCGGTATCCGAGACGCTGGACGACATCCGCAAGAGCCTGATCATCGGCTCGCCGCAGGAATGCGTCGACAAGCTGGGCCACTATGCCGATCTCGGCATCCACGACATCCAGGTCAATATGAATTTCGGCGCCGACCATGCCGACGTGATGGGCTCGCTCGAGCGCTTCGCGGCCCATGTGATGCCGCATTTCAAGAACCGCTCCTCTGCGCGCGCGAAGGAACTGGCATGAGCGATCCGAAAGAAGCGGCGGCGCTGCACGAGAAGGCGTTCGTCATCGACGGGCTCAATTTCCAGTGCGACGGCAGCACCGATGCGCTTCGCGCCGGCGGCGTCAACGCCGTCAATGTGACGGTGAGCGGCCTCAATGCCGATTTCGATGAAACCTGCGACCAGATCGCCGAATGGCTTCAGCGCTGCGAGCGGCCGGATTCCGAATGGCGGATCGTTCGCCAGGTGTCGGATTTCCAGGCCGCGCGCCAGGCCGGCAAGATCGGCCTGATCATGGGCTGGCAGAACATGCGCGCCATCGCCGACAATCTGCAGCGGCTGCGCCTCTTCCACCGGCTGGGCGTGCGCGTGATGCAGCTCACCTACAACGAGCGGAATTTCATGGGCGACGGCTGCCTGGAACCCAATGACGGCGGCCTCAGCCTGCTCGGCCGCAAGGCGATCGCCGAGATGAACGCGCTCGGCATCGCGATCGATCTGAGCCATGTGGGCGAGCGCGCCTGCCTCGAAGCCGCGTCGATCAGCACCAGGCCCGTGCTCCTGACCCATGCCAATGCCAAGGCCGTGTCGAACGTACCGCGCAACAAGACCGACGCGGTGATCAAGGCGGTGGCCGCCACCGGGGGGCTCATCGGCGCCAGCGTCTACGGCCCCATGTGCTGGGACGGCGATCCCGCGCATCGGCCGGCCTTGCGCGATTTTCTGCGCCATCTCGATCATATCGTGGGATTGGTCGGTCACGACCATGTGGCGCTCGGCACCGACTTTCCGGCCGTCCGCGACCTGGCCTCGGTCGGCAGCATCATCCAGATGACGCTCGACCGCTATCCTGCCGCCATATCCAAATATGCGGCCGCCTTCGGCAACGATGTGCGCACGCGCTATCTCGCCGAATGCAGCGCGCTCGGCGACCTTCCCGCCGTCACGGCCGCATTGCTCGATCACGGCTGGAAGCCCGCCCAGGTCGAGGCCTTCCTCGGCGGCAATTACCTGCGTGTCCTCGCGCAGATCTGGGGCACAGCTGCCGCCTGATATGTCGCGTGACAATCTAGAACTTGACGTGCTTTCCGGCGGCGATAGGGTCGGATTGTAAGGCTTCAAATTCCCGGATCCTTGCGGATCCGCTGACATCCAGAAGCATTCCATGGGAGGAAACCGAATGTTCTCGGGCGGGACTGGCATGACCTCGTGTCATGTGACAAAACGCAGATTGTCTTGGAGCGCCATGACCCTGGCGGGTGCGCTGCTGTGGCTTCCCCTGAGCCAGGCTCAGGCGGCCGATACGATTACGTTCGCGGGATGGGGCGGCAACTATCAGGAGGCCCTGTCGAAGGCCGTCTGGCAGCCGGTGGCCAAACTGCTCGGCATCACCATCAAGGAAGACAACACCAACGGTCTCGCCGATGTGCGCGCCCAGGTGCTGGCCAATGCCGTGCAATGGAACATCACCGAGCTCACCATCGACGGCTGCGCCCAGGGCGAGGCCGAGGGGCTGTTCGAGCCGATCGACTTCAACGTGGTGGACAAGTCGGGCTTCGATCCCGCCGGCGTCGGCAAGAGCTTCATCGCGCAGAACTATTATTCGAACGTGATCGCCTGGAACACGGACAAGTTCGGCAAGGACGGCCCGAAAAGCTGGGCCGATTTCTGGAACGTCGAGAAGTTCCCGGGCCGCCGCTCGCTGCGCAACGATCCGGCCGAGGTGCTGGAAGCGGCCCTGCTGGCCGATGGCGTGGCGCCCGACAAGCTCTATCCGCTCGATCTCGACCGCGCCTTCAAGAGCCTCGAGAAGATCAAGCCCTATATCTCGGTCTGGTGGTCCTCGGGCGCCCAGTCGGCGCAGCTCCTGACGGACGGGGAAGTCGATCTCATCGGTGCCTGGAACGGCCGCGTGTCGGCGGCGCAGTCCCAGGGCGCCAAGGTGGATTTCACCTTCAACCAGGGCATCCTGATCGCCGACTGCCTCGTGATTCCGCGCGGCGCGCCGAACAAGGACCTGGCGATGAAGGCCTTGGCCGCGGCCGTGTCGGCCGACATCGAGGCCAACCTGCCGGCCTATATCGACTATGGTCCCGCCAACGCGAAGGCCTACGACACGGGCAAGATCACGCCCGAGGTCGCCGCCCGCCTCAACACCTCGCCTGAGAACGCCAAGACCCAGGTGGTGCTGCATGGCGACTGGTGGGGGCAGCATGGGGCCGAGGCGCGCGAACGCTGGAGCGCCTTCATGAACGAATAGACTTTCGAACTCGACCTGCCTCAACCTGAGAACTGGCGCCTCCGGCCGGGTTTCGATCCGGCCGGAGGTTTCTTTCTAAAGTCCGGGTGCCTTGCCGCATGACCATGACGTCCGATATCGATCCCGCGCTCGAGCGCAGCGCGACCGGCGAGAGGATGGGGGCCGATCTGCGGCCGGGGGTCCCGATTCGGATCCGCCAGCTCTCCAAGGTCTATGGCGGCTTTCGCGCTCTCGACGCGGTCGATCTGGATGTGCGCAGCGGCGAGTTCCTGACGCTGCTGGGACCGTCGGGTTCCGGTAAATCGACGCTGTTGATGGCTTTGGCGGGCTTCAGCCGCCCGACCGCCGGCAGCATCGCCTTCGATGGCGACGAGGTCACCCGCCGGCCGCCGCACAAGCGCAATATCGGCGTGGTGTTTCAGAACTACGCCCTGTTTCCGCATATGAACGTCGCGGCCAATGTCGGCTATCCGTTGCGACTGCGTCGCGTGGGCAAGGCCGAGACCGCGGAGCGCGTCCGCCGCGCGCTCGATCTGGTGCAGCTGGGCTCGATGCTGGAGCGCCCGATCGACAGCCTGTCCGGCGGCCAGCGCCAGCGCGTGGCGCTGGCGCGCGCCATTGTGTTCGAGCCGAAGATCCTGCTGATGGACGAGCCGCTCTCGGCCCTCGACAAGAAGCTGCGCGAGCATATGCAGATCGAGATCCGGCATCTGCATGAGAAGCTCGGCGTCACCACGATCTATGTGACCCACGACCAGCGCGAGGCGCTGACCATGTCGGACCGGATCGCCGTCATCAATCAGGGCCGCATCGCCCAGATCGACCGCCCGCGCGAACTCTATGAGGCGCCGGCCAGCCGTTTCGTCGCCGAGTTCATCGGCGAGGCGGCGCTGTTGCCGGTCGAGTTCCGCGAGAATGCCGCCTGGTGCGCCGGCTGCCGGCTGCAGGGCGCCAGGATCGCCGATCGCTCTCGGCCGCAATATCTGGTGTTGCGGCCGGAGAAGCTCGACCTCCTGTCGGGGGCGACGGGCGGCGACTGGAACCGCTTTCCGGGCCGGGTGCGCGAGGTGGTCTATCAGGGCGACAGTGTGCTCGTCTCGATCCAGCTCGAAGGCGGCACGCTGGTCAATCTGCGCAAAGCCAGCGACCGCAGCAGCCTGAACCAGCTGCCGGCGAACGGCGACGCGGTGACCCTGGGCGTGCATATCGAGGACACGCTGGTGGTGCCGGAGGACCGGCCGTGACGATGGCCCTCGGGGCCGCGGCATTGGCGTCCGACGCCCGCAGCGAACGGCGCCGGCTGCTGCTGCTGTCTTCGCCGGCCATGCTGGTGGTGGCGCTCGTCATCTTCATTCCGGTCGGCTGGCTGTTCTGGCTTTCCTTCTTCGACCAGACCGGCGCCACCCTGGCCAACTACGCGCGGCTGATCGACAACACGGCGTACTACAAGATCTTCCAGACGACCTTCCTGCTGAGCGCGATCGTGACGCTGGTCACGATCCTGCTGGGCTATCCGCTGGCCTATCTGTTGTCGCAGCTCTCGCGCCGGGCGGCGCTGATCGGCCTCGCCCTGGTGCTGCTGCCGTTCTGGACCTCGCTCCTGGTGCGCACCTATGCCTGGCTGGTGCTGCTGCAGCGAAACGGTCTGGTCAACACGGCTCTCATCAAGCTGGGCCTGATCGATCAGCCGCTGGCGCTGGTCTACAACTTCACCGGGGCGGTCATCGGCATGGTCCATATCATGCTGCCCTTCCTGGTGCTGCCGCTCTACGCGTCGATGAAGAGCATCGATCCCCTGCTGCCGCGCGCGGCGATGAGCCTGGGGGCGAGCCCGCGCGCCGCCTTCTGGACGGTGTTCGCGCCGCTGACCCGGCCGGGCCTCTTCGCCGGCAGCCTGCTGGTCTTCATCTATTGCCTCGGCTTCTACATCGTGCCGCAGGTGCTGGGCGGAGGCCGGGTCAACATGGTGGCGATGAAGATCCTCAAGAACGCCACGACCTATTTCAACTGGGGTGCGGCCTCGGCCCTGGGCGTCGTGCTGCTCGGGGTCACGCTTGGCATCTTCTATGTCATCGGCCGCTTCCTGCCGGCCGAGCGCCTCTCGGCGGAACCGCGATGAGCAGCGGCACCGATCGCGACGTCTCGCACTGGCAGCGCGCCTGGCTCTATATCTATGCCGGGCTGGTGCTGCTGTTCCTGGTGGTGCCGATCCTGATCGTCGTGCCGATGTCCTTCACGCCTTCGGAACATCTGGAGTTCCCGCCGCCGGCGCTCTCCCTGCGCTGGTATCAGAGCTTCTTCGACAGCGCCGAATGGATGGATGCGGCCTGGGTTTCGATCCGCGCGGCCTTCTTCACGGTGCTGGTGGCGACGCCGTTGGGCACGGCGGCCGCCTACGGCCTCCATGTCGCGGCGGGCCCCTGGACCAAGATCCTGCGCGCCGCGCTCGTGGTGCCGCTGATCGTGCCGGTGATCATCGTCGCCATCGGCCTCTTCTATGTCTTTGCCAAGCTCGGCCTGCTCAACACCATAGTCGGCCTGGTGCTGGCCCATACGGTGCTGGCGATCCCCTTCGTCATCGTGACCGTGACGGCGGGCCTGCGCCGCTATGAGATGAGCCAGGAGATGGTCGCGCGCAGCCTCGGCGCCAACCGCTGGGTCGCCTTCTTCACCGTGACCCTGCCGCAAATCCGGATTTCGGTGCTGTCGGGGGCGCTCTTCGCCTGGGTCACTTCGTTCGACGAGGTGGTGATCGCGCTCTTCATCTCGCGCGGCGAATCGTCGACCCTGACCCGCAAGATGTTCACCTCGCTGCGCGATCAGGTCAGCCCGACCATCGCCGCGATCTCGACCATGCTGATCGCCCTCTCGGTCCTGGTGGCCGCGGTGATCCTGATCCAGGAGCTTTCCAGGCCCCAGCGGGCTGGGCGGCGGGCCTGACGGGCGGGCGTCACGGGTTTTCATTCACCCATCGGACGGGACGGCGGAAGATGACCGTCGCCCGGCCTGGCATCGGAGGATTGGCGTGGCTCAGGAATTCGCGGCGTTTTCGAAAGAAGAGCATGATGGCCGCATGGCGCGCGCCCGCGCGCTGATGCATGAGCAGAAATATGCCTGCTGCATTGTGATGGCGCCGGAGAACCTCTATTACCTGGGCGGCTATGAGTCCTGGGTCAGCGTCAACAGCCCGCAGGCGCTGATCTTCACCGCCGACGAGGCGGAGCCGACCCTGATCCTGCGCAATGTCGATCTCTCCCTGGCGCTCGAGACGAGCTGGGTCCGCGACATCCGCACCTATCATCTCCACACCGAGAACTTCGCCGCGCGCGTCGCCGGCATCCTCGAGGAGAAGGGCGTCAGCGACGGGCGCGTGGCGATCGAGCTGCAATCCTATGCGCTGCCTTACGCGCTGGGCCGCGAACTCGCCGCCGCCACGGCGCCGATCCAGCTGGTCGATGCGACGGTGACCTTGGGCGATCTCCGCCTGGCGAAGTCGGCCCGCGAGATGCGGTACATCGAGCAGGCCGCGAAGTTCACCAATATCGGCCTCGAGGCCGCGCGCCAGGCGCTCAAGCCCGGCGTCACCGAGATCGGGCTCGCCGCCGCGATCGAGGGTGCGCTGCGCCATGCCGGCAGCGACTACTGGGCGATCCCGACCGAGCTCGCCAGCGGCAGGCGTACGCCCGGCGGCCATGGCGCGCCGCGCGAGAAACCGATCGAGCCGGGCGAGCTGGTCCATATCGAGTTCGCCGGCGTCTCGAACCGCTATCACACGACGGCGCTGCAGACCCTGTCGCTGGGCGACCCGGGCCCGCGCGCCAGGGAGCTCTACGAGATCGGCCTGCAATCCCTGCGCGCCGGCATCGCCGCGGTGAAACCCGGCGTGCCGGTCTCGGCGGCCGAGGAGGCCTCGCTTGTGCCGTTGCGCAAACATGGGCTCGAACATACGGCCATGATGCGCTTCGGATATGGCATCGGCATCGCCTATCCGCCGATCTGGCTCGAGACCCTGCAGATCAGCCGCGGCTTCGATCGCAGATTTGAGACCGGCATGGTCTTCGTGCTTCACTCCTGCCTCGAGCTGGTCGAGGAAGGAATCGGCATCGTGCAGGGCGGTACTTATGCGCTGACGCAGTCCGGTCCGCGCATGCTGGTGGGGGCAGGGGATTCGCCGCTGGTGATGGCGTAGGGACAGGAAAGAAATAAACTCACCTTCCCCTTCAAGGGGGAGGTCGCGAGCAAAGCGAGCGGGAGGGGGCTGCGCGCTGTTCGCAGCTGAGATGCGGAGCGGCCCCCTCCCTAACCCTCCCCCTTAAGGGGGAGGGGATAAAAAATGAGACCGGGATCGGCATGAACCAAAACGCGGATGCGATCATCGTCGGCGGCGGCATCGCGGGTGCTGCCACCGCCTATTACCTCGCCAAGGCCGGCCTGAAGCCGATCCTCTGCGAGAAGGGCGAGATCGCCGGCGAGCAGTCGAGCCGCAACTGGGGCTTCGTGCGCCAGCAGGGTCGCGATCCCTTCGAAGTGCCGCTCATGATCGAATGCAATCGGATGTGGCAGGGCCTCTCGGCCGAGCTCGGCACCGATCTCCACTGGCGCCAGGGCGGCAATCTGGCAATGGCGGCCGATGGGAAGAGGCTCGCCGCGTTGGAGAGCTGGCTCGATGTCGCGCGGCTCTATCAGCTCGACAGCCGTATCCTGACCAACAAGCAGATCCGCGAGCTCATTCCCGGCATCGAAGGGCACTGGGTCGGGGGCCTCTATACGCCGAGCGACGGGCAGGCCGAGCCGGCGGTCGTGGCGCCGGCCTTCGCGCAAGTTGCGCGCCAGCTCGGCGCCGAGATCATGACCGGCTGCGCCGTCGACGAGATCGTGACGGCAGGCGGCGCCGTCACCGGCGTGCGGACCGAGCGCGGCGAGCTCAAGGCGCCCATCGTCATCTGCGCGGCGGGCGCCTGGAGCTCGCGGTTGCTGCGCAAGCTGGGTCTGTCCCTGCCGCAGCTCCTGATCCGTGGCACGGTCGCGCGGACCACGCCGGCGCCGAAAGTCACCGCGGCCGGCGTCTGGGGCCCCGAGGTCGCGTTCCGCCAGCGCAGCGACGGCAGCTTCAACATCGCCGCCGGCACCGGCACCGATTACGACATCGTCCCCGACACGCTGCGCCATGGCCGCGCCTTCTGGCCGAACTTTCGCGAGAACCGCGCCTTGTTCGACTTGCATTTCGGTCCGGCTTTCCTGAAAAGCCTCTGGTCGGAGCTGCCGCTCTCGGAAGCCGGCCGAAATCCCTTCCGCGCCACCCGCGTCATGGACCCGCCGGCCAACCCAGATCGGGTCGCCAATGCGCTGGCCGGCCTCAAGACCGTGTTCCCGAATCTGGGGCCGGTCTCGGTGGTCCGGAGCTGGGCCGGCAATATCGACGCCACGCCCGATGCCATCCCGGTCCTGGGCGGGGTCGAGCCGGTGAGGGGACTCCTCATCGCCACCGGCCTCAGCGGCCACGGATTCGGCATGGGACCGATCGTCGGGCGGCTGATGGCGGAGCTGGCGGCCAAGGGAAAGACCTCGCTCGATATCAGCGGCTTCCGCTTTTCGCGGTTCCAGGAGGGTGCGACATTGGGTGCCCGCAGCGTCGTCTAAGGCCTTCTTCTTGCAGAAGAAAGTGCCTGCAACCAAGGGTCCACGGCGACGCCATGCGGGTCGCGCCGCTCTGCCAAGCGTCGGGAAAGTTTGACTTTCTTTACCCGACTATGGGAGAAGCCTGCATCCGGATCCCGGATTTAGCGCTCCAGCCGCGTCAAGAGATGTTATCCGTCTCTGTCTGTTGAGCGTTTTGACCGACTTCATCAAGACATGCCCAGAACGCGGGGTGTTTCTCCACGTAGATCGTGGCCCCCTGCGGCAGCCCGCTTTTGAGTAAGCGTGGGGCCGGAACGCCGCCCCTGTAAGAAAGAGTACCCCATTGGTTGATTTCGCTTCGCTCGGCCTGGCCGAGCCCCTCCTGCGCGCTGTTGCCCAGGAAGGCTATACCGTGCCGACGCCGATCCAGGCACAGACCATCCCCTATGTCATGCAAGGCCGCGACCTGCTCGGCATCGCCCAGACGGGCACCGGCAAGACGGCGGCGTTCGCGCTCCCGATCCTCCATCGCCTGGCCCAGAACCGGAAGGCGCCGCCCCAGCGCGGCTGCCGCGTCCTGGTGCTGGCCCCCACCCGTGAGCTCGCTGCGCAGATTGCCGCGAGCTTCGAGACCTATGGTCGTCATTTCCGCTTCTCGGTCGCGGTCGTCGTCGGCGGCGTGAAGCCGAGCCCGCAGATCCGCGCGCTCGCGCGCGGCGTCGACGTGCTCGTCGCCACGCCGGGTCGCCTGAACGACCATCTCGGCACCGGTGCCGCCCGTCTCGACGGCGCGGAAGTCCTGGTGCTGGACGAGGCCGACCATATGCTCGACCTCGGCTTCCTCGAGCCCATCCGCAAGATCCTTCGCCGCATGCCGAAGGAACGCCAGACCCTGTTCTTCTCCGCGACCATGCCTCAGGCGATCGGCTCGCTGGCGAAGGACATGCTGCGCGATCCCGCCAGCGTTGCCGTCGCCCCCGTGGCGACCACCGCGGAGAAGGTGAGCCAACAGGTTTACCTCGTCGAGCGGCCCGCCAAGCCGGCGCTCCTCATCGAGCTGCTGTCGAAGCCGGAATTCGCCCGCACGCTCGTCTTCACCCGCACCAAGCGCGGTGCGGATCGCGTCACGGAGCGTCTGGAGGCGGCCGGCATCCCGGCTGCGGCCATCCATGGCAATAAGAGCCAGAGCCAGCGCGAGCGTGCGCTTCTGAGCTTCCGCCAGGGCCGCACCCGTATCCTGGTCGCGACCGACATCGCCGCCCGCGGCATCGATGTCGACGGCATCACCCATGTGGTGAATTTCGATCTGCCGGAAGTCGCCGAAGCCTATGTGCATCGCATCGGCCGCACGGCGCGTGCCGGTGCCGCCGGCATCGCGATCTCGTTCTGCGATCACGAGGAGCGCGGTTATCTGCGCGACATCGAGCGGCTCACGCGCCAGACCCTGCCGGTCACCGACCGTCGCGGCAAGGTGCCGGCTGGCTCGCATGAAGTCATGGCGCGCGTCGATGGCGAGACCCGGGGCCGTCAAGGCCGCGGTCATGGCCAGCCGTCGCGTGGCAGTGGTGACAACCGCAATCACGGCGACAACCGCAACCGCAATGACGGTCGCGGCCATGGCGACGCCCGTCCCCATGCCGATGCCCGTGCCCGCACGGACGGCAGGGGTCACAGCGATGGGCGCGGCCAGAAGGAAGGCCGCGGTCATGGCGAAAACCGGAGCGGTCCTCGCTCTGCGCGTCCCGCCGGCGGCAAGAATCGCCGCCCGGGCCGACCGAGCTATCAGCCGAATCACGGCCGCACCGCCGTCGGCGACTAACCGATGGTCCGGACGTCACCGTCGCCATGGACAGGCGGCGGCGGCTCCCGCAAGATCGGGAGCATGGAACGTCCCTATGACACCGCCGAAGTCAGCGCCGATCGCATCATCCATGCGATCGGCGTGGCTTTTGGCCTCATCGGCGGCGCGTTGCTCCTGACCGTTGCCGCCGAGACTGCAACCCCCGCCGGCCTGATCGCCACGATCCTCTATGTGATCGGGCTGATCGCGATGCTGGTCTGCTCCGCGGTCTATAACCTCTCCTTCGCCTCGCCCCGGCGCGAGCTGCTGCGCCGGATGGATCACGCCGCGATCTTCCTGATGATCGCCGGCACCTATTCGCCCTTCACGCTGGGCCGCCTCGACGGGTCCTGGTCCATCTGGCTCGCGGCCGTGGTCTGGGGCGGCGCGATCCTGGGTGCCGTCGCCAAGCTGACGGTCCCGCGCCGCATCGACCGCTATGCGGTAATCCTCTATCTGGCGCTGGGCTGGGTGGTGCTTGTCGCGCTGGAGCCGCTGCTCTCGACGCTCCATCCCGCCGTCCTCATCCTGATCGCGGTCGGCGGCCTGCTCTATACGGCGGGCGTCGTCTTCCATCTCTGGCGAGGCCTGCGCTTCCAGAATGCGATCTGGCATGCCCTGGTGCTGAGCGCCGCCGTCTGCCACTACGCGGCCGTGATCGTCAATCTGAGCTAAGGCGATCCACTCGGCACGTCTAAGGCCGGTACGAGCTGCGCTCGGCGTTGTATCAGACGGTGCCGACGGCCCAGAGTAGGCCCGTCAGAACGACAGCCACGACGAGCGCCAGGCCGCTGCTCAAGGAGGGCTCGTCGGACCAGAGCATCGCCTCCATGTCCGAGCGCATCCGGTCATACTGGCCCTCTTCCTTGTACTGGTCGTCGAGAGCCAGGAGGGCGATGTCGAGATGCATCATGGGAAGACCTCGCGAAAGCGGCGGGTGCTGCCGAGGAACCGCCAGCCGCAGCCCGGGCGGTCCTGAGGCTTCCAGACAAACTCATGATTGCCTTTGAGAAAATCGATCCTTTCTAAGGGGCCGAAGAAGAATATCTTAAGGGGTGGCGGAAGCCGGCCCTCGGGGCCGGACTTTCCCGAGCGTGGGAACAACCCGCGCCGCCGCATCGGACCATCAGGGGGACGACATGGCCGGATTGGCCCAGAGCTATGTGAATGGCGCCAGCACCGTGCCGCTGATCGGCGACACGATCGGCGTGCATCTCGACCGAATCGCGGAGCGCATGCCGGATCGTCCGGCCCTTGTGGTGCGTCAGCAAAAGGTGCGATGGAGCTATCGCGAGCTCAACCAGAGGGTCGACGCGATGGCGGCCGGGCTGATCGCGCTGGGCTTCGCGCCCGGCGAGCGCATCGGCATCTGGTCGCCCAACAACTCGGAATGGGTGCTGACTCAGTTCGCCACCGCCAAGGCGGGGCTGATCCTCGTCAACATCAACCCCGCCTATCGGTTGCATGAGCTCAAATATGCGCTGAACAAAGTGGGCTGCCGCGGGCTCATCCTCGCCGCTTCCTTCAAGACCAGCGACTACCTCGCCATGATCCGCGAGACCTGCCCGGAGCTCGACCAGTCGAAGCCGGGTGCGCTCAAGGCAGCGTCCGTCCCGTCCCTGCAATGGGTCTTTCGTCTCGGCGCGGAGAAGAGCGTCGGCATGGCGAACTTCGCCGATATCGCCGCCGCCTCGACGCCAACCTCGCGCGAGCGCCTGGCGGCGCTCGCCAAGGAACTGCAGTTCGACGATCCGATCAATATCCAGTTCACCAGCGGCACCACGGGTAATCCCAAGGGGGCCACCCTCACGCATCACAATATCCTCAATAACGGCTTCTTCATCGGCGAGGCGATGCGGCTGACCGACCAGGACCGGCTCTGCATCCCGGTGCCGTTCTATCACTGCTTCGGCATGGTCTTGGGCAATCTCGCCTGCGTCACCCATGGCGCCTGCATGGTGATCCCCGGCGAGGGCTTCGATCCGCTTGCGGTGCTGCAGACCGTTTCCGAGGAGCGCTGCACCGGCCTCCATGGCGTGCCGACCATGTTCATCGCCGTGCTCGATCATCCCGATTTCGAGAAGTACGGCGTCTCGACCCTGCGGACCGGAATCATGGCGGGCAGTCCCTGTCCGGTCGAGGTGATGAAGCGCTGCACCACGAAGCTGCATTTGCGCGAGCTCACCATCGCCTATGGCATGACCGAAACCAGCCCGGTGAGCTTCCAGAGCTCGGTCGAGGACCCGATCGAACGGCGCGTCTCGACCGTGGGCCGGATCCATCCGCATCTTGAGGTCAAGATTGTCGACCTCGAAGGAAAGATCCTGCCGCCGGGCCAGCCCGGCGAGCTTCTGACGCGCGGCTATTCCGTGATGCGCGGGTACTGGGACGACGAGGCCCGCACCGCGGAGGCGATCGATCCGGCGCATTGGATGCATACCGGCGATCTGGCGACCATCGATGCCGAGGGCTATTGCAACATCGTCGGCCGCATCAAGGACATGGTCATCCGCGGCGGCGAGAACATCTATCCGCGCGAGATCGAGGAATTCCTCTACGCCCACCCGAAGATCAGCGACGTCCAGGTGTTCGGCATTCCCGATCCCAAGTTCGGCGAGCAGCTCTGCGCCTGGATCCGGGTCAAGAGCGGGGAGGATCTGACGGACCAGGAGGTGGTCGCGTTCTGCAAGGGGCAGATCGCGCATTACAAGATTCCCCAGCATATCCGCTTCGTCGACGCCTTCCCGATGACCGTCACCGGCAAGATCCAGAAGTTCGTCATGCGGCAGAAGATGGCGGAGGAGCTGGGCGTGACCGAGGCGAAGACCGCCTGAGCCACCGCCGCCTCAGCTCGAGGAGACGCGGGTCTCTCTCGGGGTCTCGCCGAACCGGGCCCGGTACTGGGTCGAGAAGTGGGACTGGCTGCTGAAGCCGCAGGAGAAGGCGATCCATTGCAGCGTCATGGTGTGGGTCGGATCGCTCAGGATCCGCCGCCGCGCCTCCTGCAGCCGCGCCTCCATCAGCCAGCGGCCGAAAGTGGTTCCGTTGCGCTCGAACAGCTT
This sequence comes from uncultured Alphaproteobacteria bacterium, assembly GCA_963696655.1. Classification (GTDB taxonomy): domain Bacteria; phylum Pseudomonadota; class Alphaproteobacteria; order Dongiales; family Dongiaceae; genus Hypericibacter. The sequence continues at coordinate 49,043 of CAVOLB010000031.1, forward strand.
GTGAAGGTAGCGCAACGAGATGCGCTGGCTCAGCGCCACGGAAACGGGCGACAGCTCGTGATCGCCGAGATTCTCCCGCAGATGGGCGCAGATGCGCTTGAACATCGCCGCCATCAGCGACCGGTCGTCGAAATCGCGATGTCCCTTATGCTCGGCGCTGTCCAGCATCAGCCCCAGCAGATCGAGGACGTTCTCGGACAATTGCGATGCGATCCCGCTCGGCCACTCGTTCTCCGAGCGCATGAGCTTCAGCGCCATGTCGCTGACGATGGAGCCGAGCACGGGGTTGGCCACGTCGAACTGCGCGCAGAGATCGTCGATCGCCGGCACCCGGCTGCGCATCAGCGCGGCCGGCACCTTGATCGTGACGTTCTCGAAATCGTCGGGGCAGGCGGCCTCGTAGGTTTCCGAGGAGCGGAGGATCACGACATTGCCGGGATCGATGAAACCGGCACGGCCCCGCTGGTCGAAATAGAGCTGGTGGCGGATCGGGAAGATGAAGACGAAATTGTCGGAGCTGTCGGACTTCGCGGCTGCGGCGTAGCGGAAGACGCGCTGCTGATTGGCCTTGAAGTTCGACAGGCCGAGGCGGCCCAGGGACAGGTCCCGCAGCTCGCCGGAAACGAAGTCCTCGTCCCGGGGCTTGACGTCGACGCAGTAATAGACTTCGGCCATATACTCGCGCCAGACGCCCACCGTGTCGGAGGCGGGCACCCCTACTGTCGAAAATGTTCTCGCACCAGCAGGCACGCTCACCTCGTCGGCTGATCAGTCGGGCATGAGATGTGCAGTGCAAAAATTATGAGGCAGAAACGAAGGGGAGTCGAGGCCTCACCCCCTAGACCTAATGGTTTTCGCTGCAACGCACCCAAGCCCGGTGCCGTCGCCCCAATCTTCAGGCGAGACCTGCCGGCTGGCATTGCTTCCTAAGTCGCCACCGCGAAAGTGCATCTGGGGGCAACGGAATGTGCATTGACGTGAAAGACAGCGGCGAGAGCCCTCTCGTATCATGATTTCTCAGATCCGCCCGACGAGGGCCGGATCGGCAAGAAAAAGTTGAGACATCGCGCGTTTCTCGCGGTGCAGCAACCTTGGTCCTGGGGAGGAACCGGTCCTATGGCGAGCAGAATTACTCGACGCAATGTCATCAAGGGTATGGCGGGCGCGGCCGCGGCAACGACGCCGGTGTTTTCGCCCTATGTGCTGAGGTCGGCCTGGGCGGCCGATCCGATCGTGCTCGGGTTGCCGATCGCGCAGACGGCGCAGGCCGGCGTGGCCGACCACCAGGACCACTGGAACGGCTCGATCCTGGCGCAGGAGGAAATCAACGCGGCTGGCGGCATTCTCGGCCGCAAGCTGGAGCTCAAGGTCGTCGACATCGATCCGCTCTCGCCGGAAAGCTGCCAGGTCGCGATCAAGGCGCTGGTCGACGCCAAGGTCCATGCCATGTCCTGCGCCTTCACCCTGGCGCCGATCCCGACGGCTGACGCTTCGGTCAAGTATAAATGCCCGTTCCTCTGGGGCGTGACCCAGCGCAACTACACCGAGGAGGTGGCGAAGAACCCCGACAAATACAGCCACTGCTTCCAGACGGATCCGTCCGAGGTGCATTACGGCTACACCTTCCCGATCTTCCTGAAGGACATGAAGGACAGCGGCCTGTGGAAGCCGCTCAACAACGGCGTCCATATCGTCCAGGAGCAGATCGCCTATAACCAGACGATCTCCAAGGCGCTGCAGGCGGCGCTGCCCAAGAGCGAGTTCACGCTCGCCAAGGTAACCGACATCCAGTATCCGGTGCAGGATTGGGGTCCGGTGATCCAGGACATCAAGAAGACCGGCGCCGGCGCGGTCATGATCGATCACTGGGTGGCGGCCGAGTACGCGGCCTTCGTGAAGCAGTTCCAGACCGATCCGCTGAAGGGCGCGCTGGTCTATCTGCAGTACGGTCCCTCGCAGCCGGAATTCCTCGAGCTGGCCGGAAAATACGCGGAAGGCTTCGTCTGGAGCACGGTGCTCGGCGTCTATGCCGACGCGAAGGGCAACGAGTTCCGCGCGAAGTACCAGAAGCGGTTCCCCGGCGTGATGGGGCTTGTCTATACCGGCAACAGCTACGACACCGCCTATTACCTGAAGGCCGCCTGGGAAGCCGTCGGCGATCCGACCAAGTTCAAGGAAGTCTGCGACTGGATCCGCGTCAATCCCTTCCGCGGCGTCTGCGGCTATATGGATATGAACAACAAGTATCAGGAATGTGCCCATTACCCCGACGACGGCAACCCGGTCTCGGCGACCGAGCTCGACAAGGGCATGGGCCAGCTCTATTTCCAGGTGCAGGACGTCCAGCACAAGATCATCTATCCCGATCCGCTGAAGGAAGTGACCCTGCGACCCGCGCCATGGATGTGAGTCGCGAAAGTGGGGCGCGGCGGTTGGAACCGTCGCGCCCCGGCGAGCCCTTGTTCGCCTGCGAGGATATCAGTCTCGATCTCGGCGGCCGGGAAATCCTTCGCAAGATCTCGCTCTCCGTGAAGCGCGGCGAGGTGCTGGGGATCATCGGCCCCAATGGCGCCGGCAAGACGAGCCTGTTCGAGGTGTTGTCCGGCCGGCTGTCGCCCAAATCGGGCCGCGTCACCTTCAAGGGACGCGATGTCACGGGGCTCGCCTTGCATGAGCGGGCCCGGCCCGGGATCGGGCGGACCTACCAGACGCCCGTGGTGCCCGAGGATCTGACGGTGGGCGAGACGCTCAAGGCCGCGCGCCAGGCCTTTCGCCCCTATCTGACGCGCCACCATGCGGAATGGGGCGCGGAGCTGGTGCGTTTCCATGTCGACGAGGATCGCATGACGGCGAACCTCGATACCCTCGATCGCCGCAAGCTGCTGCTGGCCTGCCTCTTGATGCGCCGGCCCCCGCTGATCCTGATGGACGAGCCGGCGGCGGGATTGATCAACTCCGAGGTCGACGAGTTCGACGATCTCATCCGCGTGCTGTCGAAGGAGATGAACGTCGCCATCATCATCGTCGAGCATCGCATCGAGCTGCTCGACACGATCGCCGACCGGGTCATGGTAATGGATGCGGGCGAGGCCATCTCCGAGGGCAATCTCGCCCATGTGCTGGCCGACCCGAAGGTTCATGCGGCTTATTTCGAGAATGTCGAGGAAGGCACGCTCGAGGAGTCGCAGGACCACGCGGCCTAGGCGGGAAAGATCGGGGCAAAGCGGCGAACGGCGATGGAACAGCGAGCGCAACGCAGCGAACGGCGCGAGGTCCTGAGCGTGAAGGGCCTGTCGGCCGGTTATGGGCCGATGCGCGTCATCCACGATCTCGATCTGATCGTCTATTCGGGTGAGCGGGTGGGGCTGGTCGGGCTGAACGGCCATGGCAAATCGACGCTGTTCCTTGCCATCGCCGGCCTCACCGGGTGGCAGCGCGGCTCGATCAGGCTCAACGGTTCCGAGGTCGGCGGCACCCGGAGCCAGGGGCCCGGCCGCTACACCCATCTGGTGGTGAAGAAGGGGCTCGCCCTGATCCCGCAGGGCGATGAGATCTTCACCGGCCTGACGGTCGAGGAGCATCTCGACAGCGGCGCCTTCACGCGCCGCGCCTGGCGCGACCGCCATGAGCGCAAGAAGAAGATCCTGCAGATCTTCCCGCCTCTGAGGAAACTGATGGGAACCGCCGTCGGGCGTCTTTCCGGCGGCGAACGGCGCATGGTGGCGATCGGGCGGGGCCTGATGGCCGAGGCATCGCTCTATCTCGTCGACGAGCCCTCGCTGGGCCTGGCGCCCAAGATCGGCAAGGGCGTGCTGGACGCGCTGATGAGCGTCGAGCTCGGCGATTCCGCGATGATCATCGCCGAGCAGAATGTGGCGTTGCTCGAGCGCCGGGTCGACCGGGTGCTCGGCATGCATGTCGGCAAGCTCAAGGGCGAGGCGTCCGCGTCTCTCGTCCATTCGACCAGAAGAGAGGTTTGACCCATGGATTGGGGCTTCGTCTTCGCCAATGCCCTGACGCTGGCCTGCATCTACGGCACGCTGGCGATCGGGATCTCGATCACCTGGTCGAGCCTCGGGCTGATCAACATGGCCTATGGCTTCATCTTCTCCATCTCCGGCTACGGCGCCTGGCTGACGGCGCAGCATGTGTCCGAGAACGGATTCGTGGTCATGGCGGCCGGCATCCTGACCGGTGCCGTCAGCGGCATGGTCGTCTGCGCGCTGGCCTTCATCCCGATCCATGACAAGCCCAACTTCACCGTCCGCGGCCTGATCGCGACCCTGGCGATCAGCATGATCGGGACCCAGGCCCTGCTCTGGTATTTCGGGCCGCGCTCCAAGTCCCTGCCGCCGCTGTTCGGCGACTGGCAGCTGCCGATCCTCGGCATGACGCTCACGGCCGACAAGGTCGGTGCCGTGGTCTCCTCGATCATCCTGCTGGCGGTGGTGCTGGGCTGGATGCGGTCGAGCCGTCGCGGCCTCGAGATCCGCGCCATGATGATGAACCCGCATGCGGCGGCGATCGTGGGCATCGGCGTGCGGCGCACCGGCTTCTATGTCATGGCGCTGACGGGCGGGCTTGCCGGTCTGGCCTCGGTGCTGCTGTCCCAGACCTACTATATCGGGCCCTTCAGCGGCATCACGCCCATGATCAAGGGGGTCAGCGTCGCGCTCTGCGGCGGCCTCGGCAGCGTGCTGGGCGCGCTCATCGCGGCGGGGCTCCTGGGCGTCAACGAGGCGATGACCTCGCTGCTGCTGGGCGGGCATATCGTGCTGATCACGCAATTCCTGCTCATCATCATCATCCTGCTGATCCGGCCGCGCGGTATCGCCGGCATTCTCGACCGCGCGCGCGAGGCCTGAGCATCCATGACCTCCCTCTGGACCGACCCGACCTCGGCCTTCGATCCCGAAAAGCCCCTCCGCACCGCGGAGACCGACACCTATCTGCCGCCTGAGACGGTGTGGAAGGAGAACTGCCGCTTCAAGGTGCCGACCTTCGGCGTCGGCCGGCTGCGCTACTATTACAAATGGCCGGGTCACGGCTCCCTGCTGTGGCGCCGCCTGCGCTATTGGCCGACGCGGCGGACGGCGCTGCGGTTCCGCGGCGAATACAATCCCAAGACCCTGCGCCGCGAGAAGACGATCGTCGACAAGCGGCCGATCTGGTGGGTGCTGGGCTTCATCGCCATGGCGATCGCACCGCTCTTCGCGCCGGAGGAGGGGCAGGGGGCGCTCCTCGCCGCGGCCGCCGTCTTCTTCATCTATGCGGCGATCAATCTCTGCTGGATGCTGATCATCGGGACCGCGGGCATCTTCTCGCTAGCCAGCTTCGCCGTAGCCGGCGCCGGCGCTTATGGCTCGGCCCTCCTGTCGATCCAGTTCGGCCTGCCCTGGTGGACCCTGCCGATCATGGGCAGCGTGATCGGGCTCGTCTTCGGGATCGTGATCGCAATACCGGCGATCAGGCTCGAGGGCTTCTATTACGCGCTCCTGACTCTGGGGCTGGTCGAGCTCTGCCGCGTCTATGTGATCCAATCGAAGGTGTTCGGCTCGGCGACCGGCGGACTCTATGGCGCGCCCAGCTATATCCCCGAGGACTGGTCGGAACATTCGCAGCTGATGCTGGGCTATTACGCGTCGGGTGGCGTCATGCTGGCGGCGCTTACCCTGTTCCGCTTCATCAACGGCAAGCGGTTGGGGCGCATCCTCCGGATGTCGCCGGAGAAGCGGGAGGCCTTCGCGGAGGCGGTCGGCGTCAACTACCGGGCCGCCCGCATCTGGGTGTTCCTGATCTCCTCGCTCGCGATCGGCGCCATCGGCGGGTTCTATGCCGCGCATTTCCGGGGCGCCTCGCCCAACCTGTTCGCCTTCGACACGCTGCTGCTGTCGCTGTCGATGCTGGTGATCGGCGGGCTGGGACGCGCCGAAGGCGCGGTGGTCGGCACGCTGATCGTCGTCTTCATCGACCGCGTGCTGATCGACTGGGGACCGCTCCGGCTGGTGCTGATCGGCTGCCTGATGTTGTTCGTGGTGTTGTTCCTGCGCGGGGGCCTGTTCGGAATCAAGCCGCAGTTCCGCGCCTGGCGGGACAAGAAGAAGAGCGAGCGGCGCTCGTCGCGCGCCGAGAAAGGTGGAGAGATGCTGCCCGAGGAAGCAACCGAGACCCATGACAAGGACCTGCTGTTCTTCCACCGCTTCGACAAGATGCAGCGCGAGTTCCTGAAGCGGCTCGTTTCCGATCAGGTCATCGCGGAGCATCGCCAGAATCCGCTGGGGCAGCACAGCGAGGCGCTCGAGCGCCTGCTGACCTATTTCCGCCGGCAGCCGCAGACCGAGAAATACGCCATCACGGTGGTGGAGCCCTTCAAATCCTACCGGCTGGTGGCGCTCTCCGGCGTGCGCGGCGTAGCGCCGCGCCTGGTGGAGGACAAGATCTATCATTCGCCCGAGGAGGCTCATCACGGCCTGTTCCTCCGCCGGGTCCAGGATCTTCTGGAATCCTGAAACCCAGCCTATCGCATGAATCTCGGGTGAATTTTCTTTCGGATCGCGGCAATGGCAGAAATCAAAGTCTTCGGCTACACCGACAAGATCTCGGTCAAATCGGGCGACGAGATCAGCTTTCATGCGACGGTCGACGGCACGGACCGCGCGCAGGCCCAGCTCGTGCGGCTGATCCATGGCGACCAGCATCCCAACGGCCCCGGCTTCATCGAGGAAGAGATCAAATCCTCGATCGACGGGGAATGGCTCCTCAAGAAGCAGTTCACGCAGGTCGGCTCCTTCCTCAAGGTCGCGGATCCGAATCGAAAACTGGCGCTCGACGGCAGCTTCACGCTGTACGGCTTCATCTGGCCGACCCTGCATGGCGAGGGCGTGCGCCAGGCGCTGATCGGCCGCTGGGACCTGTTCCGTAACGAAGGCTATTGCCTCGGGATCAACCAGAAGGGCGTGCTGGAGTTCTGGGTCGGCGACGGCAAGGAGATCGATTACGTCGCGGCCGAAGTGCCGCTGATGCGGAAGATCTGGTACTTCGTCGCGGTCAGCTACGACGCGGGCTCGGGTCAGGCGACGATCTACCAGGAGAGTGTGCTCAATCGCTACAACAGCCTTCTGAGCAAGGTCGCGCCGATCGATTACCGCTCGCATGTGCGCGAGACGCTGCGATTCCGCGCCAAGAATTCCCCCGATATTCCGTTCCTGATCGCCGGCGCCCAGGATTGGCATGAGATCCGGGGCCACTTCGTCAGCCAGAATTTCAACGGCAAGATCGATCGGCCGGGCGTCCATGGGCGCGCGCTCGGTCGCGAGGAACTCGACCGGTTGCGCGACGGCGGGCCACCGCCGGCGGACGGGATCATCGCCTATTGGGACAGCAGCAAGGGCTATTCCGATCGCGGCATCGGCGACCGGGTCGTCGACATCGGACCGAACGGCCTGCATGCCGAAGGCTATAACCGCCCCGTTCGCGCCCAGACGGGCTGGAATTGGAAGGGGCGGAACGATTGCTTCCGGCTGGCCCCGGAAGAGTATGGCGGCATCGAGTTCCACGCCGACGCAATCATGGATTGCGGCTGGGATGTGGCGCGGCGCTTCACCATCCCTGCGGACCTGAAGAGCGGCATCTATGCGGTGCGGCTGCGGGCGGGCGATGGCAGCGGGCTGGGCGAGGAATATATTGTGTTCTTCGTCCGGGCCGCCCAGCCGAAGGCGAGGATCGCCTTTCTGGTGCCGACGGCGAGCTATCTCGCCTACGCCAACGAACGTCTGAGTTTCGATGCCCAGATGGTGCAGCCGATCATGGGGCAGGCCCCGATCGTGTCGGAGGTGGACATCGAGCTCTATCAGACCCGCGATTTCGGGCTCTCGACCTACGACGCCCATGCCGACGGCGCCGGTGTCTGCTACAGCTCCTATCGCCGGCCGATCCTGAATATGCGGCCGAAATGCCGGATGGCCTCCATGGGGATCACCTGGCAGCTCGCCGCGGATCTCTCGATCGTCGGCTGGCTCGAGCATCTGAAGTATGATTACGAGATCATCACCGACGAGGATCTCCATCGCGATGGCGTGCGCGCGCTCGAGCCCTACAATCTGGTGATCAGCGGCAGCCACCCCGAATATTATTCGGAGGAGATGCTCGACGCCTCCGAGGACTTCGTCGCGGGCGGCGGCCGGCTGATCTATATGGGCGGCAACGGCTATTACTGGAACATCGCGTTCCGGCCGGAGGAGCCCTGGGTCATGGAGGTGCGCAAGCTCGATTCCGGCATGCGCGCCTGGAATGCCAGGCCGGGCGAGCATTACCTGCAGACGACCGGGCAGAAGAGCGGGCTCTGGAAGAATCTCGGCCGACCGCCCCAGAAGCTGACGGGCGTCGGCTTCATCTCGCAAGGCTTCGATTCGGCGCGACCGTTCCGGCGCATGCCCGACAGCTGGCATCGGACGGTTTCATGGATCACCGAGGGGATCGAAGGCGAGATCATCGGCGATTTCGGCCTGTCTCATGGCGGCGCCGCCGGCATCGAGATCGACCGCTACGATCTGAGCTTGGGCACGCCGCCCCACGCCAAGATCATCGCCTCCTCGGGCGGGCACAGCGACAACTACGCGCTGGTCGTCGAAGAGGTCCTCTACGCCTATCCGGGCATGACGGGCACCTTCGACTACCGGATCCGCGCCGACATGGTTTATTTCACCGCGCCCAATCATGGGGGCGTCTTCTCGACGGGGTCGATCGGCTTCGGCCAGGCGCTGCCGCATAACCGGTTCGAGAACAATGTCTCGCGGCTGCTGAAGAATGTGGTCGATGCCTTCGCCAAGGAGGGGCCGCTGCCCGGCGGCGCCTGGGTTGCGGAGGAGAAGCAGTGGCGCTAAGTGCGACGTAGGGCGGGGGCCGGCGCCGCGCGAGGGACCGGCGGCGCTTGAGATGCAGAGGGCGTGGGTGACGGATCGTCACCCACGCCCTTCGGCTTTCTACGGCCCTCGGCCCGGCGTTCCGGGCCGAAAGATCAGGCCCCCTTGGCGCGCGCGCCGTCGAGGCTCCAGGCACCCGGACCGGCAGCGGCGAAGAACAGGCAAACGAAGGAGTACAGTGCGGCGAGCTCGCCCCCATTTTGGATCGGGAAGACGGAATTCGGGAAGTGGATGTAGAAATAGGCCACGGCCGCGAAGCCCGAGAGAATGAAGGCCACTGGCCGCGTGAAGAGACCGATAAGCAGGAGGGCGCCGCCGATGAGCTCGATCCAGCCGGCAATGCCGATCAAGGAGAAGCTCGGCACGCTGGACATTTCCGTCAGCGGGAAGCCCAGATGTTTGGTGGTCCCGTGTTCCAGCAGGAACAGTCCCGTGATGATGCGGAGCAGACCTTGTGCGCGCGACGACCAGGCCGCGCCGATTTGATCGATATTCATGTTGTGACCCACCCTGATGTGATGCCTGATTGATGACAGGCCCGTGGCGCATCTTCTGCTAACAGCCGCCGATTCGCCATGTCCCACCGTGTCGACTCGGCCGGAATCGGGTGAGCAGGTATCGATCGGGAAACCGATTCGCCGTGGCGTTAGCGCTCGGGGCCGGCTATGACCGGCGGGCGCCACGCATCGGCCAGGCAACTTTCGAGCTGAGGACCCGCTCGTGGGGGACGGAAGCGACATCGTCATCGGGATCGATCAAGGCACGACCAACACGAAGGTCGTGGCGCTCGATCGTCAGGGGCGGGTATTGGCACAGGCCGATCGTCCCATCGCCTCCGCCTCACCGCAGCTGGGTTGGGTCGAGCAGGACCCGAATGCCATGCTGGCCAATCTGGTCGCCTGCTTGCGCGAGGTGCTGGCGAAGCTCGATCGAGGACCCTCGGTAGTCGTCGGTCTCGGCATCGCCAACCAGACCGAGACGCTGGTGATCTGGGATCGCCACAGCGGCGAGCCTGTTCTTCCCGCGATGGTCTGGAAATGCCGGCGCGGCGACGAGGAAATCGCCCCCTTGCGCAGCGACGAGACGGTGGCGGTATTGCGTTCCAGGACCGGGCTCGATCTCGATCCGACCTTTACCGCGGCGAAGCTGAAATGGGTTGTCGTCAACCGGCCCGAGATCGGCGCAGGGCTGGCGAGCGGCGATTGCCTCTTCGGCACGGTCGATTGCTGGCTGATCTGGAAGCTCACCGGCGGCGCCACTTATGCCACCGAGCCCGGCAATGCCTCGCGCACGATGCTGCTCGATATCGCCGGTGCCGCATGGGATCCGGAGCTCGCGGCGCTGTTCGGCCTGAAGCTCGCGCGGATGCCCGAGCTGCGGCGTTCGGCGGATCGCTTCGGCAGCACGCGGCCCGAGTTCTTCGGCGGATCCGTTCCGATCACGGCCGCGATGGGCGACCAGCAGGCGGCGCTGTTCGGCCATGGCTGCTTCGATCCGCTGCAATTAAAGGTGACCTATGGGACCGGCGCGTTTCTCTGGGTGAATGCCGGCCCGGATCCGGCGGTCACGGCGACCGGCGGGCTGATCCGCACCATCGCCTGGAGCCTCGACCGCCCCACCTATGCGCTCGAAGGTTTTGTGATGTATGCGGGCGCCATCCTGGATTGGCTGGCGACGCGGTTGGGCATCGAGGGCGGCGGGGCCGCCATCGTGCGCGAGGCGCAGCGCGTGGGGACCAGTGACGGCGTTGTGCTGGTGCCGGCCTTCCAGGGGTTGGCGGCCCCCTGGTGGCGACCCGAGGTGCGCGCCGGCCTCATCGGCATGACCGAGGCCACGTCGCGCGCCCATCTCTGCCATGCCGGGCTCGAGGCGCTGTGCTATCAGATCCGGGCCGTGCTCGAGGGCGTGCGCCGCTCGACCGGCCAGGCGATCGGCGCGGTGCGGGTCGATGGCGGGCCCACCCGCTCGGATTACCTCATGCAGATGCAGGCGGATATCTTGCAGCAGCCTTTGAGCGCCTCGGCCTTCAATTCCATGACGCCCTATGGCGTTGCGTTGATGGCGGGGCTGGGGGCCGGACTCTGGAGCGGCGTCGACGAGCTGCGGCCGCTGGTGAAGCCGTCGAAACAGGTCCTGCCCGATGCCGCGGCAGGTGCGCGTTGGGACCGCGGCTACGAGGAGTGGCTGGCAGCATCGGAAGCGCTGCTGGCGCTCTATCGCGACAAGCGCACCAAGGCCTGATCCAATCATGCCCATCCCCAAACCGCTCTACGATCTCTTCGTCATCGGCGGCGGCATCAACGGCGCCGCCATCGCCTGCGATGCCGCGGGCCGAGGGCTGGCCGTGGCGCTGGCCGAGGAGCGCGACTTCGCCGAGGGCACCTCGTCACGCTCCTCCAAATTGATCCATGGCGGCCTGCGCTATCTCGAGACCTATGATTTCCGGCTGGTGCGCCATGCGCTGCTGGAACGCGAGATCCTGATGGCGAAGGCGCCCCATCTGATCTGGCCGATCCGGCTGGTGCTGCCGCATGTGCCCCGCTTGCGACCGCGCTGGATGATCCGCCTCGGTCTCCTCTTCTATGATTTCCTGGCGCCGCGCCGGAAACTGCCAGGCTCGCAATCGATCGATCTGCGCCACCATGAATTCGGCAAGGCGCTCAAGCCCTCGGTCACGCGCGCCTTCGCCTATTCCGACTGCCGGGGCGACGATGCGCGCCTGGTGATCGCGAACGTCCAGGGGGCACGGGCCCATGGTGCGGATATCTTCGCGCGCCATCGGTTTGTGAGCGCGCAGCGCCACGCCGATCATTGGCAGGTCGAGCTCCAGAACATGCTGACGCAGCAGAATCTCGAACTCCGCGCGAAGGTTCTCGTCAACGCCGCCGGCCCCTGGGTCATCGCCGTGGGGGAAA
>CAVOLB010000032.1:0-35336 GCA_963696655.1 uncultured Alphaproteobacteria bacterium
CTCACCTTCGGCTCGTTGCCGAAACCCCATTTGAGTCAAGCCGCGCACTGCGTGGCGAGTATGTCCGATCGGGAGTGGATCGCTTTATTACCGGTTACTACGGTGCCGATCACGACTTGGATTTTATGGTAGGCTATCTATTGCAGGGCGGCGGCCATGATGCGGTCAGTGATATCAATGCCTACTTGGCGAACGTCGGTCGCCTCAGTTGTGCCTTACGATTGAGTGTGACTTACACTGCATTTGGGCCTGTGGCGGAGAGTGATCACTGTCGAAAGACGGATGCGTCGAAAATTCGGCTGTTGCATAGTTTCGTGACCTTTGCCAAGGCAAGTTAGCAAGCGATCTAGGAGTCGCTGCTTCACCGCGGGCGCGCAGTCGGATTTTTCAAGGCGGGAGCCTGTTAAATTCGCTTATCGGAGTCGATCTATGGGCGCTAGTGATGCGTTCGTCCGTGAATGTCAGCTCGGCCGCACCAGCGCGTGGCGCTTCTTGCCGGCGGAGAGCTTGATATAGCCGTCGCCGGTCAGGTCCTTGATGGTGACGCGCTGGTTCTCGTCGGCGATGGCGGTGTCGTTGAGACGGCCGCCGCCGCCCTTGATCAGCCGGCGCGCTTCGCCGTTCGAGGCGGCGAGGCCGGCGCGGCGGAAGAGATCGAAAGCGGCGATCCCCTGCTCGAGCTCGCCGCGCGCCACGTCGATGACCGGCAGCTCGTCGCCCACGCCGCCCTGCTCGAAGGTGCGCCGCGCCGTCTCGGCCGCCGCTTCCGCGGCCGCTGCGGCTGTGGGCCAGCGCCGTCGCCTCGGTCGCGAGCACGATCTTCGCCTGGTTGATCTCGGCGCCCTGGAGCGCCTCCAGCTTGGCGATCTCGGGCAAGGGCAGGTCGGTGAACAGCCTCAGGAAACGGCCGACATCGGCGTCCTCGGTGTTGCGCCAATATTGCCAATAGTCGTAGGCACCGAGACGGTCCTCGTTGAGCCAGACGGCGCCGGACGCGGTCTTGCCCATCTTGGCGCCGGAGGAGGTGGTGATCAGCGGCGTGGTGAGGCCGAACAGCTCGCGGTCGTCCGCACGCCGGCCCAGCTCCACGCCATTGACGATGTTGCCCCACTGATCCGAGCCGCCCATCTGCAGCCGGCAGCCATGGCGGCGCGACAGCTCCAGGAAGTCATAGGCCTGCAGCACCATGTAGTTGAACTCGATGAAGGAGAGCGGCTGCTCGCGCTCGAGCCGGAGCTTCACGGAATCGAAGCTCAGCATGCGGTTGACCGAGAAGAAGCGGCCATAGTCGCGCAGGAACGACATGTAGTTGAGAGTGTCGAGCCAGTCGGCGTTGTCGACCATGATCGCGTCGGTCGGCCCCTGGCCGAAGCGCAGGAAGCTGTCGAAGCAGCGCTGGATGCTGGCCTTGTTGGCGGCGATCTCGGCCTCGCTCAGCATCGGGCGGACCTCGGTGCGGAAGGACGGATCGCCGACCTTGGTGGTGCCGCCGCCCATCAGCACGATCGGCTTGTGGCCGGTGCGCTGCATCAGCCGCAGCAGCATGATGCTGACCAGGCTGCCGACATGGAGGCTCGACGCCGTCAGGTCGAAGCCGATATAGGCGGTGAGGCGGCCCTTCGACGCCAGCGCGTCCAGCGCGTCGAGATCCGTGCATTGATGCATGAATCCCCGCGCGATCGCTTCGCGTAGGAAATCGGATTTGGGCTCAGGCATGATCGGGTCCGTGGCAAGGGGCGGAAAAGCCCTGGCCCGTCAAGGCGCCGGGGCTTGTCAGAGTGGGGCGCCCATGTAACACAGATTGCCCCGGACCGACAATTCCTGGCGGCCCGGCGGCGATCTCTTAACCTGGCCCCGCGTAAAGTCGTTCCCGCATGTCTCCAGACACGACCTTCCTGGCCCTTGGCCTCATGAGCGGCACCTCCTGCGACGGCGTCGGTGTCGCCTTGATCGAGACCGACGGCCAGCGCCAGGTGCGCCCGGTGGCGGCCTTGACCCAGCCCTATCCCGACGCCTTCCGCACGCGGCTGCGCGAGGCTCTGGGCGATCCGGCGAAGGGCCAGGCGATCGCGGCCGAGCTCACCGAGCGTCATGCCGAGGCGATCAAGGCGCTGCTGCGCGAGACGGGTCTTTCGCCCGACAGGGTGCGGGTCGCGGGTTTCCACGGCCAGACGATCCTTCATGCGCCGGAGCGCCGCTACACGCTGCAGGTGGGCGATGGCGCCCGGCTCGCCCGCGACAGCGGCATCGATGTGGTCTCGGATTTCCGCAGCGACGATGTCGCCGCCGGCGGCGAGGGCGCGCCCTTCGCGCCGCTGTTCCACTGGGCGCTCGCGGCGGCGCTGCCGCGGCCCCTGGGCGTGCTCAATCTGGGCGGCGTCGGCAATGCGACCTGGATCGGCGAGGACAGGAAGGACGAAGCCAATCTGCTGGCCTTCGACACCGGGCCCGGCAATGGGTTGCTCGACGATTGGGCCTTCAAGACCACGGGGCAGCATTTCGATCGCAACGGTGCGCTGGCGCGCCAGGGCAAGGTCGATCGCGCGGTGCTGGCGACCTTGATGGCCAACCCCTATTTCGGCCGGCCGGCACCGAAGTCGCTCGACCGCGAGCATTTCAATGCGACGGCGCGTGCGGCCCTGGCGCCGCTCTCGCCCGGCGACGGCGCCGCCACCCTGGTGGCCTTCACCGTCGAAGCAGTCGCGCGCGGCCAGGACCTGTTTCCAGCGCCCGTCCTTCGCTGGATCGTCACCGGCGGCGGCCGCCACAATCCCGTGGTGATGGAGGCGCTGCGCCGCCGCCTGGGCGTGCCCGTCGATGCGGTCGAGGCCGTGGGCTGGGATGGCGATCATCTCGAAGCGCAGGCCTTCGCCTATCTCGCGGTGCGCTCGCTCAAGGGGCTGCCGCTGAGCCTGCCCTCGACCACGGGCGTGCCGCGGCCGATGACCGGCGGCCGGCTCGACCGGCACTCGTAGGAAGAACGCGCTGCAGCGCTAAGTCTCGTTCGAACCCCTCCCCCCTTGAGGGGGAGGTTAGGGTGGGGGGTAATCGAAGGATGCGACGGTGCCGTCGGGAACGGCGTTTCGCTGTTCCGTCTGCGGCAACGATTGATCGCAACAGCTTTGCAGGTAGCCAGTCCGGCGGCCACCCCCCACCCCAGCCTCCCCCTCAAGGGGGGAGGTGAAGAAAGGGGGAAGGATCGCTATGCCTGCGCCTATCGCGCGCCGGCGCGGCTCTTGGCCTTGGGCTTCGCCGTCGGGTAGAGCGCCTCGAGATAATCGTCGACGCGGTCGGCGACCTGGTCCAGATGGTCCTGGAAGAAGTGCGTGGCGCCCTTGATCAGCTTGTAGTCGATCTGGATGTCGCGCTGGTTCGAGAGCTTCTGCACCAGCTTCGCCACGGACTCATGCGGCACCAGCTCGTCCTTGTCGCCATGGATCATGAGACCCGAGGACGGGCAGGGGGCGAGGAAGCCGAAATCATAGATGTTGGCGGGCGGCGCCACCGAGATGAAGCCGGTGATCTCCGGGCGGCGCATCAGGAGCTGCATGCCGATCCAGGCACCGAAGGAATAGCCCGCGATCCAGCAGGCCCGCGCATTCGGATTGACCGACTGCAGCCAGTCGAGCGCCGAGGCGGCATCGCTGAGCTCGCCCTCGCCGCGGTCGAACGACCCTTGCGAGCGGCCGACGCCGCGAAAATTGAACCGCAGGACGGCGAAGCCACGCTGCGCGAACACCTGGTAGAGGGTGTAGACGAGCTTGTTGTTCATCGTCCCGCCATGCTGCGGGTGGGGATGCAGCATGAGGGCGATGGGTGCATCGCTGCCCTTGCCCGGCTGGTAGCGCCCCTCGAGGCGCCCCTCCGGGCCATTCATGATCACTTCAGGCATGTCACAACTTCCTAAGCCCGCACCGCCCTTGGCGGCACGGTTTTGAGCGATCTAAAGAAACCTATGGTTTCACTCGGCTATGCAAGGCAAGCGCTTCAGCCGGCCTACTTTCTATACTTGACCGAGCTACTTGGTCATCCTATATCCAACAGCGCAGAATGCTGCGGCGCCGAAGGGATCTGCACCGGCTGACCGGCCGTGATCATACCATGACGCCGCGCGCGACTTTCAAGAATAAAGGGAATATGTCGGTGTTCCAAATAGTTAAGGACGAACTCGACAGCATCATCGCGCGCGACCCGGCGGCCCGGACCCGGATTGAGGTGGCCCTGACCTATCCCGGCTTCCATGCCGTGATGTACCACAGGGTGGCCCATGCCCTCTGGATTCGGGGGTGGCGTTTCCTCGGCCGGGTCGTGTCACAAATGGGTCGTCTGTTCACCGGAATCGAGATCCATCCCGGTGCGACGGTTGGCCGCCGCCTGTTTATCGACCATGGCATGGGCACCGTCGTGGGCGAGACCGCCGAGATCGGCGACGACGTCACCATGTATCACGGCGTGACCCTGGGCGGCGTTTCGCCCTCGGTCAATTCGGCGGCGCAGGTCGATCGCAAGCGGCATCCGACGATCCGTAACGGCGCCATTATCGGTTCCGGCGCGCAGGTGCTGGGACCGATCACCGTTGGCGAGCAGGCCCGCGTCGGCGCCAATGCCGTCGTGGTCAAGGATGTCCCGCCCGGCGTCGCCGTGGTCGGCATCCCGGCCAAACCCGTCACCCGCGAGGCCAGCCCCGATTTCATGGCCTACGGCACGCCCACCCACGATCATCCCGATCCGATGGCGCGGGCGGTCGAAGGGCTGATGGAACAGGTCCAGGCACTGAAGGCCCGGGTCGAAGAGTTGGAGAGGCAGGAGGAGAAGCGCGATGCCGCGGCTCCTCTGGCCTTGTCCGGTATCGAACGAAGCAATCCCGCGACCGAAGGTGGCGCCGAAATCCAGCCGCTGCGCCGTCGCGCGGAAAGTTAGATAAGGAGAGAGATCGTGAAGCTCAGCACAAAGGGCCGTTATGCCGTGATGGCGCTGGTCGACCTGGCAAGCCATAGCCAAGGCCGCCCCGTCGCCCTGGCCGACATCGCGGAGCGACAGGAGATTTCGCTCTCCTATCTCGAGCAGCTCTTCGCCAAGCTGCGGCGCGGCGGGCTGGTCAAGAGCGTGCGCGGGCCGGGGGGCGGCTATCTGCTGGCCCGCAGCTCGGCCGAGACCCGCATCTCGGATGCGATCCTGGCGGTGGACGAGCCGATCCGGGCGACGCGCTGTACGCCGGGATCTCCCACCGGCTGTCGCACCAACAAGAGCCGCTGCCTGACCCACGACCTGTGGGAAGAGCTCGGCAACCAGATCCATCTCTATCTGAGCTCGGTGTCGCTGGAGGATGTCTGCAACCGTCGTGTCCTCGGCACCAGCCATGTGATCCAGCACGACCAGGCGGGAACGCCGGCCGCCAGCAACGGTGCGTCGGAGCCGCCGGTCGGATCGGCGCCGCAGACGCCTCATCCCGCCGCGGCGCAGTAATGCCCGGTACGGATCCGAACGCGAGCTGACCCAGGCCCATCGATGACCCGCCAGATCTATATGGACTACAACGCGACCGCGCCGACGCACCCCCGGGTGATCGGGGCGGTCGCGTCGAGTCTGGGGCAGGTCGGGAATCCGTCCTCGATCCATCGCTACGGCCGCCTCGCGCGCCGTTCGATCGAGGGCGCGCGCGAGGCGGTGGCCCAGGCCGTCGGCGCGAAGCCGGCGGAGATCCTTTTCACCAGCGGCGGCAGCGAGGCCAATAATCTGGCGCTCAAGGGTGCCGGCCGTGCCCGCATCCTCGCCTCGGCGGTCGAGCATGATTCGGTGCTGGCGGCGGCGTCGGGAATCGAGCGCGTTCCGGTCGACCGCGACGGCATCGTCGATCGGACGGCGCTGGAGCGGATGCTGCTGGCCGACAAGACCCCGGTCCTGTTGTCGGTGATGCTGGCCAACAACGAGACCGGCGCGATCCAGCCCCTCGCCGAGATCGTCCGGGTCGCCCATGCTCACGGCGCCCTCGTCCATTGCGACGCGGTGCAGGGCCTGGGCCGGATTGCCGTCGATCTCCCTGCGCTCGACGTGGACTTCGCCAGCCTCTCCGCCCACAAGCTCGGCGGTCCGATGGGAACCGGGGCGCTTTATGTCCGCGATGGCATGATCTTGCAGGCGCAGATCGCCGGCGGCGGTCAGGAGCGCAGCCAGCGCGCGGGGACGCCCAATTTGCCGGGTATCGTCGGATTCGGGGTTGTCGCGCGGCAGGCGCGTGACGACTTACAAGCCATGGAACGAATTCGCGATTTGCGGGACAGGCTCGAGACCGGATTGAAGCGGCTGCAGCCCTCGGTGCGGATCTTCGCCGACGGCGTCGCGCGGCTGCCCAACACGAGCTGCTTCGCGGTGGCGGGCCTCGATTCCGAGACGCAGGTGATCGCCCTCGACCTCGCCGGCATCGCCGTCAGCGCGGGTTCCGCCTGCTCCTCCGGCCGGGTCCAGTCCTCGCATGTGCTGCGCGCCATGGGGGCCGACCCGACCCTCGCCGGCAGCGCCATCCGCGTGAGCCTGGGCTGGCAGAGCGAGGAACGCGATATCGACGAGTTTCTGACGGCCTGGGGCTCGCTCCTGGTGCGTCATGCCAAGAGCCTGCAGACCGAGACCGCGGCTTGAACCTGAACAGATCGACCGGATAGGGATTGCGATGAGCCTCGAATTGAAGACCAACATCCCGGAGAAGAACGGATCGGGCGTCGCCCGCGGCAGCAATGCGCCGAAGATGCCGATCTATCTCGATTACCAGGCGACGACGCCCTGCGATCCGCGCGTGGTCGAGGCCATGCTGCCCTACTTCACCGAGAAGTTCGGCAACCCGCATTCGCGCAACCATCAATATGGCTGGGAAGCGGAAGAGGGCGTGGAGAAGGCGCGCGCGCAGGTGGCCGCGATCATCGGCGCCGACGAGCGCGAGGTGATCTTCACCTCCGGCGCCACGGAATCGAACAATCTGGCAATCAAGGGCGTGATGCGCTTCCACAAGGACAAGCGCAACCACATGGTCACGACCGTGACCGAGCATAAATGCGTGCTCGACAGCGCCCGCCATATGGAGATGGAAGGCGTCGAGGTCACTTATCTGCCGGTGCAGCAGAACGGCCTGGTCGATCTCGAGAAGCTCAAGGCGGCGATCACGCCCAAGACGGCGCTGGTCTCGATCATGGCGGTCAACAACGAGATCGGCGTGATCCAGCCGCTGGCGGAGATCGGCAAGATCTGCCGCGAGCATGGCGTCTATTTCCACACCGATGCGGCGCAGGCCGTCGGCAAGATCCCGCTCGACGTCAATGCGATGAATATCGACCTGCTCAGCATCTCGGGTCACAAGATCTACGGGCCCAAGGGCATCGGCGCGCTGTTCGTGCGGCGCAAGCCGCGCGTCCGTCTCGAGGCCCTGATCCATGGCGGCGGCCAGGAGCGCGGCTTCCGCTCCGGCACGCTGCCGACCCCGCTCTGCGTCGGGCTGGGCGAGGCTTGCGCCATCGCGCAGCGCGAGATGGGCGCCGAAGCGGAGCGGCTGCGCTTCCTGCGCGACCGGCTCCTCGAGGGCATCACCAAGGCGCTGCCCGAGGTCTATGTGAACGGCGATCTGGAGCAGCGCATCCCCGGCAACCTCAACATCTCCTTCGCCTATGTCGAGGGCGAGGGGTTGATGATGGGGATCAAGAATTTGTCGGTGTCTTCCGGCTCCGCCTGCACCTCGGCGTCGCTCGAGCCTTCCTATGTGCTGCGCGCGCTGGGCGTGGAGGAGGAACTCGCCCATACCTCGATCCGGTTCGGGCTGGGCCGTTTCACGACGGAGGCGGAAGTCGACTATGCCGTCGAGCATGTGGTGAGCGCGGTGAAACGGCTGCGCGAGCTGAGCCCGCTCTGGGAGATGGCGCAGGAAGGCATCGACATCAAATCGATCGAATGGAGTGGCCACTGACGGATTCGTGTCTTTCGGCGCGGAATCCGGGGCTGCGAACAAGGAGTGAGGCGAGATGAGCTATAGCGAAAAGCTGCTCGAGCATTACGAGAACCCGCGCAATGTCGGCGCGCTGGACAAAGCCGACCAGAATGTCGGCACCGGTCTGGTGGGCGCGCCCGCCTGCGGCGACGTCATGAAGCTGCAGATCAAGGTCGGCAAGGACGGCATCATCGAGGATGCGAAGTTCAAGACCTTCGGCTGCGGCTCGGCGATCGCCTCGTCCTCGCTCGCGACCGAATGGATCAAGGGCAAGAGCATCAACGAGGCCGAGACCATCCGGAACACCGACATCGCGCAGCATCTGTCGCTGCCGCCGGTGAAGATCCACTGCTCGGTCCTGGCCGAGGATGCGATCAAGGCGGCGATCAAGGATTATCGCGAGAAGAACGGCGTGGCCGCGGCGCCCGAAGCGGCGAAGGCAAAATGAACGAGCAGACTCCGATCGAGCGTGCGGTGCCCGACGCGGCTGTCACGCCGGCACCGGCGCCCAAGACCGAACGGCGCGCGGCGCGGCCGCGGCCCAAGGCGCTGACCATGACCGAGCGCGCGGCCGAACGCGTGCGCGCGCTGCTCTCGGCGCGCGGCAAGCCTTCGGCCGGAATCCGCATCGGCATCCGCACCAAGGGCTGCTCGGGCCTCTCCTACACGCTCGAATATGCGGACGAGAAGGGCCCGCTCGACGAGGTGGTCGAGGAACATGGCGTGACGCTGCTGATCGACCCGAAGGCGACGATGTTCATCCTCGGCACCGAGATGGACTATGTCGAGGAGAAGCTGCAGTCCGGTTTCGTGTTCAAGAACCCGAACGAAAAAGGCCGGTGCGGCTGCGGCAAATCGTTCCACGTCTGACGGGCCGCAGAGATTCCAGGACAGGGGCGCGGGGGCCGGCGACGGTGTCCGCGCCCGTTTGATGACAGAGGATGGCGCAGAAGAGATCATGGCCGAGCGGACGACAGCCCCTGAAGGCGGCGGCGCGGCGACGGGACCGTTGGCCGCCTGCTGGTCCTGCCAGGGCCCGGTGGCCGCGGCCGCCTTGTTCTGCCATGTCTGCGGCGCGGTCCAGCCGCCGCGCGAGGCCGATGCCTATACCCGCCTCGGTTTCGAGCCGCGCTTCGATATCGGCATGGCCGAGCTCGACAAGCGCTATCTGGGTTTCCAGCGCAATCTCCATCCCGACCGCTTCGCCACCAAGGGCCCGCGCGAGCGTGCCATCGCCGAGAACCAGGCGATGAGCCTCAACGAGGCCTACGAGACCTTGAAGGATGCGGTGAAGCGCGCGCAGGCCCTGCTCGCCCGCGCCGGCATCGCCTCGCCGGTCGGCGAAAGCCGCACCATCGACGATCGCGAGCTGCTGATGGAGGCGATGGAAGCGCGCGAGGCCCTGGCCGAGGCCGAGGATCTCGAGGCGGTCAAGCGCCTGGCCGAGCGCGCGCAGCGCGAGGATGCGGACTGCATCAAGGCGCTGTCGGTCGCCTTCGCCGAGCGTAACTGGGACGAGGCGATCCGCCAGACGACGCGGCTCAAATATTGGCGCAAGTTCGCCGAGGAGCTGCGCGGCCGGCGCGCCGTGCTCGCGGGAGCGTCCGCCTGATGCTGCTGCAGATTCACGAACCCGGCCAGACGCCGGCGCCCCATGACGAGGATCGCGGCCTCGCGGTCGGCATCGATCTCGGCACCACGAACTCCGTTGTGGCGCTGGCGATCGCCGATCGGGCCGAGGTCATTCGCGACGAGGAAGGCGACGGCCTGCTGCCCTCGGTCGTGGCCTATGGCGCGGACGGCTCGGTGCTGGTCGGCGAACAGGCACGCGAGCAGTTGCTCGACCATCCGGAAGGCGTGGTCAGCTCGATCAAGCGGCTGATGGGCCGCTCCGCCGCCGATCTCAAGCAGCTGGGCGGGGCGCTGCCCTACGATCTCGACGAGACCACCGGCATCGGCATGGTACGGCTCAAGATCGGCGGCCGTCGCCTGACGCCGGTGGAAATCTCGGCCGATATCCTGCGCGCGATCAAGGCGCGCGCCGAAGCGCGGCTCGGACAGGATGTCGACCGCGCGGTCGTGACCGTGCCCGCCTATTTCGACGATGCCGCGCGCAACGCCACCAAGGATGCGGCCCGGCTGGCGGGGCTCGAGGTGCTGCGGCTCGTCAACGAGCCGACGGCGGCGGCGCTCGCCTATGGCCTCGATCACGAGGCCGAGGGCGTCTATGCGGTCTATGACCTGGGCGGGGGCACCTTCGACATCTCGCTGCTGCGGCTCGAGAAGGGCGTGTTCCAGGTGCTGGCCACGGGCGGCGACGCGGCGCTGGGCGGTGACGATTTCGATCATCTGATCGCCGAGCGCTTCCTCGCCGAGCGCAAGAAGGCCGGCATCGCCGAGGCCATCGACAGCTCCGAAGCGAAGAATCTCCTGGTGGCCGCCCGGCGCGCCAAGGAAGCGCTGACCGACGAGGGCCAGGGTTCCTGGGAGATCGCGATCGGCGGCAAGACCACGCGCCATGCGCTGACCCGCGCCGAGTTCGAGACGTTGATCGCGCCCCTGGTGAAGCGGACCGCCCATCTGGTACGGGGGGTGCTCGAAGATGCCGAGATCGAGGTCGCGGCCGTGAAGGGCGTCGTCCTGGTGGGCGGTTCGACCCGCGTTCCTGCCGTGCGTCACGCGGTGGCCGATCTCTTCGGCCGCGAACCCCTGGCCGATATCGATCCCGACGAGGTCGTGGCGCTGGGCGCGGCTCTCCAGGCGCAGGCCCTGACGCAAGGCGGCGGCGCCCTGCTGCTCGACGTGACGCCGCTCTCGCTCGGCATCGAGACCATGGGCGGCATCGTCGAGAAGGTGATCCCGCGCAACACACCGATTCCCGTGGGCATGGCGCAGGATTTCACCACCTATCAGGACGGCCAGACCGGCATGCTGATCCATGTGCTGCAGGGCGAGCGCGAGACCGTGGATCAATGCCGCTCGCTGGGACGCTTCGAGCTCGGGGGCATTCCGCCCATGACCGCGGGGGCGGCGCGCATCCGCGTGACCTATGCCGTCGATGCCGACGGGCTCCTGACGGTAAGCGCGGAAGAGAAGACCACGGGCGTCAAGGCGCATATCGAGGTGAAGCCTTCCTATGGCCTCAGCGAGGAGGATATGGCGCGCATGTTGCGCGACAGCCTCGAGAATGCGCGCGAGGACATGGAACGCCGGCTGCTGATCGAGGCCCGGGTCGAGGCCCAACGCGTACTGCTGGCGCTGGACGCGGCGCTGGCGGCCGACGGCGCCCTGGCCCGGCCTGAAGAGCGCCAGACCCTGGAAAAGGCCGCCCAGCGGCTGAAAGCCGCCATTGCCGGCGAGGACCGGGATTTGATTAACGGGCTGGTGGAGGCGCTGGAAAAGGCTGGCAAACCCTTCGCCCAGCGCCGGATCGACCGGGCCATCAACAGCGCGCTGGCCGGACACAGGCTTGACGAGATCGAGGCCGATGTGGCACCGGAGCGCGTCCCGCCGGCCTGAGGTCGGGGCGCCCGCCGAGGCGGCCCCTGTTTGCCGGGTGCCAAAAGGGCCCTGGTTTTTCGAGATTGGCGACGGAGACTGATTCAATGCCCAAGATGACGTTCATTAAGCCGGATGGCGCGCGCGTGGAAGTCGATGCCCCGATCGGGCTGTCGGTCCTGGAGATCGCGCACCGCAACGATATTGACCTGGAGGGCGCCTGCGAGGGATCGCTCGCCTGCTCGACCTGCCATGTCGTGGTGGACCCGGAATGGTTCGACGTGCTGAACGAGCCCTCCGAGGACGAGGAGGACATGCTCGATCTGGCCTTCGGCCTCACCCACACCTCGAGGCTCGGCTGCCAGATCCGCATGACCGAGGAGCTCGACGGTCTGATCGTGTCGCTGCCGCAGGGCACCCGCAACATGATGGTCGATAAATAGCCCAATTCTTCCGCAGCATCGCTTCGCGGCATTCGAGGCCAGGAGGCCGCATCATGGGACTGCGCTGGACCGACGTTCAGGAGATCGCCATCCAACTGGATGAGGCGCATCCCGACGCCGACGTGATTAACCTGCGCTTCACCGATTTGTGGAAATGGGTACAGGAGCTCGAGGAGTTCTCGGACGATCCGAAACGGTCGAACGAGAAGATCCTCGAGGCGATCCAGGCGGCCTGGCTCGAGGAACGCCGGTAACCCCCGAGCCCATCGGAGCAACTGACATGTCTGCCCCCGCAGCACCTGCGCCTGCGACCCCGACCGCCTCGATCCCGAGCGGGCGCATCGACGCCTTGCTGTCTTCTCCCGTCGCGGCCTTGATCGCGCGGCCCTGGTTCGATTGGCTGATCCTGCGCGTGGTGACGCGGCTCTATATGCCGCTATCGCGTGCCTGGGCGGCGGCCCTCGATTCCGAAGGCAGCGCGGAGCGCTTTCGGCTGGAAATCGGTTGCGATCTGCCTGAATCGGCCGTGCCGAAACGGGCTCTCGCCAAGATTACGGCGCTCAAGACCGAGTTCCGCGCCGCCGATGCAACTTGGCTCGAGGCCTTTTTCGGCAAGAAGGATCCGGGGCAGGCGGTCCTCCTCGAGACCGAGCGCCGGTGGCGCCGGTCGAGTCACCGGCTGATGAATGCGCGCTCGCTGTTCCTGCCCCTGGTCCTGCGCCACAAGCTGCCGGCCGCGCGCTTTCATATTCCCGGCATCGACGAGGTCGAGGCGGTCTATGGGCCGCTGCGGGACGATCCGGGCAAGGCCTTCGCCCTGCCGTCACCACTGCCCGCGGTCGAGCGCTCGCGTGCGATCGAGCATGGCTGGGGTCGCGAATACTGGTTGCGCTTTGCCTCGCCGGGGCCCGATGGCGATACCGCCTGGGCTCATGTCTTCGAGCCGCTGGCCGCCGACAATGTCGCCTCGCTGATTCATGGCCATGGTCTGTCGGTCGAGATCGAAGCCTATGACGGCATGGTCGACGACTTGCTCAAGCTCGTCAGCCGCGGCATCCGCGTCATCCGCCTGGAGGCGCCGTGGCATGTCCGGCGCCGTCAGCCCGGCTGGTATGGCGGCGAACGCTTCGTCGCGACCCAGCCTCTTGGCGCCCTGGAGCTGTTTCCGACCGCGGTGCGCGAGATGGGGATCATGGCCGGCTGGTGCCGGCAGCAGAGCCGGGGCCGCGTCGCCTTCGGCGGGATCAGCATGGGTGCCCTGACGGCGCAGTTGGCCGCCGGCCGCGCCGTCGCTTGGCCCGAACGTCATCGGCCGGACGTTCTCTTCCTGGTCACCACGAGCAACAGCGTCGCGGCGCTGGCCTTCGAAAGCAGCATTTCCCATGGCGTGGGCTTGCCGGAAGCGCTTCATGCCGGCGGCTGGAGCGAGGCCAATCTCGGCGCCTTCGCCGCTCTGACCGACCCCGGCCTGATGGCGCCCTTGCCGCCCTCCAACATCATCATGGTGCTGGGCCGGGCCGATACCGTGACCCCCTGCAAGCGCGGCGCCTCGCTCGCCGAGCATTGGAACCTGCCGGGCCGCAATCTCTTCCTCTACAACCGCGGCCATTTCACCGTGCCGATCGGCATGTTCCGCGACCAGGAACCGGTCGAACGGCTGGCGGAGCGTCTGCAGCTCAAGACCACGGTCGCCCTGCGCGAGATTCAGCTGAAGCTCGCCGCTGCACCGCAGCAACAACCCAAGACGCCCTGATCCCCGCGCTATCGAATGATCGCGCCGGCGGAGGGGACAAACCTCACCTCGGCGCCGGAATCGGCTATGCTTCGGTGGAAATAATACGAGACGCCCGGTTGCTTGGCGGCCAGGAACGTTTCACCCGGGAGGAGGATACCCCTCAGGCATGGCCGTCGCCGCGACCCCATCGGCGCCGATATTCGTCGTCGCGGACGACCATCCGATGGTCCGCGATGCGCTGGCCTTGTCCTTGGGCGCAGCATTCCCGGGCGCCCAGATCGAATTCGCCGGAACGCTCGGCGAGACGCTCGCGGCGGTCGAACGGCGGCCCGATGCCGATCTCGTCCTCCTCGATCTCGACATGCCGGGCATGAACGGCATGGCGGGCCTGGCGCAATTGCGCGCCTCCTATGCATCCGTGCCGGTCGCCATCGTCTCGGCGGCGCGGAGCCCGGCGCTGATGCGCCAGGCGGTCGAGATGGGGGCCGCCGGCTTCATTCCGAAATTCACGCCCTCGCCGGAGATCACCGATGCCATCCGCGACATCCTCGCCGGCGCCGTGTGGCTTCCGGAGGTGGCGCGCGATCATCAGCTGGCGCCGGTCGAGGCCGATCTGGCGCTGCGCGCCGCGCAGCTGACGCCGCAGCAGCATCGCGTGCTGGCGCTGATGGCGCAGGGCAAGCCCAACAAGGTGATCGCCTTCGAGATGCAGATCACCGAGCCGACCGTCAAATCGCATGTGACCGAGATCCTGCGGCGCCTCGGCGTCCAGTCGCGCACCCAGGCCGTGATTGTCGCGCAGAAGCTGGGCATCGAGCCGCCAGCGTCGATGCCGACAGGGAGTTAGTGCGGTTCTCCGCGAGATCCTTTCTTCTTTCCTCTCCCGCTCCTGTCTTCAGGAGGGGGAGAGGGGAGGGTGAGGGGGAGGCGGTCCTGCCACATTCGATGTGGGAGAACGAGCCGATAGTGTGGGGCCATCGAGTTGCTTCAACACCCCCCTCACCCTGGCCCTCTCCCCCCGCTACGCGGGTGGAGAGGAAAGATAAAATGAGACGTCGCCCTCTTCAGGAGAAGTCCCTCACATCGTGCGCGCCGGGCTGTAGCGCGTCACCAGCGCGCGGAGCTGCGCCGGTTTCACCGGCTTCAGCAGCACATCGAGCCCGAGGTTGCGGGCGCGGGAGAGGTTGGCGGCGTCGCGGTCGGCGGTGACCAGGGCGGCCGGCAGGCGCGGACCCCAGGCCGTTCGCAGCCGCCCGATCTCCGCGAAGCCGTCGGGCCTGTCGTCGCCCAGATGGAGATCGATCAGCACCAGATCCGGGACGCGGCCATTGACCCTGGCGAGGGCCTGGTCGGCGTCCTCGACGGCCATGACCTCGCAGCCCCAGCTCGCCAGCAGCACCGTCATGGCATCGCGCACCGCCGCCTCGTCGTCGATGCAGACGACCATGGCGGCACGGCTCGTGGCCGGCGGCGGCGCCACGCGATCGGAGGTTCGGTCGGGAACCGCGCGCGAAGCCGCAGCGGCGATCGGCATCTCGATCGAGAAGGTGGAGCCCCGGCCCGGCTCGGAGGCGAGCCGCAAGGGATGCCCCAGCATGCGGGCGATGCGATCGACGATGGCGAGACCGAGCCCGAGGCCGCGCTCGCTCTTCCCTTCGCGGCGACCGAGCCGCACAAACTCCTTGAAGACCTCGATCTGGCTGGCCTTCGGAATGCCGGGGCCGTTGTCATGCACTTCGATCCGCAGCATCCCCTCATGGCGTCGGCAACCGATCACCACGCGGGCGGACCGCCCCGGCACCTGGCCGTATCGGATCGCGTTGGAGAGGAAGTTCTGCAGGACGCGGCGCAGCAAGGTCGGATCGGTCTCGACCACGGCGTCGCAGGCCACCAGACGCAGCTCGACCCGATTTTGCGCGGCAATCAGCATGAAGGATTCGACCAGGGACTGCAGCAGGGGGCCGACCGGAACCGGCTTGCGTTCGGGCCGCACCGTCCCGGTATCGAGCTTGGCGATATCGAGCAGGGCGTTGAGAAGATCGTCGACGGCGCCGAGGCCCAGCTCGATCTTCGATACCAGCTCGTCATCCGGATGGCGCTCGCCCAGCGCCGCCAGGAACAGCCGCGTCGCATGCAGCGGCTGGAGGAGATCGTGGCTGGCCGCGGCGATGAACCGGGTCTTGTCGATATTGGCTTCCTCGGCGCGCGTGCGGGCGGCTTCGAGCTCCGAGGTGCGTTCGGCGACCCGGCGCTCGAGCGACTCGTTGGCGAGGCGCATCGCCGCTTCGGCACGCCGGCGATCGCTGATATCGACATAGAGCAGGAAGAAACCCAGCACCTCGCCGCGCTCGTCGCGGTGGGGGATGTAGGTGCCGCGCGCCACCTCGATCTTGGCGTCGTTGGTCGGGAAATCGATCTCGAAGCTCTGCGGCTGTCCCGCAAGGGCCGCGTCGATATGGGGCTTGAGGCGCGCATAGCGCTCGGGTTCCAGCGCCTCGGCGACCCGGTGGCCCTCGGAAGCGCGCGATCCCAGCTTGAGGGCCGCCTGATAGGGTCGATTGGCGAAACGGTAGCGTTCCTCGCGATCCACATAGGCGATAAGTACCGGCACATTGTCGGTGATGATGCGGATGCGCCGCTCGCTGTCGCGCAAGGCCTCGGCCGCGCTCACCCGGTCGGTCACGTCGTTGGCGGTGATGACGATGCCGCGATCGGACAGGGGATCGACGCGAAGCTCCGTCACGGTGCCGCTGGCCAGGCGGATTTCCTGAAACGCGGCCCGCGTGCGAAGCGCCAGCGCTCCCAGGGCCGGCACGGCATGGGCCAGGTCGAACAGCGTCGCGCCGGTCCGCAGCTGATCGGGATCGAGGCCGGTCAGGCTGGCGAATCGTTCGTTCCAGACCTCGAGTCTTCCCCCGTCGTCGAACACGGCGATGCCGAGGCCCATATGGTCGAGCGTACGGCGCAGCAGATCGGCGTTGTAGCGGATGGCGGCGGTCGCCTCGTCGAGCATTTCCCGGAAGGTACCGGGCAGCCAGAGGCCGCGGCGACGCGCCGCCGTCACCACCACGCGGGCGGAGGCCGACCCGATCGTTCCCGACAACAACCGTTCGGTGAATTCGAGCGCCGCCGCGCCTGAAAGCTTCTGGCCGGCGAAAGCCTGGCTCGCGCGCTCCGCGCCGATGAAGCGGGCCGTGAGCTCGCGCAGTTGGTCGAGCTCGGTGGCGGCGGGCTCTTCCGCGGGCCCGCTGGGCTCGACCTCGGCGCCGGAGACGAAGGCATCGGCCTGGGAGAGGTCGCGCGCCGAGGCCTTCGCCAGCAGCGAGCCGACCACGGTCAAGCCGAGATTGACGAGGAACCCGACCACGAAGCCGCGGGTCAGGGGATCGAACCAGGCCAGCGGCCCCACGGGCGGCAGAGCGATGGAAGCGGCCGGATCGATGGTCGGCCACAGCACCGCCCAGAACCAGATGGCGAACCCGGCGGCCAGTCCGGCGATGACGCCATGGCGATGGGTGCGCCGCCAGTAGAGGCCGAGGATCAGGCCCGGCGCGAAATTCGATACGGCGCAGAACGAAACCATGCCGATCGTCGCCAGGGGCAGGATGCCGGTGATGATCCGGTAATAGGCAAAGGCCGCGAGCAGGATGACGACGACCGCGATCCGGCGCACCAGCAGGGCCAGCTGGCCGATATTGCCCTCGTTCGGCTGCCGGCTGCGCAGCAGCAGCGGCATCACCAGCTCGTTGCCGATCATGCCCGAGAGCGCCATGCAGGCGATCGCAACCATGCTGGTCGCGGCCGAGAGTCCGCCGATGAAGACCAGCGCCACCAGCCAGTCGGCGCCGGACTGCAGGGGCAGCATCAGGACGAACAGGTCGGGCGCCACGTCGGCGCCCAGCCGATGCAGGCCGGCGAGAGCGATCGGAATCACGAAGACATTGATCAGCAGCAGATAGAGCGGGAACAGGATGCGGGCCGTCGGCAGGCTGCGCGGATGATGATGCTCGACCACCGCCACATGGAACTGGCGCGGCAAACAGAGGAAAGCCATGGCGGAGAGCGCGGTGAGGGCGATCCAGCTCGCGGTGGGCGCCAGGTTCGTGGGGTTCGAGGGGAGCGAGGCGGCGTTGAACTGCGCCATGAGATCGCCCGGGCCGTCATAGAGCTGCCACACGACGAAGATGCCGGCCGCCAGCAGCGCACAGAGCTTGACCAGCGATTCGATGGCGATCGCCATCATCATGCCGCGATGCTGCTCGCTGGCTTGGACATGCCGTACGCCGAAGAGGATGGTGAAGGCCGCCATCAGCAGCGAGACGATCAGGGCCGTGTCCTGCCAGAGCGGCGTGGCGGCCTTGGCCGCGGCGGCGCCGGTCTCGCCCGAGAGCGCGGCGAAGGTGAAGGAGACCGCCTGGAGCTGCAGCGCGATATAGGGCATCGCGCCCATCACCGCGATCAGCGTGGCCATCACCGAGACCGCGCGGCTGCGGCCATAGCGGGCGCCCAGGAAATCGGCGATCGAGGTCACATTCTGGCGCTTGGCGACACGCACGATCTTGGCCATGAGCGGCTGGGCGAACAGGATCACCAGGGCCGGGCCGACATAAATGAGCGCGAAATCCAGGCCGTTGTTCACGGCGCGCCCGACCGAACCGTAGAAGGTCCAGGAGGTGCAGTAGATTGCCAGCGACAGCGCATAGACGATGGGGGCGAGCCGGCTGGAGGCCCAGCTGCGCGCATGACGCTCGCCAAAATGCGCGATCACGAAAAGCAGGCCGAGATAGGCCAGCGACAGGCCGAGAATGGGCGTTCCGTGCGACATCGTCATGGCAGGCTAGGCCCTCGATCTCCGGTCAGGAAGCCAGTCCCGTCTCCGACCAAAGTATAGGGTCATTTTCCGGGCCTGGGGCGCTAACAGGAAGGCGGCCAAAAAGCAGAGTTGGGGAGGACCGCGCCCGCTGAGGAGCGTCCGGCGCTCCCTCAAGAAACGTATTCGTGGCCTGGACCAGGGAAGGAAGCTCATGAGCGCTCAACAAGGCACCGCCGGCAAGCTCGATGCGGAACGCGGCATAACGGACAAGCGGCTGGTGGTTTTCGCCTCCTCGCTCGGCACCGTGTTCGAGTGGTACGACTTTTACTTGTACGGCTCGCTGGCCGCGATCATCGCCAAGCAGTTCTTCTCCGCGGTCAACCCGACGGCGGGCTTCATCTTCGCGCTGCTGGCCTTCGCCGCCGGCTTCTTCGTGCGCCCGTTCGGTGCGCTGGTGTTCGGCCGGCTCGGCGATCTGGTGGGCCGCAAATACACCTTCCTGGTCACCATCGTGATCATGGGTCTCTCGACCTTCATCGTCGGTCTGCTGCCGAGCTACGCCTCGATCGGCATTGCGGCCCCGGTCATCCTGATCGGGCTGCGCCTGCTGCAAGGCCTGGCGCTTGGCGGCGAATATGGCGGAGCCGCTACCTATGTGGCTGAGCATTCGCCCGCAGGCCGGCGGGGCTACATGACGAGTTGGATCCAGACGACCGCAACCCTGGGCCTGTTCCTGTCGCTTCTGGTCATTCTCGGCGTGCGCACCTGGATGGGCGAAGAAGCCTTCGGCGCCTGGGGCTGGCGCATACCCTTCCTGGTCTCGATCGTCCTGCTGGGGGTTTCCGTCTGGATTCGGCTCAAGCTCAGCGAGACGCCGCTGTTCATGCAGATGAAGGCCGAGGGCAAGGGTTCGAAGGCGCCGCTCACCGAATCCTTCGCGCGCTGGGACAACCTCAAGATCGTGATCCTGGCCCTGCTCGGTCTGACCGCCGGCCAGGCGGTGGTCTGGTACACCGGACAGTTCTATGCGCTGTTCTTCCTGACCCAGACTCTGAAGGTGGCGCCGGCCACGGCGAATATCCTGATCGCCTTGAGCCTCCTGATCGGCACGCCTTGCTTCATCCTGTTCGGCTGGCTCTCCGACAAGATCGGTCGCAAGCGGATCATCCTGGCGGGCTGCCTGCTCGCAGTGGTCACCTATTTCCCGGTGTTTCACGGGATCGCCTACTTCGCCAACCCGGCGCTTTATGCCGCCCAGGCGAGTGCGCCGGTCACGGTCATTGCCGATCCGGCCGAGTGCTCGTTCCAGTTCAATCCGGTGGGTACGGCGAAGTTCCTCAGTTCCTGCGACATCGCCAAGAGCTTCCTTGCCAAGAACTCGGTCAATTATGAGAACGAGGCGGCGCCGGCCGGTGCGGTGGCCCAGATCAAGGTCGGCGACACCGTAATCGACAGCTTCGAAGGCAAAGGCCTGCCGGCCGAGGATTTCAAGACCAAGAGCGACGCATTCACCAAGGCCGTCGGTGAAGCCATCACCGCGGCGGGCTATCCGGCCAAGGCCGACCCGGCACAGATCAACTATTTCATGGTCACGCTGCTGCTGGTCTATCTGGTGGTCCTGGTGACCATGGTCTATGGGCCGATTGCGGCCATGCTGGTCGAGATGTTCCCGACCCGCATCCGCTACACCTCGATGTCGCTGCCCTATCACATCGGCAATGGCTGGTTCGGCGGCTTCCTGCCGACGGTGGCCTTCGCCATGGTTGCGGCCAAGGGCGACATCTATTTCGGGCTCTGGTACCCGATCGTGGTGGCGGCGATGACCGTCGTCGTCGGTCTCATCTTCATCCGCGAGACCAAGGACCACAGGGTCAAGATCCTGTAAGCGCTCGATTGCGCAGCCAGGACGGTTCCCCCGTCGTTAGGGGCCTTCTCCTTGGGGAGAAGGCCCCTTTTTTGTAGCCCGCGGGGTCGGTCCGGGCCCGGAACCCGGCGCTTTTTTCGGGCCAATCAGGCCCCTCCGGCTGCGGCCATCGGCTCCTGACAAGCGCCGCCGGGGCCCCTATATTCCGGGCCATGCCGACGGGACCCGCCCTCGATGACCTGACCGCCCCGCTGCGCCTGGAAGGCGTGGCGCCGGGGGCGCGTGTCGTCGCCGCTATGTCGGGCGGCGTCGACAGCTCGGTCGCGGCGGCCTTGCTCGCCCATGCCGGCTACGAGGTGGTGGGGATCACACTCCAGCTCTACGACCATGGCGCCGCGGTCAGCCGCAAAGGCGCCTGCTGCGCCGGCCAGGACATCTATGACGCCAAGCGCGTCGCCGACCGGCTCGGCATCGATCATTACGTGCTCGACTACGAGGCGAAATTCCGCGCGGCCGTGATCGAGGATTTCGCCGACAGCTATCTCGCCGGCGAGACGCCGATTCCTTGCGTGCGCTGCAATGAGCGCGTGAAGTTCGGCGATCTCCTGGGCACGGCGCGCGAGCTGGGTGCGGCCGCGCTCGCCACCGGCCATTATGTGCGCCGCCTCGAAGGCTCCGACGGCGCCGAGCTTCATCGCGCCGTCGATGCGAGCCGCGACCAGAGCTATTTCCTGTTCGCGACCACGGGCGCGCAACTCGATTATCTGCGCTTTCCCCTGGGCCATCTCGAGAAGCGCGAGACCCGCGCGATCGCGGAGCGGCTGGGCCTCGGCGTCGCCGCCAAGCCCGACAGCCAGGATATCTGCTTCGTGCCCTCCGGCCGCTACGCCGAGGTGGTGGAGAAGCTGCGCCCGGGTGCGGCAGAGCCCGGTGAGATCGTGCATGTCGATGGGCGCCTGCTGGGTCGTCATGAAGGGCTGCTCCATTTCACCGTCGGCCAGCGTCGCGGCATCGGCATCTCCGAAAGCCAGGTCGATGGCGAGCCGCTTTATGTGGTGCGTCTTGATCCCGTGCGCCGGCGACTTGTGGTCGGCCCCAAGTCGGCGCTCGGCATTGCCGCGATTCGCCTGGGCAATGTGAATTGGCTGGCCCGCCAGTCACCCGGTGACGAGGGCGAGGCCGTCGAGGTCAAGCTGCGTTCGGCCGCGCCGCCCGTGCCAGCCCGGATCTGGCTCGATGGCCGGAGCGGCGCGCGAGTCGAGTTGACCGAACCGCAATTGGGAGTGGCGCCGGGCCAGGCTTGCGTGTTCTATCGCGGAAGCCGGGTGCTGGGCGGCGGCTGGATCCGGCGCGACGAGTCCAAAGCGGAGGCGGCAGCATGAGCGAGATCGAGGACCTGACCCGGATCCTGAACGAGAAGGTCAAGTTCCTGCCGCCCCTGGGCTATAAGCTCAAGATCGAGCTCGACGAAGGCGGCCTCGTGATCTGGGACGGCACCGGCAGCGCCCCCGTCATCACCAACGAGGACGGCAGCGCCGATACCACGCTGCGGATGACCTCCAGCAACGCCAAGGCCCTGATGGAAGGCCGGCTCGACCCCACGCTCGCCTATATGACCGGCAAGCTGAAGGTCGAGGGCAAGCTCGGCGTCGCCATGAAGCTGGCAGCGATGCTGGGGGATTGAGCGGGGTCTGAAACCGACCCGTGGCCGATCGGCAGGGCCGGCCGAATTCCTGTGCAAATCCAGTTCCTTAGGCGAAAGCTCCAGGCTGGTTGACAGGGGTTCGGCCTTCGCCATATACCCTTGCGTCCCGCGGCCGGCCGCCCAGAGCGCCGGCCGATCTTGTTCCGGGCATCATTTCGCGATGGGGCGGCGTAGCTCAGTCGGTAGAGCAGGGGAATCATAATCCCTGTGTCGGGGGTTCGAATCCCTCCGCCGCCACCAGTCGCGACGAACATTCCTCCGACATTCGACAGCGCGAACGGCTTGGCGCAGCCGGGCTTCCGCACGCGAATGTCACGATGAGCCGGATTTAATGGCTCGATCTCTGCCCCCGCTCGTTGGCATTTTAGGGCGGCCCACCCCGATGGCGCTGGGGTCCCGGTCACGCCTACAGTTTCGCGGCGGCGGCGTCGGCGCCGGTCCGTCTCCGCCCGCGGCCGCTTTTTCCTAGGGAGTGAGATCGATGCAGATTGGCGTCATCGGGCTGGGTCGCATGGGCGGCAATATCTGCCGGCGCCTGATGAAGGCGGGCCATAGTTGCGTGGTGTTCGATGCCGACGCCAAGCCGCGCGAGGCGCTGGCGAAGGAGGGGGCTATCGCCGCGGCCTCGCTCGAGGGGATGGTCGAGACGCTCACGGGCAAGCCGCGAGCGGTCTGGGTGATGCTCCCCGCGGGCCGGATCACCGAGGAGACGGTGGCGCTTCTCGGCGCGCTGCTGCAGCCCGACGATATCGTCATCGATGGCGGCAATTCCTTCTATAAGGACGACATCCGCCGTGCGAAGGAACTGGCGGCCAAACGGATCCGCTATGTCGATTGCGGCACCTCGGGCGGCATCTGGGGCATCGAGCGCGGCTACTGCATGATGATCGGCGGCGACAAGGCGGTGGTGGATCATCTCGATCCGATCTTCGCGGCCCTGGCGCCGGGCCGCGGCGATATTCCGCGCACGCCCGGCCGAACGGCGGGCGATGCGCGCGCCGAGCAGGGCTATATCCATGCCGGCCCGCCCGGGGCCGGCCACTTCGTCAAGATGATCCATAACGGCATCGAGTACGGCTTGATGCAGGCCTATGCCGAAGGCTTCGACATCCTGCGCAACAAGGATTCGAAGGATCTGCCCGAAGATGAACGCTTCGAGCTGAACCTGGCCGACATCGCCGAGGTCTGGCGGCGTGGCAGCGTCATCTCCTCCTGGCTGCTCGATCTCGGTGCCACGGCGCTGGCCAAGGATGCCGAGCTCAAGGGCTTCTCCGGCTTCGTCCAGGATTCGGGCGAGGGCCGCTGGACCATCGAGGCCGCGATCGAGGAAGCGGTGCCGGCGGAAGTCCTGTCCTCGGCGCTGTTCGCGCGCTTCCGCTCGCGCCAGGGTCATACCTTCGCGGAAAAGGTCCTCTCCGCGATGCGGCTGGGTTTCGGCGGCCATGTCGAAGGCGGCGGGCCGGCCGATCCCGACGCGGGATCGGGGCCCGCCTCGAAGAGCGCGGCGAAGTAGCCATGGCCGACAGCCAACCGATCCGCGTCTCCTCGGCGGCACGCGTCAGCGAGCGACCGCCATCGAGCCGCTTGCCGAAGCCGGCCGATCCCTGCGCCATGGTGCTATTCGGCGCGACCGGCGACCTCACCAACCGGCTGGTGATGCCGGCCCTCTATAATCTCGCGCGCACCGGCGTGCTGCCTGAGAACTTCGCCCTGATCGGCGTGGCCCGGGCGGAGGGCAGCGCGGAGAGCTGGCGCGATCATCTCTATGGCATGCTGAAGCGCTATGTCGGCAATGCCGCGCGCGAGTTCCATCTCGACCAGATCGACGAGGCGGCCTGGCAGCGTCTCGCGGACAGGATGTTCTATGTCCGGGGCGACCTGACCCAGCCCGAACTCTACGAAAATCTCCGCGCCGTCCTCGACGAGGCGGAGAAAAAGAACGGCACGCGCGGCAATGCGATCTTCTATCTCGCCACGGCCGACCGGCTGTTCGGCACCGTGGTGGAGCATCTGAGCCGGGCAGGATTGACCGACCAGAGCGAGGGCCGATTCTGGCGCCGCGTGGTGATCGAGAAGCCGTTCGGCCACAGCCTCGAATCCGCACGCGAGCTCAATGCCCGCATCCTGCGCTGCCTGCAGGAGAACCAGATCTTCCGGATCGATCATTACCTGGGCAAGGACACGGTCCAGAGCATCATGGCGTTCCGCTTCGCCAACGGCCTGTTCGAGCCGATCTGGAACCGCGACCGCATCGATCATGTGCAGATCACGGCGGCCGAGACGGTGGGCGTCGAGCGGCGCGGCGAATTCTACGAGGTCACGGGCGCGCTGCGCGACATGGTGCCGAACCATGTCTTCGCCCTGCTCTCGATGGTCGCGATGGAGCCGCCGGTGGGATTCGACGAGGCCTCGATCCGCACCAAGAAGGCGGAAGTGTTCGCGGCCATGCCCCCGGTCAGGCCGGAGCGCGCCGTGCGCGGCCAGTATCTGGCGGGAACGGTGCGCGGCCAGCCGGTCAGGGCCTACCGGGAGGAACCCGAGGTCGCGCCGGATTCGAAGGTCGAGACCTATGTCGCGATGGAGGTCACCATCGACAATTGGCGCTGGGCCGGCGTGCCCTTCTATGTCCGCACCGGCAAGCATCTCTCCCATCGCAATACCGAGATCGCGATCCGCTTCAAGCCCGCCCCTTACGCGGCCTTCCAGGGCACGGCCGTGGGCAACCCGCCGCCCAACTGGCTGGTGCTGCGCATCGCGCCCGACGAAGGCATCTCGCTGCAGTTCGAGGTCAAGCGGCGCGGGCCGGTCGTCGACCTCGCCGCCGTCAAGATGGACTTCCACTACAACGACTGGTTCCCCAGGGAGGCGAATGTCGGTTACGAGACGCTGATCTATGACGTCATGATCGGCGATCCGACGCTCTTCATGCGC
Organism: uncultured Alphaproteobacteria bacterium; assembly: GCA_963696655.1. Taxonomy (GTDB): domain Bacteria; phylum Pseudomonadota; class Alphaproteobacteria; order Dongiales; family Dongiaceae; genus Hypericibacter. The sequence continues at coordinate 24,959 of CAVOLB010000032.1, forward strand.
GCCGACATGGTGGAGCAGGCCTGGCGGGTGGTGCAGCCGGTGCTCGATGCCTGGGCGGCCGATCCGGCCGATGTTCCCGGCTACGAATCCGGCAGCCTCGGGCCGGCCGCCGCCGACGATCTGCTCCAGGGCGATCGGGCCTGGCGGCCGGTGGCGCCGCCTTCGGAACGATGACCGTGATCCTCGTCGTCATGGGCGTCTCGGGATCGGGCAAGACGACGGTGGCGGCGATGCTGGCGGCAGCCCTCGGCTGCGCCTTCCAGGAAGGCGACGATCTGCATCCGCCCGAGAATGTCGAGAAGATGGCCCATGGCACACCCCTGACCGATGCCGACCGGTTGCCATGGTTGCAAAGAATCGCCAGCGAGATCGATGGCTGGCGCGCGCGGGGCCAGTCCGGCGTGCTGACCTGCTCGGCCCTGAAGCGTTCCTATCGCGATATCATCATTGGCGACCGGTTCGGCGTCACGCTGGTCTATCTGAAAGGTGCTTACGACCTGATCCGCCGGCGCATGGCCGCGCGCTACGAGCATTTCATGCCGCTCGCCCTGCTCGACAGCCAGTTCGCAGCGTTGCAGGAGCCGGCACCCGACGAGCATCCGATCATCGCCGATGTCGGCCGCCCGCCGGCCGAGATCGTGGCCGGGATCCTGCGCCGGATCGAACAGCGGCAGCAGGCTGCGGGGACGCCGGCATGACGGCCATCGCCGACGCCAGGCTCGAGGTGCTGCCCGATCCCGACGCGCTGGCGCGGCGGGTTGCGGCATGGCTGCTTGCGGCGGCGGTCGCGAAGCAGGGCCGTTTCGCCGTTTCCCTTTCCGGCGGCTCGACGCCCAAACGGCTTTATGAAAATCTGGCGGCGGCGCCTTATCGCGACCGCTTCCCCTGGTCTCGGACCCACTGGTTCTGGGGTGACGAGCGGTTCGTGCCGCCCGACGATCCGAAGAGCAATTACCGCATGGTGCATGAGGCGATGCTATCGCGGGCGGCGGTTCCCGCCGTCAATATCCATCCGGTGCCGACCGCGACAGGGGGTCCGGAAGCGGCGGCTTCCGCTTACGAGCGCGAGCTCCGATCCTTCTACGGCGCCGATCGCCTCGATCCCGCGCGACCCTTGTTCGACGTGACGCTGCTGGGGCTGGGATCGGACGGGCATACCGCCTCGCTGTTTCCCGGGACGCCGGCGCTGGGGGTGCGCGATCGCTGGGTCGCCGCCCTGGTCGGGGCCCAGCCCGAAGCGCGGATCACGCTGACCTATCCGGCCTTGGAAAGCAGCCGTCAGGCGGCCTTCCTGATCTCGGGTGCCGACAAGCGCGAGGTCTTCGCGCGCCTGCGCCGGGGCGACGAGAGCCTGCCGGCGGCCCGCCTTCGTCCGACAGGCTCGCTCTGGTTCTTTGCCGACGCCGCGGCCGCGCCATGACGTCCTCTCCGCAGGACACCGCCAAGCGCGCCGCCGCGCTGCAGGCCGTGACCGCGATCGAGGACGGCATGGTGGTCGGTCTCGGCAGCGGTTCGACCGCGGCCTTCGCGATCGAAGCCCTGGCGGCCCGCGTCGCGCAAGGCCTGCGGGTGAGGGGCATTCCGACCTCCGAGGCCACGGCCGCCCTGGCACGACGACTGGGCCTGAGACTGACGAGCTTCGCCGAGCAGATCCATGTGGATATTGCCATCGATGGTGCCGACCAGGTCGAGCGCGGCAGCCTCACCCTCATCAAGGGGCGGGGCGGCGCGCTGTTGCGCGAGAAGATCGTCGCCGCCGCCAGCGACCGCATGATCGTCATCGTCGACGAGACCAAGCTGGTGGACCGTCTGGGAGGGGCGACGCCGTTGCCGGTGGAGATCGTCGCCTTCGGCTGGCAGATCGCGATCGCGCGGCTGACGGCGCTCGGTTTCGCCCCAACGCTGCGCGTCGAAGCGGGCAAGCCCTTCGTCACGGACGGCGGCAATCTGATCGCCGATTGCGCGATCAGTGCGATTCCCGACCCGGCGGCGCTCGAAGCGCGCCTCGCGACGGTCACCGGCGTGATCGAGAGCGGCCTCTTCATCGGGCTCGCCTCCGAGGTGCTGGTCGGCCGGCCAACCGGCGTCGAGCGGATCCGGCGCCCAGGCGCGCAGGCAGGTCAGGGCTCCGAGACCGGGAAACATCGGTAGCCTTGTCGCGCTCGTCGTTACGCTCGCGATCGGCGCGCGAGCACTCGATCGTGAAGCCGGCGGCGCGGCTGGCAAACGCTCCTCGGCGGCGCGCCGGTTCTGGTGGCCGCGATGACCGTCGCCCCGGCATTCCCGTGCCGGCCGCTTTACGGGCGGCAGTCGCTCGAACCCCTGAGCGGCCCTCGTCCTCCATCTCCGCACTTGCTTTGCAGGATGACTGTCGCACAAATTCTACTTCCGGATGAGGCGGCGGGCCCCGAGTCGGTGCTCGTCGCTGGGATCGATACGAGTTGCAACCGAGCGTTCGATAGCCTTCGCACGCTCCGCAGAATGAGCGTTTGATGTTGTGCAGATTTGACATTCCCTTGGCCGAGGTCAGGGCCGGGGTGGTTGTCCAGCTCGATGCCTATTGGCGATCGAAGCGGGGCGGCAAGGATATCCCCAGTTGGAGCGACATCGATCCCAGCGAGATGAAGCGGATGCTGCCTTGTCTCTTCGTCGTGGAGATTCATCGCAACCCCTTCCGCGTCTATTACCGCCTCGTCGGCACGAAGGCGGCTCTGTTTCGCGGGGACCTGACAGGCCGCTTCCTCGACGAGATCCAGGAATGCACCGTGAAGGCCAAGGAGGCGCTGTCCGACTTCTATCGGCTGTCCGCCGACGAACGGCGGCCGGTCTATTGCGCAGACGAAGTCACGATCGGGGACAGCGCGCGATCCTTCTTCGGCGGGGTCTTCCCGCTGGCACCGGCAGGGCAGCCGGTCGATCGTTGCCTCGCCATCGAGGATTTCGGTTTTGCCAAGCCGAAGGAAGTCGCGACCCACGGTCAAGGCACCCACCATTGGTGGGCGCAACGCAGCCGGTAAGGTTCGCGAAGGAGGCGGCCGGCCCTCGATAGAGGGCGCCGCCGTTTCCTCGGGGCTGCGCCTGCGATCGCCTAGGGGGCCTCGGCCTCGACGGCGTCGGCCAATGCCGCCAGGGTGGCAAAGTGGTAATCGGGCTTGGTCAGTTCCGGCACTTCCTGCGTGCCGCCGAACCCCTTCAGGCCCCGGCGCCGCTCGATCCAGCACACGGTATAGCCGAGCCGGCGCGCGACGCCGATATCGTGATACTGACTCTGGGCAACATGGAGAATGTCCTCGAGCCTGTGGCCCGCGGTGCTGAGCCGGCCGCGGGCAAAGGCGAAGAACTGGGGGTCGGGTTTCTCGGCGCGGGCGTCGTCGACGGTGACCGTGTCGTGGAACGGCCACTCCAGCGTCTTCTCCATATGGGCCAGCGCCCAACGCTGTGCGTTGGTCATGGCCACGAGCCGGTAGCGCCGGCGCAGCCGCTTGAGTGCCGCGACCGAGTCCGGAAAGGCGGGCCAGCGCCGGACCGAATCGCGCAGGCCCTCGCCGAGCCTCGGGCCCGTCGGCAGACCCAGATCCGTCGCCATCGCCGCATAGCCGCGGACGAGATCGTCGGGATAGCGATCGCGGCCCGTGAAGTTGCGGGAGCGCCGATAGGATTCGAGGATCGCATCGTCGGCGAGCCGGGACGGGTCTGCACCCGACACTTCGCGCACATAGTCGACGATCCCGCGCTCGAAATCGATCAGCGTGCCGACCACGTCGAAGGTCAGAACTTTGAAATCATGCAGCGACATGCGGTCCTCGGATTGCTGGGGGCGAGTGAGCCCGCGATGACCGCCTACAATGCTATCCGCTCCTTCGAGCTGACAAGCCCCTCCCGGTCGCTAATGCTTGCTCAGATATTTCATCCCCGTATCGCACATCACGGTGACGACGGTCGCATCGGGATCGAAGCTCTCGGCCAGCCGCAAGGCCGCGACAACATTGGCACCCGTCGATGTCCCCGCAAACAGGCCTTCCTCGCGCGCCAACCGCAGCGCCATGGCGCCGGCCTCGTCGGTCGATACCGGCTCGATCCGGTCGGCGACGCCGGCCTGCCAGAGCGGCACGACGAAGCCGGCGCCGATCCCGTCGATCTTGTGCGCGCCGCTCGGGCCGCCCGACAGGACCGCGGATTCGGCGGGCTCCACGGCAACGACGCGGATCCGGCCATCATGGCGCCGTAGCGCTTCTCCCGTGCCGCGAAGCGAAGCGGCGGTCCCCACGCTTTGGACGAAGCCGTCGATCCGACCGCCGCTCTGGGTCCAGATCTCGTCGGCCATCCGATGATAGGCGGCGAGCTGATCGCGATTGTTCAGCTGATCGGTCCAGAAGCCGCCGCTCTGCGCGGTGATGACGCGGGCGGCCTCGATCATGTCCCGGGTGAGCCTCTCCGTCATGCGCCCGCCGTCGCTCGGGACGATCCGAAGCCGCGCGCCGAGCATCCTCATATGATCGAGCTTCTCGCGCGCGAAGGCATCCGAGGTCACGACATGGAGCGGATAGCCCTTGACCGCACAGACCAGCGCCAGCGAGACGCCGGTGCTGCCGCCGGTATATTCGACCACGCTGCCGCCGCTGCCGAGCCGGCCATCGGCCTCGGCCGCCTCGATCATGGCCAGCGCCATCCGGTCCTTCATGCTGCCGGTGGGATTCTCGCTCTCGAGCTTCAGCAGGATGCGGGCGCCGTTGCGCGGCCGGACATGTCGCAGGGCGAGCAGCCGCGTTCCGCCGATGCAGCCGAGAATGTCGCGCGGCAGATCGCTCATGACGGCTGGCGCTTCTTCGAATGCCGCTCCAGCCACAGCTTCAGCGCGACGGCGTTGTTATGCGCCTCGTCGCGAGCCGCGTAGAGCAGGGTGACAGGACCCCGGTGCAGGCGGTCGAGCAATTCCTTCGCCGCCGCCTGGGCCGCCGGCTCCTTCAGCTCGGCGAAATAGGCCTCACGAAATGCATCCCAATCTTCCGGATGGCCATGGAAGCGCTGGCGCAAGGCATTGCTGGGCGCGATGTCCTTGAGCCAGAGATCGAGATGCGCCTCGTCCTTGGCGAGGCCCCGTGGCCAGAGCCGGTCGACCAGGATGCGCGCGCCGTCGCTCTCGGCCGGCGGCTCGTAGATGCGCTTCACCGTCAATACCGTCCTTTTCGCCGTAGCCATGGATAAACTCCACTTCCATGTATCTACAATTAATGTATATACATAGAATGATGAGCAACCGAAAGCAACCGCAGAAGACTCTCCGAACGGACGCGCGGGCTCTGGCCAAATCCTGCGCCGGCTGGAACAGCCGGCTGGCCGCGCGGCGGATCACCCAGTTTCTCGATCGCGAGATGACGGGCGAGGGCCTGACCGTGGCGCAGGTCGGCCTGATGGCCCAGATCGCCGCGGCGGACGACGACCGGCTGGGTGCCTTGGCCGAGCGCACCGGACTGGAGCAATCAACTCTGTCGCGCAATCTGCGCACGCTCGAGGCCGAGGGGCTGATCGAGATCGCGGCCGTCGAAAGCGACCTGCGGCGACGGGCGGTCTGGTTGACCGAGGCGGGCGCGCGCCGTCTCGAGGCGGCGATCCCCGTCTGGCGCAGGGCCCATGCGAGGCTGGCGAAGCTCATGGCCCCCGATTTGGCCCGGCGACTGGCGGAGGGGACGGAGGCCTTGATCGGGCAATAGGATCTTGATTTGATCGCGCCGCCGGGGAGAGCGCCATTGTGCAACCTTTATTCCATGACCAAGGGCCAGCAGGCCATCCGCCAACTGGCCCGGGCTCTCCGGGACAAGGCCGGCAATCTGCCGTCACTTCCCGGAATTTTCCCCGACCACTTGGCGCCCATCGTCCGCAATTCGGCCGAGGGTCGCGAGCTCACGATGGCCCGCTGGGGGATGCCGTCGCCGGCCTTCGCGCTGAAGGGCCGGAATTCCGACTCCGGAATCACCAACATCCGGAATGTGAAATCGCCGCATTGGCGACGGTGGCTGGGTCCCGAAAATCGGTGCCTGGTGCCCTTCACCAGCTTTTCGGAGAACGAGCATCTGCCCGACGGCCGCAAGCCGCCTGTCTGGTTCGCTCTTGACGAAACGCGGCCCCTCGCATTCTTCGCCGGTGTCTGGACGCGATGGACGTCGGTCCGCAAGGTGAAGGAGGGCGAGACAACGAATGATCTCTTCGCCATTCTGACGACCGAGCCGAACAAGGTGGTGGGTTCGATTCATCCGCAGGCCATGCCGGTCATTTTGACCAGGCCGGAAGAGTTCGACCTTTGGATGGAGGCCTCGCCGGAAGAGGCGTTGAAGCTCCAACGGCCTCTCGCGGATGACGCGCTCGTCGTCGTGGCCCGTGGCATGAAACAGGACGGCGCCGCAGCCTGATCCGATCGAAGCCGGCGGCCGCTTGCCAGGTCAGCACCGCCGTATACTTGTCGAGTGAGATCGGCGCGCTAGGCCGGCGGGCTGAAGGGTTGCGCGACCTCCTGAAACACCGGCAGCGCCTCGAGCTGCGCCGCATGGGCCGAGAGCGCCGGAAACTCCGCCATCGGGATCATCCCGCGATGAGCCTCGGCGACGAAACGCAGCGCGGCGGCCACGGCGATGTCGGCATGGCCGATTTGATCGCCGAACCAATACGCGCTGCTGCGTTCGGCCCGGTCGGCCTCGAGCGCGACCATGGTCGCCAGCATCTGCGAGCGGCAACGGCCGACCCAGACTTCCGAAGCTTCCTTGTGCAGCCGTTTCTCATAGAAGAGGCTGACACCCTTGTCCGCCAGGCCCGTCGCGAGGCTCGCGATCTTGAGCGCCTGGCGGCGCGCCGGCTGGGCGGTCGGAAACATCGCACGATCGGGCGGCATGAGGCTGTCGAGATAATCCAGCATGCTGTGGCTCTCGATCAGAACCTCGCCGTCATCGAGCACCAGGGTCGGCACCCGGACGAGCGGGTTGTAAAGCCGGATCTTGTCCGCATCGCCGAAGGCCGACCAGGGCCGGTGCTCGAACGGCAGGCCGTAGAGTGTCAGCGCGATGCCGACGCGGCGGACGAAGGGGGAGTCGTACTGACCGATGAGAATCATGGGCGGCGTTCCGGAGGCGCGTGGTCGATGCGGGCAGAATACAACAAGATCCAGATCGGGCCGACGGACTGATTGCACGGGCGCCGCGAGGAAACGACAGAGGTCAGCCGAGGAGCGCCCCGACACCCCGCACCACGACATAGAGACCCACCGCCGCGACGATCCCGGCAAAGGTCTGCGCCAGGAGCGCCTTCCGGGTCGCCAGCAGCGCGGCCATCCGGCCGCCGAAAAGACCGCCGATGATGCCGCCCCCGATGAAGAAGGCGACAAGGCGCCAGTCGATCAGGCCCGACAGCGCGTAGCTCGCGGCCGTCGTGATTCCGAAGGCGGTGACCGCCACCAGGGACGAACCGATGGCTGTGAGCAGGGGCATGCGGGTGGAGGCGAGGAGGCCCGGGACCACCAGGAAGCCGCCGCCGATCCCGAAGAAGCCGGACACGGCGCCGACGCCCGCGCCATAGCCGAGCAGGCGGGGCAGAAGCTGCGGCGCCGAGGCGGTGGTGAGGTGGACGGAAGCGTCGCCGGCGCTGTGTTTGCGCAACAGCATCATGCCCGCGATGACGATCATGAGGGCGCCGAAGAGCAGCAGCAGCTTCTGCCCGTCGATTGCCTTGCCGATATGCGAGCCCGCGGCCGCGCCCAGCACGCCCGCGGCCGCGAACACCAGCGCGCAGGGCCATTTGACATTGCCGGCCCGCGCATGGCTTGCGAGATTGGCCGCGGCGCTGACCGCAACCGCCACCGCGCTGGTGCCGATCGCCACATGAGGCGAGGCGACGCCCACGACATAGACCAGGAGCGGCACCGCCAGGATCGAGCCGCCGCCGCCGATCAGGCCGAGGATGAAGCCGACCAGCGTGCCCGAGCCGGTGGCGAGAAGGTCGGTGACTGAGATCACGCGGCCAGCTCCGGCTTCGCGAACCACTCATGGCCTCGGAGCATCGCCTTCCAATAGACCGGCGGCAGGACGCGCGCCTTGAGCAGCCAGGCGGCACGGCTGGGCACGGTGCCGTCGATGAACCATTTGGGGAAGGTCGGCAGCAGCTTGCCGCCATAGCCGAACTCGGCCAGCAGTATCTTCCCGCGCTCGACGGTGAGCGGGCAGGAGCCGTAGCCGTCATAGATCGCGTCGGGCCCGCTGACGGCGCCCATGTCCTTGAGGAGATTGTGCGCCACGACCGGCGCCTGTTTGCGCGCCGCCGCGGCCGTCTTGGCATTGGGCGTGCCGGTGGCATCGCCCAACCCGTAGATGCCGGGAAAGCGCGGATGGCGCAGCGTGCCCTGATCGACCTCCATCCAGCCCGCGGCGTCTGCCAGGGGCGAGACCCGGATGAAGTCCGGCGCCTGTTGCGGCGGCACCACATGGATCATGTCGAACTTCTTCTCGACGGTGGTCTTGCTGCCGTCGGTGCCGGTACGGTTGAACCAGGCGGTTTTCGCCGGTCCGTCGATGCGGATCAGCTGATGCTGGAAGCGCAGGTTGGCGCCGTACCGCTCGACATACTTCATCAAGGGTGGAACATATTCCTTGACCCCGAACAGCACGGCGCCCGCATTGCAGAAATCGATCTCGATATTCTTCAACGCCCCCTGACGCAGCCAATGATCGGCCGAGAGATAGAGCGCCTTTTGCGGGGCGCCCGCGCATTTGATCGGCATCGGCGGCTGCGTGAAGACCGCACGGCCCGATCTCAGTCCCTGCACCAGCTTCCAGGTGTAGGGCGCCAGATCGTAGCGGTAATTCGAGGTCACGCCGTTGCGGCCCAGAGTCTCGACCAACCCCTCGACGCCGGCCCAGTTGAGCTTCAGGCCCGGTGCTACGACGAGGCGCCCATAGCGCACGACCCGGCAGCCGTCGAGGATGACGGCGTTCTGCTCCGGCTCGAAGGCCGCGACCGCGGCCTTGATCCAGTGGACGCCCGCAGGGATGAGCGAGGCCATGGTGCGGGCCGTGGTGGCGGCATCGAAGACGCCGGCGCCGACCATGGTCCAGCCGGGTTGATAGTAGTGGATGTCGGCGGGATCGATGATGGCGATGTCGAGGTCGGGCTTTCGCGCCCTGAGGCTGGAGGCGACCGCGATGCCGGCGGCCCCGCCGCCGACGATCACCACCTCGTGGCTCGCATCGGCGATGTCGGTGGGCGTGCGCCCGCCATTGGCGATGCGCCGCACGACGCCGCTCATGTCGTAGCCCGCCCCTTTGGCGGCGGCGAGGATCTCGGGCAGCGGACGTCCTCGCGCCCCTTCCGAGAGGGCCCAGAGCGTCGCGGAGCGCGTGCCGGTGCGGCAGAAGGCGAAGATGGGCTTGGGCAGGGTGTCGAGCAGGCGGCCGAAGGCTTGCGCGTCCTCGTCCTTCACCTTGCCGGTGACGATCGGCAGATAGGCGGCCTCGAGGCCCTGCGCCTTGGCCGCGGCTTCGATCTCGGCGAAGAGCGGTTGGTCGGAACCCTCGCCATCCGGGCGATTGCAGACGATGGCGCGGAATCCGGCCGCTGCGATCGCCGCGATGTCCGTTGCACGCACCTGTTCGGAAACCGAGAGGGAAGCGGTGATGGGTTTGGCTTGCATGGAGCGTCACCTTATCGCGAAGGGTTGAAGGGCGCCGCCGTTTGGCCTCGGCGGTAATCAGAGCGCGTTGATCGGCACCTTCAGGAAGCGTTTGCCGCTGTCATCGGCGGGCGGCAGCTTTCCCGCGCGCATATTGACCTGGATCGAGGGGATGATGAGTTTCGGCATGTCGAGGGTCTTGTCGCGGGCGCTGCGCATCGCAACGAACTCCTCCTCGCCGACGCCGTCGCGGACATGGATGTTGAATGCCCGCTCGGCTGCGACCGTGGTCTCCCACTGGATCTGCCGTCCGTTCGGGCCATAGTCGTGACACATGAAGAGCCGCATCTCGGGCGGCAGTGCCAGGATGCGCTTGATGGAGCGGTAGAGGATGCGGGCATCGCCGCCCGGAAAATCGGCCCGCGCCGTGCCGCCGTCGGGCATGAACAAGGTGTCTCCGACGAACGCCGCGTTCCCGATCACATGCGTCATGCAGGCCGGGGTGTGGCCGGGGGTATGCATGGCGAAACCCGTCATGCCGCCGATCCGGTACTCGTCGCCGTCGGTGAAGAGACGATCGAACTGACTGCCGTCGCGCCGGAACTCTGTGCCCTCGTTGAAGACCTTTCCGAAGGTATCCTGGACCACCCTGACCCCTTCGCCGATGCCGAGCTTGCCGCCGAGCTGGCCCTGGATGTAGGGCGCAGCCGACAGATCGAGCGATGCGTG
>CAVOLB010000033.1:0-10780 GCA_963696655.1 uncultured Alphaproteobacteria bacterium
CTCGCATCAACTCCCGATTTGAACAAAGCTCCCGACAACGGTGGATTGGTCACCTCAGACCAATCATGCCAGCACTTATCGAGTGATCGGACTCCCTCAGACGGATGGTGCGTCTCGTTCGCGAACCATGTTTGCCCCGCCAGAGATTGCTCCAGCCACTGTTCCAGATCCTGAGCGTCATAGGCCCGTACATCTTTCCACTGACCCTTAGCTTTTGTGTCAGCGATCCACGCGCTCTTTCCGGCCCAACGCCGCGGGGTTACAAACACAAAGGTCGTCCGCTCGCGATCAGCTTTGCTGACAGCCTTCACACTCTTTGCAAAATCAGTATCAGCTTTACTTTTAATGTCTTGGTTCGTGCCGAATTCCCAGCCGGAATAGCCTTCAGGAATCCAGGGCGTGCCCGCACTTGCCTCCACATAGCCATCCCAACCAGGCCTCTCGGCATCGTCGTTGCCCGGAAAATTGACTTTCTTCAGACCCACGCCCGTTGAGTGCACTAACGCTCGGAGAAAAACTGACAGACGGATGCGTGCGCGGATGTTCTGCGATGCCCATTGCTCGATATCGTTAGCTTTGATAGCAAGAAACGGCGGCACGTAAACTTTCGTGTTGGACGGCGCGCCCTTCAACCTTGCGTGAATCGCATCATATGCACCCTGCATTTCCAGCAGCGATTTAGCTGGAATGTTGAAAGCACGCTCAATGCGAGCTGCCATTTCCGGGGTTGTGGCGACCTTGCCGTTTAGGAAATTGGATACGCCGGGCCGACTGATGCCGATCAGTTTTGCGGCATCAGTTACTGACATCTTCTTCGGCGCTAAGACCGTCTCACGGATGTACTTTCCAGGATGGGCTGGCACCCCATCCATTGATGCGGAGGCTCCCCCCGAAAGGTGCGGTTTCTTCGGCATGGATGCTCCTCCAAATTCAGGTAGAGCATATCAGCCTGTAATGTGTAAGGCAACACCTTACGATTATCGAAAAGATGGATGGGCTCGATCGTTGATATTTACCGCGTGAAGGTCATCTAAACTCTTGAAGCTTGCCGGCATTTACCATTACGGCCATGCCCGGCGCTATAGGCGCCCATCCGGATCGACCGGATGCCGCGGCAATATTAGGCCGGAGTATCCCCGAACAACCCTCGCGGCATTCCCCTGGTAAATGATGGGCCTGCCGTCAGCGAAATCCTCTGGGTTTTGCGTAAGGCGCGATCTACCGGCGAGTTATGGACCGCATAGGGCCTGTTGCAGTCGCTTCTTTCATCGATGATTGGTGTTCTTCACCCGCCGAAGCTGCGGCGGATATGCTTGAGCTGCAGGTCGATCAATCCGCATTTCGGATCGCGGAGCTGATTGACCACGTCGAAATGGTCGAGCTTGTCCGGGACCACGAGATCGACCGACTGGCCCAGCCGCTGATAGAGCGCCTTCATGTCGGCCGACTGCCGGTGGAACTCGTCGGACTCGTCCTTGGCCACGACCAGCAGCAGGGGCGCCTTGACCGGATAGCGCTGGCGCAGCGGGCTGTGGGCCTTGACCTGGTCCGAGGTCAGATGAAGCGTCTTGTCGAGGAAGGACAGGCGGATCGGCTCGAGATCGAAGATCCCGCCGATGGCGCAGGCCCCGGCCACGACCTTGGCCGGCAGCCCGGGCGCGAAGGACGGCCAGTCGGTGGCGAGCAGCATCGCCGCCAGATGACCGCCCGCCGAGTGCCCCGCGACATAAATGCGGTCGCGGTCGCCGCCGAACTCCGCCGCATGCTGCCAGAGCCAGGCGAGCGCCGCCCGGTTCTGGCGCATGATCTCATCCATATTGCCATGCGGCGCCAGGATGAAATTGTTCACCACGGTGGTGAAGCCATGCGGCTTCATCCCGTCGGCGATATAGCTGTAGTCGGACTTGTCGAGCGAATACCAGTAGCCGCCATGGATGAAGACATAGATCGGCGCGCCCTTCTGGTCCGCCGGGAAGATGTCGATCTTCTCCTCCGGCGTCGGGCCGAAGGGCACGTCGATGATGGCGCGCGTCCCCGCCCGCGTCACCTCGCTCCAATGCTGCCAGGACTGGAAATGCTCGCGATAGTTCGGGAAGCGGGCGCGGTTGTTGTACTGCGCGTCGAGAGCGGCCTGGTCATATTGACGATAGATGGCCTCGGTCACTTCCGGCACGGACGGTCGCTCCTCTAGCTCGCTCGAGAGTAGAGCAGATTGAAGATCGATCTCGCTCACCGCCTCGGCACGTTCCAACGGCGTCCAGTGGCCGCACCGGCCGAGCACATGGAACTTCGAGCCGGCGAGCGCGTCGGCCACGGTCTTGGCGGTCGCCGGCGGCGAGGTCGCGTCCTCGTCGCCCGTGACCACCACCGAGGGGCAGCGCAGGCCCGAGAGATCGGCGGCTTGCGTCCCGGCGACGGCCTCGCAGGTCTGGGCATAGCCTTCCGGATCCTGGCGCATCACCAGCTCGCGGACGAAGCCCGCGACTTCCGGCCGATGCGCCTTGGTCGAAGCCGAGGTTCCCATCTGCACCGTGATGTCGGCGATCGCCGTCATGCCCTCGGCGCGCGCCTTGGCCGCGCGATCCTTCAGAGCCTGACGCATCGGATCGGCCGGCGCCCGGATCGGGCCGAACAACGCCAGGCTGCGGACCTTGCCCGGGTTCTTCGCCGCCAGATGCTGGCACAGCACGGTGCCGTAGGAATGGCCGACGAAATGCGCGGACTCGATCTTGAGCTCGCTCATCGTCGCCAGAATGTCCTCGACCAGGCTCTGTGTCGTGACCGGCCCGTGGGGCTTGGCGCGGCCCGAGCCCGCCAGATCCTGGCGCACCGTCGTGAAGAACCGCGTCAGGATCCCGACCTGCGGCGCCCAGACATTGCCGGTGCCGCCCAGACCATGGACCAGGATGACGGGGTCGCCCGTGCCCGCAACCTCAACCGTATTGCCGATCGCCATATTCGATGACCTTCCTTGATTCAGAAATGAGTCAGCGGGCCCCGGGCAAGCCCAAGGCCCGCTGTGGATCCGTCTTTCCTTATTGCCAGACCGAGACGACCTGCTTCTGTCGCTGGACCGTCTCCGCCACGGCACCCGGGCGCTTGTGATAGGCGCCGTCCTTCATGATCATGATCAGATTGTCGCGATCCTGCAGGATCTTGACGTTCTCGACCGGGTTGCCGCGGACCAGCAGCAGGTCGGCGAGATAGCCTTCCTTGACCAGCCCCAGATCCGGCATGTCCATGATCTGGCCGCCGAGCTTGGTGGCGGCGCTCAGCGCCTCGGCCGGGGTGAAGCCGATGATGTTGACGAAATGCTCGAGGTCGCGGGCGTTGGTACCGAGCGGGTTCCAGGCGAAGCCGTAGTCGCCGCCCGGCAGAATACGCATGCCGCGCTTGCGCAGCTCGCCATAGGTCTTCGAGCAGTTTTCCAGCATGGTGTACATCTCCATGTGGTCGGCAACCGCCTTGGTGATGCCCCAGGGCTCCGCCTCGTAGGCGGTCGTGTAGATGATGCCGATCGCCGGCGCCAGGAAGATGTCGTCCTTGGCCGCTTCCAGCAGATCGAAGGTTTCCCCTTCGATGAAATCGCAATGATAGATGACGCGGAAATTATGCTTCAGGGCCATCTTCACGGCGCCGTTGGCCCGCGCATGGCAGGCGAGCCAGGTGCCGCGGGAATGGCACTCCTCGGCGGCCGCGGCAACTTCGGCCTCGGTGTAGGAACATTCGCGTGCGAACTTCCGGCGCACGAAATTGTCGCCCGAGATGTTGATCTTGACCGTATCGACGCCTTCCCGGATGCAGCGGCGGACCGTGGTCCGCACCGCATCCGCGCCGTCGGCGATCATCTCGATGCCGGTATGGTGGAGGTGATCCTGACGCTCGTCGCCAAGGCCGCCGGTCGCCGTGATCTCCGGCGAGGCCGCGCGGATACGGGGTCCCGGAAAGCGACCGGCATTGATCGCGTTCCGCACCACGACCTCGGTGCGCAGCTTGGCGGACGCCGCCGAATAGAGGCTGGTGAAGCCGGAATCGAGCAGCAGCTTGGCGAATTCGAGCGTCAGCAGGGTGTGCTCTTCCTGCGGAATCTCGCCCAGTTCCTTCAGCTTCCCGATATTGGTGAAGGTGATGTGCGAATGGGCCTCGGTCAGGCCCGGCATCAGCGTGTTGCCGCCGCCGTCGATGACCTCGACGCCATCGCGCGAAATGCCGCCGCCCTTGGCGACGGTCTTGATCCGGTTGCCCTCGAGCAGGACCTCGCCGGGGAAGGGTTGGGTTCCCTCACCGTCGAAGATGCGGACGTTCGTGAAAAGCTGCGGTTTCATGGTTCTTGTTTCCTCCCCTTAAGCGACAGGCTTGCATGGAACGGGATGCAGCGACGGCACGACGCCGCCGGCGAACGGCGAAGGCAGCCCGGTTGACGGCAAGGTCTTGGGATTGGCGAACGTCGGCGAGCGCGCGGAGATACGGCCCCGCAAACCGGGCGGCAGCGCCTCCTCCGCGAGATAGCCGTCGGCGGAAGCTTCATAAAGCCGTGATGCCGCGACGACGTCCTCGGCATGGTCCGCTGTCAGGGTGCTGAAACGAATCCGCCATTTTCCGGGCGCGTCGAAAGCGACCGCGCAGGGCTTCGGGCAACCGCCGACACATTCGACCAGCAGCAGCTGCCATTCCTGTGTCGTGTCCGCGTCGGCCAGAAATTCGCGCAAGTTCCGGCGCAACTCCATTTCGGGAGCGCCTCCGCGCGGACAGGTCCGACAAACCGACAGCGTGTGCATCCGTTCAGGATCCTCCCTCGGGCGCCCCGATCCACGCGGAGCCGCGGCTTGATGCCGTCTTGCCCTTCAGTCGAATGGTTTATTGCACCGGTCATGCACACGTGTCCAGCGCAAAGTCACGGCCCTGACGCTCGGCGATAAATCTCGCAGCGCAGCAATTTTCGATATGTCATATCGCTAAATAACAGCACAAATCCGCAATTCGGCGCCGCCGCAAGTCGCCGGGCGGCGGCGGTAATCCTTGTGATTGCTGCACACGTGTGCAACCATGCGCCGCGATTGGGGAAAGGCTGCATGGCGGGTCTGCGCAAATCCGGAGACGTCACGATCAAGGACATTGCCGCGTCGCTCGGCATTGCCCACTCTACCGTCTCGCGCGCGCTCAACGACCATCCGCATATCAATCCCGAGACCAAGGCGAAGGTGCGCCGCGCCGCGCAGGAACTGGGCTATGCCGCCAATTCCGGCGCCCGCATGATGCGCTCGGGTGCCAGCCGGCTGGTTGGCCTCATCGTCCCCGACGTCCAGAACGAGTTCTACAACGCGGCCGCCAAGATCATGGCCAACTCCTGCGCGCGCGAAGGCTATCAGCTCGTCCTTGCCGTGTCGGAAGACGATCCCGAGAAAGAGCTGCAACAGGTGCAGGCCCTGCGCGAGGCGCGCGTCGCCGGCGTGCTGGTGGCTGCGACCGCGAGCCCCCGCCGCGACACGGTGCAGATGCTCAAGCAGCTCCCGACCGTGCAGTTCCTGCGCCGCCACCCCGGAATCGCCGGCCATACGGTGCGCGCGGACGACGTGCTCGGCATCTACAAGGCGACCGAGCATCTGCTGGGGCTGGGCCATCGGCGTATCGGCTATGTCGGCGTGACCGAGCAGCTCAGCACCGGCCGGGCGCGCGCCGACGGCTATCGCCACGCCTATGGCGATGCGCGGCTCAAGGTCAATGCCGGCCTGATGCGGCTGGGCGCGCCACGGCCCGAGTTCGGGCACGAGGCCCTGGTCGAGCTGTGCGGTTTGCCGACGCCGCCCACCGCCATCGTGGTGGCGAGCCCGCGTCTGATGCTGGGCGTGCTCGAAGGGGTCAATGCGCTGCGTCTGTCGGCCCCTGAGGACCTGTCCCTGGTGGCCTATAGCGATCTCGACTGGTTCCGGGTCTGGCAGCCTGCCATCACGGCGGTGGCGCTGCCGGTTGCCGACATGGCGGCCACGGCCGCCCTGCTGCTGTTCCGGCAGATCCAGCAGCGCGGGCCCGAGGGCTCGGGATCGAGCACGCCCTTCGAGCCGGTGCTCAACATCCGCGGCAGCAGCGCCCCGCTGCGCCCCGCGCTCAAGCCCGTGAAGAGCGCCAGGCGATGAAGCAGGTCCTTCTGACCGACTATGCCTGGCCGGATCCCGAGGTCGAACGCAGCGTGATCGAGGGCGCGGGCTTCTCCATGGCGATCGGGCCGGCGAAGGCCTCGCCCCCGTCCGCCATCGTCGAGCTCGCCCGGCAGAACCGCCCTCTCGCGATCATGACCTGCTGGGCCGAGGTCACGGCACCCGCCATCGAAGCCTGCCCCGATCTCAAGATCGTGCAGCGCATCGGCGTCGGCCTCGACAATATCGACCGGGCAGCGGCGGCGGCGCGCGGCGCCGTCGTCACCAACGTGCCCGACTACTGCGTCGAGGAAGTCTCGGACCACGCGGTTGGCATGCTGCTCGCCTGGGCGCGCGGCATCGTTTCCTTCGATCGCGAGGTCAAGGGCGGCCGATGGGATGCGGCCGGCGCCAGGCTGCGGCGCGTGCGCGATCTGACGGTCGGAATCGCCGGCTTCGGGCGCATCGGCCGGCGCACGGCCGCCAAGATGCAGCCCTTCGGCTCGCGCCTCCTGGTCTATGACAAATATCCGCCCAGCGGCGGTTTCCCGGCGGGCATGACCGGCGTCGACGGCGACAGGCTGCTGTCCGAGAGCGATGTGGTCGTCCTGCACCTCCCGCTCACGCCGGAGACCCGCAACTTCATCGACGCCCGGTCGCTGCAGCGCATGAAGCCGGGCAGCCTGCTGATCAATGTCAGCCGCGGCGGCCTCGTGGACAATGACGCGCTGCAGCAGGCGCTCGAGAAGGGCCCGCTGGGCGCGGCCGCCCTCGACGTGGTCGAAGGCGAGCCCAATCCGCCCCGCGCTTTGATCGGCCATCCCAAGGTCATCGCCACGCCCCATATCGCCTTCGCCTCGACCGCCTCGGTGCTGGAGCTGCGGCGGCGGTCGGCGGAGGAGGTCGTGCGCGTCCTGACCGGCCAGAAGCCGCACCATCCCTGCCCGCCCCCCTGAGGGCGCGAAAACCGCAGGACGCAACGACGACGAAGATGACTCGCAGCAAGAGGACGTGATGGCAGAGACGACCATCGTTAACATCAAAGGGCGCCAGATCCTGGATTCACGTGGCCGCCCCACGGTCGAGGCCGATGTCGAGCTTCGCGGCGGCGCCCTCGGCCGCGCCTCCGTGCCGTCCGGCGCCTCCACCAGCCTGGCCGAGGCCCATGAGCTGCGGGACGCCGACGCCGAATACTATTTCGGCCGGGGTGTGAACCGCGCCGTCGGCAATCTTAAGGGCGAGATCGCGGCGGCCGTCACCGGCCTGGACGCCGAGGACCAGGCCGGGCTCGACCGCCGCATGCGCGATCTCGACGGCACGGCCCAACTCGAGCGGCTGGGCGCCAACGCGGTCCTGGCGGTCTCGCTCGCCGCCTGCCGCGCCGTGGCCAATGCCAGGAAACAGCCGCTCTATCGGCGGATCGCCGATCTGACCGGCACCAGGACGCCGATGCTGCCGCTGCCGATGGTCAACATCTTCAGCGGCGGCCTCCATGCCGGACGCGGCATGGATCTCCAGGATTTCCTCGCGATCCCGCTCTCGGCGACGGATTACGCCTCGGCGCTGCATGCGATCGTCAAGGTGCGCGATGCGGCCGAAGGCGTGGTGCATCGCCATGGCGCGCCCGTCCTGCTGGCCGACGAGGGCGGCCTCAGCCCCGGCTGCCGTTCCGCCGAGATCGCGCTCGCGCTGATGGTCGAGGCGATCGAACGGGCCGGCTTCAGGCCGGGCCAGGATATCGGCATCGCGATCGACGTCGCCGCCACGGCGCTGGTCGGCGATCCGACGGACGCTATCATCTCGCCCGCGAGGAACGCGACTATTCGAGCGCCCAGATGATCGAGACGGTGGAGCGCTGGGTGCGGCAATTCCCGATCGTCTCGGTCGAGGACGGGCTGCATGACGAGGACTGGAACCATTGGCCCGAGCTGACGAAGAGGCTGCGCCATATCCAGGTGCTGGGCGACGATCTCTTCAGCACCAATCCGGCCCGCATCCGCCGCGGCATCGAGATCGGCGCCGCCAACAGCAGCCTGATCAAGGTCAACCAGAACGGCACGCTGAGCGGCACCCTCGAGGCGATCGCGACTTCGCATCGCGCCGGCTACGCGACGGTGATCTCCGCCCGGTCGGGCGAGACCGCCGACAGCTTCATCGCCGATCTGGCCGTAGGCGCGCTCGGCGGACAGATCAAGATCGGCTCGGTGCGGAACATGGAGCGGTTGGAGAAGTACAATCAGCTCCTGCGTATCGCCGAGGATTCCGAGGTCGGCTACGCCGGCACGCGGTTCCTGGCCGGCGAGGCCCGGAGGCCCGCGGCCCGGGTCGCGATCGCCTGACCTTGCCGATGTCGAGCGCCCGATGACCTCCCAGGCTCCTGTCGAAACCGGCGGAGCGACCCCGGCGTTTCCCGAAACTATGCGCCGCTTCATGGAGCGGCTCGGGTTCGGCGCCAAGCCGGACCGCGCCTATCCGCTCACCGGCGGCGTCTCCTCCGACATCTGGTTCGTCGAGGCCAAGGGCCGCCGGCTCTGCATCAAGCGGGCCCTCCCCGCCCTTCGCGTCGCTGCCGACTGGCGGGCGCCCGTCGAGCGTAATCATTTCGAATATGCCTGGTTCCAGCGGGTGGCGAAGATCCTGCCCGACGCGGTGCCACCCCTGGTGGGGCATGACGAGGCGGCGCAGATG
Source organism: uncultured Alphaproteobacteria bacterium (assembly GCA_963696655.1). GTDB lineage: Bacteria > Pseudomonadota > Alphaproteobacteria > Dongiales > Dongiaceae > Hypericibacter. Next base: position 8,823 of record CAVOLB010000033.1, read on the forward strand.
TTCGCCATGGCCTTTCTCGATCCCGAGGAGAACCCGCTCTGGAAGCGCCATCTGCTGGACGGGAACGATCGATCCCGCCTTCGCCGGCTAGGTCGGCGAGAAGCTCGCGGCGATCCACGCCGCCACGGCGGGCGATGCCCGGACCGCGGCCGACTTCGCCACCGATGCCAGCTTCCATGCGATCCGGCTCGAGCCCTATCTCGAGGCGACGGGCCGCGTCCATGCCGACCTCATGCCGCAGATCGAGAGGCTGGTCTCGACCACGGCCGCCACCAGGCTCGCCCTGGTCCATGGCGATATCAGCCCGAAGAACATCCTGATCGGCCCGAAGGGGCCGATCTTCCTCGACGCCGAATGCGCCTGGTATGGCGACCCGGCCTTCGACCTCGCCTTCTGCCTCAACCACCTGCTGCTGAAATGCATTCCGGTGCCGGGCGGCGTTGACCGTCTGGCACAGTCCTTCGAGCGCATGGTGATGGCCTATCGCGGACGGATCGTCTGGGAGGACCCGCCCGGCTTCGAACGGCGCTGCGCGGCGCTGCTGCCGGGGCTGTTGCTCGCCCGCGTCGACGGCAAGTCGCCCGCGGAATACATCACCCAGGACAAGGATCGCGACATCGTTCGCTCGGTGGCGCGGCCCCTGATCGCCGAGCCGGTCGCGACGCTCCTCGAGGTCAGGAACCGCTGGCTTCAGCGATTCCGGTAACCCGCCGGTCGTCGCCTCAGCCGATATGGCCAGGAAATAGCGGCAACCCTTCGACACCCTCGAGCTCGACACGCCAGAGCGCGCCGCCCATCGAGGGCTCCGTGGTCAATCCCGGCTTGCCGCCATCGGTGACATAGAGCGTGCTGCCGACGAAGGCGCAGTTGGTCGGGATCAGGCCGATCATCATGCGCTCGACATAGGTCCCGTCCTTGCGCGCGATGTCGATGCCGCCGCAATCGACGCCGGTGACATAGAGGTCGCCATTGGCCGCGATCTTGAATCCGTCGGGCACGGCGGGTGGCGGCAGGATGCAGAGCTCGGTCACCTTGCCGGAGGGGCTGCGGCGCTTCACAGCGCGGCTGTAGGATTCGACCCAGACCAGGCTGCCGTCGCGGTCGACGCAGATGCCGTTGGGAAAGACCGGCGGCAATTCCTCGAGCAGCACGCCGGTGCCATCGGGCTTCAGCGCGCAGATGAAGCCGACATTCGACCTGCCGACGGGATCGTAGGCCCCGCCCGGATCGGTGAAATAGAGCCAGCCATCGGGGCCAAATGCCAGATCGTTGGGTGCCAGCAGCGTATGACCCTCCACCTGCGCGGCGAGGATCTCCACCTTGCCCTGGGGCGTGATGCGCTGAATCGAGGGCGGACGCTGCTGCGCCGCGCGCCAGGGCCCGATCTTGCCACCGTTCTGAGTCACGTAGAGATAGCCGTCCGGTGCGGCGAGAACGGCGTTGGGCCCGCCGCCGACATCGGCGAACTGGCTGACGCCGGCGCCCGGCGTCCAGACCGAGATCTGGCTGCGATAGCTTTCGACGAAGAGGATGCGACCATCGGGCAGCGGCGCCGGGCCTTCGGGCCAGCCGAGGCCGGAGGCCAGTTGCGTCGCGACCGGAGCCTTCTTCATGGTAGCCCTCCCGGATGGCAGAGGCGAAAACGGCCGGCGAAGCTTACGAGGCGGTGAGCCAGGTTTTCAACTCGACCGAGGGGTCGCCGACCGCGGCCCTCGGGATCGAACGCCGCGTCTCCAGCACCTTCTTGCCGATGCCATAGGCCAGTGCGTCGTTCATCGCATCGACCGCGATGAGCTCCTCGCCCCGATAATACCAGACCGACTGGCTCAGCTCGCGCTTGCCGGGCCGCAACACCGTGTCGGTATAGCCGCGATTGAGGCCGGCGATCTGCAGCTTCACGTCATACTGGTCGGACCAGAACCAGGGCACCGGGTCGTAGTCGCCCGTGGCGCCGAGCA
>CAVOLB010000034.1:0-13732 GCA_963696655.1 uncultured Alphaproteobacteria bacterium
GCCCTTGAGGGGGAGGGGATAGGAAAGGCCTCACCCCTCCGCTGGCGCCGGCGCCGCCACGCGCTTCGCCGGGCGGAACAGCACCAGCGCCAGGCCCGACAACACGCAGACCAGCGCCACCACGACGTCGACGCCGATCGCCTCGCCGGTGAGCAGGCTGCTGCTGGCGACGCCGACGATGGGAATGGCGAGAATACTGATCGAGGCGAGCTGGGCGGGGAAGGTGGCGACTACCTTGAAATAGGCCCATTGGCAGAACAGCATCGCGATCAGGATGGTGTAGGTCAGGCCCAGCCAGCCGCGCCAATCGACATTGGCGAAATCATAGCCGCGCTCGAAGATCAGCATGCCGATCGCGATCGGTATGCCGCCCAGAAGGACCTGCCAGCCGGTCACGACCACCGTCGGCATCGACCAGCGCCAATATTTGACCCCGACCGTTCCCGCGGCCCAGGAGATCGCGGCGCCGATCATGAGCGGGACGCCATAGGGCGAGGCCACGACGCTCTCCCATTCGGGAAGGATCAAGGCCGCGATGCCGGCGAGGCCCAGCCCCAGCCCCATCAGATTGCGCCGCGTCGGGCGCTCGCTCAAGACCGGCCAGGCGATGAGCCCGGCCCAGAGCGGCATGGTGAAGGCGACGATCGAGGCCCGTCCCGCCGGCATCAATTGCAGCCCCGCGGCCGACAGCAGATGCCAGGCGGTGATGTTGAAGAAGCTGCAGATCAGGAGCGGCCGGAGCTCGCGCCGGGGAATCCGAAGCGAGGCGCCGCTGGCAGCCGCGATCGCGAGCAGGCCCGCGCCGCCCAGCACCAGGCAGAGGGTGCGGAAGGTCCAGATCGGAATCTCATCGAGCGCGATATGCATCGCCGGCCAGTTGGCGCCCCAGCACAGCGTCAAGGGCACGAGAATCAGCATGCCGTTGCGCCGGGTGAGCGGCGCGCTCACGTCGAGCTTTCCGGCGGCGCCTTCTCTCCCGCTTTCGCGGTCGCGCCATGGCTATGGCTGGACGCGGCGCCTTGCGCCTGGGCCGGCGGCTGCGTCATGCGGCGCTGCTTCAGCTCTTCCAGCATGCGGTGGCGCTCGGCCGGCGGCGTGATCATCCACTCGCGGATCTCGTCGATGTTGCGATAGCAACCGATGCACCAGCCGGTGCGGTCGTCGATGCGGCAGATGCCGATGCAGGGGCTCGCCGGCCCCTCGGCCAGCGCCTTCAGCCGCTCGGCGCGACGGCGCTCGCGATCGAGGATGCGGCGGGCTCGCAGGTCATCCATGGCGCTGGCGCTTTCCGCTCAGGCTTCGGCGCGGATTTCGGCGCCGCTGCGGCCGACCAGCCGCTCATAGACCACGGGGTCGGTATCGCCTTCGCTGCCGATGATGAGAACGCAGGAGAGCGCCCCCAGCGACAAGGTCTGCGCCGTCTTCGGATCGCCGGCGGCCGCGAACAAGCCCGCCAGCCCGCCGACGCCGGACTCGCCGCCGACGATCGGCGGATCGCCGCCGATCCCTTCGGCGAGTGCCCGCATCGCCGAGATGGCCGCGTCGTCGGGCACGGTCATGAAGGCGTTGGCGCCGAGATTGAGGATCTCCCAGGCCAGCAGCGACACCTCGCCCGCGGCCAGTCCCGCCATGATCGTGTCGAGATCGCCTTCGACCTTGGTCGGCTTGCCGTTGGCGGCACTCTGGAACAGGCAGTCGGCGGCGTCGGGCTCGACCACCACCACCTGCGGCCGCTCGCCCCCGAGCTTCTGCCACAGAAGCGCGGTCGTCGCGGCCGCGAGGCCGCCGACTCCGCCCTGGATGAAGAGATGCGTCGGACGCTCTTCGACCGGAAGCTCGTCGAGCGTCTCGATCCCGATCAGGCCATAACCTTCCATCACCGTCCGCGGCACATCCCTATAGCCCTCATAGGACGTGTCGGAGACGATCATCCAGCCATTGGCCTCGGCATCGGCCGCCACCTGATGAACCGAATCGTCGTAATTGCCCTCGACCCGGCGCACTTCGGCGCCGTAATGCGCGATGGCCTCGCAACGGCCTTCACTCACCTCGGCATGGATATAGACGATGCAGCGGCAGCCGAAGAGCTGGGCGCCCCAGGCGACCGAGCGGCCATGGTTGCCGTCGGTGGCGGTCGCGACCGTGATCGCGCCGACGATATCCTTGTGGGCGCCGGCCATCAGCGCCGCGGAGCTCGGCTCGTTGCCGGTGGCTTCCTTCACCGACGCGGCCAGGACGCGATAGACCGCATAGGCGCCGCCCAGCGCCTTGAAGCTGCCGAGTCCGAAGCGCGAGCTCTCGTCCTTGTACCAGATGCCGCGCAGGCCCAGTGCGGCGGCCAGCCCCGGCAGGGGCAGCAGATTGGTCTGCCGATAGCCCGGCCAGCCGCGGATCTCCTGCGCCGCCGCTCGGAAGCCCGCCGGATCGAGGATCGGCAGCAGCGAGGCGGGATAGGCGGCGTCGGTGGGATGGGCTCGCGGGTTCAATTCCACGCGATGGGCGAAAGCGTCCGGTTTCCAGTGACTCATGGTCGCGTCTAATATCACAGTCACGGGGTCGGGAAAACCATCCGCGCCGCGCTCGAAAGGCAAAAGACCGATGCAGGCAAAGGATATGGTGCGACGGGTCCGGCTCGTCACCGGCCTGACGCTCTTTGCCTATCTCACCACCCATTACCTCAATCACGCGGCCGGATTGATCTCGCTCGACGCGATGGAGGCGGGCCGCAGCCTGTTCCTGCTGCTCTGGCGCAACTGGCCGATGACCCTGCTGCTCTATGCGGCGATCTTGATCCATCAGGGCCTGGCCTATTGGGCGATCTATCAGCGCCGCTCGCTGCGCATGGCGCCCTGGGAGGCGGCCCAGCTGCTGCTGGGCCTCGCCGTGCCGCCCTTGATCGTCACCCATGTGATCGGCACGCGGCTGGCCGAGACGCTCTACGGCACCAACGACAATTACGCCTATCAGCTGCTCGTGACCTGGCTCTGGCAGCCGAGCGACGGGGTCAAGCAGGCGCTGGTCACGGGCATCGCCTGGGCCCATGGCTGCATCGGTCTCTATTTCTGGCTGCGGCTCAAGCCCTGGTTTCCGAAGGTCGCGGCCTATCTCTTCGCAGTGGGGCTCCTGTTGCCCGTGCTGGCCTTGCTGGGATTCGTGGAAGGCGGGCGCGAGGTGGCGCGGCTGGCCGAGGATCCGGACTGGATGGCGGCGGCGAAAGCCATCATCCATTTCCCGACGCCCGAGCAGGTCGCCCGTCTCTACGGCATTCGCGACGGCCTGCTGTGGCTCTTTGCCGGTCTGCTGCTGGCCACCCTGATCGCACGCTGGCTCCGGGCCTGGTTCATCCGCCATCGCGCGATCCAGGTGACCTATCCCGACGGGCGCAAGGTGGAGATCCAGCCGGGCACCAGCGTACTCGAGGCCAGCCGCATCGGCGGCATCCCCCATGCCAGCGTCTGCGGCGGGCGCGGGCGCTGCTCGACCTGCCGGGTGCGGATTCTCGCGAGCGACGGCGCGCTGCCCGAGCCCGGGCCGGAAGAGCGCCGGGTGCTCGATCGCGTGGCGGCGGGGCCCGGCATCCGGCTCGCCTGCCAGCTGCGGCCGCGCGTGAATGTCTCGGTCCTGCCGATGCTGCCGCCTTCCGCCAGCCCGCGCGATTCCCATGCGCGTCCGGGCTATCTCCAGGGCCATGAGGAGGAGATCGCGATCCTGTTCGCGGACTTGCGCGCCTTCACCCGCTTCGCCGAGCGCAAGCTGCCCTATGACGTGGTGTTCCTCCTCAACCGCTATTTCCGCGCCATGGGCACGGCGGTCGAGCAGGCGGGCGGCCATCTCGACAAGTTCATCGGCGACGGGGTGATGGCGCTTTTCGGCGTCGGCAGCAATCCCGAGGAAGGCTGCCGCCTCTCGCTCGAGGCGGCGCGGCGCATGGCCGTCAATCTGGACGAGGTCAATCGGGTGCTCGAGCATGACCTGCCCGAGCCGCTGCGCATCGGGATCGGCATCCATGTCGGCCCGGCGATCGTGGGCGAGATGGGCTATGGCCGCGCCACCTCGATGACCGCCATCGGCGATTCGGTCAATACGGCGAGCCGGCTCGAAGGCTTGACCAAGGAGTTCACCTGCCAGCTGGTGATCTCGGCCTCGGTCGCGGAACTTGCCGGCCTCGAACTCCCCGATGCGGCGCCTCATGAGATCGCGGTGCGCGGCCGCAGCCAGCCGCTGCGCGTGCTCGCGATCGCCGACGCGCGGGCCCTGCCACCCTTCACCGGCCTGACGGAAAAGGTCCTGCGCCAGCGCGTCCGCGCCGGCGCGGCGCCGACGGGTTGAGACGAAGAGGAGAAGAAAAACTCACACCCCCTTCCCTTGCGGGAGGGGGTAGGGGGAGGGGAGCCGCCGCGGGATGGTGGGAGTCCTTGGCACCCCCCTTCCTAACCTTCCCCCTCAAGGGGGGAAGGGATGAAAGATTGAGAGAGCCGCCGCGATCAACCCTGAATCGACAGCTTGTAGGCGTCGATCTTCGCCTTGAGCTGGTTGTACTGGTCGCAGTTCAGACAGGCGTCCTGCAGCACGGTGAGCCGTTCTTCGGCGCCCGAGAGGTTCTTCATATCGAGCAGGAGCTCACCGGCATACTCGTTGGCCGTCAGATGCTGAGGCTTCATGCCGATGACCTTCTTGTAGTAGCTCATCGCCTTTCCCAGCTGGTTCTGCTTCTGATAGCAGTAGCCCAGCTGGGTGAGCGCATCCGCGTCGATCGGATCCATCGCGATCAGCTTGTTGAGGATCAGCATCGCACCGTCATAGTCGCCGGTCTGGATGCGAGCGAGCGCCTCGTTGTACTGCTCGCTCCGCGGCGTGATGGTCTCGTTGAGCGAGGAGCCGAGCGTCCCGATGTTCGGCTTCGCATAGGGGTTCGAGAGATTGAGACCGGGCGCGTTCGGGTCTTGCGCCTGGGCCGACGGGGGCAACAGGAGACTGGCGCCCAGCAGGAGGCCGGCGCAGATAGCGAGACGAACAGAGGCAAGCATCAGGGCACGCTCGATTCAAAGTGGCCGATGGCTCAACTCTGCTGCTTCGCCCTATAGTCTGCAATCTTTTCCTTAAGTTCCGAAAATTCCTCGCAATTTCCGCAAACTTTCTGCAGCACGGCGAGCCGTTCCTCGGCCTTGGGCAGGTCCTTCATGGTGAGGTAGAGCTCGCCCAGATACTCGTTGGCGCCGACATGCTCGGGCTGGATGGCCAGGGCCTGAAGATAGTAGTTCAGGGCCCGTTGCTCATGGCCCAGCTCGCGATGGCTGTAGCCGAGCTCGTTGAGCGCGTCGGTGTCGGCGGGGTTCTTCGCCACCAGCCGTTCCAGGATCGGGATGGCGTCGCGATAGCGCTCCCGGTCGATGAGGCCCTTGGCCGCGGCGTAATCGTCCTGGACGACGCTGGGCGTGGGGGAGGTGGTGGCCGAATGGTCGGTGTTTCCGCCGGCGGCCCCGGCCGTCATCGAGGCCAGGGCCGTGGCGGAAGCGAGAACCGGGAGGGCCAGGAGGGCCATGCGAGGAAATCTGCGCATCGGTTCACCCCTCTTTCGGAGCAGGGCCGCCGGCCGCGGGGGCGGCCGGGCGGGGCCGTACAGTCGCGATCAGCTCTGCTGCTTCGCCTTGTAGTCGGCGATCTTCTCCTTCAGCTCGGTGTACTGCTCGCAATTGGTGCAGGCTTTTTCCAGAACGGCGAGGCGCTCCTCGGCGTGGGGCAGGTCCTTCATCTCGAGATAGAGCTCGCCCAGATACTCGTTGGCGCCGAGATGATTGGGCTCGGTCGAGAGCGCTTTGAGATAGTAGGTCAGTGCCTTCTGCTGATGGCCCAGCTTGCGATGGCTGAAGCCAAGCTCGTTCAGCGCATCGGCGTCGGTCGGGTTCTTGGCCACGAGCTGATCGAGGATCGGAATCGCATCCCGATATTTGCCCTCGTCGACCAGCTTCTTCGCGGTGGCGTAGTCGGCGGTGACGGCGGGGGAACTGCTCGAGCTGTCGCTCGAGCTGCCCATCGACCAGCTGGACGGCGCGGGCAGGGCGATGGCGAGGCCGACCGCGAGCCCGAGCACGGGGCCAGCCGCCAGCGCGATACGCGTGAATTTGAGCATCGATGAATCTCCCTTGTGGTGACGCGGATCCAGTCGAGGTGGGGTGGGTTCGCGGCCATTATAATGGGGAAGCGAGACGCGCGCGCGCCGGAGCCCCTGTCTCACGGGCATGTGATGGCCGGTGATCGGGCGTGGAAAGCCGGATTTCTGTGACAACGGTAGTCGGTTCGTACAAGCCCTCCCGATAGGAGGCCAGTCTTACGTCTCGTCCAGCATGGCCAGCAACGCCTCGGCCGAGCCTGCATCAAGCACGATCCGCGCCGTGCGGTGATCGAAGCCGGCCCTGGCCAGCGCCGCCATCTCCTTGCCCGCCAGCGCCTTCAGCTCTTCCTGGCTGCGCCGCTTCGGCGTCCGGAAGGGACCGAAGCGCCGCCGCTTCGCGAAGGCGATGGCGGCGCCCAGCTCGGACTGGGCCCGGCTTCCCGGCAATGCCTCGATGGCGCCGCGGATCAGGGGCGAGGCGACACCGTCGGCGGAGAGCTTGGCCTCGATCCAGCGGCGCGAACGGCCCTGCCGCGTCAGGCTCTCGGCCCGGGTCGAGGCGTAACGCCCGTCTTCGAGAAGCCCCTGGGCGGTCAGCTTGGCGATCACCTCGGCGATGGTCTTGCGCGCCGCCTCGAGGATATTGCGGTCGGCGGAGCGCCGCCGCACGCGGCGCTCCAGCACCCGCCGCAGCCGGGTGGTCGAGGCGGCATAGCGCGCGAGATAGTCGAGCGCCGCCTCCCGCAGGGCCGCTTCCGTCAGCGCTTCCGCCGCTGCGGCGGGTGCTTCGGATCCTGGGGAATCGCTGGGGGAAGACAAGGGCATCTCGCGGCGGGCCGGAGGAAGGGTGCCCGGCAGCATCGCATGGGACGGCGCCGGCGGCAGCAGGGCTTCTGGCGCTGGAAATACCCTTTTAGATCCAGGGATTTAGGCGGGTCTTCGAGGTCACCACCCATGCAGGAATCCCGGGGCGGTCCTGCCGCACCGAGGCTTGCTCCGGCACCGGCCGGGGCCTACCTTCTCGCGCCCTTCATTGATCCCAGTCCATGACCCCTCCCGCGACGTCACCCGTCTCCTCGTCCGCCCGTCCCGCCCCCGACGTCCGTCGCTTCGGCCCGGTCAATTGGGTCGGCCTCTGGACGCTCTATCTCAAGGAGGTGCGCCGCTTCGCGAAGGTCGCGACCCAGACGATCCTGGCGCCGCTGGTCACGACCCTGCTGTTCTTCGCGATCTTCACCCTGGCGCTGGGCCGCGCGGTCCAGAACGTCGGCGGGGTTTCCTTCCCGGAATTTCTCGGGCCCGGCCTCATCATGATGGCGATGGTGCAGAACGCCTTCGCCAACACTTCCTCCTCGCTGGTGATCGCCAAGATCCAGGGCAACATCGTCGATCTGGTGATGCCGCCCTTGAGCCCGGCCGAGCTGACCTTCGCGCTGGCCGCGGGCGGGCTGACGCGCGGGATCGCGGTCGGGATCACGGTCGGGATCGTGATCGCGCTGCTGGTGCCGGTCCATATCCACGATCTCTTCTTCGTGCTGTTCCATGCCGTGGCGGCCTGCCTGATGCTGTCGCTGCTGGGCATCCTCGGCGGGCTCTGGTCGGAGAAGTTCGACCATATCGCGGCCGTGACCAACTTCGTGATCACGCCGCTGTCCTTCCTCTCGGGCGCCTTCTATTCGGCGGAGCGGCTGCCGGGCATCTGGCACACGGTCGCGCATTTCAATCCGTTCTTCTACATGATCGACGGATTCCGCTATGGCTTCATCGGCCATGCCGACGGCTCGCTGACCGCGGGCCTGATCGTCCTGACGCTCGCCAATGTCGGGCTCTATGCCCTGATCCACCGGCTGTTCTCGATCGGCTACAAGCTGCGGCCATGAGCGAGTCGACGGGCGTTCGCATCGCGCCGCCCCGGGCGCGGCATTTCGGCCGCGTCAACTGGCTCGGACTCTGGTCGCTGCATCAGCGCGAGTTCGGCCGTTTCGCCAAGGGCTATATCGACAATCTGCTGGGGCCCGTGGTCACCAGCCTGCTGTTCTTCGCGGTGTTCCGGCTGGCGCTGGGCGGTCAGAGCTGGAATGTGCCCGGCATCTCGCTCGCCGACTTCGTGGCGCCGGCGCTGATCATGATGGCCGTGGCCGAGCGCGCGCTCTCCTCGACCTCGGCCTCGATCCTCTATGACAAGCATACCGGCGCGCTCTCCGACGTGCTGATGCCGCCCTTGTCGGCGCTGGAGCGGGTGCTGGGCTATGCCTTTTCCGCCACCAGCTCCGGGCTCGTGATCGGCTTCGTGGTGGCGCTCTGCCTGGCGCCCTTCGCCCATTACGCGCTGACCGGCCTGCCGGCGATCCTGTTCTTCGCGGTCGGCGGCGGGCTGCTGTTCGGATTCCTTGGCGTGCTGGTGGGCATGTGGTCGACGCGCTGGGACCACTACACCGCGGCCCACACCTTCGTCTTCATCCCGACCTCGTTCTTCTCGGGCATGTTCCTGCCCGTGGCGGTGCTGCCGGAGATCGGGCAGAAGCTCGTGGCGCTCAATCCGTTCTATTACGCGCTGGATGGCGTGCGCGGCGGCCTCACCGGCTGGCGCGAGAGCGACCCGATCTTGGGCGCGGCGGTGCTGATCGGCTGCAATCTCATGATCGGCGCCATCGTCTGGCGCCTGATGGCGCGCGGATATCGCGTCAAGCCGTAGCGCCGGCGGGCCTCAGGGCGTCAGCGCCCGGCCGCCCTTCCTCGCCTTCCTCGCCATCTTGCGGATCGCCTTGGCGAGGTCGGGATCGCAGGGCGGCGGCTTCAGGTCGATGCCGTCGCCCAGGCCCTTGGCGATGATCTCGAGGCCCCGGATGCGCGCCCACCATTTGAAGTCGCTCGCCACCAGATTCCAGGGCGCGTGCCGGCTCGAGGTCTTCTCGAACATCTCCTCGGTCGCGGTGATATAGGCGTCCCACCGGCTGCGGTTGCGCAGGTCGTCGGGGGTCAATTTCCAGCGCTTGTAGGAGGTGTCCATCCGCTCCTCGAAGCGGCGCAGCTGCTCCTCGGGCGAGATATGGAGGAAGATCTTGACCAGGCGGAAGCCGTCATCGACCAGCATGCGCTCGAACTCGACGATCTCCCGATAGGCGCGCTTCCACACAGGGGGCTCGATCAGCTTCTCGACCCGTTCGACGCGCACGCGGCCGTACCAGGAACGGTCGAACACGGCGAGCTCGCCGCGGTCAGGCATGCGGCGCCAGAAACGCTCCAGGTAATGCTCGCCCTGCTCGATCGCGTTCGGCGCGGCGATGGGCCAGATATAGCAGTAGCGCGGGTCGAGCCGGGCCGAAAGGCGCCGGACCAGGCTGCCCTTGCCGGCCGCGTCCGGGCCCTCGAGAACCACGATCCCGCGCCGGCCCTGGCGCAGATAGGCCTGCTGGATCTGCAGCAGCCTGGTCTGGACCGCCTTGAGCCTGTCGTCATAGGTCTCCTCGTCGGGCAGCTTGCGGCTGAGATCGGCTTTGGCGAGGCGGGGGATCGGCATGAGAGGGCCTTCCGGAAATGGGCTCGGGATCGACCGGGCGACGGTCGCTATGTCCACCGTCTAGAAGGCTGAGCCACCACGCGAATTTGCGCAAGACAGGGTTGCGTCCCGGGCTCCGCCCCTTCGGTTGACAGGCCGGGGGCCCGCGCCCGATAGTCTCAACCCTTCCGCCCTTCCCGCCGGAAAATCCCGGAACGCCTTGACGGGGCGGCCCGTCGCCGGGCCTGCCGCAGCCGGAGCGCCTTTTGTTTCGGTCGGGGCGGATCGATGGAGAGCGATCTGTTTCGCGGGCCCCCTTTCGGGGCCCGGGTTTTGTCAGAATTTTGTCAGAAGAAGGAGGCCACATCCAATGTCCGCGTCGTCTGCCTCTGCGTTGTTGCCGGTTTATGCGCGCGCCGATCTCGCTTTCGAGCGGGGCGAGGGCGCCTACCTGTTCGGCAATGACGGGCGACGTTACTTGGATTTCGCCTCGGGCATCGCGGTCACGGCGCTGGGCCATGCCCATCCGCATCTGGTGAGGGCGCTGAAGGATCAGGCCGAGAAGGTCTGGCACACCTCCAACCTCTATCGGATTCCCGAGGGCGAGAGGCTGGCCGACCGGCTGGCGGCGGCGAGCTTCGCCGACCGCGTCTTCTTCACCAATTCGGGCGCCGAGGCGATCGAATGCGGCATCAAGATGTGCCGCAAATGGCAGGACGATTTCGGCGATGCCAAGCGCTATCGCATCATCGCGACCGAGGGCGCCTTCCATGGCCGCACGCTGGCGACCATCGCGGCGGGCGGCCAGGAGAAGCATCTCAAGGGCTTCGCGCCGACGGTCGAGGGCTTCGATCACGTCGCCTATGGCAATCTGAACGAGCTGCGCAACGCGATCGGGCCGGAGACGGCGGCGGTTCTGGTGGAGCCGGTGCAGGGCGAGGGCGGCATGCGCGCGGCCTCGGTCGAATATCTGAAGGGCCTGCGCCAGGTCTGCGACGAATATGGCCTGCTGCTGTTCTTCGACGAGGTCCAGTGCGGCATGGGCCGGACCGGCAAGCTCTTCGCCCATGAATGGGCGGGGGTGACGCCGGACATCGTGGCCACGGCCAAGGGCATCGGCGGCGGCTTCCCGATGGGCGCCTGTCTCGCCACGGAGAAGGTCGCCGCGGCCATGACGCCCGGCAGCCACGGCTCGACCTTCGGCGGGAATCCGCTCGGCATGGCGGTCGGCAATGCCGTGCTCGACGTCATGCTGGCGGACGGTTTCCTCCCGCATGTCGAAGCCATGGGCGCGCTGCTGCGGAAGCGCGTGGCGGCGCTGGTGGCGAAATATCCGAAGCTGTTCGAGGAGGTGCGCGGCAAGGGCCTGATGCTGGGCCTGAAATGCCGCGTGCCCAACACCGACATGCAGAACAAGCTGCGCGGGGCGGGGCTGCTGACGGTCGGTGCCGGCGACAATGTGATCCGCCTGCTGCCGCCGCTGATCATCGAGGAACGCCATATCGACGAAGCCTTGGCCCTTCTCGACAAGGTGGCCGAAGCCTGGCCGGAGAACTAAGCCATGACCTCGTCTTCGGTCGCGACCCCGCGGCATTTTCTGGATCTGGACAAGCTCGATACCGCCACGCTTCGTCGCATCCTCGATGCCGGCCATGCCTGCAAGAAGGGCCAGGTCCCGGGCGGACGGGAAAAGCCGCTGGCGGGAAAGTCGCTGGCGCTGATCTTCGAGAAGCCTTCGACCCGCACGCGCGTCTCCTTCGAGCTCGGTATCAAGGAGCTGGGCGGCGAGGCGGTGGTGCTGGAGCGCGACAGCATGCAGCTCGGCCGTGGCGAGACCGTGGCCGATACCGCGCGCGTGCTCTCGCGCTATGTCGACTGCATCATGGTCCGCACCACCAAGGAGGAGAAGCTCCTGGAGCTGGCGGAGAACGCGACGGTGCCGGTCATCAACGGTCTCACCGACCGCACCCATCCCTGCCAGCTCATGGCCGACGTGATGACCTTCGAGGAGCATCGCGGTCCCATCGCCGGCAAGCGCATCGCCTGGATCGGCGACGGCAACAATATGGCGACCTCCTGGACCCATGCCGCCGTGCGCTTCGGCTTCGAGCTCCGCATCGCCTGCCCGCCGCAGCTCATGCCGCCGGGCCAGGTGCTGGGCTGGGCCAAGGCCGAGAAGGGGCAGGTCCATGTCACCACCGATCCCAAGGACGCGGTCAAGGACGCCGACTGCATCGTGACCGATGTCTGGGTCTCGATGGGCGACACCGACTCCATGGGCCGCCATGTGATGCTGGCACCCTATCAGGTGACCGAGCAGGTGATGGGCATGGCCAAGCCCGGCGCCATCTTCATGCATTGCCTGCCCGCCCATCGCGGCGAGGAGGTGACGGCCGGCGTCATCGACGGACCGAACTCCGTCGTCTGGGACGAGGCCGAGAATCGCCTCCACGCGCAGAAAGGCATCCTGCTCTGGAGCTTGGGTGTCGTCTGAGCCCGGTTATCATCCGGGCCGGGACATGATTCGAATCGAGAATCGAGAGACGTGACCGCAACTCCTGGCACCGCCGACGACCGCGTCCTTCCGTTCCAGATCGAAGCCTCCGCGCTGCGCGGCCGCATCGTGCGGATGGGGCCGCTGCTGGACGAGGTGCTGCGCCATCACGCCTATCCGAAGCCGGTGGGGGAGCGGTTGGCCGAGATGCTGGCCTTGGCCGCTCTCCTCTCGGGCGCGCTCAAGTTCGAGGGCGTCTTCACGCTCCAGATCAAGGGCGACGGGCCGGTCAAGCTGATGGTCGCCGACGTCACCAGCGCCGGCCACATGCGAGGCTATGCGCAGTTCGATGCCGGGGCCGTGACGGCGCTGGCGTCGGGGCCGACGCCCTCGGTGCCGAAGCTGTTCGGCGCGGGCTACCTGGCGCTCACCGTCGATCAGGGCGTCCATACCGAGCGCTACCAGGGCATCGTCGAGCTGACGGGTTCGACGCTCGCGGAATGCGTCCATGGCTATTTCCGCCAGTCCGAACAGCTCGAGGCGGCGGTCATGGTGGCCGCGCGGGCGCCCGCCGATGGCGGCCTGCAAGGGTGGCGCGCCGGCGCCCTGATGCTGCAGCGCCTGCCGGTCAGCGGCACCGAGATGGCCCTCGACGACGCCGACGAGGCCTGGCGGCGCGCGCTGATCCTGATGTCGAGCTGCAGCGCGGCCGAGTTGACCTCGACCGAGCTCGCCTCCGAAGACGTTCTTTTCCGCCTGTTCCATGAGGACGGCGTGCGGGTGTTCCGCGACCATCCGCTCGAGGCCAAATGCCGCTGCTCGCGCGAGCGCGTCGAGCGCGTGCTCGAAGCCCTGCCGCGCCAGGATCTCGACGAGATGAAGGTCGAGGGCGAGGTGGTGGTGACCTGCGAGTTCTGCAGCCGGGTCTATCGCTTCGGCGACGCCGAGATCGCGGCGCTGATCAAGGGCTGAGGCGGTTTACGATCGACCAGGCTTCGGGAGGTCTCGATGACGCGGTTCTTGACGCAGCGGTTTCTGGGGGTGGTTCTCGTTCTCGCCGGCGGGTTGCTCGCCTCCTGCGATACGCCGCCTCACCGCGATCCCTTTCCGCAACTGACCTATGCGCATCTGGGACCGATCAATCTCGACGTGGCCCAGATCGTGATCGTCGATGCCTATCAGCCGCCCATGGCCGATCCGCATGTCGAGCAGGATTTTCCGACGCCGCCGGCGGCCGCCGCACGGCAATGGGCGCAAGACCGGCTGAAGGCGGTCGGCAGCGACGGGGTGGCGAAATTCACCATCACCGACGGATCGGCGATCGACGTGCCGCTCCCGCGCACCACCGGCCTCGACGGCATCATCACGCAGGACCAGTCGGACCGCTATGACGTGACCGTGACGGTCCGGCTCGACCTCGAGAACCGCATGGGCAATCACCGCGGCTCGATCACCGCCACCGCCAAGCGCAGCGAGACCGCCGCCGAGGACGTGACCCTCAACGAGCGCGAGAAGCTCTGGTTCGAGATGACCGACCAGCTCATGAAGCAGCTCAACGCCGAGCTGGAGAAGCAGATCGGGAAGAATCTGAAGGATTTCGTGCGGTAGAAGCACCCTCCCCCTACCC
>CAVOLB010000035.1:0-43810 GCA_963696655.1 uncultured Alphaproteobacteria bacterium
GCCCTTGTGGGGGAAGGTTAGGAAGGGGGGTGCCACCCGCTCGGTCGATATCGAGTCTGCGGCACCCCCCTCCTTAATCCTCCCCCACAAAGGGGGAGGAGATAAGAATATTAGAGGCCGTAAAGCGCCTTCGGGTTCTCCACCAGAATGCGCCGGCGCACCGCTTCGTCTGGCACCCAATCCCCCAGCAGATCCGTCAGCGGCCCGTCATCCGGCATCGCCAGCTTGTTGGCCGGATGCGGCCAGTCGGTTCCCCAGACGCAGCGTCCCGGCGCGGCTTCGACCAGCGCGCGGGCGATCGGGGTCACGTCCGCATAGGGCATCCCCGGCCGGCGCGTGAAGAGATAGGGGGCGGAGAGCTTCACCCAGGCCAGCCCCTCCGCCAACATCGCCCGCAGGTCGCGGAAGGCCGGCGACGTCGCCCCGAGCGAAGCCGGGAAATGTCCCATATGGTCGATTACGACAGGCAGCCGCAGGCGTTTGACGGCCTGGTGCAGATCCGGCGTCTGCGAGATGTCCAGCAGGAACTGGATATGCCAGCCCAGCGCGCGGATGCGGTCGGCAATGGCCTCCGCGGCCGCGAAGGACACGCCGCCGCGGAACAGCAGGTTGATGCGCACGCCGCGGACCCCGGCCGCATGCATCGCCTCGAGCTCGCGATCGGCGATCGTCGCATCGATGACAACGACGCCCCGCAGCCGGCGAGGCTCGGCCTTCAGGGAATCCAGAAGCATCCGGTTGTCGGTGCCATAGACGCTGGGCTGCACCAGCACGCCATGCTCGACACCGAGGAGATCGAGAAGAGCCAGATAGCGCGACAGCGGCGCTTCGGGCGGGGTGTAGCTGCGATCCGGCCAATAGGGATAACGGTCGGTCGGCCCCAGCACATGGCAATGACAGTCCCAGGCGCCGGGCGGGATGGCGATGCGCGGCCGGCTGGGATGGGGATGCGGGGGCGGGACCGGGGGCGGTTCGGCTTTCGGCGACGTCATGGCGGCGCTCCGGTGATCGCAATGCGGCGTTAGGCGAAGAGCTCGGCGATATCCTTCACCTGGATCTTGTCCTCGACCGCCAGCGACTGGACGGCGGCCGTGTACATGACGAGGTCCTTGGGGCAGGCGACCGCGAAGATGGTCGCATCGCCCAGCGCCAGCGCCTCGCGGATGCGGTTCTCGCTCGGCCGCTCGGTGACGCCGGTATCGTCCTGCCAGATCCGCCCGCCGCCGGCGCCGCAGCAGAAGCTGTTCTCGCGGCAGCGGCCCATCTCGTGGAGCTGGTAGCCGAGCTCGGCGAAGATCTGGCGCGGCGGCTCGAAGCCGTTGTTGTAGCGGCCCAGATAGCAGGGGTCGTGATAGGTCACGACGCCCGTCACCTTGTCGTTGGCGGCCTTCTCGATCCTGCCCTCGCGCAGCAGCTCCAGCAGCAGCTGGGTATAGTGGATCACCTCATAGCTGGTGCCCTGCGCCGGATATTCCTGGCGCAGCGCGTTGAGGCTGTGCGGGTCGGTGGTCATGATGCGCTTGAAGCTGCAGCCCGCCAGCGCCTCGATATTATGCTCGGAGAGGGTCTGGAACAGGCCCTCGTCGCCGACCCGGCGCACATCGTTGCCGCTGTTCTGCTCGGCGTCATAGAGGATGCCGAAATCGACGCCGGCCTTGCGCAGCAGCCGCGCCACGGTCTGGGTGATGCGCTGGACGCGCGGATCGTAGGAGGCGTAGTCGCCGACGAACCAGAGGATGTCGACCTCCTCCTTGCGGGCGTCCTTGATCTTGAAATCGAGGCCCGAGGTCCATTTCGCGCGCATGCGCGCCGGCTTCTTGAAGGAATTGCCATATTGCTGGAAGCTGGCCATGGCGTCCTGGATGCCCGGCGTCACATGGCCTTCCTCCACCATGTGGCGGCGCATATCGACGATCTTCGGCACATGCTCGATATGGAGCGGGCAGACATCCATGCAGGCGCGGCAGGTGGTGCAGGCCCACAGGGTCTGCTCCGAGATCACGCTGCCGACCAGCGCCTCGAGGTTGGAGCCTGCCGCCGGCGCACCCGCCGGCACTGCGGGCGCCGTCTCTTCCGCGATCAGCGCGTCGCGCAAATTCATGATCAGGATCTTGGGGCTGAGCGGCAGGCCCGCGGCATAGGCCGGGCAGGCCGCCTGGCAGCGGCCGCATTCGGTGCAGGAATAGAGATCGAGCATCCCCTTCCAGTCGAGCTCGCGCACGTCGGAAAGGCCGATATGGGCGGCCTTCGGGTCGGGCGTGCGCGACCGGCCCTTGGGGCCGATATTGCGCAGGAAGATGTTCGGTATCGCCGCGAACATATGGAGATGCTTGGAGCCGGGGATATAGGTGAGGAACCCCAGGATCACCGAGACATGGACCCAATAGAGGACATGGGCGCCTTCGGCGGCCCGCTCGCCTTCGAAACCCAGGGCCGTCAGCAGCCTCGCGATCAGGGAGCTCAAGGGGCGCCAGGCTGCGGAGGGCTCGTTGCCGGCGGCGATACGGAAGGCGAATTCCAGCAGCATGCTGACCACGACCGAGGTGATCAGCAGCAGGATGATGGTCGCGTCCTTGTTGTTCGAGCCCTTGAACCGCGCCGGCTTGATCACGAAGCGGTTATAGAAGGCCATCCCGACGCCGACGAGGATGACGACGGCAAAGACATCCTGCAGCAGCGCGATGACGCTGTTGCCGCCGACCGGCGCCAGGCTGAAGCCCGGAATCAGACCCGAGCCGAAGGCCTGGATGATCGCGGTGAAGAGCACGATGAAGCTGCTGAAGATCATCGCATGCAGGATCCCGGAGTAGCGGATCATCAGCAGGCGGCGATGCAGCAGCACGTTCGGCACCAGGCCCCAGAGCCGTTCGCCGATATGGTCGAGCCGGTCGATCCCCGGCGCGCCGAACATCGGGCGCAGCCGCAGGAAGAACCGGTAGCCGGCGAAAGAGGCCGCCAGCAGCATCAGGGCCGCCAGCACGAGGGGCTTGGAATCCACGGGTCAGGCGTTCCGCGTGCTCAGCCGTTCGGTCAAGGCGGGCAACAGATCGAACAGGTCGCAGGTGGTGCCGATATGGGCGACGTCGAAGATCGGCGCCTTGGCGTCCTGGTTGACCGCGACGATGAAGCCCGCATCGCGCATGCCTTCGAGATGCTCGGGCGCGCCCGAGATGCCGACCGCGACATAGAGCTTCGGCTTGACCTTATGGCCCGACTTGCCGACCTGCCGGCTCTTGGGCATCCAGCCGGCATCGACCACCGGACGGCTGGCCGAGACCACGGCGCCCAGCGCCTCGGCCAGGGCCTGCGCCAGTGCGATATTGTCGGCCTCGCCGATGCCGCGGCCGACGCTGACCAGCCGCTCCTGCTGGGTGATGTCGACGTCGCCGGATTCCTCCTTGAGCGCTTCGACGAAGCTGCTGCCGAGGCTGCCGAGGGCGGCGGGCGCCTCCAGGCGAACCGTCTCCACGCCCGGCTTCGCGGTCGCGTCGCCCTTGAAGGTCCCCAGATTGACGGCGGCCACGGCGGGCAGCTTCGTCTCGGCGACGGCCTCGATCTTGCCGCCATAGACCTGGTTGGTGGTGGTCAGGACATCGCCCGCCAGCGCCACGGCCATGCAATAACTGACGACCGGACGGTCGGTCGCGATCGCCGTGCTGGCGGCGAGGTCGAGCCCGACATAGGAGTTGGCCAGCAGCAGCAGGTCGGGCTTGCGGGCCTTCACGGTCTCGACCAGCACCGCCTGATGCGCCTCGGGCAGATAGGCGGCGAGGGCGGGGTGCGCGACTTCGAGAATGCGGTCGGCGCCGACGACCTGCTTCGACAGCGGTGCGGGATCGGCCGCCAGGATCAGCGCCTCGACCGAGCGGCCGGAAGCGTCGGCGAGCTGGCGCGCGCCGGAGAGGGTCTCGAGGCTGGCGGCCGTGACGGTGCCATCATTCGCTTCGACATAGACCAGGATCACCGACATCACTTTCCTCCCACGAGGCCGCGCTCGACGAGCGCGTCGTAGATCTTGCCCGCGACCGCCTCGGCCTCGCCGTCGATCATCTCGGCCCCTTGCCCGCGCGCCGGCCGGCGCATTTCCTTGACGGCACCGTTGTTGGCCGCCGCGGCCGAGGCCGACAAGGTCTCGATCTTGGTGCCCTGGATTGCCTGGCGCAGCTTCGTGCCCGACACATAGCGCGGCGGCTGCGAGGCGGATTGCACGCCCAGCACTGCCGGCAGCGCCAGCTTCAGGCGCGCGGCGCGGCCGGCGCCATATTCCTGCTGGATCACGACGTCATTGCCTTCGACCTGCGCGCCGGTGATGCCGCTGGCATGCGGGCGGCCCATGAGCGTGCCCAGGAACGGCACCAGCTGGCCGAAGAGATCCTCGGGCGTCTGCACGCCCGCCAGGACCAGATCGGGCTTCAGCTGCGGCAGCGCCTCGCTCAGCAGCCTGGCCAGCGCCCGGGAGTCCGGATTGGCCTCGCCGCAATCGATCTTCACCGCCCGGTCGGCGCCGCGGGCGACGGCGGACTGCAGCACCCGGTCCATGCCCTCGACCGCGATCCCCACAGCCGTGACGCTGGCGCCGGTGGCCTCCTTGATCAGGACCGATTCCTCGAGCGCGTGATCGTCGAACTCGCAGAGCTTGACGCCGATCCATTCGCGGTCGATGTCGGTGCCCTGCTCATTGACCTGGATCTCCTCGAGCAGGTCGGGCACCAATCGAACCACGGTGACGATATGCATTCCTGATTTCTCCCGTCAGCGAAGGCAGGTCCGGCGCCGTCAGGCGGCCAAGGTTGGAACTCGAGACACCGATTGAACAGGGGCGAACGGTCGAGGCCGCCGGAGCGGGGCGACGAACGCGGGGTGCGATCACGAGATCTGCCTGGAGCCTGAAGAACACCTCATTCCGGCACATCCGGACGCCGTGACAGGCGCCGCAACGCCGCCGCGGGCGGCGTTGTTCCGGGATGCGGGACCGTGAACGGAACGGCCCCCGAGTGAGCCATTCTTCGCCGGAAATGTACCATCGACGGCGCCAAGATTGTCAACGAGAATGTCGACAATCTTGGCGTCCCGTCGCCCCCGTGGCAAGATGAGCGTCGCCCATTCTCGCCAGGTCCCTGGCGAAACCAGGGCTTTCGCGGAGGGCCTGCCAGGGCGCCGTGGAAGACCAACGAAAAACGGAAAATAGAGAGAGAACAGCTCAGATGGCAATTGCGGGTAGTGACCGGCGCAGCGAAAACGCCGACGTGCTGATCATTGGTGCAGGGGCCTCCGGATCGGTCGCGGCCAAGCATCTTTCGGACAATGGCTTCAAGGTCGTCTGCCTCGACCAGGGGCCTTGGGTCGACAACAAGGAATTCGCCGGCGCGCGCCCGGAGTGGGAGCTGATGGCGCAGAAGCGCTGGCATCCCAATCCCAATGTGCGCGATCTCGAGAACGACTATCCGGTCGATGTGTCGGAATCGGACGTCAATCCGCTGATGTACAATGCGGTCGGCGGCAGCACGATCCTCTGGGCCGCCCATTGGCAGCGTTTCATGCCGTCCGATTTCCGGGTGAAGACGCTCGACGGCGTCGCCGACGATTGGCCCTTCACCTATGAGGAACTCGAGCCCTTCTACGAGCAGGCCGAGGAGGAGATGGGCGTCTCCGGTCTCGCCGGCGATCCGGCCTTCCCGCCCACCAAACCGCTGCCGACGCCGCCGCTGCCGATCGGCAAGATCGGCATGAAGGCCGCCGAGGGCATGAACAAGCTGGGCTGGCATTGGTGGCCGGGCCCCAACGCGATGCCCTCGAAGCCTTATCGCGGCCGCAATGCCTGCGTGCGCCGCGGCACCTGCCTGACCGGCTGTCCCGAGGGCGCGAAGGCGTCGATGGACCTGGTCTATTGGCCGAGCTCGATCAAGAACGGCGCCAAGATGATCACCGGCGCGCGGGTGAAGGAAATCCTGGTCAACGACAAGGGCCTCGCCACCGGTGCCGTCTATATCGACCGCGCGGGACGTGAGCGCACCCAGAAGGCCGGCATCGTCATCGTCTGCGCCAACGGCATCGGCACGCCGCGCCTGCTGCTGCTCTCGACCTCGAAGCGCTTCCCCAACGGCCTCGCCAACAGCTCGGGCCTCGTCGGCAAGCGGCTGATGATGCATCCCTATGCGGCGGTCGCGGGCGTGTTCGAAGAGCCGCTGGAAAGCTGGCTCGGGCCCGCCGGCCAGACCATCCAGTCGATGCAGTTCTACGAGACCGACAAGTCGCGCGGTTTCGTGCGCGGCGCCAAATGGCAGGTGATGCCGTCGGGTGGCCCGCTCGGCCTGCGCGCGGCCTATGGCGGCCGTGCGCTCGAGGAGGCCTGGGGCGTCAATCTCCACCGCAACACCAAGCGCGTCTTCGGACACGCCTTCGAGTGGGGCATCATCGCCGAGGATCTGCCCGAGGAGACGAACCGCGTCGTGCTCGATCCGACGCTGACCGATTCCGACGGCATCCCGGCGCCGAAGCTGATCTACAAGAACTCGGAGAACACCCGGAAGCTCATCGACTTCCATCTGGCGCGCGCGCAGGAAGCGATGAAGGCCGCGGGCGCCGTCTCGATGACGACCACGCCGCTGATGCGCGATTGCGGCTGGCATCTGATGGGCACGGCTCGCATGGGCGAGGACCCCGGGACCTCGGTGGTCGATCCCTACGGCAAGGCGCATGACGTGCCGAACCTCTTCGTCTATGACGGCAGCAATTTCGTGACCTCGTCCGGTTTCAATCCGACCGGCACGATCTGCGCGATTGCGCTGCGCTGCGTGAAGCATTTGATCGCCAATCGGCGCGACCAGGAGATTGCGGCATGAGCACGGTTCTGCAAGACGACGATCGCAAGACCTTTGCCGGCATCGCCGATGTGCTGATCCCGGCGGCCGAAGGCATGCCGGCGGCGAGCGAGATCGGCATCCAGGGCGAGATCCTCGACAAGGTGCTGGGTTTCCGCCCCGACCTGCGCGAGAATCTGCTGCGGGGCTTGCGCGCCGCGAAGGGCAAGGAACCGCGCGCCGCGGCCGAGGCCCTGAACAAGACCGACGGCCCCGCCTTCGGCGCCATCAGCCTCGCGGCCTCCGCGGGCTATTACATGGATCCGCGCGTCCGCAAGCTCATCGGCTATCCGGGCCAGGAGAACCGGCCCTACGATCCCGACGAGACGCCGGAATATGTCCGCAACGGCATGCTGAAGGTGGTCTCGGACCGCGGGCCGATCTACAAGCCGACGCCGAAGTGAGTTTCGATTCGCAGCGAGTGGGCTGAAAGAAACCCCTCCCCCTACCCCCTCCCGCAGGGGGAGGGGGCGTGGTTTCTTTCTGCTTCGCCTCCGACCTTCGTTCTTTCATAAGGTGACGCTCATTTCCTCCAGCCCCCTCCCCTTGCGGGAGGGGGTAGGGGGAGGGGTGGGCCGCGGTACGCGATTTTCCCGGAGATCCGACTCTTGACGGCCTATCTGTCCGGCCTGTTCCTGGGATTCAGCCTCATCATCGCCATCGGCGCGCAGAACGCGTTCGTGTTGCGCCAGGGGCTCCGCCTCGAGCATGTGTTCGCGGTCTGCCTGGTCTGTGCCTTGTCGGACGCGGTGCTGATCGCCTTCGGCGTGTCGGGGCTGGGCTTCATCACCCAGCACGTGCCCTGGCTCGAGCCCGTCATGCGCTATGGCGGGGCCGCCTTCCTCTTCACCTACGCCATCCGCAGCGCGCTCGCGGCCATCCGCGTCAAGGGCGGCCTGGAACCGTCGGCGGTGGTCGCCAATTCATTGCGGGCCACGATCACGACCTGCCTTGCCTTCACCTGGCTCAACCCGCATGTCTATCTCGACACGGTCGTGCTGCTGGGCTCGGTCTCGACGCAGTATCCCGGGCAAAAGCTGCGCTTCGCGCTCGGCGCGGTGACGGCCTCGTTCCTGTTCTTCTTTGCGCTCGGCTATGGCGCGCGGCTGTTGCGCCCGCTCTTCGCCAAGCCCACCGCCTGGCGTCTGCTCGATGCCGCGATCGCCGTCGTGATGGCGGTCATCGGGATCGAGCTGCTGCTCTGAGCGCTCAGTTCTCGCGCTTCTCGCGCAGATAGCTGTCGATCAGCTCCACGAAGCGTTCGCGGCCGAAGCTGGGGAAATGTCCGCCATGGACCACGCGCACCGGGAGATCGCGCAGGCGTTCCATCGAGCGGACATAGGCGGCGATGTCGGAGTGGTAGGCATCGTCGATGAGAGGGCCGTCATAGACCGTGTCGCCGGCGAAGAAGACCCCGCTCGCCTTCTCCCAGAGTCCGATCGATCCCGGCGAATGGCCGGGCAGATGGAACACCTCGAAATTCCGGTCGCCCAGATCGACCACATCGCCGTCCTGGAGGATCCGCGTCGCGGGGGCGGGCGTCACCTCATAGGCCGGCGCGTCGAAGCCGCCGGGCGGGAGGCTGGTGAACATCTCCTCGGTGGCATAGAGCGTCGCCAGGATCTCGTCGCGGCCGGGATGGGCGAGGAGGGCGGCCTCCTCGGCATGGATGGCGCGCTCGGGAAATTCGTGATGATTGCCGATATGGTCGAAATGCACATGGCTTGCGACGGCGAGCTGCGGCCGTTCGGCCAGGATCGCGACCTGCCGGCGCAGGCTCACCACGCCGAGCCCGCTGTCGATCAGCAAGTCGCGTTGCTTGCCGCGCACATGCCAGATATTGCAGCGATAGAACGGCTTGATATGCGGCTCGTCGATATGGGTGATGCCCTCGCCGACAGTCCGCACGCGATACCAGCGGTCGGCGGTCACGATCTCCATGGTCAATCAGCTCCGCTGCTGTCGGCGGTTCGGTGCTAGAGAATGTCGCCGAGGAACTCGCGCATGCGTTCAAGATAGAACGCCACCTCGGCCTCGGCCATGGCGAAGGAGACGGTGGGGCCGGCGGTCGCGACCGATTCCCAGACGCCGCGATTGGCCATCCAGAGGCGCAAGAGGCGATAGAGCCCGGGCTGGGCCAGTTCGCGCGCCTCGGCGGCGTTGCGCGGCAGATGGTCCGCGAAGGTGAAGCCCGAGCGGCTGGTCAGGCGATGGACCTGCCAGTCGAGGCTGCCGGCGGCGAAGAGCCCGGCGAGCCCGTCGGCCAGTTGCGCGCCGAGCGCCGCCGTGCGGACGAAGCCCTGCGGCGTCAGCACCTGCGAGAGCGCCGCGCGGCAGGCGGCCATGGAGAGCGCGTTGCCGTAGAGCGTGCCGCCGGTGGCGACGCCGCCGACCGATTCCATCGGCGCGCCTGGCATGACCGGCGGCTGCTTCAAGGGCTGGGCCAGCGTCTCGCTCAAGCCATAGGCGCCGATCGGCACGCCGCCGCCGATGGTCTTGCCGAGGCCGACCGCATCGGCCTCGAGATTCCAGAGGCGCTTCAAGCCCCCGGGGCTGGCGATCTGGGTATGGGTTTCGTCGAGAGCGAGGAAGGTGCCGTAATGCTCGGTGAGCTCGCGCAGTCCCTGATGGAAGCCTTCGGCCGGCATCACCACGCCGACATTGGTCAGGGCCGGTTCGACGATGCAGAGCGCCACATCGCGCGGCGCCAGCGCGCGGTCGACCGCGTCGAGATCGTTGAAGGGCACCATGCGCGCGCGGGAGGCCGCCGCGTCCGAAAGTCCGTACAGCTCGGGCTTCACGCCGTTTCCGGCCATGATCACCAGGCTGTCCTCGATATGGCCGTGATATTTGCCGTCGAACATCAGGATCTTGTCGCGGCCCGAGACATGGCGCGCGAGGCGGATGATCTCGGTGTTGGCGCCCGAGGCCGAGAGCGTGAACTGCCAATAGGGCAGCTCCCAGCGTTCGGCCAGTTCCTCGGCGCACCAGATCGCGTCCTCGGTCGGCAGCATGAACTGGCTGCCGCGGCGCATCCGGTCGGCCACGGCGGCGACGACCGCGGGCGGCCCGAAGCCGACATTCATCGACAGGTCGGCCTGGTTCATGTCGAGATAGCGATGGCCGTCGACATCGGTGAACCAGGCGCCGTCGCCCTCGGCGGCGAAGACGGGCGGATGGCCATGCATCGCCGTCATCCAGGCCATCGGCACGCCGCCCGGCATATGGGCGCGGGCGCGGTCGAGCAAGGCCAGCGAGCGGGGCCGGTCGGCGAGGAAGCGTTGCTCCTCGCGCCCGGTGAGGAAGGCGAGGCGGGTCGGATCCAGAACCGGCCGGCGGGCGCGGTCGCGCGGTGTCGGGGACACCGCTTAGACCCGGGCGCCCCGGCGGCGGGTCAGAGCGCCGCCACCATCGCGACGCCGGCGGCGGCGATGCCGCCACCGATGACGCGCAGCACCGGCTTCGGCGCGAGGCGGCCGATCATGAGGGCGAGCCCGAGGCCGACTGCATGCAGGAACGAGGTCGCGATCACGAAGCCCAACGCGTAAGCGGCGGGATTGGCCGCTTCCGGCAATTCGGTGCCATGGGCATGGCCGTGGAACAGGGCGAAGAGACCGACGATCGCCATGCCAACGATCGTGGGCACGCGCGCTGCGGTCGCGATCAGGAGACCGAACAGCAGCACCGAGCCGAGGATGCCCGGCTCGACCAGCGGCATCGAAATGCCCGCGACGGCCAGGAGACCGCCCGCCACCATGCAGCCGACGAAGGCGCAGGGCACCGCCCAGATCGCGCGGCCGCCGAGCTGCGCCGCCCAGATGCCGACCGCGATCATGGCGAGGAGGTGATCGAGCCCCGAGAGCGGATGCAGGATGCCGGCCTGGAAGCCCGCGCTGTGCTCGCCGATGAGATGCGCTTCGGCGACCGGCGCGCCCAGCAGGGCGGCCGCCGCCAGGGTGAAGGCGAAGCTCAGGCGAAAGCTGCGGGTCATGGGTGATCGCTCCGGGAATTCAAAAGGTTGGGGGAGAGACAACAGGGCGCTCTCCGGGCGTGACCGGACTCTATGGCCGGGGACCCGTCGCGACAATAGGGCGGGCGACCGATTCTGGCGGATCCGCGCCGGGCGTCGGCGGACGGAACCGGTCCGCTCCCTAGGTCTCGCCGCCGACATTGGCGCCGGCACCCAGAAGCTGGCGGCGCGCGTAATGGAGATGGTTGGTGACGATCGCGACCGCGCTCTCGACATCGCGGGCCTGGATCGCCTCGACCAGGGTGCGGTGCTGGCGGTTATATTCGGCGATCCGCTCGATCGTCAGCACCTTGTCCTTCATCGCGTTCCACTGGGCGTGGGTGCGGACGTCGTTGATCTGCCGGTAGAGTGAGACCATCAGCGGATTGCGGCTGCATTCGGCGATGCAGAGATGGAACTGCTCGTCGAGCAGCGTGAAGGTCTCGGAATCCACGCTCGACCGCTCCATCTCGCCCAGCGCCTCGTTGAGGCGCTCCAGCTCGCGCGAGGTCGAGTTCAGCACCGCGAGCCGCACCATATGCGGCTCGACCGCGAGGCGGACATCGATCAGCTCGAGCGGGCTGGTGAGCTCGGCGACGTCGTCCTGCGGCGAGCGGGGCTGATAGTTCACGAAGGTGCCGCTGCCGACCCGGCGCGTCACCAGCCGTTCGGCCTCGAGCTGATTGAGCGCGCTGCGCACCGTGGTGCGCGAGGCGCCGAAGATCTCGGCGAGCTGACGTTCCGCCGGCAGCTTCTCGGCATGGCGAAGGCCGCCCTCGGTGATCGCCTGACGGAGCTGCTGCGTGATCCAGGCCGAGCCGCGCATCGGATCGGCGATCGCACGGGGCTCGTTGCGGGGCAGCAGAAAGGCCGGAGCTTCACTGCGCTCCTTCAACGGCCGACCACCAATGCGGGCCATTTCTGTGCCTTTGGAAAATAGTGGTTTGAAACCGGCTGGGCTTATGTTTCACTAATTGGGCCTTCCGATCAAGTCCGGAGCGGCGGCGCCTGGGATGGATCCGGTCCCGGGCCGCTGTCGGCGCCGGGCCGGTGTCGGGAAAGTGCAACGGTTCCAAGCATGCGCCTGCGTTCCGAGCCCTTCATGCCAGTTCCTCCTCATGCGACCGATAGGATCTCGTCCGTGGCCCGATTTCGGCCGCGTCCAATCCCGTCTGGCGCGGTTCTGGCCGGGCTGTTTCGGGAGTCGAAAGACGCTGCCGCGGGGCTTGTCGATCCCGGTCATCCGGCACGGCCAAGGAGAGGTATGAAATTGGTTTGATTGGGCGGGGTTGCCCGGGCCGACCGGCAAAAGGCGGCTCGAAGGCGCAACCGGTTCAGTCGTTTTCGCGCTTGGGCGCGGTCCGGCAGTCGAGGAAACTGGCGCCGGCTCCGTCCTGGAGACCTGGACAACGAAAAATGTTTGTAGGGGAGATCACGCAGCCATGACCGACTTGGAAGCCCACGTTTCGCAAAAGGGGCGCAAGGAACTCGTCAAGCAGGTACGGGCCAAGATCAACGAGCTTGGCATCCAGTACATCTATTATCAGTTCGTGTCGGTGACCGGCCGCATCGTCGGCAAGGGCGTCCCGGCGGATCACTGGGAGAGCATCGCCGAGCGCGGCTTCCAGCTGGTCTATGGCTCGACCGCCAATCTCTTCGTCGACCGTTTCAAGAATTATATCGGCTACGGGCCCGAGGCCTCCGAGCTGGTCGGCATCCCCGACCCCGAGACCTTCTGCCAGCTGCCTTGGGACAAGCGCGTCGCGCGCGTCTTCTGCACCTGCTTCCGCAATCGCGAGGAACGGGTCAATCCGGGCGGGCATCTGACCTCGGATTGCCGCGGCAATCTCCGGATTCTCCACGAGGAGTTCAAGAAGAAGCACAAAGGCCTCCACATGCGTCACGGCTGCGAGCCGGAGATGATGTGGCTCAAGAAGGGCGCTGACGGCCTGCCGGACGGCGGCTTCTCGAAGCCCAACTGCTATCACATCGACCAGTTCGAGAGCCTGCGTCCGGTCTTCATGCGCGCGATCGAATATTCGCGCGCCATGGGCCTCGACATGATCCAGGGCGATCATGAGGACGCGCCGGGCCAGCTCGAGCTCAACTTCATGTTCGACGACTGCCTGCGCACGGCCGACCGCCTGACGACCTATCGCCAGATCTGCGCCCAGGTCGCGCGCGAGTTCAACCTGATCGCCTGCTTCATGGCCAAGCCCTTCATGGGCGTCTCGGCCAATGGCTGTCACCACAACATCTCCCTGTGGAAGGGCGGCGAGGACAAGGTCAACAAGCTCGGGCTCGACAGCCTGCCGGGCATGGAAGAGAACTTCGCCTACCTCAAGGGCGGCGAGAACACCTTCATGCCGCTCAAGGGCCAGTCGAAGCCGGGCCCGATCGGCCTCAACTGCATCGGCGGCATCATCAAGCATGTCGGCGCGCTGACGGCGATCGGCTCCTCCACCGTCAATTCCTATCGCCGCCTGTGGGACACGGGCTTCTGGGCGCCGGTCTATGCCGACTGGGGCTACCAGAACCGCACCTGCGCGCTGCGCATCTCGGCACCGGGCCGCTTCGAATACCGCTCGGTCGATTCGACGGTGAACCCCTATCTGATGGCGGCCGGCATCCTGCAGGCCTTCGACGACGGCATCACCCACAAGATCGATCCGGGCGAGCCCGAAGAGCGCAACATCTATGCGGCGATGGCGGCGGGCAAGAAGGTCAAGAAGCTGCCGATGTCGCTGGGCCTGGCTCTCGAGGAGCTCGAGAAGGACGAGGTCATCAAGAAGGGGATGCCCGACGAGATGTACAAGGTCTTCACGCACTACAAGCGCGACGAGTGGGAAAAGTTCAACGCCACCGTCACCAATTGGGACCTGCAGCAATATTGGGACTATCTGCCGTAAGTCGTCCCCGACGAGGGACGCGGGCACCGGCATAGGAGAAAGAGAGAGCAAGATGTGCGGAATTGCTGGATTGATCCATCGACATGGCAAGACCGGCGATATCGGCACCGAGATGACGGCGATGTTGCAATCGCTGAAGCATCGCGGGCCGGATTCGACGGGCTACGCGCTTTACGGCAAGCCGCTGAAGGGCAACGAGCTGATGTTGCGCTTCAAGGTGGCCGAGCAGGACGAGATGCTGAAAGGTTTCAAGATCCACGACCAGGTCAAGGAGCGCCGGAACGAAGTCGACAAGCGCATCAAGGAGCTGGGCGGGCGGATTCTCGAGACCAGCGACGCCACCGAATATGCCTTCCGTTACCGGATCGACTATGCCGGCGACCGGCGCAAGCTCGCCGACTTCATCGAGGACGTGGAGGGGGCCGAGATCCTCTCCATGGGCCATGGGCTCGAGCTGGTGAAGGATCTCGGCGACGCCGCGCGCGTGGCCGAGCAGTATCACCTCAAGGGCTTCACCGGCACCCATGCGCTGGGTCACACCCGCATGGCGACCGAATCCGACGTCGATATCCGGTCGGCCCATCCCTACTGGGCCTATCCGTTCGCCGACGTGTCGGTGGTCCATAACGGCCAGCTCACCAACTACTGGAACGGACGGCGCGCGCTCGAGCGGCGCGGCCACCGCTTCATGTCGAACTGCGATTCCGAGCTGATCGCCGTCTATCTCGCCGACAAGATGCAGCAGGGTGCCGAACTCAAGGACGCGATGACGGCTTCCATCGACGAGCTCGATGGCGTCTTCACCTATCTGGTCGCAACCTCGGATTCGCTCGGCATGGCCAAGGACGTGATGGCGGCCAAGCCCATGGTCCTCTACGAAAGCGAGAAGTTCATCTGTCTCGCCTCGGAAGAGGTGGCGATCCGCAGCGTATTCCCCCACGAAATCGATACCTTCGACCCCTATGAGGGCGAGGTTCGCGTTTGGAAGAGCGCATAATGGCCCTCAGAACCAAATCCCAGGATATGGGAATGCACACGGAGCAGCTCTCCGGGCGCACCCAGCAGCGATTCTTCACGCCCGCCGAAGAACAGAACTTCACCTATCCGGAGGCGTTCGACGTCGACTTCAACAAGCGGGCCGAGCTCGATTGCGGTCCGCTCTCGCCGCGCGATGTCAATCTCAAGATCCGAGACTTGATGAGCAAAGGCTACGGCACCATCGTGATGAAGAATCCCGGTGCCAAGCATTCGCTCGCGGTCGGCATCCTCAACAAGCTCAACCTGCATATCGAAGGCAGCCTGGGCTATTTCGGCTGCGGCCTGATCGACGGGCCGAACATCCGCATCAAGGGCCGCGTCGGCTGGTCCTGCGCGGAGAACATGCTGGCCGGAACGATCGTGATCGAGAAGAACGCCGGCTCGACCTTCGGCGCCGCCCTGCGCGGCGGCGATCTCGTCTGCATGGGCGATGTGGGTGCCCGCATGGGCATCGACATGAAGGGCGGGACCATCATCGTCGGCGGGCGCTGCGGCGCCTTCTGCGGTTTCATGATGCAGCGCGGCCGCATGGTCGTGCTGGGCGACGCCGGCAAGAATCTCGGCGATTCCATGTATGACGGCACGATCTATGTCGGCGGCAAGATCGACGGGCTGGGCGTGGACGCCGTGCCGGGCGAGATGACCGATCTCGACGTCTCCTGGCTCACCCGCAAGCTCAAGATGTACGGCCTCGAGACGCCCAAGGGCGTCAAGAACATGCAGAAGATCGTCGCCGGGAAGCAGCTCTGGAACTACGACAATCTGGAGCCCACCGAGAAGAAGCTCATCCTCTAAGCCCCGCGACAGATCGCACAAAAGGAATTCGCTCATGGCGAGAGAACGCAAGAAAGCACCCGCTGCCGCGCCGGCCAAGAAGCCGTCGTCGCGCAACAAGAGTTTGCTGGGCAAGAGTTTCATCTTCCCGCCGACGGTGATCGACGACATCCACATCAAGTCCGAGCTTGGCCGCTATCGCATGCGCGGCTTCTCGCTCTTCAAGAAGATCCCGACCTGGGACGACCTGACCTTCCTGCCGGGCACGCTGACCCGCTTCGTGATCGAGGGCTATCGCGAGAAGTGCCTCACCCAGACCGTGATCGGCCCCAAGGCCAAGCGCCCGCTGGTGCTCGACATTCCGATCTACATCACCGGCATGAGCTTCGGCGCGCTCTCCTTCGAGGCCAAGATCGCGCTCGCCCGCGGCGCCACCATGGCCGGCACCGCGACCTGCTCGGGCGAAGGCGGCATGATTCCCGACGAGCGCCGCTATTCGTCGAAATGGTTCTATCAGTGCATCCAGTCGCGCTACGGCTTCAACCCGCACCATCTGCGTCTGGCCGACGCCTGCGAATTCTTCATCGGCCAGGGCTGCAAGGTCGGTCTCGGCGGCCATCTGATGGGCCAGAAGGTGACGGACCAGGTGGCGGAAATGCGCTCGCTGCCGGCCGGCATCGATCAGCGCTCGCCGGCCCGCCATCCCGACTGGCTGGGACCGGACGACCTGGCGCTCAAGATCCAGGAAATCCGCGAAGCCACCAATGGCGAGATTCCGATCCAGCTCAAGCTGGGTGCCGCGCGCGTCTATGACGACGTCCGCATGGCGGCCAAGACCGGCCCGGATTCGATCTATATCGACGGCATGGAAGGCGGCACCGGTGCGGGTCCGCATATCGCGACCGAGGAGACCGGCGTGCCCGGCATCGCCGCGATCCGTCAGGCCCGCAAGGCGCTCGACGATGTCGGCATGACCGGCCAGATCAGCCTGGTCTATGCCGGCGGCATCCGCAACGGCGCGGACGTGGCCAAGGCGATCGCGCTCGGCGCCGATGCCGTCGCAATCGGCCATTCGGCGCTGATGGCGCTCAACTGCAACAAGGACATCCCCGAGGCCGACTTCGAGAAGGAGATCGGCGTCGAGGCGGGCTACTGCTACCACTGCCATACAGGCCGCTGCCCGGTCGGCGTGGCGACCCAGGACCCGATCCTGCGCAAGCGCCTCGACCCCGACGAGGCAGCCGAGCGCGTCTACAACTTCCTGCACTGCCTCGCGATCGAGTGCCAGATGATGGCGCGCGCCTGCGGCAAGACCAACGTGCACAGCCTCGAGCCGGAAGATCTCGCGGCCCTCACCATGGAAGCCTCCGCGCTCGCCATGGTGCCGCTGGCCGGTTCGCAGCACACGGTCGGCCGGCCCGACATGACCCGGTACTGAGGAGAGCCACGATGGCAAAACCGACGCAGAAGAAGCCGGTCATGAAGGTCGTGAAGACCGCGAAGACCGCGAAGGCCGCGAAGGCCGCGAAGGCCGCCCCGAAAAAAGAGGATGTCGACAAATACCTCAAGGGGAAGGGCCTCGATTCCAACCGCGAGAAGGAAATCGGCCAGCACATCGGCTATCGCTACGACGTCAATCTCGTGCCGGACTACAGCCGCCTCACGCCCTTCCTGAAGAAATACATGGAAGTGATGGGCTGGGACGACCTCAACTGGCTCGAGGACGTCCATATGGGCTACGAGGAAGGCCGCGCCGCGGTGTTCGACCGCAACGTCAATGGCTGGGTCACGATCCCGCCGGGCGTGAAGCTGCCCGACAACCAGCAGGACCGCGACATGATCGCGCGCGAGCTGCTGATCAAATTCCAGATGTCCCGCAAGCACCCGATGGTCGATCTCAACAAGGCCTATCGGAGGTTCTAAGCGGGCCTTCGAGGAAACGCCGTCATGGGAAAGGGCCGGACTTTTGAAGTCCGGCCCTCGCCATGTGCGGGCGGCACCCGTTTCCTATCCCCTCCCCCAACTTTCGGGGGAGGGCAGGGAGGGGGATGACTCGGTCCATGATCTCGTCGGGGTGCGAAGGGGCCGATGCCGAGCAGCCCCCTCCCCAACCCTCCCCCAAAAGTTGGGGGAGGGGATTCACTTGCCTCGCCATATGCGATTGCCCTGCCCTCAAGAGGAGGGGAAGAAAGAGAGTCGTGCGGAGATGCGACGAGCGTCAATCCTCGCCGGTCTCGACCTCGAAATCGGCGGAATGGGTCCAGTCGGGCGTGAAGGACAGGACCCGGACGCCGGCCGGCATGTTCGGGTTGAAGAGGCGGTTGTGCCAATAGGTCGCCTGATAGAAGGCATCGTTCTCGGCCAGCTCCAGCACCGAGCAGGGGATGCGGTAGCCCTTGGCATATTCGATGAACTCGAGCTCGCAGCGACCATGCAGCAGCAGCTGGTCGGCGAAGGCCGAGCCGGCGCCGAACAGCCCGGTCATGATGTCGCTGAACTCGCGCGGGCGCTGATAGTACCAAGCCGACAGGATCTCCAGCGCCTTCTCATAGCGCTCGACCGGGTCCTGGGTCTTCTGCACCTGGAAGCGGAACTGCTGGGTGCTTTCCTCCGGCTCCTCTCGCATGACCAGCAGGGTGACGGCCGGGGCGAGCTCCGCGCCGTCGAGGGTGCTGACCCGGGCCCGCATGCCGCTGGAGGGGCGTCCCAGCCCTTCGCGCACCGAAAGCTGCCGCAGCCGGCATTGCCAGCCGAGGAACTCGTCGCGCAGCGCTTCCGCCGCCGGTTCCATCAGCACGACATTCTTTCGCCGGTCGCCGGCCGTCATGATCGATCCCTCGGGAGTGGACAGGTCCGGAGTCTGGGGCGATCCGCGGCGAACCGCAAGCGGCGCTGTCCGGGACATGGCGTCGCGATGTCGCTGGCGGCCGGTCGGATTTGCGGTAAATATCGCCGGCTTTCCGCCGATCATCGGAGTGATGTTTCTTGTCCGGCAGGAAACCGGCGGTTAGCCTGCCGGTCCTGATCCGATCCGCCTTCATGCCGACCAAAGACGGGGTCCACGATGCCCTTCGGGCTGCTGAAATACGGCCTTAGCAAGACCTACCCGGCCGAGCGCCACTTCCCGCTCGCCCAGGATCTGAAGCCCAGCTACGACGTCGTCATCATCGGCGGCGGCGGCCACGCGCTGGCGACGGCTTATTACCTGTCGCGCGACTACGGCATCACCAACGTGGCGATCCTAGAGAAGGGCTATCTCGCGGGTGGCAATACGGCGCGCAACACCGCGATCATCCGCTCGAACTATCTGACGCCCGAGGGCGTCAGATTCTACGACACCTCGGTCAAGCTCTATCAGGATCTGAGCCAGGACCTCGATTACAACATCCTCTATTCCGAGCGCGGCCATTTCACGCTGGCGCATACCGATGCCGCGATCCGCACCAGCCGCTGGCGCGCGGAGGTCAACAAGCATCTGGGCGTCGATTCCGAGCTGATCTGGCCGGACGAGATCCACAAGCTCTGTCCGGTGCTCAACATGTCGGAGGATGTGCGCTATCCGATCCTGGGCGCGCTCTATCATCCGCCGGGCTCGATCGCGCGGCACGACGCGGTCGCCTGGGGCTATGGGCGCGGCGCCACGCGGCGCGGCGTCGAGATCCATCAGCTGACCGAGGTGACCGAGATCCTGCAGGAGGGCGGCAAGGTCAAGGGCGTCGTCACCAACCGCGGCACGGTCCATGCGAACAAGGTGCTGCAGGCGACGGCGGGATCGAGCTCGCTGGTGTCCAAGATGGCGGGCTTCAGGCTGCCGATCCGCACCATCCCGCTGCAGGCCTGCGTCTCGCTGCCGGTGAAGCCCTTCCTCGACCAGATCATCGTGTCGGGCTCGCTGCACGTCTATATCTCGCAATCCTCCCGCGGCGAGCTGGTGATGGGCGGATCGACCGATCCCTATGGCGTCTATTCGACGCGCTCGACGCTCGATTTCAAGGAAGGCCTGCTGGGCCACATGCTGGAGCTCTTGCCCTTCCTGGGCGAGATGAAGCTCAACCGGCAATGGGCCGGCATGGCCGACATGACGCCCGATTTCAGCCCCTGCATGGGCCTCACGCCGCTCGAGAACTACTATATCGATTCCGGCTGGGGCACCTGGGGCTTCAAGGCGACGCCGGTCTGCGGCCTCACCATGTCCTACACCGTCGCCAACAACAAACCGCACGAGCTGATCGAGCCCTTCCGCCTGTCCCGCTTCGAGGAGATGAAGCAGGTCGGCGAAAAGGGCGCGGCCTCGGTCGGCCATTGAGCGAGGGAGGGAACCCATGAAGATCATGAACTGCCCGCTCAACGGCCCGCGCAACATCTCGGAGTTCGTCTGGGGCGGCGAGGTGAAGCCGATGCCCGATCCCGCGCGCGTCTCGGACCGCGAATGGGCTCAGTATGTGCATATCGAGAACAACACCGCCGGCGTCGTGCGCGAATGGTGGTGCCACGTACCCACCTCCTTCTGGTTCATCGCCGAGCGCCACACGGTGACGGACGAGATCCTGCGCACCTATCCGGCGGGCGAGGTCTTCAAATCTAGGGTCGAGTTCAGTGCGGCGCCGAAGGCGAACGAGGAAAAGAAATGAGCGACGGGGTCAACCGTCTGCCGGCGCCGGCCGGCCTGCTGATCGACCGTGGCCAGCCGGTCACGTTCACTTTCGAGGGCCGACCCTTCCAGGGTTTCGTCGGCGACACGATCGCGAGCGCGCTCGCGGCCAACGACGAGTGGCTGATCTCGCGCTCGTTCAAATACCATCGGCCGCGCGGGATCCTGACCATGGCCGGCCAGGACGCGAACACGCTGGTGCAGATCGGCGGCGAGCCCAACGCGCTGGCCGACATGCATCCGGTCACGTCCGGCCTCGTCGTGATGGGCCAGAACTACAAGGGCAGCCTCGAGCAGGACCGGCTCTCCTTCATGGAGAAGCTCGGCCGTTTCCTCCCCGTCGGCTTCTATTACAAGGCTTTCTTCAAGCCGAAATGGACCTGGCCGCATTGGGAGAAGGTGATCCGCGAGATCGCCGGCCTGGGCAAGGTCGACGTCCATGCGCATCACGACTACTACGACAAGGAATATCTCTTTGCCGATGTCGCGGTGATCGGCGCCGGCCCGGCCGGCATGGCGGCGGCATCCGAGGCGGCGAAGGCCGGGCTCGAGGTGATCCTGATCGACGAGGGCCCGCGCGTGGGCGGCTCGCTCTCCTATGCGCGCTTCGACGCGACGGGCGAGCAGGGCGCCAAGCGGTCGCGCGAGCTCGCGGCCGAGCTGGCGGCGTCGCAGACCGTCCGGATCCTGACCGACGCCACCTGCAACGGCTTCTTCGCCGACAATTGGCTGGCGGTGATCAAGGGCAACCGCCTCTACAAATTGCGCGCCAAGGCGGTGGTGGTCGCGACCGGCTCGCTCGAGCAGCCGGCGGTGTTCCACAACAACGACCTGCCCGGCGTGATGCTGGGCTCGGCGGCGCAGCGCCTGATCAAGCTCTATGGTGTCAGGCCCGGCCGCCGGGCCGTGGTGCTGACGGCCAATGCCGACGGCTATGGCGTGGCGCTCGATCTGGGCGATGCCGGCGTCGAGGTCGCGGCGGTCGTCGATCTTCGCAAGGATGCCGACGGCTCGGCGTTCGCCAAGGCGGTCCGTGCGCGCGGCATTTCGATTCTGCAGGGCCATGGCGTGGCCGAGACCTTCTATGGCGTGGGCAAGCGCAACATCACGGCGGCGCTGGTCGGCGAAGTGACGGGCGAAGGCGAGCTCTCGCCGGCGCTCGCCACCATTCCCTGCGATCTCCTCTGCATGTCGGTCGGCTACAGCCCGACCGGCCAGCTCCTGCATCATATCGGCGCCAAATTCGCCTATGACCGCGCCAGCCATATGTTCGCGCCCAGCACCCTGCCGGCTCATGTGTTCGCGGCGGGCTCGGTCAACGGCACCTATGCGCTCGACGCCGTGATCGCCGAGGGAAGGCGCGCCGGCTGGGCCGCCGCCAAGGATGCCGGAGCTTCCGGGGGCGCCGAGCCCCCGGCGCCGGGCGATCGCGGCGCCATCGGCGTGACCCATCCCTGGCCGATCTTCCCGAGCAAGAAGGGCAAGGACTTCGTCGATTTCGACGAGGACCTCCAGGTCAAGGATCTGGTGAATGGGATCGCCGACGGCTACGACCATGTCGAGCTGCTGAAACGCTACACGACCGTCAGCATGGGCCCGTCGCAGGGCCGCCATTCGGCGGTGGCGACGGTGCGCATCGACGCCAAGGAGACCGGCCGCGACATCGCGACCATGTCGGTCACGACCCAGCGTCCGCCCTATCGGCCGGAAAAATTCGGTCTGATGGCGGGCCGGACCTTCGAGCCCGAGCGCCATACCGCGATGCATCAGCGCCATCTGGAGCTGGGCGCGCGCATGATGCCGGCGGGCCTCTGGTACCGCCCTGCCTTCTACGGCAAGAAGGAAGAGCGCGACCAGGCGATCCGCGACGAGGTGCGCAATGTCCGCAACAATGTCGGGCTGATCGACGTCTCGACCCTGGGCGGGCTCGATGTGCGCGGGCCCGACGCGGCCGAGTTCCTCAACCGGCTCTACACCTTCGCCTACGCCAAGCAGCCGGTCGGCCGCTCGCGCTATGTGCTGATGACCGACCAGAGCGGCGCCATCATCGATGACGGCGTCGCCTGCCGCTTCGGCGAAGAGCATTTCTACGTCACGGCCACGACCAGCGGCGTCGACGGCGTCTATCGCCTGATGCTGTTCTGGAACGCGCAGTGGCGCCTCGATGTCGATGTGGCGAACGTCACGGCGGCCTATGCGGGCGTCAATCTCGCAGGCCCGAAGTCGCGCGAGGTGTTGCAGAAGCTCTGCCCGGATGTCGATCTTTCCGCCGCCGCCTTCCCCTATATGGGCGTGCGGATGGGCACGGTCGCGGGTATCCCGGCGCGGCTGATGCGCGTCGGCTTCGTCGGCGAGCTCGGCTACGAAATCCATGTGCCGGCCTCGATGGGCGAGGCCCTGTGGGACAAGCTGATGGAGGCGGGACGGCCCGCCGGCATCCGTCCCTTCGGCGTCGAGGCGCAGCGCGTGCTGCGCCTGGAGAAGGGCCATATCATCATCGGTCAGGACACGGACGGGCTGACGCATCCCTACGAGGCCGACATGGCCTGGGCGATCTCCAAGACCAAGCCCTACTTCATGGGCGGGCGCTCGATCGACATCCAGAACCGCTCGGGCCTGACGCGCAAGCTGGTCGGGTTCACGCTCGACGACGCCAACGCGCCGGTGCCGGAGGAATGTCACCTGGTGGTGCGGGGGCCGGAGATCCTGGGCCGCGTCACCTCGGCCGTGATCTCCCCGTCGCTCGGCCGGGTGGTGGGCCTGGCTTATGTGGCGCCCGACCAGGCCGAGCCCGGCAAGAATTTCGATATCAAGGTCGCGGGCGGGCGGCTGATCCAGGCGCGGGTGGTGCCGATCCCGTTCTTCGACCCTGAGAACAAGCGGCAGGAGATGTGAGCCATGGCCAGCGCGACCGTCTCCCCGATCGCTTTCAATCGCCGCAGCTATGTCTATCGCCTGCTTGAGGCCAAGGGCGCCGAATGGGCGGCCCTCCGAGACAGCGCGGTCGCCATGCGGCTCGGCCGTTCGGTCGACGAGGAAGTGGGTGTCGGCCGGCGCCTCGCGCTGACCGATCTCTCGCCGCTGCCGCGCACCGGCTTCAAGGGCACCGGCACCGTCGAATGGCTGACCGCCCAGGGCATGACGATCGGGCCCGACAGCAACATCGCCTATCGCCAGGCCGATGGATCGCTGGCGGCGAGGCTGGCGCCCACGGAGATCTTCCTGATCGACAGCCTCAAGGGCGAGGCCGGCCTGATCGACCGGCTCAACGGCGCCTGGAACTGGGGCAGCGAGAAGCCGCGCAAGCTCATCGGCTATCCCATGCCGCGCGCCGAAAGCCATTGCTGGTTCATGGTCTCGGGCTGGCAGGCGCCGACGATGTTCGCGAAGATCTGCGGCGTCGACCTGCGCGCGCATAAGTTCAAGCAGGGCCAGATCGCGCAGACCTCCGTCGCCAAAATCAGCGCCATCCTCATTCGCGACTATTTCGGCGAGTTGCCGGCCTATCACCTGCTGACCGACAGCGCCTCGGCCGAATATATGTGGGGCTGCCTGGTCGATGCGATGGCGGAATTCGACGGCCAGCCGATCGGGCTGGGCGCGCTCCGCCGGCTCGCGGAGACGCGATGAAGGGGAAGCGCAAGGGCGGGGCGGGTGCGCCGGCAGCGGAGGCGCGCAAGGGCGCGCCCGCGCCCAGGAAGCCCGCGAAGCGTCCGGCATCGGAGACCGTCCAGGAGTTCCAGGACCCGCACGGCCTGATCGACAAGCGCCATGGCCGGCTCGAGGAGGCGATCGGGCGCGAAGTGCGCGACTTCCGCCGCAAGCTCAATATGACGGTGGCCGAGCTCGCCAAGATGGCCGAGCTCTCGGCCGGTATGCTGTCCAAGATCGAGAACGGCATGACCTCGCCCTCGCTGGCGACCCTGCGGGCCCTCTCGGTGGCCCTCCATGTGCCGGTCACGGCCTTCTTCCGCCGCTTCGAGGAAGAGCGCGACGCGACCTTCGTCAAGGCCGGGCAGGGCTTGCAGATCGAGCGCCGTGGCACCCGCGCCGGGCATCAGTACCAGCTGCTCGGCCATACGCTGCGCAAGAGCATCTCGGTCGAGCCCTATATGATCACCCTGACCGCGGATTCCGACGTGTTTCCGCTGTTCCAGCATGACGGCGTCGAGTTCATCTTCATGCTCGAGGGCGAGGTCAGCTACCGCCATGGCGACCGCACCTACACGCTGCTGCCGGGCGACTCGCTGTTCTTCGATGCGGACGTGCCGCACGGTCCCGACGAGCTGCGCAAGCTGCCGATCCGGTTCCTCTCGATCATCTGCTATCCGCGCGACGCAGAGGGCTGATTCCGCTGCGATTTCCTCACAGGAAACATTGTTTCCTTATCATTGATTCCCCGTCCGGCCTGGGCTATCGTCCCCCGGACTTTTGTCGCCTTCCCGAAAGGATTCACCCATGTGCGGAATCGTCGGACTCTTCCTCAAGAATCCGGCCTTGAGGCCCAGCCTCGGCCGGCATCTGAGCCATATGCTGGTGGAGATGACCGAGCGCGGCCCCGACAGCGCCGGCATCGCGGTCTATCACAAGCCGGTCCATGGCAAGGAGTCGAAGCTGACGCTGTTCCATGCCGACCCCCATTTCCATTGGCGCGAGGTCGGCGGCGCCCTGGGTGAGGCGCTCAGGGCCGAGGTCGATATCGAGCCCAAGGCCAACCATGTGGTGATGACGGTGTCGGCGCCTGACGCGACGGTGCGCGGCTGGCTCAAGGCGCATCATCCCGAAATCCGCATCATGGGCTATGGCCAGGTGATGGAGGTCTACAAGGATATGGGCCTGCCCAAGCAGGTCGCCGAGCGCTACGGCCTCGCCAAGATGGAAGGCACGCACGCCATCGGCCATACCCGCATGGCGACCGAGAGCGCGGTCACGACCGAGCATTCGCATCCCTTCACGGCGGCCTCCGACATGTGCCTCGTGCATAACGGCTCGCTCTCGAACCACAACAATCTGCGCCGCTGGCTGCAGCATCGGGGCCACGAGTTCGAGACCGACAATGACAGCGAGGTCGCCGCGCGCTATTTCGCGCAGCGCCTGAGCGAGGGGGCGAGCCTGGCCGAAGCGCTCGAGGCCGGCCTCAAGGACCTGGACGGTTTCTATACCTTCACCATGGGCACGCGGAACGGCTTCGCCGTGCTGCGCGACGCCTTCGCCTGCAAACCGGCCGTGCTGGCCGAAACCGACGATTGGGTGGCGATGGCCTCGGAATATCGCTCGATCGCCAATCTGCCGGGCGCCGACAAGGCCAAGGTCTGGGCGCCGGCGCCGGCCGTCGTTTACACCTGGGATGTGCAGGCCGCGGCATGATTACTGTCGATCTGGCCCACAGCTCGGTTCGCGATCTCAACGACCGTCTGCATCACCTGCCGCCGGAAACCAACGAGAAGGCGTGGCGCGTCGTCAATCCGAAGGGCGCGCATGCGCTCTGCGCCGGCCTGACCCTGCCGATCGAGGTCACGATCGACGGGCATCCCGGCTATTACTGCGCCGGCATGAACAAGGAAGCGACCATCGTCGTGAACGGCCATTGCGGCGTGGGGCTGGCCGAAAACATGATGTCCGGCGAGGTGCGCGTGAAGGGCAATGCCTCGGACGCCGCCGGCGCCACCGGCCGGGGCGGTTTGCTGGTGATCGAAGGCGATGCCGGCTTGCGCTGCGGCATCTCGATGAAGGGCATCGACATCGTGGTGGGCGGCTCGGTCGGCCATATGAGCGCCTTCATGGCGCAGGGCGGGAGCCTGGTCGTCTGCGGCGACGCGGGCTCGAGCCTCGGCGATTCCATCTACGAGGCCCGCCTCTATGTGCAGGGCAAGGTCGAGAGTCTGGGCGCCGATTGCATCGAGAAGAAGATGACGCCGCATCATCTGGCCAAGCTCGAGAAATTGCTGGCTCGCGCCGGCATCAAGGCCGACGCGAAGCGCTTCAGGCGCTACGGCTCGGCGCGCCGGCTCTATAATTTCCATGTCGACAACGCCGACGCCTATTGAAGCGAGATCAGCCATGAGCGCCACCTTCTCTCCCGTGCCGATGCCGCCGCGCCGCTCCGCGACCTTCGACGAATATGCGATCGCCGAGATCCAGCGCGCCGCCGCCACGGGCATCTATGACATCCGCGGCTTCGGCGCCAAGCGCAAGGTTCCGCATTTCGACGATCTCGTGTTCCTCGGCGCGTCGGTGTCGCGCTATCCGCTGGAAGGTTATCGCGAGAAATGCGCGACCGACATCGTGCTCGGGACGCGGTTCGCGAAGAAGCCGATCCATCTCAAGATTCCCATCACCATCGCCGGCATGAGCTTCGGCTCGCTCTCCGCCCCGGCCAAGGAAGCCCTTGGCCGGGGTGCCAGCCAGATGGGCACCAGCACGACCACGGGCGATGGCGGCATGACGCAGGAGGAGCGGGGCCATTCCAACATCCTGGTCTATCAGCTCCTGCCGTCGCGCTATGGCATGAACCCGGACGATCTGCGCAAAGCCGACGCGATCGAGGTGGTGATCGGGCAGGGCGCCAAGCCCGGCGGCGGCGGCATGCTGCTGGGGCAGAAGATCTCGCCGCGCGTGGCGAAGATGCGCACCCTGCCGGAGGGCATCGACCAGCGCTCCGCCTGCCGGCACCCCGACTGGACCGGCCCCGACGATCTCACCATCAAGATCCAGGAAATCCGCGAGATCACCGATTGGGAGAAGCCGGTCTACATCAAGATCGGCGCGACCCGGCCCTATTACGACGTGGCGCTCGCGGTGAAGTCTGGCGCCGATGTGGTGGTGCTGGACGGCATGCAGGGCGGCACGGCCGCGACGCAGGAAGTCTTCATCGAGCATGTCGGCATTCCGACCCTGGCGGCCATCCGCCCGGCAGTGCAGGCGCTGCAGGATCTCGACATGCATCGCAAGGTGCAGCTCATCGTGTCGGGCGGCATCCGCAACGGTGCCGATGTCGCCAAGGCCCTGGCGCTGGGGGCCGATGCCGTCTCGATCGGCACGGCGGCGCTGATCGCGCTGGGCGATAACGACCCGAAGCTCGATGCCGAATATCGCAAGATTGGCGCCACCGCCGGCACCTATGACGATTGGCATGAAGGCCGCGATCCCGCCGGCATCACGACCCAGGATCCGGAGTTGGCCAAGCGCCTCGATCCGATCAGGGCCGGCCACAAACTGGCCAACTATCTGGCCGTGCTGACCATGGAGACCCAGATCATCGCGCGCGCCTGCGGCAAGAGCCATGTGCTCAATCTCGAGCCCGAGGATCTCGTGGCGCTGACGATCGAGGCTGCCGCCATGGCGCGCGTGCCCTTGGCCGGCACCAATTGGATCCCGGGGCAGGGCGGGTTCTAGGAATTTCCGGGGCGGCGGTCCCAGGGACGCCGCTCTAGTTCGACGCCGCCCGGAACCGCGGGCGCCGACGATCACAACGGCCATCGAGAGCAAAACCGCTCCGGGCCGATCATCCGAGCAGGGGGACGAACATCATGGCTGCCGACCTTTCCAAGATCGCCAAAGAGCGAAAGATCAAATATTTCCTGATCAGCTACGTCGATCTGTTCGGCCAGCTGCGCGCCAAGCTGGCGCCGGCCGAGGCGATCGCCGGGATGCAGCGCGACGGGGCCGGCTTTGCCGGCTTCGCCACCTGGCTGGACATGACGCCGGCCCATCCCGACTTGTTCGCGCGTCCCGATCCCGACAGCCTGATCCAGCTGCCCTGGAAGCCCGAGGTGGGCTGGCTCGCCAGCGACCTCTGGATGGACGGCAAGGAGGTTCATGACAGCCCGCGCGCGCAATTGAAACATCAGGTCGCGAAGGCCGCCGCCAAGGGCTGGCGCATGAAGACCGGTGTCGAATGCGAGTATTTTCTGATTACGCCCGATGGCAAATCGGTTGCCGATTCGCTCGATTCCCAGGAGAAGCCCTGTTACGACCAGATGGCGCTGATGCGCCGCTACGATGTCATCACCGAGATCTGCAACTCGATGCTGGCGCTGGGCTGGAAGCCCTACCAGAACGACCATGAAGACGCCAACGGCCAGTTCGAGATGAACTGGGAATATGACGATGCGCTGCTGACCGCCGACCGTCATGTCTTCTTCAAATATATGGTCCGCCAGATCGCCGAGAAGCACGGCATGCGCGCGACCTTCATGCCGAAGCCATTTTTGAATCTGACCGGCAATGGCTGTCATGCCCATGTCTCGGTCTGGGACAAGAGCGGCAAGACCAACCTGTTCCACGATCCGAAGGGCGAGCTCGGCCTGTCGAAGCTGGCCTACAGCTTCCTCGGCGGCGTCATCCACTCCGCGGACGCGCTCTGTTCCTTCTTCAATCCGACCGTGAACAGCTACAAGCGCATCAACGCGCCCCGGACGCTTTCCGGAGCCACCTGGGCGCCCAATACCATCACCTATGGCGGCAACAACCGGACCCACATGGTGCGCATCCCGGATGCCGGCCGGTTCGAGCTGCGCCTCATGGATGGCGCCGCCAATCCCTACCTGCTGCAGGCGGGCGTGCTGGCGGCGGGCCTCGACGGGGTCGACAACAAGCGC
The DNA here is from genome assembly GCA_963696655.1 of uncultured Alphaproteobacteria bacterium. Classification (GTDB taxonomy): domain Bacteria; phylum Pseudomonadota; class Alphaproteobacteria; order Dongiales; family Dongiaceae; genus Hypericibacter. The sequence continues at coordinate 28,842 of CAVOLB010000035.1, forward strand.
GATCCGGGCCCGCGCCTCGATATCAACATGTATACCGAGGGTCATAAGGTGAAAGGCGCCAAGAAGCTGCCCCTGAACCTGCTGGACGCGCTGCGCCTGACCGAAAAGAGCAAAGTGCTGCGCGAGGCCATGGGCGACAGCTTCATCGATGCCTATACCCGGATGAAGCATGAGGAATGGTCGCGCTATTGCCGCCATCTGACCCAGTGGGAGCTGGACAACACCCTGGATTGCTGAGCGTTAAGGCAGGTTTCTGGCGCCTAGCCGGGCCAGTCGGGACTGGTCCGGATTTGGTGTTCCCGGCCAGGCCAATTCGCGTCGTTTCGGGACCATCCGGCAGGGCCGGCGCCGGATAGCCTCCGGCCCAGCCCTTTCGGTCGCAGCCGGGCTCGGGGTACAACCCCACCCGCCGGCCTATCCGGGGCACGCCAACCAAGAGGACTGGGACGATGATCAAGAAGGTCGGTAGCGATATCGAGATCGCGCGCGCGGCAAAGATGCAGCCGGTCGAGAAGATCGCCGGGAAGCTCGGGATTCCGGAAAAGCACCTGTTCCGCTACGGACCCTCCAAGGCCAAGGTCGATCTGCATTATATCGAGAGCCTCAAGTCGCGTCCCGACGGCAAGCTGATCCTTGTCACTGCCATCACGCCGACGCCCGCGGGCGAGGGCAAGACCACCACCACGGTCGGCCTCGGCGACGGCCTCAACCGGATCGGCAAGAAGGCCATCATCTGCCTGCGCGAGCCCTCGCTCGGTCCCTGCTTCGGCGTGAAGGGCGGGGCCGCCGGCGGCGGCTATGCCCAGGTCGTGCCGATGGAGGACATCAACCTCCATTTCACCGGCGACTTCCATGCGATCGGCACCGCCAACAACCTGCTGGCGGCCCTGATCGACAACCACATCTATTGGGGCAACGAGCTCGGCATCGATCCGCGCCGGATCACCTGGCGCCGGGTGCTCGATATGAACGACCGGGCGCTGCGCTCGATCGTTTCCTCGCTGGGCGGCGTCGCCAACGGCTATCCGCGCGAGGACGGCTTCGACATCACGGTCGCCTCGGAGGTGATGGCGATCTTCTGCCTCGCGACCGACGTCGCCGACCTGACCCGCCGTCTCGGCAATATCGTCGTGGCCTATACCCGCGACCGCAAGCCGGTCTATGCCCGCGACCTCAAGGCCGAAGGTCCGATGACCGTCCTGCTCAAGGACGCGCTGGCGCCCAACCTGGTCCAGACGCTCGAGAACAACCCGGCCTTCATCCATGGCGGTCCGTTCGCCAACATCGCCCATGGCTGCAACTCGGTGATCGCGACCACCACCGGGCTCAAGCTCGCCGACTATGTCGTGACCGAGGCCGGCTTCGGTGCCGATCTGGGCGCCGAGAAGTTCTTCGACATCAAATGCCGCAAGACGGGGCTGAAGCCCGCCGCGGCCGTGATCGTCGCCACCATCCGTGCGCTCAAGATGCATGGCGGCGTGGCCAAGGAGGATCTCGGCAAGGAGAATATCGAGGCGCTCAAGAAGGGCATCGCCAACCTGGCGCGCCATGTCGAGAACGTGAAGAGCTTCGGCGTGCCGCCGGTCGTGGCGATCAACCGCTTCGTCGCCGACACCGACGCGGAACTGGCGGCTCTGAAGCAGGCCTGCGCCGAGCTCGGCACCGAGGCCATCGAATGCACCCATTGGGCCGACGGCAGCGCCGGCACCGAGGCGCTGGCGCGCAAGGTGGTTCAGATCGCCGAGAGCGGAAAGTCGAATTTCCACACGCTCTATCCGGACGACATGCCGCTCTGGGACAAGGTCCGCACCATCGCGCAGAATCTCTATGGCGCGAAGGAGATCATCGCGGACAAGAAGGTGCGCGACCAGTTCGCCGAGCTGCAGAAGGCGGGCTTCGGCCACTATCCGATCTGCGTCGCCAAGACCCAGTACAGCTTCTCGACCGACCCCAATCTCAAGGGCGCGCCGTCGAACCATTCGGTGCCGGTGCGCGAGATCAAGCTCTCGGCGGGGGCCGAGTTCCTGGTGGTGATCTGCGGCGAGATCATGACCATGCCGGGCCTGCCCAAGGTCCCCTCGGCCAACTCCATCAAGCTCAACGCCCAGGGCGAGGTCGAAGGCTTGTTCTGATCGTCAGCAGCTTGATCGCTGAATGAGACGGGCCGCCCCGCCAACAGGGCGGCCCGTTTCGTTTGAGGCGGCGGAAAGCCGCCCCTGCCGGGACTTGTCTCGTTACAAATCATGAGGCTGCTCAATGGGTTGGCATTGTCTTGCCGGCCCGTGACGCGGCCGTTAATGTCGCCGCCATCCCCTCCAGACCCCATTGCACCGGGAGACATGAATGTCCGCAGCGCTGTCGATCGACATGGTCAAGGATCAGGCGTCGCGCCTGACCTTCCGCAACCAGGCCTTCATCAACGGCAAATATGTGCCGGCGGCCTCCGGCAAGACCTTCGACTGCATCAACCCGGCGACCGGCAAGGCGATCACCCAGATCGCCGAGGGCGACAAGGAGGACGTGGACCGCGCCGTCAAGGCCGCGCGCGCGGCCTTCGACAAGGGCAGCTGGTCGCGCATGGCGCCGACCGCGCGCAAGAAGATCCTGATGAAGTTCGCTGCGCTGATCGAGAAGCACACCACCGAGCTGGCGCTGCTCGAGACCATGGATATGGGCAAGCCGATCCGCGACAGCTCGCGCATCGACATCCCGCTCGCGGCCCAGGCGATCGGCTGGTATGCCGAGGCGATCGACAAGATCTATGACGAGATCGCGCCGACCGGCCGCGAGGCCGTGTCGCTGATCCGCCGCGAGCCGGTGGGCGTCGTCGCGGCCGTGGTGCCGTGGAACTTCCCGCTGCTGATGGCCTCCTGGAAGATCGGCCCGGCGCTCGCCACCGGCAACTCGATGGTGGTGAAGCCGGCCGAGCAGTCGCCGCTGACCGTCATCCGTATCGCCGAGCTGGCGGCCGAAGCGGGCATCCCCGAAGGCGTCTTCAACGTCGTGCCGGGCTTCGGCGAGACGGCGGGCCAGGCGCTGGGCCGCCATATGGATGTCGACTGCGTGACCTTCACCGGCTCGACCGAGGTCGGCAAGTTCTTCCTGCGCTATTCGGGTGAGTCCAACATGAAGCAGGTCTCGCTCGAGTGCGGCGGCAAGTCGCCCAACATCATCATGGCCGACGCACCCGATCTCGATGCGGCGGCAACGGCTGCCGCCTGGGGCATCTTCTTCAACCAGGGCGAGGTCTGCAACGCGGGCTCTCGCCTGATCGTCGAAGAATCGGTCAAGGACCAGGTGCTCGAGAAGGTGATGGCCGTCGGCAAGAAGCTGGTGCCGGGCGATCCGCTCGATCCCAAGACCGGCATGGGCGCCATCGTCGACAAGACGCAGATGGAGCGCGTGCTGGGCTATATCGACGCCGGCAAGAAGGAGGGCGCCAGGCTCGCCATGGGCGGCAACCGCGTGAAGACAGAGAGCGGCGGCTATTACGTCGAGCCGACCGTGTTCGACAAGGTCGACAACAGGATGAAGATCGCCCAGGAAGAGATCTTCGGGCCGGTGCTCTCCACCATCACCTTCAAGACGCCGGAAGAGGCGGTGAAGATCGGCAACGACACGATCTATGGCCTCGCCGCCGCGATCTGGACCAAGGACATCACCAAGGCCTTCAAGGTCTCCGATGCGCTGCGGGCCGGCGTGGTGTGGGTCAATTGCTTCGACAATGGCCATATCTCCTCGCCGTTTGGCGGCTTCAAGCAGTCGGGCTTCGGTCGCGACAAGTCGCTCCACGCGATGGACAAATACTCGCAGCTCAAGGCGACCTGGATCCATATTGGCACCTGAGCCCGAGGGCTTCGCCGGACTTGATCGAGCATGGGGAGGCGGGCGACCGCCTCCCCGTTTGCATTGAATAAAGAAGAGCGGGAGGAAGCGATGAGATTGAAAGGCAAGTCGGTGCTGGTCACGGGCGCCACCTCGGGTATTGGCGCGGCCATTGCGCGCGCAGCCGCAGCGGAGGGCGCGCGGCTGATGCTGACCGGCCGCTCGGCCGAGCGCGGCGAGGCCGTGCGGCGAGATTGCGGTCCCGAAGCGCGCTTCGTGACGGGGGACGTGGCGGAAAAGGGTGTTGCGGAACGTCTCGTCGATGAGACGGTGAAGCAGTTCGGCCGGATCGACGTGCTGGTCAACAATGCCGGGGTCGAAGCCCGCGGCACGATCGAGACCGTCACCGACGAGGATTGGCACCGCATCCTCGCGGTCAATGTGACGGGCGTGTTCTACATGGCGCGCGCCGCGGTTCGCGCCATGAAGCGCCAGGGCGGCGGCGTCGTCGTCAATATGGGCTCGGACTGGTCGGTGGTGGGCGGACGCCAGGCCTTCGCCTATTGCGCCAGCAAGGGGGCGGTGGCGCAGATGACCCGCGCCATGGCCCTCGATCACGCGCGCGAAGGCATTCGCGTCAACTGTCTCTGCCCCGGCGACACCGAGACGCCGATGCTGGTCTCGGGCCTGCAGGTCCGCACCGGCGATGTGGAGCATGGGTTGAAGGCGCTGGGCGAGGGACTGCCCCTCGGACGCGTCGGCAAGCCGGAAGAGATCGCAAAGGCGGCCATCTTCCTGGCCTCCGACAATTCCTCCTTCATGACCGGATCGCTGATGCTGGTCGATGGCGGCAACACCGCCGGCTGATGCCGGTCGAGTCCGTTCAGGAGTCGCCGTATTTGGAGCGCAGCACCTTCTTGTCGGTCTTGCCGACGCTCGTCTTCTCGATCGCGGCGACGAACAGGAAGCGCTCGGGGACCGCATATTTCGGCAGGTGACCCATCTGGCAATGCTCCAGCAGATGGTGCTGCAGCGCTTCGGCGGTGAGCTCCGCCTCGTGGCCGGGACGCGCCACCACCAGCGCCAGCGGCCGCTCGCCCCATTTCGCGTCCTTCACGCCGATGACGGCGACCTCGGCCACGGCCGGGTGCTGTGAGATCAGGCTTTCCAGCTCCAGCGACGAGACCCACTCGCCGCCGGTCTTGATCACGTCCTTGATTCGATCGGTGATCTGCAGATAGCCGTCCGGGCGGCGGGTGGCGACGTCCTGGGTGTGGAGATAGCCGCCGCGCCACAGTGTCTCGGAATTGGCCGGATCGTGCAGATAGCCCTGGGTCAGCCAGGGCGCGCGAACGACCAGCTCGCCGACCGATTTGCCGTCCGCCGGCAGCTCGTTCATCTCCGCATCGACGACCTTGATCTCGACCAGCGCGATCGGCAGTCCCGTCCGGCAGCGGACCGCGAGCTCTTCCTCGTCGGACAGCATGCCCTGATCCTCCGGCCTGACCTGGGAGGAGGTGAGGATCGGGCAGGTCTCGGACATGCCATAGCCGCACCAGATATCGATGCCCCGGCTGCGCGCGGCGCGCGCGAGGCCCTTGGGCAGCGCCGAGCCGCCGATCACGACCTTCCAGCCATGCAGATCGGCGCTCGCGGCCTCGGGACAGCTCAGCACCATCTGCATGATCGCCGGCACGCAGTGGGAGTAGGTGACGCGCTCCTTGACGAAGAGCTTCACGATCTGGTCGGGCTGATAGCGGCCGGGATAGACCTGCTTCACCCCATAGAGGGTGGCGATATAGGGAAAGCCCCAGGCATGGACATGGAACATCGGCGTCAGCGGCATATAGACATCGCCGCGATGGAAGGACTGACCGCCGGGATGGCTGCCCGTGGTGACGCCCACCGCCAGCGTGTGCAGCACCAGCTGGCGGTGGCTGAAATAGACCGCTTTCGGCAGGCCCGTGGTGCCGGTGGTATAGAAGGTGGTGGCGCGCGTGTTTTCGTCGAAATCGGGGAAGTCGTAGCTCGGCGATGCCTTTGCCAGGAGCGCTTCATACTCGCCGGCGAAGAGCGCGGGGTCCTCGGCGATGGTCGCGCCATCGGCGATCAGGACGAAGCGCTTGACCGTCGTCAGCCGGTCGCGGATGGACCCCAGCACCGGCAGGAAGTCCGCATGGATCAGGAGAACGTCCGCCCGGGCATGATCGAGACAATAGAGAATCTGCTCGGGCGCCAGCCGCACATTGGCGGTCATCAGGACCGCACCCATCATCGGCACGGCGAAATAGGTCTCGAGATAGCGGTGGCTGTCCCAATCCATCACGGCGACCGTGTCGCCGGGACCGACGCCGAGGCTCGACAATGCGTTGGCGAGGCGCGAGATGCGTCCCCGCAGATCGCGATAGCGGTAGCGCAAGCGGTCGCGATAGACGATTTCCTGATCCGGCGTCGTCGCCAGCGGCGTCAGCAGAAGCTGCTTGATCAGCAATGGATAGGCGTAAGCCGATGGCGTCGTCTCGACCAAATTGGCCGGCATGCTGCCCCCAAAATTCATTCAGCGGCGACTGTTTCCGGTCGTCACCTTGTCGTCAATCCACACATCCCCGGACGGCAGTATGGCATGGGGCTTGGACGAGGATGTAGGGCCATGACAAGGGCAGGTTCGATTTTCGCACCGCACCGGTCATTGGTCGTCGAGTCAGGTTCGCGGTCCTATCGCGAACCGTGGGTCAGATGCTTGAAAAAGAAGGTGGTATCCGCAAGCTCTCCACCCGGTTGGCGGGCATGGCGCGGCATGATGCCGAGGACCTGATAGCCCAACCGCCGGTAGAGCCGGTCCGCGGCGCTCCCGGTCTCGGTATCGAGAACGAGCAGCGTCCGCGCCAACCCCTGCGCTTCCGCCTCGATCGCCTGCATCAAGGCGGTGGCAATGCCCTGCTGGCGGGCGCTCTGCAACACCAGGAGCTTGGAAATATCGGCGCGATGACGCTGGTTGGGCTGGGGTGCCGGAAGCAGCTGCACGGTCCCGACCAGACGGCCGCCGCTTTCGACGGCCAGGAGAAGAATCTCTTCGGCACCGATTCGGGCGATGACGCGGTCCCAGTAGCGGCGCGCGTCCGGCAGCTCGAACGGCCACAGGAAATTGACCGAGGCGCCGCCGGCGACCGCATCGACCAGGATCTCGGCAAGGTCCTCGCGCCGCGCGGCCGCGGCGTCGGCATCGAGCTTGAATGGTTTCCGCGAAGAAACTGGCAGGTCGGCGGTCATGATTCGCAAGGGATCCGTGAAGGGCGGCGCGTCATTCCGACCAGTTGCGGCCGTCGAGCGTCAGCAGCGCCGTGTAAAGCTCGGGCCGGCGATCGCGGAACAAGCCCCAGGACGCCCGCTGGCTGCGAATCTTCTCGAGATCGAAGCGGGCGGTGAGGATGGATTCCTCGTCTCGGCCCGCTTGCGCGACCAACTCGCCTTGCGGACCGGCGATGAAGGAGGAGCCGTAGAAAGTCTGGGCGAAGCTGTCGCCCTGCTCGGTGCCGATCCGGTTGGAGGCCACGAGCGGCATCATGTTGGCGCCGGCATGGCCCTGCATCACGCGCTGCCAGTGGTCGCGGCTGTCGATACCGCTGTCCTGCGGCTCCGACCCGATCGCGGTCGGATAGAACAGGATCTCCGCCCCCTGCAGCGCCATGGAGCGCGCGCATTCGGGGAACCACTGGTCCCAGCAGATGCCGACCCCGATCGGCGCGTAGCGGGTCTCGAACACGCGAAAGCCCGTGTCGCCGGGATTGAAGTAGAATTTTTCCTGATAGCCCGGTCCGTCGGGGATATGGCTCTTGCGATAGAGGCCAAGCGTCTCGCCGTTCGCGTCGAGCACCATGACCGAGTTGAAATAGGCGTTGTTCGCGCGCTCGAAGAAGCTGACCGGCAGCACGATCGAGAGCTCCTTGGCCAGTGCGCTCATGCGGGCGATGACCGGATTGCCGACGGCGGGTTTCGCCAGGCCGAAGAGCGACTGCTTCTGGTCGCGGCAGAAATAGGGCGTCTCGAACAGCTCCTGCAGCAGGACGATCTGTGCGCCTTTGGCCGCCGCCTGGCGCACCAGCGTCTCCGCCTTGTCGATGTTGGCGGCGCTGTTGGGCTGGCAGGCGAATTGGGTGGCGGCGACGGTGACGTGGCTCATGGATCATCCTGGCGTTGGCGGCGAGACGCGACAGGAGGAATTAGAACCGAGGCCGCTTGGCTTCCGCAAGCGGGAGATCGGGACTCTTCGTCGCTCGACGCCAGGGAGGGCGGTCGCCGCGCGAAGGCGGGCCGTCACCAGATCAGAGGGCGGCACGCTGCCAGCCGTCGAGCCCGTAGAGCTCGATCGGGCGGAAGCGCGACTTGTACTCCATCTTGCGGCTGCCCTCGACCCAATATCCCAGATAGACATAAGGCAGGCCCCAGCGCTGCGCCTCGCGGATCAGCCAGACCACCACATAGCTGCCCAGGCTGCGCGCGGGAAGGTCGGGGTCGAAAAAGCTGTAGACGGCGGAGACACCGTCCTTGGTCCAGTCCGTCAGGCAGCAGGCCATCAAGGTTCCCGAGGGCGCGCGCAATTCGACGATTCGCGTATCGAGCGGGCTGGTCTCGATCATCGCCCCATATTCCTGCAGATTCATGCCGAGCATCTCGCCGTCGCTGTGGCGATGCTCGAGATAGCGGCTGAAGAGACGGTATTGCTCCTGCGTGGCGCGGGCGGGACGCACCGCGCTGCGGAGGTCCTCGTTGCGGCGCTCGATCCGGCGCAGGGTCCGGCCGGGATCATATTCGCCGGCCACCACGCGCACCGGCACGCAAGCTTGGCATCCTCGGCAGGCGGGCCGATAGGCGATGCCATGGCTGCGGCGGAAGCCGGCGCGAGACAGCGTCTCGTAGGTGTCGGCCGCGGCCGGGCCCGACAATTCCGTCACGACTTTGCGCTCCATCCGCGCCGTCAAATAGGGGCAGGGAAGCTCGGTGGTGACGAGGAAAGGAAGCGGCCGGGTGCGGTTGAGGATGCTCATGGCAGGCGGATCTTGGGCCGTTGGTTGGGCGGGACCAGCCGCCCGAGGGTCGTCAGCTTAACCGGCATAGATTAGCCGATTCTGGGGCAATCACCAGCGGCCGGCGGGACCTGGCGGCCGGGCTCTTTCCGGGCATGGCCGGGCCTGGGGCAGGCCACTAGGATCGCGTCGGTTTTGGGCGATTCGGGCCGTTGGAGGTGGCTGCTCCGGGCGCAGGGTTAAGGCCGCGAACGCCGGCTTGGGGCTCGTCCGTGCTGCCGAACTTCGTCTGCGTCCGCGCCCAGAAGGTCGGCACCACACCGCTGTTCCGGGTGCTGGCGCAGCATCGCGACGTCTCAATGCCGCGGCGCAAGGAGGCCCATTCTCCACCGAGCGCCCGTGACGCTCGATCGACCGCCCTCCCCGGCGTCCGGCGACGAATTTGACGGAGACGGTCGGACACGCGCCGCTGCGGTGGCTCTATCGCGAGGCGTTCAAGGACGAGATCGGGCGGCTCGAAGAGTTCCTCGGCCGCGATCTCGCCAGCTGGCGGCAGGACTGATCAGCCGCCGAGACGCTCGGCGCGAACCACGACAGTTCCCGAGAGATAGTCATGCAGGGTGCGGCCGCGGCCGTTGAACAGCGAGACGAGCAGGATCAGCGATCCCGTCAGCGCGATGGTGCTGAGAAACAGGGCCGTCATCAGGAATGCCTGCAGCAGGTCCGGACGGGTCCCGGTCCAGTTGCGGACCTCCACGCCGAAAAGCCGCATGCCGATGGTGGCAGAACGGGGGCCGCCGACCTGGAGCGTATGGTAGGCGAGGGGAACCAGCGCCATGCCGAGCGGGAGCAGGGGCAGCAAGAGGCCCAAGGTCACGACGCCGGCGAACACCAGCGCGAACCACACGGCCAGGCTCAGCAGCCCGATCAGGATCAGATCGACGAAATAGCCCAGCACGCGCCGCGAGCGGATGCCGTCGAACAGCATCGGATCCGACAGGGGCTCGATCACCGTCGGGGCCTCCGCCTCATGCCAGCGGGCTTCGCCGGTGGCCACCGGCAGGCGATTGCTGAAGCTCATCGAAACAGTCCCTCCCTGGCCGATTTCCGCGGGGTTCCCGGCACATCCGGGAGGCCCCTGTCGATCGACGGCTAAAAGATGGGAATGACAGGCGGTTCTGACAAGACCGCGACAGCGTCAGGGTCAAGAGCGCCGTTATTGCTGCGGCTGCGGCGGCTGGTCATGCAGCAGCACGATGCTCAGGCGGCGATTTCGGGGCGAGCTGGGATCGTCGGGCAACAACGGATCGGTGTCGGCCTTGCCGACCACATTGGCGATGCGATCGGGTGCCAGCCCCGCCGCCAGCAGCTCGCGCCGGCTGGCATTGGCGCGGTCGGCCGAGAGCTCCCAGTTGCTGTAGCCATTGTCGCTCTGGAACGGCGTCGAATCGGTGTGACCCGAGATCGAGATCTTGTTCGGCATGCGCGCCACGACCTGGGCGACCAGATCCAGGAGCTTCTTGGTGTAGTCCTCCATCTTGGCGCTGCCGCTGGCGAACATCGAAATGCGGTCCTGGTCGACCAGCTGGATGCGCATGCCTTCGGGCGTGCGGTCGATGATGAGGTTCTGGGCCAGGGTCTTGAGGTCCGGCACCTGCTGGATCGCCTGGCGCAACTGATGCTCGGCCTGGCGGAACTGCTCGTCCTCGAGCTCCTTCAGCAGCTTCTGCGCTTCCTGGTCGCTGGCGCTGGCCTGCTGCGTGTCGGTCGGTTGGGCGGCCTGCTGTTGGGCGGGCGCCGTCTGATCGGCAGTGTCGGTCTGGGCCGCCACCGCCGCGGTCGCGGCACCGCCGGAATCGCCGTCGGTCTCGGCGGGTGGCGCGTCGATCTCGACCGTGACGCTCGGCGTGGAGTTCTCGGCCACCATGGCGCCGTCGGTGGTGACGGTCTGGCCGCCCATCACGCCGTTCGAGCCGCTGCTCGAATCCGGGGCCACGCTGGGCGCGAAGTAATTGGCGATGCCGATGCGCTGTTCTTCCGTGGTGGCATTGAGCAGCCACAGCAGCAGGAAGAATGCCATCATCGCCGTTACGAAATCGGCATAGGCGACCTTCCAGGCACCGCCATGATGGCCGTGACCGCCGCCCTTCCTCTTTTTCTTGATGATGATCGGCGGCTGATTGGTGCCGGATGCGGCATCGGCCATGGGGAGGTCCGGATCGGGTTGAGCGGCTTAGACGGCCGGCAACGCCGAAACCGCCTCCTCGATCTCATAGAAGCTGGGCCGGACCTCCGAGAGCAGCGCCTTGCGCGCGAACTCGACCGAAACGGCCGGCGGATAGCCCTGCATATGCGCCAGAAGGCCGGCGCGGATGCATTGCAGATATTTGGCCTCGGCATCGAAGCGGGTCTTGAGCGCGGTCGCGGTCGGCGCGACGAAGCCGTAGGACAGCAGCACGCCCATGAAGGTACCGACCAGCGCGCCGCCGATCAGGTGACCCAGCACCTCGGGCGGCTCGGTGATCGAACCCATGGTGTGGATGACGCCCAGCACGGCCGCGACGATGCCCAGCGCCGGCATGCCGTCCGCCATGGTCTGGACCGCATCCGAGATGACATGCTGCTCCTTGTGGTGGGTCTCGAGTTCCTCGTCGATGATCGACTCGACCTCGTGTGGATTGTCGGTGCCCAGCGTCAGCATGCGGAGGTAGTCGCACAGGAAGACCATCGCGTGATGGTCGCTGGCGAACTTCGGGAACTGCGCGAAGAGCGTGCTCTCGTCCGGCTTCTCGACATGGCCCTCGAGCGCCAGCATGCCCTTGGTCTTGGAGAGCTTGAAAATCTGATAGAGCAGGCTCAGCAGCTCGACATAGCTGGCCTTGTTGTAGCGGGGCCCCTTGAGCAGCCCGATGGTCGAGGAGATCGTCTTCTTCAGCACCGACACCGGATTGGCGATGATGAAGGCGCCCGCCGCCGCGCCGGCGATGATCAGGACTTCGAAGGGCTGGAACAGCACGATCATGTGCCCGCCCGACGCCATATAGCCGCCGAAGACGCAGGCAAGCACGACGACCGAGCCGATAATGAGAAACATGGGCCGCGATTCCCGGACGGGGTTTTTGTGATCCGTTGCTTGCCGTCGAGCGTGCGGGAATTGGGTTAAGAAGCAGTTTAGTCAGGTGAAATCGGCGTTTAGATGAAGAACCTGGAACACCGGTGCAAGGCCTCGCCGACGTTCTCGGCGGTTGCCGGCCCTGCTCATCATCCGATTGTAATAGTTTGATTTCGCTTGGAAATCTGGTGGGTCTTGCCGGATCAGGCGAGCGCCTGCTGGAGGTCGGCGATCAGGTCATCGCCATCCTCGACCCCGACGGAAAGTCGCACCAGCCCGTCGCCGATGCCGAGCTTGGCGCGGGCGTCGGCGGGGACCGAGGCGTGGGTCATGATGCCGGGATGCTCGATCAGGCTCTCAACCCCGCCCAGGCTCTCCGCCAGGGCGAAGATCCGGCAGCGCTCGAGGAACCGCCTGGCGGCGGGGAGCCCGCCCTTGATCTCGGCCGAGACCATGCCGCCGAAGGCCGGCATCTGGCGCCGGGCAAGGTCATGCTGCGGATGGCTCGGCAGCCCGGGGTAATGCACCTTTTCGACGGAAGGATGTTTCTCCAGCCATTGCGCGATGGCGAGGGCGTTCTCGCAATGGCGCTCCATGCGCAAGGCCAGCGTCTTCAGGCCGCGCAAGGCGAGGAAGCTGTCGAAGGGGCTGGAGACGCCGCCCACGGCGTTCTGCAGGAAGGCGAGGCGCTCGGCCAGATCCTGGTTCGGCCCGACGATGGCGACGCCGCCGATCATGTCGGAATGTCCGTTCAGATATTTGGTGGCGGAATGCATCACGAGGTCGAAGCCATGCTCGAGCGGCCGCTGAACCCAGGGGCTTGCGAAGGTGTTGTCGGCGACCGTGACGATGCCGCGCTTGCGCGCGACCTTCGCGATCGCCTCGAGATCGACCAGGCGCAGAAGCGGATTGGTCGGGCTCTCGACCCAGATCATCCTGGTGTCGGGCCGCAGCGCGGCTTCGAGCCTTGAGGGGTCGGTCAAGTCCACGAAGCTGACATCGAGGTTGGCGCTGCGCGCGCGCACGCGGGTGAAGAGCCGTCTCGTGCCGCCATAGAGATCGTCCATCGCGACGATGTGCGAGCCGGCATCCAGGAGCTCGAGGATGGTCGAGCTGGCGGCGAGACCCGAGGCGAAGGCGAAGGCGGCGCTGCCGCTCTCCAAATCCGCGACGCAACGCTCGAACGCCATGCGCGTCGGGTTCTGGCTGCGCGAATATTCATAGCCCTTATGGACGCCGGGACTCTCCTGGACATAGGTCGAGGTCGCATAGATCGGCATCATGATCGCGCCGGTGGAGGGATCGGGCGACTGGCCGGCATGGATGCCGCGGGTGGCGAAACCCAGTCGATTGGGGCGGCCGGTGCGGCCGGCGCCGTCGGAGGCGGTCATGAAGTCGGTCCTCGCTTCCTGAGGTCGGGGAGCTACGGCAGCTGGCGCCGCAGGTGGTTGATGAGGTCGATGCGGGTGATGAGCCCGAGGAACTCGCTGCCGCGCATGACGATGGCGACATGATCGCGGGCGAAGATCGGCAGCAGATCATCCAGCGGGGCGCTCGCATCGATGGTGTCGAGCCTGGTGGTCATGGCGCTGCGCACCGGGTTGCGGAACTGGCTCTTGTCCTTGGCGACCGCCAGCAGCAGGTCGGACTCGTCGAGGATTCCCACCACCCTGCCGTCGGCCATGACCGGCAATTGCGAGACCTCGTAAAGCTTCATGCGGCCATAGGCGGTGAGGATCGAATCCTCGGGCCCGATCGTGACCGTCGCGCGGTCGGCATGGCGCCGCGACACCAGATCGCCCAGGTCGCCCTTGCGCGGCCGGTCGAGCAGGCCCTGATCCGCCATCCAGAAGTCGTTGAACATCTTGGAGAGATATTTGTTGCCGCTGTCGCAGACGAGGGTCACGACCCGCTGGGGCCGGGTCTGGGCGCGGCAATAGCGCAAGGCGCCCGACAGGAGGGTGCCGGTGGAGGAACCCGCCAGCACGCCCTCGAGCCGCAGCAGCTCGCGCGCCGCCATCATGGCCTCGCGATCGTCGACCGTGAAAGCCTCGGAGACGAGCGAGAGATCGCAATTGGGCGGCACGAAATCCTCGCCGATGCCCTCGACCAGCCAGGAGCCGGCCTCGGTCATCTGGCCGGTCTTGATCAGCGGCGCCAGGACCGAGCCCTTGGGATCGGCCAGCACCATCTTCAGCTTGGGCGCCGTCTTGCGGAAATAGCGCCCGAGCCCGGTCAAGGTGCCGCCCGAGCCGACGCCGCAGACGACCGCGTCGAGTTGGCCGTCCATCTGCTGCCAGATCTCGGGGCCGGTCCCGGTCTCATGCGCCAGCGGGTTGGCGGGGTTGGCGAACTGGTTGACATAGAAGGCGCCCGGCGTCTCGCGCGTCAGCCGCGCGGCCATGTCCTGATAATATTCCGGATGACCTTTGCCGACATCCGAGCGCGTCATGCGCACCTCGGCGCCGAGGGCCCGCAGATGGAAGACTTTCTCCTGCGCCATCTTGTCGGGGATGACGAGGAGCAGGCGATAACCCTTCTGCGCCGCCACCAAGGCCAGGCCGAGGCCGGTATTGCCGGCCGTCGCCTCGATCAGCGTGCCGCCCGGCTTGAGGCTGCCGTCGCGCTCGGCCGCCTCGATCATCGACAGCGCGATGCGGTCCTTGATCGAGCCACCCGGATTCTGGTTCTCGCATTTGAGGAACAGGCGGCAGGGGCCGGTATCGAGCCGGCGGACCTCGACCATCGGCGTGTTGCCGATCATCTCCAGGACGCTGCGAAAGGCGGACATGGCGGCACCTTGATCGGCGGTTTTTCCGGCGCTGTGAGCGGCGGAGACCCTTCAGTCTAAGGGTGGGCGATCCGACGCCGGAGCGCAAGAGCGGCCGGAAGCCACTCAATCGCGACGCCGGCCAAGTCTCGTACGGTCACTTCGCCTCGTCGATCGAGCGGCTGCTCAGCAGGCGGCAGGAGAACCCCGCGCCCTCGAGCTTGGCGACGATCTCGCG
>CAVOLB010000036.1:0-3665 GCA_963696655.1 uncultured Alphaproteobacteria bacterium
GCCGCAAGGGGGGAAGGGATGGTTAGTCGATATCCCCCAGCGCGCGCAGCACCTTCACCTGGAAGTCGTGCACCGCATGCTCGCTGATCTCCGAGCGCTCCGCGTCGACGACGAAGCGGCCCTGGCGGTAGCCGAGGCTGTGCTGGCCCTGCTGCACGCTCTCGCAGATGGGGATGTCCTCGAGCCGTACGCCATGGACGAAGTCGATGACTTCCTGCTCCTCGGGCGTGGGCGGGTCGTGGGGGAAGTACCATTCGACCTTCTGAACGGTCTGCTCCGGGCCGACGGGCACATGGTGGAAGACCGTGAGATTGCCGCCCGGATAGACCTCGATGCACCAGTTGGGCCAAAGCAGCCAGCTGCCGAACTCGTTCTGCTTGGCCGCCTGCTCGGTTCGGGTGCCATAGCCCTGGTTGGGACCCTTGTCGCGACTGCGATGGCTGTGGTGATGCTCGTGGGTCGTCACGCGATAGGAGGGATAATCGAGCGCGCCCTCGACCAGCGTCTTGTGCGAGATCGGGCAATGGAAGCATTCGGAGAAGTTCTCGACCGAGTTCTTCCAATTGGCCTGCAGCGGATAGTCGCGCCGATAGACGCATTTGAGGTCGGCGGCCTGGGGCGAGAAGGTGGCCAGCTCGGCCGCCAGCCCGCCGGCGACCTTGTCGAAAGGCTCCGCCTGGCCGTCGAGATTGACGAAGAGGAAGCCGAGGAAGGAATCGAGCCGGACCGGCTCCAGCGAGAAGGCGGTCTTGTCGAACTCGGCCATCTTCTCGCTGCCGCGGGCATTGCGCAGCGTGCCGGCGAGGTCATAGGCCCAGGCATGATAGGGGCAGGTGATGACCGCGGCATTGAGCCGGCCCTCGCCTTCGAGCAGGCGATGGGCGCGATGCTGGCAGACATTGAAGAAGGCCCGGATCTGGCCCTCGCGATCCTTGAGCAGCAGCACGCTCTGGCCGGCGATCTCGCGCACGATATAGCTGCCGGGGGTGGGCAGCATCGAGCGATGGCCGACATATTGCCAGGTGCGGTGGAAGATCGCCCGCTTCTCGCGCTCCCAGACGCCGGGGTCGTAGTAATAGCGGCCCGGCATGCTGCGCGAGCGCAGCGGGTCGCGGTCGAAATGCCGCAGCGAGGCCGGCATCGGCGTCGGCTGCGCGCTATCGCGTGGGGTCATGGGTCGCCTCTCCCGGCAGGCTGGACCCGCCAAGTCTAGAGGGGCGGCCGGGCCGGACAAAGCGCGCTCGGTTGTGCCGGGAGGCACCAGGAGGCCCGGCCGGCGGCGGCTCAGAGCCGGAACAGGTCGGCCAGGATGTCCTGTTTGGGGGTCTTGAAGACGGGCTTGCGGTCGGCGTTGAAGACCAGGCAGTTGCCGGGGCTGTCGGCGTCGATCAGCGAGCAGCCCTGCGCGATAGCGGTACGGGCGCCGACATGGCAGTCGCCGATGATGGCGCTGCCCGGATACATCACGATGCCCTCTTCGAGCACGGGGGCCGCGCCGTGGTTCTTGCCGACCGTGCAGTTCTGGTAGATCGCGAAATATTCGGGGTATTTGAGCCGCACCAGCACGATGCCCAGCGAATGGCCGACGAAGAAGCGCTCGGGCAGGTCGGTGTCGTAGAAGCAGTGGAAGCCGTTCAGCGTCTTGTTCAGATAGAACAGCTTGGTCGCGAGCGTCGCGTCCTGGCGGTTGCGCCAGACCGTGTTGGCGAGATAGGCCAGGAAGATCGTGTTCTGCTCGGAATGGAGATAGTGGAAGCGGTCCTGCGGCCACATCTTCACGGCGTTGATGCAGCGATTGAGCCGGCCCAGCGCCTCGCCCAGGTCGCGCGCAATGCCGGCGCGCGTCTCGGCGCCGTCGGGGAAGAAATGATCGAGCTGGCGGGCCAGATAGTCGGCCAGCCCGTCGCGCGTGATGCCGGCGAGTTCCATGGCGCCTCAGGCCGCGCCGAGGGTGGGCTTCCGGCGCATCATGGCGGGCAGCCGGTCGTGGAGGAATTTGGGGCGCAGGTCGAAATCCTCGAGAATGGCCGAGACGTCGATCGTCGGCGCCTCTTCTCCGGAAGACAGCCTCGTCGCGACCAATTGCCAGCCGGTCAGACGGAAGAGCAGCTTGAAGAGATCCGCATTGGAGACGTTGGCGCCGCTGGCGACATTGTAGAGCGGGCGCCGGCCGCGTTCGGCAATGGCGAGCAGTACCGGCAGCACATCCTCGATATGGACATAGTCGCGCGCCGCGTCGGGGCTCACATCCATTTCGAGCGGGCCGCCCTGCCTGGCGGCGAGGATCGCGCGATGGAGGAAGATGTCGGCTTCGAGATCCTCGGCGTAGACGCAGGAGAGCCGCACCGCGCGGACATTCTTTCGCCCGGCGGTCTGGCACAGATTCTCGCCCAGCGCCTTGCTCAGGTCGTAGAGATGGCGCGGCTCGTTGGGATTGAGCTCGAGCGTGTCCTCCTCGTTGCCGATCGGCCCGCCGCTGTCATAGAGCCGGGTCGAGGAAAGATAGATCATGCTCTCGAAGGCCGCCTCCTTGAGCAGCCGCGCGAACAGCGTGACATGGGCCTCGACCGTATCGAACGGCCGCCTGAGGAAGTCGTTGGTGAGGCCGGCGCAATAGAAGACATGGCCCAGCGGCCGCGAGAACAGGGCAGGACTGTCTTTCTCGGGCGTGAAGGGGGCCACCTTGCGCGTCCGGGTCAGGTAGCGCGCCAGGTGCGAGCCGACGAAGCCCTGGGCGCCGACTACGGTGTACATGCCGCCTCGGGCATGCCGGCGAGGTGGGGCAGGGCGAGATCGCGCGCCGAGATGATGCGCGCGCGCGCCTGCGGCCATTTGATCGCCAGGGCCGGATCGTCCCAGCGCAGGCCCCGCTGCAGGTCGGGGCGAAAATTGGCCGCGATCTGATAGAACACTTCGGAATCCGGCCCGAGGCTCTGATAGCCATGGGCGAATCCCGCCGGCGCATAGACCAGGCGCCGGTTGTCCTGGTTGAGCTCGGTCCCGAACCATTGCCGGTAGGTCGGCGAACTCTTCCGCAGATCGACGATCACGTCGAAGATCCGGCCGCGGGTGCAGCGGATGAGCTTGGTCTCCGGCTCCTCGTCGGCCTGGTAATGCAGGCCGCGCAAGGTGCCGGGCAGCTTGTTGAAGGCGGTGGCGCAGTGATCGAACTCGGTCGCCAGCCCGTGCTCGCGGAACTCCCTGACCGACCAGGTGCGCGCGAACAGCCCGCGCTCGTCTCGGTAGGGCTCCGGATCGATCAGATAGGCGCCGGCGAGGCCGATCTCCTGGAAGATCATGGCCGCACGGCGAGACGCGGAATCGCGGTCACGAAGCGCCCGCCCCATTCGCGGATGTGACCCATCGACTGCTCGATCTCCGGCGCCAGGTTCCAGGGCAGGATCAGTACATAGTCGGGCCGGGTCTGCGCCAGCATCTCGGGCGCATGGACGGGGAGCCGGCTGCCGGGCAGATAGCGGCCCTGCTTGTGCGGGCTCAGATCGACGACATAGTCGAGCAGGTCGCCGCCGATGCCGCAGTAATTGAGGAGCGTGTTGCCCTTGGCCGCGGCGCCGTAGCCAACCACATGCTTGCCCGATTCCCTGGCGTCGATCAGGAAGCGGAGCAGCTCGCGTTTCACCTTCGCGGTGCGCTCGGCGAAGCCG
>CAVOLB010000037.1:0-8779 GCA_963696655.1 uncultured Alphaproteobacteria bacterium
GCCGCCCGCGCAGCCCAGCGGTCAGATGTTCGTGTCGCGATGCCGCCGACTGCGGCTTGGTTCGCGGCGTTCGCGCTGCTGCTGCTGTTCATGGCGCCCTGACCGCCGCCGGGATGATCTGCTCATCGGGTCTTTGCGTCTGACCCGGGAGTTGTGGGTGGCGAGGTGCGCGGCAATTACCGGGATCAGCAACGTCCGCGACCACCTGGTGGCCAGCGCGGTATTCCGGGATGGGCTGACCGGCGTGTTCACCTTCGGTGTGGTGCTGGGCGTCAGCGTGCACGGCATCTCCCCGGCGAGCGTGCTGCTGTTCGGGGTGTGCGCGTGCCTGGTGGCGGCCGCCGGCGCGGTGGCCGGCGGACTGCTGAGCCGACGTGCTTCTGCGGCGCGTTGCGATCCCTGACCAGCGCCGACAGGCGGGCGCGATCGGTCGGCGAAACGGTGAACGATATTCCTGTGCGCATGCGCCAGACTCGCATGCGCACGCCACAAAGGGAATCCCAAGCCGGATTCTTATGTCAGGCGGGAACCACTAGCAAGGTGGCGCCCGTGCGCGTCGTCGACGGCCTGGCGCAGGCAAGCGGGCTTCCGGCCGGCTTCCGGCCCAAGCATGTGAAAGCCCCCTGCCTTGCGGACCTGGTCGAAAGCAACGGCCGGGGCCCGCGCGACTCCAGGCCAGGCCTGTACGATCCGGGACAGGACCCGGAGGTCCGCGGTTTCGCTCTTGCCGGCGGTCGGGCCTATCTTCCCGGCACGCTGCCGACCGTCCGGGGCATGGCGCTGCGCTTCGTGCCGGTGGACGGCGAAGATTCTCCCCTGACCGGAGAGACCGGGGAGGAAGGGCATGAGCGCGTCGCAGCGCCCCTCTCCCTGCTTCCTCCCGCAAGCGGACCGCGTCTGAACTAGGACGCGTCCTGGCCGATCATCGCCGGCGCTTCCGCGAGCCCGATGAGCTCGACCGCCCAGCCGAGGCACACCGCCAGCTGCAGCCGCTGGATCCAGCGCAGGCGCGGCAGTCCCGGCGGGTGCGGGAGCCAGGCCTTGTCGGCGAAATAGCCGGCCGCGAAGGCGAGCGCGATCTGCCGATCGCGCCGCGGAAAGCGCAAGCCCAGCGCCCGCTCAAACAGCGCGACCGTCTCGTTCGTTGCGGGTCCGCCTTCGCCCTCGACGCTGGGCGCGAAGAACACCGTGTCGAGCACCACCGGCCCCGCCGTCACATAGGACCAATCCAGCAGCACCGGCGCGCCGTCCGGCCGGAACAGGAGATTGTCCGAGCGCAGATCGAGATGGATGAGCGAGGTCGCGCGCTCCGGGGCGGGCTGCAGCAGCTCGCCCGCAGCCGATTGCAGCTCGATCAGGCGCGGCAGGCTGCGGTCGAACCAGCGGCGGGCGGCGGGCCCGTCGACGAAGAGCGAGAGGAAGCCTTCCTGCGCGTCGCGCGACCGCGCCAGGGCGATCCAGCCGCTGTTCCCGTCGGCCAGATCCACCGCGAGCGAGCGATAGGCGTCGGGGCGTTCCCAGGTCCGGGCCAGGTCGCGCGCGCGCTCATAGAACGCGGCCAGCGCCAGCGCCAGGCGCTCGAGCTTGGCGGGGGACCATGGCAGGGCCTTCTCTGCGCCCTCGATGGATTCGAGGATGAGGAACGTCCAGGCCCCGGCCTCGATCGTGCCGAGATAATCCGGTGCCAGGCCTTCGAGGATGGGCAGCGCCCGATAGCTCTCGATCTCCTGCGCCAGGGACAGCCGCCCCTCCCGTGTCTGGCCGGGATGGGCGCCCTTGACGAAGACGCGTCGCCCGTCGGCCAAGGTCAGATGGAACGACGCCGAGGGCGAATAGCCGCCCCAGGCGATCTCGGCCCCGGCGATGCCGGCGCCCAGCGCGCGCTCGACGGCCGCGACCACGGCCGGCGGCAGGTCGCTCCAGCGGGGCTTGCTCTCGCGCGCCGCCGGCGGCGGTTCGGTGAAGGGCAAGGGCATGCTTGCGTGCCCCCGAGCCGGATCAGGATTGCGAGGGGCCGCCGCCGCGCGCACCGACCGCGCGCCAGCCGATATCGTGGCGGCAGAATCCCTCCGGCCAGTCGATCTGATCGACCGCCGCATAGGCGCGGGCCTGGGCCTCGGCGACCGAGCTGCCGAGCGCGCTGACGCCCAGCACGCGCCCGCCATTGGCGAGAATGCGCCCGTCGGGGCTTCGTTCCGTGCCGGCATGGAACACCACCACGTCGCGCATCTGGGCGGCGCGGTCGAGGCCCTTGATCTCGGTGCCCTTCTTGTAAGGGCCGGGATAGCCCTTCGCCGCCATCACCACCGTGAGCGAGGTCTCGGCCTTCCAGCGCAGATGGAACTTCGCCAGCATGCCGTCGGCCGCCGCGATCAGCGCCGGCAGCAGGTCCGACACCAGCCGCAGGCAGAGTGCCTGGCATTCGGGATCGCCGAAGCGGACATTATATTCGATGAGCCGCGGACCCTTGGGTCCGATCATCAGGCCGGCGAAGAGCACGCCGGTGAAGGGGCGGCCCTCGGTTTCCATCGCCGCCACCGTCGGCAGGATGATGGTCTTCATCACCTCCGCCGCCATCGCCTCGGTGACGATGGGGGCGGGGGAATAGGCGCCCATGCCACCGGTGTTGGGGCCGGTGTCGCCTTCACCCACGGTCTTGTGATCCTGGGCCGAGGCGAGCGGCAAGGCGGTCTTGCCGTCGACGAGGGCGAAGAAGCTCGCCTCCTCGCCCTCGAGGAATTCCTCGATCACGATCTCGGCCCCCGCGCCGCCGAACTCGCGCGCGGTCAGCATCATGTCGATCGCGGCCTCGGCTTCCGCGACCGACTGCGCGACCACCACGCCCTTGCCGGCGGCGAGCCCATCGGCCTTGATCACGATCGGCGCGCCTTGCGCCCGCGCATAGGCCTTGGCGGGGGCGGCCTCGGTGAAGCGCCTGAAGGCGGCGGTCGGGATACCGTATTTGGCGCAGAGTTCCTTGGTGAAGGATTTGGAGCCTTCGAGGGCCGCCGCTTTGGCGGACGGCCCGAAGGTCTTGATCCCGACGGCGCGCAAGCGGTCCGCCAGGCCCGCCACCAGCGGCGCCTCGGGTCCGACCACGACGAAATCGATCCGGTTGTCGCGCGCGAAGGCGACCAGCCTGTCGATCTCGTCCGCCTTGATCGGCACGCATTCGGCCTCGGAAGCGATGCCGGCATTGCCCGGGGCGCAATAGAGCTGGTCGCATAGCGGCGAGGCCGCGATCGCCCAGCACAGCGCGTGCTCGCGCCCGCCCGATCCGACCACCAATATCCGCATCGCGATTCCTCCTTCGTCGTTCCGAGTTGGCTGAGCGACCCCTCCCCCTACCCCCTCCCGCAAGGGAAGGGGGTGGAGTTTAGCAGGTCCCCTTTGCTCTACCCGCCGCCGCACCCGAAGCTTTGAAGTAGAGCGAAGCGATCACATTAACTTAGGGGGTAGGGGGAGGGGTCGTGCAGCAACGCGCTGCCGGACTTCCCGCCGGCGCGGGTTCTTAGCATAGAATGAGCTCATGAGCGAAAGCCGGACCCCGGCGGGCGAGCCCCGCCTGCATAACCTGCCCGAATACAGCGTCTCGGAGATCAGCCGCGCCGTGAAATCGACGCTGGAGGAGAATTTCCAGCGGATTCGCGTGCGCGGCGAGGTGTCGAAGCCGAACTATCACGGTTCGGGTCATCTCTATTTCAGCCTCAAGGACGAGGACGCCGTGATCGACGCGGTCTGCTGGCGCGGCACGGTCGGACGGCTCAAGCTCAAGATCGAGCATGGCATGGAGCTGATCGCCACCGGCCGCATCAGCTCCTATCCGGGCAGCTCGAAATACCAGATCGTCATCGACTCGGTCGAGCTGGCGGGCGAGGGCGCGCTGCTGAAGCTCCTGGAGGAGCGGCGCAAGAAGCTCGCGGCCGAGGGGCTGTTCGACGAGGCGCGCAAGAAGCCGCTGCCGATGCTCCCGGCCGTGATCGGCGTCATTACCTCGCCCACCGGGGCCGTCATCCGCGACATCCTGCATCGCCTGGCCGACCGCTTCCCGCGGCCGGTGCTGCTCTGGCCCGTCGCGGTGCAGGGCGAAGGAGCGGCCGAGCAGGTCGCGGCCGCCATTCGCGGATTCAACGCCCTGGTTCCCGGCGGCAAAGTGCCGCGCCCCGATCTCATCATCGTCGCGCGCGGCGGCGGCAGCCTGGAGGATCTCTGGGCCTTCAACGAGGAGATCGTGGTCCGCGCGGTCGCGGCCGGCACGATTCCGCTCATTTCCGCGATCGGTCATGAAACCGACACGACGCTGATCGATTTCGTGTCCGACCGGCGCGCCCCGACGCCGACCGCGGCGGCCGAGATGGCGGTGCCGGTCCGCTCCGAGCTCATGGCCGCCATCGCCGAGAACGGCCATCGCCTCGCCCAGGCCGTGGCGCGCGATCTTGCGCATCGGCGCACGGAGGTCCAGGGCCTCGCGCGTGGCCTGCCCGAGCCGCGCCGGCTGATCGAGGAGAAGACCCAGTCGCTCGACGGCTGGATCGAGCGGCTCAAGGGGGCCGAGCGCGGTTTCTTCGCCGAGCGCCAGCGCCAGGTCGCGACGCTCGCCGCGCGGCTGGTGACGCCGGGCGAGATGATCCGGCGCAAGTCGCAGGAGCTGGCTCATGGCGCAACGCTGCTGAAGAACGCGATGGCGGGTTTCGCCGCGAAGAAGGAACGCGGGCTGGATCGCATCGCCGCCGGCCTGCGGCCGGCGCTGGTGACCGAGCTGATCGCGCGCCGCCGCCTGGCGCTGGACGGGCTCGCACGACTGCTCGAAGGCCTCTCCTATGAAAGCGTGCTGCAGCGGGGCTTCGTGCTGGTGCGCGATGCGGCCGAGCGGCCGGTCACGCAGGCGGCCGCGGTCGCCGCCGGCATGAAGCTGACCCTCACTTTCGGCGACGGCACCGTGCCGGCGATTGCCGAGGCCGGCGGCAGAACATCCTCGCGTTCCGCCAAATCGGCGGCGCCAGCCGAATCGCCCTCCCCATCCAAACCCAGGAAGAGCGGGCCCAAGGACGGCGGCCCGCAAGGCTCGTTGCTATGACGCTCGATCGCTCACGTCGGCTTTGGCTCAAAGCGAGCGCTGCCTTCGGCGCCGCCTCGGTGCTCGGCCTGTGCCGCAGCTTCGCGGCCGTGCCCGCGACGATCGAGGGGCCTATGACCCAGGGCGGGCTGTTGTTCGGCCATGCCGAGCCGGGTTCTCGCGTCTGGCTCGATGGGGCCAGCATCATGGTGTCGCCGGCGGGCGAGTTCCTGCTGGGCTTCAACCGCGACGCGCCGCCCGAGGCCAAGGTCCGGATCGAGCATGGCGATCATTCGATCGAGGAGCGGACCCTCGCGATCGCGCAACGCACCTATGAGGAGCAGCGGATCAGCGGGCTGCCGCAGAATACGGTGACGCCCAACGCCGAGGAGCAGGCCAAGATCGCGGCCGACCAGGAGAAGATCAACGCCGCGCGCGTTCCGCAATCGACGGTCGCCTGGTACGCGCATGGCTTCGACTGGCCGGCGCTGGGCCCGATCTCCGGCGTTTATGGCTCGGTGCGAATTCTGAATGGCGTGCCGCGCAACCCGCATTACGGCGTCGATATCGCGGGGCCCGAAGGCGCGCCGGTCAGAAGTCCGGCCGACGGCATCGTCCGGCTCGCCGAGACCGGGATGCTGCTCACCGGCGGCACCGTCATCATCGAACATGGCCAGGGCCTGACCTCGATCCTGATCCATATGTCCGCGGTGCTGGTGCATCCTGGACTCTTCGTCGCCAAGGGCACCCAGATCGGCCGCATCGGCCATACCGGCCGCGCGACGGGACCGCATTGCCATTGGGGCATGAACTGGCGCGACGTGAAGCTCGATGCGCAGCTGCTGGTGCCGCCCATGCCGGCCAGCGCCGCGATGCTGAGTTCGCCGAAGACGCCGGCCGCGACCGGCGAGTGACGGCGCCGGCCTCAGCGCGCGAGAACGGGCTTCAGCAGCCGGTCGAGCGCCGCTTCGTCCTCGACGTGCAGCAGGATATCGAGCGCCGTCAGGCCCGGGCGGAAGTTGGGATGGATGCGCACCCAATCCTTGCGGGTGGTGAGCAGCCCCGCCGTGAGCGAGCCTGCCTCGGCGCGGAGGCGGTCGAGCTCCTTCTCGCTGTAGCGGTGATGATCGGAAAACTCGCGCCAGCCGGCCAGATCGAGGCCCATCTCCTCGATCGTGCGGCGGAACTTCTCGGGCGCCCCCAGGCCGCAGAAGGCGAACCAGCGCCGGCCCTTCAGGTTTTGCGGATGGGTCGGCTCGATCCGGGCATTCAGGATCGGCAGCCCCGCCGGCAACCGGGCCGCGATGCCGGCCTCGTCCGGGCCGATGATGACGGCGAGCTGGCAGCGGGCGGCGGCCTGCGCCACCGGCTCGCGCAGGGGGCCCGCCGGCAATTGCCAGCCATTGCCGAAGCCCGAGATTCCGTCGATCGTCAGGATCGAGAAATCCTTGGCGATCGTCCTGTTTTGCAGCCCATCGTCGAGCAGCACGATCTCGGCGCCGTCCTGCAACGCGGCCACGACCCCCGCCGCGCGGTCGCGCGCGATCCAGACCGGCGCGGATTGCGTCAGCACCAGCGTTTCGTCGCCGACCTCGGTCGCCAGATGGCGCGCGGGATCGACGCGCAAGGGCCCGCGCTCGCTGCCGCCATAGCCGCGCGTCACGATATGAACCCGGCGCCCCTGCTGGCGCAGCCGCTGCGCCAGCGCGAAGGTGAGCGGCGTCTTGCCGGCGCCGCCCACGGTCGCGGCCCCGACGCAGATCACGGGGACAGGCGCGCGATGCGGCTTGGCGCCGGCCCGGCGCGCGAGAAATCCGAGGCGATAGAGCCCGGCCGCGGGCGCCAGCAGGGCCGGCAGGAGGATCGACGCGTCGCGGCGCCAGAACCTAGGTGACATGAGGAGCCGCCTTCGCGTTGTCGAGCGCCCGCAGGATCGGCGCCAGAGCGGCGAGGCTGCGATCGAGAACCTGCGCCTCGGCTTGCGAGAAACGCTGGGCAGCGGCGGCGAGTTCCGCGCGCGCGGCCGCATCGCCGAGGAGCGAGATCGCCGCCGACGCCAGGCTCGGCGCGTCGGGAAGAATCCGGCAGCCGCCCGCTTCCGCGAGGCGCCGATAGAGATCGGCGAAATTGCCGATATGAGGGCCGGTCAGGATCGCGCGTCCCACCAGCGCCGGCTCGATCGGATTATGGCCGCCCTTGTCGACCAGCGAACCGCCCATGATCACCAGGTCCGCCAGCCGGAACCACAG
Source organism: uncultured Alphaproteobacteria bacterium (assembly GCA_963696655.1). Taxonomy (GTDB): domain Bacteria; phylum Pseudomonadota; class Alphaproteobacteria; order Dongiales; family Dongiaceae; genus Hypericibacter. The sequence goes on from CAVOLB010000037.1 coordinate 7,306, forward strand.
CCCCATCTCGCCCAGGCTGTCGGCGAGATAGATCCGGTCCTTGGAGCCGGGCAGCCCGCCCAGGGAGCGGCGGCGCAGCTTGCCGCCCAGCGCCAGGAGCGGGCGCAGGAGGGGAAGAAGGGCGTCGCCGCGCGCTGGATGGCGCGGCGCCACCAGCAGCAGCGGCGCGATCTCGGCGGTCAGATGCGGCGCCAGCGCCATCGCCAGCAGTCTCTCCTCGGGCTCATGGCTGCTGGCCAGCAGGATCACCGGGCGTCCGGCGATCGAGGCCCGGAACTGCGCCAGTTCCGCCTCGTCGCAAGCCGGCAGGGCGGCCGCGGCCTTGAGATTGCCGATGGCGACGGCCTGGGACATGCCGAGGCCGAGGAAATGTTGCCGTTGCGCCTCGTCGATGGTCGCGATCACGGCGAAGGCGCCGAGGATCTGGCGAGCGAAACCGGGCAACCAGCGCCAGCGCCGGAAGGAGCGCTCGGAGAGACGGCCATTGACCAGCGCCAGGGGCAGGGCCCGCGCCTTGGCCGCCAGCAGGAGATTGGGCCAGAGCTCGGAATCGGCGATGACGCCGGCATCGGGGCGCCAATGATCGAGGAAGCGCTCGACCCAGGCCCGGCGGTCCAGCGGCAGATATTGCTGGATGGCGCCCGGCGGCAGCGCGCTCGCGAGCAAGGTGGCGGCGCTGACCGTGTTGCAGGTGACGAGGAGCTGCAAGGTCGGTTGGCGCCGACGCAAGACCTCGATCAGGGGCAGGAGCGACTGGGTCTCGCCGACGCTGGCGCCATGCAGCCACAGCAGCGCGCCGGAAGGCCGCGCGACGCGCGTCTCGCCTTTCCGCTCGCCGAGGCGGGCCTTGTCTTCCTTGCCCAGGGCGGCCCGCTTCTCGAGATGACGGTCGAGCCAGGGGCCCGAGAGGTCGGTCGCAGCCCGATAGAGGGTCGCCATCATCGGGTTGCCTCCACGATCGCCAGGGATGGTGCCGGTTCGATGGGAGCATGGCCCATGCGCCGGTCGCAATCGGCGGAGAGCTCGTTGAGCGCCTGCTCGAGCGCCAGCCGCGCCGCTTCGATCGCGGCCGCATCGGCATTGCGCGGCACCGAGATCGGTGCGCCGACGCGATAGAGGCCGCGCCCGAAGGGCAAGGGCAGGAGGAAGCGGTCCCAGGAGCCGAAGACATGGCGCCTGCGGGTGGCGACGGCGCTGGGCAGGATCGGCACGCCGGTGAGGGCCGCGAGCTGGATCGTGCCGGCGGCTGCCTGCATGCGCGGTCCCCGCGGGCCGTCGGGCGCGATCGAGACGATACCCCCCTTGCTCAACCAGCTGCGGCATTGGAGCGTCGCCGCTTCGCCACCGCGCTTGGTCGAGCCGTCGATGGTGGAGAGCCCCAGGCGCTCGATCATGCGGGCCACCAGACGCCCGTCGCGATGGGTGGAGATCAGGACCGCTGCCGCGCGCGCTTCGCGATGGCAGAGCGGCCACC
>CAVOLB010000038.1:0-27836 GCA_963696655.1 uncultured Alphaproteobacteria bacterium
GTTGCGAAGGGTTAGTCGGAGCAAAGCGGAGACTTACCCGGAGCTGGGTGAGGGTGACCTTTCCGCAGATTACGCGCGTGCTTCGAGTCCCCCCTCACCCTACCCTCTCCCCCCGCGATGCGGGTGGAGAGGAACGACTCATTGAGCAAAAGCTCGAGTGTGTTTCCCCTACCCCTTCGCCAGCCGGTCCACGATGCCGACGAGATCGGCATGGCGCTCGCAGATCGCGTCGGCGCTGGTGCGGTCCTTGTCGGCGGCGCGCGTGGCGGTGAAGAGGATCGCCTTCATGCCCAGCGCCTGCGGTCCCTTGACGTCGTTATGGTCGCGGTCGCCGATATGGACGATCTCCTCGATCGCGACGCCCATCTGCTTCGCCGCCGAATCAAACATGGAACGGTGCGGCTTCGAATGGCCGACCTCGTCGGAGAAGGCGAAGCCGTCGAAGAAGCGCGCGAGGTCGTAGCTTTCGAGCAGCCGCCTCAGGCAATGACCGGGGGAGACGATCGCGTCGGAAACGATGCAGGTTTTGTAGCGGCCATGGAGCCCTTCGAGCGCCTCGCGGATGCCGGGGATGAGGTCGGGACGGATGACGACCTCCATCTCCTCATGCGCGGTCACGACCTTCGCGAGCTCCGGCTCCGGCAGGGTGCGGCCGAGACCTTTCAGCGCCACCTGCAGCCGCTCGCCGATCGGCCAGGTGACATGCTGGTCATGCCAGACCTTGTTGAAGGCGGCGTCGGCCACGTCATAGGCGAGTTTCACGCGCTCCGCGTCGATCGGCTGCTGCCGGTTGAGCGCGTCCCACAGGAGATGGCGGCGCTCCTCCTTCTTCGACTTCAGCCCCTGCGCCTTGCGCTTGGGCTCGTCGAAATCGTCATGGACGATGGTGTCCCACAGATCGAAGGTGATGGCGCGAAGCGGGCGGCCCATGAGGCGACGAACTCCTGGAAGGCGGGAAGGGATGGGACGGCGGGAACGGCGGGCGTGACCTTACCGGGCGGCCTGCGACGCCGCAACTCGTGTCAGCCATGCAAGAACCGCGTTTCGATCTGGCGCTATCGGAAAAAACCCTTAAAATCCACGTCCTTCCGCCGCCTTGGAGTTCGCGTGACCGACCGCTTCCTTCTGCCCCGTCCCCCCTCCTTCTGGCCGAGCCGGCGCCAGTTCCTGGCGGGCGCCGCGGCCGCCGCGTCCTGGGCGGCGCTGGGCCCCACGGCCAGGGCCGAAGGCACCAACGGCAAGGCCCATGCGCTCGCCATGCATGGCGAGCCCAAATACGGGCCCGACTTCAAGCATTTCGACTATGTGAACCCGGATGCGCCCAAGGGCGGGCAATTGCGCCAGAGCGTGCCGAACAGCACGACATTCGAAAGCTTCAACCCTTACATCGTCCGGGGAAGAACAGCGGCCGGGGTCGAGAACATCTACGAATCCCTCACCGTGGCGAGCAACGACGAAGCCTTCACACAATACGGGCTGCTGGCGCAGTTCATCGAGACGCCCGACGACCGCTCCTGGGTGGAGTTCACTCTCAACCCCCTTGCACGCTGGTGGGACGGAACACCGGTCACGCCCGAGGACGTGATCTTCACCTTCGAGACGCTGAAGACCAAGGGACAGCCCTTCTATCGCTTCTATTATCGCAGCATCGCCAAAGTCGAGCAGACCGGCGACGCCGAGGTTCGATTCAGCTTCGTCCCCGGTGACAATCGCGAGCTGCCGCTCATCGTCGGCCAGATGCCTGTGCTGTGCAAAGCCTATTGGGCACCGCGCGACTTCGAGAAACCGTCGCTCGACATGCCGGTCGGCAGCGGGCCTTATCGCATCACGGCCTACGAGCCCGGCCGATTTGTGCTGTCGAACCGCGTCGAGGACTACTGGGGTCGCGATCTGCCGGTGAATGTCGGCACCAACAACTGGGATTCGATTCGCTACATCTACTACAAGGATGAGACCGTCGCGCTCGAGGGTTTCAAGGCGGGCGATTTCGACATTCGACAGGAACGATCCGCCAAGCTCTGGGCGACGGCCTACGACATTCCACAAGTCGCCGACGGACGGATCGTCAAGGAGCAGATCCCGAACGAAGTCCCGACCGGCATGCAATGTTTCGTCTACAACATCCGCCGGCCTCTCTTCGAGGATCCACGCGTGCGCCAGGCGCTCGGTTATGCCTTCGATTTCGAATGGTCGAACAAGGCCCTGTTCTTCGGACAGTACACGCGCAGCGCCAGCTATTTCTCCAACACCGAGCTCGCCTCTTCCGGCCTGCCGCAAGGCGAAGAGCTGAAGATTCTCGAGAAGTATCGCGACAGGCTGCCGAACGAGGTCTTCACCTCGGTCTACGAGCCGCCCAAGACCAAGGGCGACGGCGACATCCGAGACAACCTCCTGAAGGCGCGCGCTCTGCTGCAGGCGACCGGCTGGGTGATCCGCGATGGACGGCTCGTCAAACAGGACAGCGGCGAACCGTTCCAGTTCGAGTTCCTGCTTTACGATCCCCTGTTCGAGCGCATTGTCCTGCCCTTCCTGCGCAATCTGCGGCGCCTGGGAATCTTTGCGAGCCTGCGAACCGTCGGTATCTCCGAATATCAGAATCGACTGGATCACTTCGACTTCGACATGATCAGCGGCGGCTTTGGCCAGTCGCTTTCCCCCGGCAACGAGCAGGCGGAATTCTGGGGCTCGGCAGCCGCAGATCAACCAGGGAGTCAGAACATCATCGGGATCAAGAACCCGGTCATCGACGAATTGATCGATCTGGTTATTGCCGCCCCGGACCGCGAAAGCTTGATTCAGCGAACCCATGCCCTCGACCGAGTCCTGCTCTGGAATTTCTATGTGATCCCCAACTGGCATCTGCGGAGCTTCCGCGTCGCCTATTGGAACAAGTTCTCGAGACCCGCGATCTCGCCGAAATATTCGCTGGGCCTCGATACCTGGTGGATCGATCCCGCCAAGGTCGCGGCGCTCGCCGGCAAGCAGTCGAGCTAGACGAGGCCGCAGGAAACCATGTTCGCTTACATCATCCGACGCCTGCTGCTGATCATCCCGACCCTGTTCGGCATCATGGTCATCAACTTCGCCATCGTTCAGGTGGCACCGGGAGGACCGGTCGAGCAAACAATCGCCGAGCTCGAGGGTCGTGGCATTTCCGCGACCGAACGCATCACCAGCAGCGGCGGCGAGACCGTGGGCGGCGGGGGCCAACTCGCCGGCGAAAACAGCCACTATCGCGGCGCGCGTGGCCTCGATCCCGAATTCATCAAGGAGATCGAAAAGCTCTACGGCTTCGACAAACCGCCGCTCGAGCGCTTCATCGGCATGATGAAGCATTATGTCCGCTTCGATTTCGGCGAAAGCTTCTTCAAGGGGCGGCCGGTCGTCGATCTCGTCATCGAGAAATTCCCGGTCTCGATCTCGCTCGGCATCTGGACCACTCTGTTCGTCTATCTGATTTCCATCCCGCTCGGCATCAAGAAGGCCGTGCGGGATGGATCGCGCTTCGATATCTGGACCAGCATCGTCGTCATCACGGGAAACGCGATCCCGTCCTTCCTGTTCGCGATCCTGCTCATCGTGTTGTTCGCCGGCGGCAGCTTTCTCCAGTGGTTCCCGCTACGGGGACTGGTCTCCGACAACTGGAGCGATTTGTCCTGGCCGCAGCGGATTCTCGACTATTTCTGGCACCTGGCATTGCCCCTCACCGCCCTTTTGGTCGGAAGCTTCGCCAGTCTGACCATGCTGACCAAGAACTCCTTCCTGGAACAGATCAACCAGCAATATGTGGTTACCGCGCGAGCCAAGGGCCTGACCGAGCGTCGCGTGCTCTATGGACATGTGTTCCGCAACGCCATGCTGATCGTGATCGCCGGATTTCCCGCCGCCTTCATCGGCATCCTGTTCACCTCATCCCTCCTGATCGAGGTCATTTTCTCGCTCGATGGGCTGGGGCAGCTTGGTTATGAAGCCATCATCAATCGCGACTATCCGATTGTGTTCGCCACGACCTATTTCTTCACCCTGCTGGGCCTGGTGATGAATCTGGTGGGTGACATCACCTACACCCTGGTCGATCCCCGCATCGATTTCGAAAGCCGCCGCGTATGAGCGCCGCCGAAGGATCCGCACCCCCCATGGCGGCGCTCGCGCGCGCCTATGCAGACCGTTTCCTGGGTTTTCGGATCACGCCGCTGACCCGTCGGCGTCTGCACAACTTCCGCGCCAACAAACGCGGGTTCTGGTCGCTTTGGATTTTTCTGATTCTCTTCGGCATCAGCCTAGGTGCAGAGCTGATCGCGAACGATCGACCGATCGTCGTTTTCCACGATGGGCATCTGTTCTTCCCGGTCTTCGTCGATTACCCGGAAACGGCCTATGGCGGCGTGTTCGAGACCAACACGGTTTATACCGATCCGTTCGTGAAGAAGCTGATCTCGGACAAAGGCTGGGCGGTCTGGCCGTTGATCCCTTACTCTTATGACACCGTAATCTATGACCTGCCGGCACCGGCACCGACGCCGCCGTCGCTCCAGCAATGGCTCGGTACTGACGACCAGGCCCGCGATGTGACAGCCCGCGTCATCTATGGTTTCCGTATCTCGGTCGCTTTCGGCCTGATCCTCACCTTCTTCAGCACCATCGTCGGCGTCATCGCTGGCGCCATGCAGGGCTATTTTGGCGGGCTGCTGGACATTACGTTCCAACGCGTGATCGAGATCTGGAGCGGCCTGCCGATGCTCTACATGCTGATCATTCTGGCAAGCGTGATCACGCCGAACTTCTGGTGGCTGCTCGGCTTGCTGCTCCTCTTCAGTTGGACCTGGCCGGTCGCTGTGGTCCGCGCGGAGTTCCTGCGGGCACGGAATTTCGAATATGTGCGCGCCGCCCGGGCGCTCGGCGTGCGCGACTGGACCATCATGTTCCGCCATCTGCTGCCCAACGCCATGGTGGCAATGCTGACCTTCCTGCCCTTCCAGCTTGGCGGGTCGGTCACGATCCTGACCTCGCTCGACTTCCTGGGTTTCGGCCTGCCACCGGGCTCCGCCTCTCTCGGCGAGCTCCTCAATCAAGGCAAGGCCAATCTCCAGGCGCCCTGGCTGGGCTTCACCGGCTTCTTCGTGATCGCCCTGGTCCTGACGCTCCTCGTCTTCATCGGCGAGGCGGTCCGCGACGCCTTCGATCCGCGCAAGGCCGTCGCATGAGCGCCAAGCCGGTGACGCCGACGCAACCGCAGGCGCCACTGCTGCGGGTCAAGGATCTTTCGACATATTTTGGCGCAGGCCCGCGGCTGGTGAAGGCCATGGACCATGTGAGCTTTGCGATCGATCGCGGCCGCACCCTGGCGCTGGTGGGGGAAAGCGGATCCGGCAAATCGGTGACGGCGCTCTCGATCATGCGCCTGCTGCCCTATCCGGCTGCGCACCATCCCTCGGGCAGCATCCTGTTCAAGGGTCAGGAGCTGATCGGCGCGCCGGAATCGGCGATGCGGCAGCTCCGCGGCGACCAGATCTCGATGATCTTCCAGGAGCCGATGACCTCGCTCAATCCGCTCCACACCATCGAGAAGCAGGTCAACGAGGTGCTGCTGATCCATAAGGGGCTCTCCAAGGGTGCCGCCCGGGCGCGCACGCTGGAGCTGCTGCGCCTCGTGCAGCTGCCCAATCCCGAGAAGCGCCTCAACGCCTATCCGCACGAGCTCTCGGGCGGACAGCGCCAGCGCGTCATGATCGCGATGGCGCTCGCCAACGATCCCGACCTCCTCATCGCCGACGAGCCGACCACGGCGCTCGACGTCACGATCCAGGCGCAGATCCTCAAGCTGCTGAAGGAGCTGCAGGCCAAGCTCGGCATGGGGCTGCTGCTCATCACCCACGACCTCAGCATCGTGCGCAAGGTGGCGGACGACGTCGCCATCATGACGCACGGCCAGATCGTCGAGCAGGGTCCGGTCGCGACCGTGTTCAAGGCGCCGCAGCACGACTACACCCGCAAGCTGCTGGCGGCCGAGCCCAAACGCAAGCCTGCGATCCAGCCGGCCCAGGGCACGCCGCTCATGACCGGCACGGACGTCAGGGTCTGGTTCCCGATCAAGCAGGGGCTGCTGCGCCGCACGGTCGACCATATCAAGGCGATCGACGGGGTGAGCCTCAAGCTCCATGAGGGCCGCACCGTCGGCGTGGTCGGCGAAAGCGGTTCCGGCAAGACGACGCTGGGATTGGCCTTGTTGCGCCTGATCTCGAGCGAGGGCGCGATCGAGTTCGAGGGCAAGCGCATCGACAAGGTCTCCGGGGGCCATCTGCGGCCGCTGCGCCAGGAGATGCAGGTCGTGTTCCAGGATCCCTATGGCTCGCTCTCGCCCCGCCTTTCGGTGGGCGAGATCGTGGCCGAGGGGCTCACGGTCCATCGCCTCGCCAAGACCGAGGCCGAAGCCGATGCCCGCATCGTCGAGGCGCTGCAGGAAGTCGGGCTCGATCCCGAGAGCCGCTTCCGCTATCCGCACGAGTTCTCCGGCGGCCAGCGCCAGCGCATCGCCATCGCCCGCGCCATGGTGCTGAAGCCGCGCCTGGTCGTGCTGGACGAGCCGACCTCGGCGCTCGACATGTCGGTGCAGGCGCAGATCGTCGACCTCCTGGCCGAGCTGCAGCGCCGGCACAAGCTCGCCTATCTCTTCATCAGCCACGATCTGCGCGTGGTGCGGGCGCTGGCCGACGAGATCATGGTGCTGAAGGACGGCAAGGTGGTCGAGCATGGCGCCGCCGACCAGGTCCTCGGGAGCCCGCGCGAGAGCTACACCAAGGCGCTGATGGCGGCGGCCTTCGAGCTGGAGACGGCGCAGGCGGGGGTGGTGCGGGAGTGACGGCCGGTTAGTATTTCTGATATCGAGTCTGCCCCCTCCCCAACCCTCCCCCTCGAGGGGGGAGGGGACAAGGAAGGCGCGACCAGATTTAATCCCCTCCCCCTTAAAGGGGGAGGGTTAGGGAGGGGGCTGCGACAACGTTTCAGCAGCTATCCACCACCGTTCACGACACCCGACGTCAAGGAACCAGCATGGCGATTCTCTTCAACAGCCCCCAGGACGATGCCGGCGAGTTCGGGGCCTGGCGCAAGCCGCTGACGGCGGCGGATCCCAACATCGATCTGCGCTTCTGGCCGGATGTCGGCCGGGTCGAGGACATCGAATACGCGCTGGTCTGGCTGCCGGAGCCCGGCGACATGCAGCGCTATCCCAACCTGAAGGTGATCTTCAATCTGGGGGCCGGCGTCGACAAGCTCCTCGCGGATAAGACCCTGCCCTATCACATCCCGATCGTGCGGCTGGTCGATCCGGGCCTGACCTCGGGCATGACCGAATATGTGCTGCTCCACACGCTGCGCCATCATCGCGGGCAGCATGTGCTCGACCGGCAGCAGAAGGACCGCGTCTGGCGCCAGAAGCTCTTCCCGCTCGCGCGCAACCGCAAGGTCGGCATCATGGGGCTGGGCGTGCTCGGCACCGATGCGGCCGCGAAGCTGGTGGCGCTCGATTTCGACGTCGCCGGCTGGAGCCGCCGGCACAAATCGCTGCCGGGCGTGACCAGCTATCACGGCGAGGAGGGGCTCAAGGCCTTCCTCGCCCGCACCGAGATCCTGGTCTGCCTGCTGCCGCTGACGGCGGAGACGCGCGGCATCCTCAACGCGAAGCTCCTGGCGCAGCTGCCCCAGGGCGCCTGCCTGATCAACGCCGCGCGCGGCGGCCATCTGGTCGATGCCGACCTGATCGCGGCGCTCGATTCCGGCCATATCGCGCATGCGACGCTCGACGTGTTCCACCAGGAGCCGCTGCCCGCCGACCATCCCTTCTGGGTCCATCCCAAGATCACGGTGACGCCGCATGTGGCGAGCCTGACCCAGCCCGAGACGGCGATCCCGGTCGTGCTCGACGGCATCCGCCGGCACAAGGCGGGCCTGCCCATTCCCAATACGGTGGATCTGAAGAAGGGCTATTGATCGGACAGGTGGCCACCGCCTGGGCGGCCGCCTGCTCCCGATCACACCACGACAGGCACCTCCTGCTCGCACCAGCAAACCAGATCGGCGATCGACAGAATCGGGAAACCGTTGCTCCGCGCATACGCCTGGGCCTGAGGGCCGCGCCGCATCTTGCCGGTTCGGGTCATTAATTCGCACAGCACCGCGGCGGGCCGTATGCCCGCTGGCTTCGCGATATCGACGGCCCCTTCCGTATGGCCGCGTCGCGCCAGCACGCCGCCGGACTCGACGCACTCCGTCTCATCGCCGGGCCCCAGCGCGGCATTCGCCAGCGATGCGATCCGATGGAAGGGTTGAGTTCTCATGAGTCATGTTCTTATTTTGTTCTTTACATTCATCGCGTGTTTATATATAACTTTTTGCTACCCAATTTTTGAGGACGCCTATGCCGGACCTTGCCGACACGAAAGTCACGCCCGTTCCCGACCCGAAGCTGCGGGTCTATTGGCCGATATCGGTGCGATTTCGAGAAGAGATCGCGAATGAAGAGTCTCGCACCAGCGGCGGATATCGCGCATTGCACAAGAAAGGCGCCCTTGGCGCCTATCAGCTGACGCCCAAGGCTCTCGAAGATATCGAGTGGCGCGACAAGAACGGAGTTTGGAGCGATGCGTCAGGCATCGCCAACGACGAAGCTTTTCTGAACAATCCGGTCGCGCAGGAAATTGCGCTCAAGGAGTTTCTGCTCAAGAATTGGCAGTATGCGAAGAAGATCGGCACGCTCGACCGGATTGGCCAGACTATCCACGGAAGCGACAGCGATTTCACAGTGACCGAGAATGGTCTGGCGGCAGCGATGCACCGGCGGGGCGCATTCGCCGTCAGAGACTATCTCGATTTTCTCGCCCAGCATGGTTGGACGAGCGATCCAACACAGTGGTCCGACGATCAAAAGGCAGTTTTCGGCCCGATCGAGGCACGGCTGCGCAAATTCGCGGACATCCCCTATTTGCGCCCGTCAGGCCGCTGAGGGCCGAATGGGCTGTCGTCGAAGGTTGTTCGCTGGAATTTTGGTCGCCGCTGGATTCTGGGCTTCCTCCCTCAGCGCTGCGCAAATCGGCGATGAAACTCCGCTCTCGCTACAGGCAGGGCGACCGCCAGAAGACGCATGGCTCGCCGTCGAACGCAAGCTGCGTTCGGAAACGACCGAAATCGACGGAATGAAATCCGATGCCCTTGAGGATGAGCTCTACAACCTCATCGAACGCGGCGAAGCGCGAACGCGGGTTGAAGCGTTCGCTCAATTTCTGCGCTACGAGATTGCCTGGGGCTTCGTCGACCTCGATGGTGATGGCGTCGATGAGATGCTGGTTTGGCTCGGGATTCCACCCTTTTGTGGATCGGCAGGCTGCCAGGCCCTGATTCTCCGTCGCACGCCAGCGGGATGGCAACAAGAGTTTGGCCTGTATCTAGGAGAGCCGGTGGACAGCCTTTGCTATACCCGCAGCGGCCCAGATGGCTTTCCAATGATTCGGTCCGATTCAGTTGCCCGCTGGTGGGACGGCACCCGGCAGCGCTATGTCTGCTACCGATACTGCATGGGTTGGAGTGACCCCGATGCCATCTCGAAAGAAGATCTCTCAGCCGCGACTCCCGAGGAACTGAGCGTGCGCGAGCTGCTGCACGATCGGCCCTGGTGCGGAGCGGGATCGGCAGGGTGACGACCTATCATGCCTCATACAATCGCATCAGAGATGAAAGAGACGGCCGCCCCGGGGAGGGTTACGGACGCCGGCGCGCGGATTTCGGGGTCTTGCGCGCCTCTTTGCGCGCGAGCACCGGCGGCGCGAGTTCGCCAATGTGCCCTATTTGCGACCCCACGGACATTGAAGAGAAACATGAAGCACTGGGGGATTCTTTTCGCTGCAGTGTTGATCGCTGCCGGCCTCTCGATATCGAGCGTCAAAGCTGAATCAATCGGCTCAGGGATTCCAATTTCCCTGGAGGCTGGGCAACCGCCTGATGGGGCGTGGAATGCGGTCGAGCAGGAGCTGCAATCCGACGGCAGTATCGACGAGGCCCCATCCTACGACCTCGAAGGTTGGCTCCGGGAACTGATCAAGCGCGGCGAAGTGAGCACGTACAGCGAAGCGTTGGCTCATCTTTTCAAGTACGATGTTTACTGGGGTTACGCGGATCTCGATGGTGACGGCGTCGATGAAATGCTGGTTTGGTTGGGTCTTCCAGGGTGGTGCGGCACCGCCGGATGCCGAACCATGATCCTCGGACGGCGGCCAATCTCATGGGAGGTCGTCTCCGGCTTCACGCTGGAAGAGCCAACCGACAATCTCTGCTATACGCGTGCCGATCCCGACGGCTACCCAATGATTCGCAGCCGTCGAGAAGCGGTCTGGTGGACCGGGGCAAACTTCGATGGCATCTGCTATCTCGCCTGCGACGGCTGGGGCGATCCTTACGGAACGAGCCCCGAAGAACTTGCTACCTATACGGCGACAGAGTTCAAAGTCCGCGATGAGCTTCGCCAGCTTCCTTGGTGCGAAGCGGCGCCGGCGAGCTGACCCGCGTATGATGCCCTTGTGCATTTCCCTCAAACATGACCGGCGGGCGTGCTCTTCGTATGGAACCTCGCCATCTCCTGCTTGATCGCGGCAATGACGATCAACGCGTTTCTCTGGGGTGGCGCATCAGCATCGACCAACGACGAAGTGCCAATCCATTTCCGGAATGGCGCCCCACCCGATGGGGCTTGGCCCGTCATTGAGCGATGGATGCGGGCGCTGGACGAGAGTCCTCCATACAACTTCGATCTTCTCCAGGATCATCTCGATCGGACCGTAAAGTTCGGCTGGGCGAAAAACACCGACGACGCTCTGGCCCATTTCCTGAGCCATGAGCTTTTCTGGGCCTATGTCGACCTCGATGGCGACGGTATCGACGAGATGATGGTTTTCATTGCCATCGGCCCCTATTGCGGGACGGATGGCTGCAGCACCCTCGAGCTTCACCGAAGCGAAACCGGATGGCGAATCGAAGACGGCGTGACCATCGTCGACGAGAATGACTTTTGCTATCGGCGAAACGGCCCCAACGGACGCCCGTCATTCAGAAACCACAGCGAGGTGTTCTGGTGGTCCGAAAGTCGGCTTGACGGCGGCTGCTATGCCTATTGCAGCCATTGGTGGGATCGCGACGCGATCGATCCAGAGGACCTTGCCGAGATGACGCCCGAGGAATTGTCGATGCGTGATAACGTCCGCAAACAACCCTGGTGCGCTGCGGCTTCCCCGAACTGACGGGCATCGGCCGCATACGAGCGTTCGCCGTCAGCGTTTAACCGGCGCCTGTCCCCCGACTTCACCCATCCCCGGCGTCTCCAGCGTGCGTTCGATCGCGTCGCCCAGATCGCTCATGAAGACCGCACCCTTGACCGTGCGCTGCACCAGCACGTTGCGCCGGTCGGCCTCGTCCTCCTTGCGCCGCGCGAAGCCGAGACGGTCGAGGCGGTCCAGCGCACGGCAGACCGCGGGCTTCGACATGGCGAGGCCCGCCGCCAGTCCCCGCACCGTGTGCGGCCCGTCCGCCGTGTAGAGCGTGACCAGCAGCGCCAGCTGGCGCTGGGTCAGCTCGCCCGTCGGCGATCCCATCCCCGCCAGCAGCAGGCGGCGCCACAATGCCAGGGCCTCGTTGCGCCCCAGCGTCATCGTCTCTCCCCGCCTCTTCCCGTCTTCGTCAGCGCCGCGCGCGGCGGCGTGCGGGTGCCCGACGTTTCGCAGCCGCGGGTTTCTTCGCCGGTGCCGGTGCGGCCGGTTCTTCCGCCGCTTCGCCGCCATTCGCCGCGAGACCGGCGATATGCGCATAGACCGCGCGCAGGCCCATCGCATCCGCGCCCTCGGGCCGGCCCGGACGGCCGCGGGCGTTGGCCGCCATGATGTCGAAATGCACCCAGGGCGTGGTCGGCCGCACGAACTCGTTCAGGAACAGCGCCGCGGTGATGGCGCCGGCGAAGCCACCATCGCCGACATTGTTGATGTCGGCGACCTTGCTGTCGAGCATGCGCCGGTAGGGCTTGTGCAGCGGCAGGCGCCAGAACGGCTCCTGGTTCTCGATCGCGAGCTTGAGCAGCGAGTCCGCGGTCGCGTCGTGATTCGAGAACAGCGCCGGCAGCTCCGGCCCGAGCGCCACGCGCGCCGCCCCCGTGAGCGTCGCGAAGTCCACGATCAACGCCGGATCGTCGCGATCGGCCTCGGTCAGCGCGTCGGAGAGAATGAGACGGCCTTCGGCATCGGTGTTGCCGACCTCGACCGAGATCCCTTTGCGGGTCTTGAGGATGTCGAGCGGATGGAAGGCGTTGCCCGAGACCGCGTTCTCGACCGCCGGCACCAGCACACGCAGCCGCACCGGGAGTTTGGTTTCCATGATCATGCGCGCCAGGCCCAGCACATGGGCGGCACCGCCCATGTCCTTCTTCATCTGCAGCATGCCGGCCGCGTTCTTGAGATCGAGACCGCCGGAATCGAAGCAGACGCCCTTGCCCACCAGCGCGATCTTCGGACCTTTCGTGCCCCATTTGATATCGATCAGGCGCGGCGGACGCGACGAGGCGCGGCCCACCGCATGGACAGAAGGGTAATCCTCCTTCAGCAGCGCATCGCCGACGATCACCTTGAAGCTGGCGCCGTTCGCCTTGGCCAGCTTCTCGGCTTCGCCGGCGAGCTCCGCCGGGCCCATATCGTCGGCCGGCGTGTTGATCATGTCGCGCACCCAATGGACGGCGGCGGCCATGGTCTCGACCTTGGCGCGGTTGGCGCTCTTCGGCCAGACCAGCCTGGCCGGCTCGCGCTTGGGCTTGCGATAGCGATCGAAGGAATAGGCACCGAGCGCCCAGGCGAAGGCGGCGGCGCCGGCTTGGAGCGGCGTCAGCGGCGCCTCGATGCGATAACGGCCCTCCGGGATGCTCTGCGGCAAGGCGCCCCAGGACCAGAGATCCAGACCGTCCTCGAGAATCAGCAGCACCGAGCCGATGCCGCCGTCGCGCGCCGGCAGCAGCAGATGGCGCGCCGGCTCCGGCTTGAAGTCGGTGGCCGCGATCCAGTTGCGCAAGCTGGCGCTCTGGCCCTTGAGCCAGTTGCGATATTGCGACCGGGCGACGGGATGAATGACGGCAGTCTTGCCGGCGGCGCGGTCGGTGAGCGCAGAAATCTCGGCCATGATCTCCTCGAGGGGATGACGGGAAGGGCTGGATCGGCAGCGAGTCGCCAGCATGGCCTGCCCCAGCCGGGCTGAAAAGAGGGGCTGACGGAGGAGCCCCAGCCCCCGCCTTGCCTCGCCCCGGGGCCTCGGGCTTACTGGAGCCCCTTTTGACCCCGCCGGAATCCCCTCATGACCGACATGACGCTCTATATCGGCAACAAGAACTATTCCTCCTGGTCGCTGCGGCCCTGGCTGGCGATGAAGCAGGCGGGCTTGAGCTTCCGCGAGGTGATGGTGCCGCTCGACCAGCCCGACACCCAGAAACAGATCCGGGCCTTCTCGGGCTCCGGCAAGGTGCCGTTCCTGGAGCATGGGGCGGTGAAGATCTGGGAGTCGCTCGCGATCTGCGAATATGTGGCCGAGATTCGCCCGCAGGCCCGTCTCTGGCCGGCCGATCCAGCGGTCCGGGCGCATGCGCGCGCCGTCGCCACCGAGATGCATGGCGGCTTCGCCGAGCTCCGGCGCAACATGCCGATGGATGTCCGGGGCCGTTGGCCCGAGCGCAACCGCCAATCCCACTGCGCGGCCGAGATCGAGCGCGTGATCGGGTTGTGGCGCGAGGCGCGCGAGCGCTTCGGCAAGGCCGGGGCCAACGGCAAGGGCGACTTCCTCTATGGCGGCTTCACCGTCGCCGACGCGATGTATGCGCCGGTCACCACGCGCTTCATCACCTATGGCGCCCAATTCGATCCGGCCACGACGGCTTATATCCAGGCGGTCAACGCCCTGCCGGCGATGCGCGAATGGGCCGAGGCTTCGAAGCAGGAGCCCTGGGAGCTGACCTATCCGGTGTTCCGGCAGGCGTGATGGGACATCCTTCAGCCATGCCGATTTCGCGCCGGCCCTCCCGAGCCGCACCACCGCGGTCCGGTTGAGCGTGTTAAGGAGAAAGCACCTTGCTTCGTTTTCTTCCCCTCCCCCCTTGAGGGGGAGGCTGGGGTGGGGGGTGGCCACGACCTCGGTGTGGACCCCGTTTGCGGGCGACAAAGTTCTTGCATCATCGCGTTCTTCGATCACCCCCCACCCTAACCTCCCCCTCAAGGGGGGAGGGGTTAAGGGGGGAGGGGATAAGAAGAAGCGATGAAGGCCGAGCCGACACCGGACCGGCCGGCCGCCCCTGCGCCCACCAGGCGCTGGCCGCTCCATCTGTCGGTCAAGTTCCTGCCGACGGCGATCGGTCCGACCGCGATCTGGGTGGTGCTGGTGGGCAGCACGCTGGCCGCCCGGCCGCCGCTCGCCAGCCTCGACAGCCTGGTGCTGGCTCAAGCCTGGTGGCAATGGTCGGGCGGCAATGCCGATCTGGTCGGCGCCTTCGCCTATCACCCGCCGCTGCTGGCCTGGCTGATCCAGGCCGGCTGGTGGCTGTTCGGGACCAGCGAGCTCTGGGCCCGCCTGGTCGGGCCGCTCTTCGCGCTGGGCACGATCCTGACGGCGGGACCGGTCGCCCGGCTGCTCTGGCCGCGCCGGCCGCAGACATTGGCGACCGCCCCCATCATCCTGGTCGGCTTCGGCGGCTTCGCGGGCGCCCTGGCCCTGACCCTGCCCGACCTCGCCCTCGCCGCTTTCCTGCTCGGTGCCGTGGCCGGCCTCGGGCTGGTGCTCGATCGCCGGCCGGTCTTCGGCTGGGCTGTCTTTGGCCTGGCGCTCGGACTGGCGGGCCTGGCGCGCGGTGGCGGGGGCATGATCCATATCCTGCCGATGCTGCTGGTGCTGCCCTGGCTCGACCGCGGGCAACGGCCGCGGCTGTTGCAATGGCTGGTGGGGGCGCTGGGCGCCCTGGCGCTGGCGAGCCTGCTGCTGGCCCCCTGGCTGGGGACCCTGCAGGATCCCATCGCCGCGCTGACAGCCGACCCCTCGCGCTATCCGGGCGCACCGCAACCGGCCCCCGAGCGGCCGCTCTACTGGCTGCTGCTGCTGGCACCGGGCCTGCTTCATCCCTGGGCCTGGTGGAAACCGATCTGGCGCGCGATGCGCAATCAGACCCGCATGCCGATCGACGATGGCTTGCGCCTGACGCTCCTCGCCACGGCGGTGGCCCTGATCGCAAGCGTCGTGACCGAGGGCCGATCCACCTACGGCCTCGTCCCGGCGCTGGCGCCGCTGGCCCTGGTCGCCGCGCGGCTGCTGACGGTCCAGGCCAACAAGCCGATGGATTATCATGCGGCCCTGCCCACCCTCCCCGTGCTGCTGACGGGCCTGCTCTTCTTCCTGCTCAACATCGTGCCGGTCGCCCATCTCGATGCCGTCTGGCGCCAGTTCGTCAGCCCCTCGGGCCTGCCGATCTGGCTCGGCGGCACCAGCCTGATCTCAGGCCTCGTGCTGCTCGGCGGCGCCTATCTGGTGGGCCAGGCGGCGCCGCGCGCGCTTATCGCCCGCATGATGCAGCTGGCGCTGCTGCCGGCGCTGGTGGTGGTCAGCTTCAATATCGAGTTCGCCCAGTCCTTGCGGCCCTTCTTCGACATCTCGCCGCTGGCGGCGAAAATCCATGAGCTGCAGCAGTCGGGTCGGCCGGTGGCGCTGCTCGGGCGCTATCGCGGCGAATATGATTTCCTGGGACGGCTCGACCAGCCGGTGACGGTGTTCGCCAGCGCCGGCGCCGCCTTGGGATGGGCGGCGCAGAATCCGGACGGGGTGGTGCTGTCCTACTTCCAGGGCGGGGTGTTGCGCCTGCCGCTGCGCCCGCTCATGCTGGGAGCCGCCGGCGACAATTGGGCCGCGTTCTGGCCTTCGGACGACGTGGTGTCGTCGAACGGCGCGGTGCTGGCGCAGAGGTTTTAGAGCTCGGTTCGATCCCTTCCCGCAATTCTGGGGGAAGGTCAGGAAGGGGGACGACGCGATGTCGATACCGCGCAGCCCCCTCCCTCGCCCTCCCCCGTTCCGGGGGAGGGGATAAGACGTGGTCAGGGCTGGGCGGCGGGCTCGCCCTTCGCCATCTCGGCGATGCGCTGATCGAGCGTCGCGATCAGCCCGTCGAAGCCCTTCGCCCCCATCACATCGATGAACTCCGAACGATAGACCGAGAGCTGGCTGATCGAGCCGTTGAGATAGATGTCGATGATCTTGAGCTGCCCCTGGTCGGGGCGCAGCAGATAGTCGATGCGGACCGGATCGCCATTGCCGCCGGCGATCTGGTTCTTCACCAGCACCGTATCCTGCGCCTTCTGCTCCTCGCCCAGGATCTCGAAGCGCTGGTTCGAGAAGCCGTCGAATCGGGAGGCATAGGTGGCGGTCGAATAGCGCCGGAAGGTGTCCACCAGCGTTTGCTTCTGCGCATCGGTCAGATTCTGCCAGCGGCTGCCCATGGCGACTCGCGACATGAGCGTGAAGTCGAAGGCGTCGGCCACCACCGGCTCCAGGACCTTGTAGCGGCCCTCATAGCCGAGCGAGGCGGCGTTCTGCATCACCTGCAGGAACGCGCCATTCAGCTTGCCCACCAGGTCGCCGGCCGGCGTGGCGACGGCCCGGGCCGGAGCCATGAAGGACAGCATCAGGACCAGAGCCAGGCCAACGCTGATAAATGGCAGGAATTTGCGGGAATGGGGCTTCATGGGTCTGGAGTTCTCTCTGCGCCTTGGGGCGGTTGGCCCCGTCGTTTCGGGGCTCGATCCGATGCCGGCCCGTTCACTAGAGCCGGTCCAACGGAGCCCGGGATCTCGGGTCCGGTCAAAGTTCCCGGCGGCCACACCCTGCCGCCAGTTCGACAAAGCCATCATGTCGCCAGGGGCGCCTCGAGGCGCCCGGCGTTGTGCGGCGCGTCATATAGGCATGGGCGACCCCCCGGCGCAACCGCGGCGGAGGCCGCGGAGGGTGAGCAAAAATGCCGCATTTCCGGGGATTTGGATATTTCCCTTCCATCCGCCGGGTTGATTTACAGGCACTTCTATGGTCCCAATGCCAAGAGGGGATGGACGCCCGCGAGGGCGGAAGCTAGAAGGCTAATAGTTGAGCAACGGGGTTGGCCATAGAAGGTGCCCCAACTCGACCCGCTCGCAGGACGCGAGCCATCGTCCTTGAGGATCATCGATAGTGAGTGGAGCCAATCCGAAGATGCGCGTGATTCTGGCCCAGCCCCGCGGCTTCTGCGCCGGCGTCGAGCGAGCCGTCGAGATCGTCGAGCTGGCGATCCGCAAATATGGGCCTCCGGTCTATGTCCGGCACGAGATCGTCCATAACAAGCGCGTCGTCGAAAAGCTGCGCTCGATCGGAGCGCGCTTCGTCGACGAGCTGGACGAAATCCCGGACGGGGCGATCACGGTGTTCTCCGCCCATGGCGTGGCGCAGAAGGTCGCCGACGATGCGGGCCTGCGCGACCTGCCGGTGATCGACGCCACCTGCCCGCTGGTCGCCAAGGTCCATCGCGAGGGCCAGCGTTATGCCGAGCAGGGCTATGACGTGATCCTGATCGGCCATGAAGGCCATCCCGAAGTGGAGGGCACGCGCGGGCGCATCCCCGGCGGCGTGCATCTGGTCTCCTCGGTCGACGATGTCGACCGCCTGCGGGTGCGCGACCCGGCCAAGGTCTCCTACATCACCCAGACGACGCTGTCGGTGGACGACACCCGCGTCATCATCGACAAGCTGAAACAGCGCTTTCCCCAGGTCGCTGGCCCCGACGTGCGCGACATCTGCTATGCGACGCAGAACCGCCAGCAGGCGGTGCATCTGCTCGCCCAGCATGTCGGCGTGATCCTGGTGGTGGGCTCGCCCAACAGCTCGAACTCCAACCGCCTGCGCGAGATCGCGGCCGAGATGGGGATCCCGAGCTATCTGATCGACACTGCCGAGGATATCGATCCGGCTTGGTTCACCGACATCGATGCCGTCGGCGTCACCGCCGGCGCGTCGGCGCCCGAAGAGCTGGTGCAGGAAGTGCTGACCCGGCTCGGTCAGATCGCGCCGGTCGCGATCGAGAATCTCGAAGGCGTCGAAGAGAATGTCCGCTTCAAGCTGCCCGAGATGCTGTGGGACGTCGCCGGTTCGCCCTATGGGCGGATGGGCCGGCCGCAGGCTCGCGAAGGCGAGCGCAACACCGCCGCAGCCTCGGCCGAATGACCCCCATCCTCGACAGTCGTTTCATCTGAGCGTCGCCGCGCCCGTGACCAGGAGAGCAGCTTGTCCGTTCCGTTGATTCAAAAGATCCATGTCGGTGCCTATCTGATGAAGCAGCGGCTTCAGGGCAAGCAGCGCTATCCGCTGGTGCTCATGCTGGAGCCCTTGTTCCGCTGCAACCTCGCCTGCGCCGGCTGCGGCAAGATCGATTATCCCGACGACATCCTGAACCGGCGCCTCTCGGTCGAGGAATGCGTGGGCGCCGCCGATGAATGCGGCGCGCCGATCGTCTCGATCGCCGGCGGCGAGCCGCTGCTGCACAAGGAGATGCCGAAGATCGTGGCCGAGCTGGTGAAGCGCCGCCGCTTCATCTATCTCTGCACCAACGCGCTGCTGCTCGAGAAGAAGATCGACCAGTTCAAGCCCAGCCCCTATCTCTGCTTCTCGATCCATCTCGACGGCGACCGCGAGCGCCACGACAAGGTCGTGTGCCAGGACGGCGTCTATCGACAAGGCGACCGCCGCGATCAAGGCCGCGCGCGCCAAGGGCTTCCGCGTCAACGTCAACTGCACGCTGTTCGACGGCGAGCAGCCGGAGCATGTCGCCCACTTCCTCGACAGCGCGATGGAGATGGGTGTGAGCGGCGTCACCATCTCGCCGGGCTATGCCTATGAGCGGGCGCCCGACCAGCAGCATTTCCTCAAGCGCAGCCAGACCAAGCAGCTGTTCCGCGACGTGTTCCGCTACGGCAAGGGCAAGGGCTGGCACCTCAACCAGTCGGCGCTGTTCCTCGACTTCCTCGCCGGCAACCAGACCTATCACTGCACGCCCTGGGGCAACCCGACGCGCAACGTGTTCGGCTGGCAGAAGCCCTGCTATCTGCTCGGCGAAGGCTATGTCAAGACCTTCAGCGAGCTGATGGAGACGACCGATTGGGATCTCTACGGCACCGGCAATTACGAGAAGTGCGCCGACTGCATGGTCCATTGCGGCTACGAGGCGACCGCGGTCAACGACACGCTGTCCCATCCGGTGAAGGCGATGATGGCGGCGATGCGCGGTCCCAAGACCGACGGGCCGATGGCGCCCGAGATCGCGCTCGACAAGGCGCGGCCGGCCGAATTCGTGTTCGAGCGTCAGCTCCGGCACAACATCGACAAGCTCACGGCCGAGAAGGAAGCCTCAGCCAAGACCTCGAGCGAGTGCCGCAGCAGCGCGGCCTAGGCTGACCCGCGCGACGCTCGCGTCGCGCGCGAGGCGGATCAATCCCCATATCTCGCCGGGCCGGCGCATGAGCGCGCCGATCAGCGCGCCCAGTCGCACCCGGCCGTCGGGTCCCAGCGCCACCAGGGCCGCCCGCGGCAGGTCGCGTTCGGCCGGATCGAGCACGATCCGCAAGACCGCCATGGGCCGAGCCGCGGCGGCGGCGGCGCGCACCACGCCGTGGCTTTCCATGTCGACGGCATGCGCCTCCGTCCCCATCCCCAATCGCGCCTTGTCGCGCGCGGTCGCGACCGCATGATCGCTGCCCGCGATCGAGCAGAGGTGATAGGGAAGCTGCGCCTGGGCCAGCGCGCCGGCCAGCGCCGCAATCAGATCGTCGTCGCAATCGGCGGTCTTGCCGTCGGGCATGACGACGCTCTCGGCCAGGAGGATCGTGCCGGGCGGCATCTGCGCCACCAGCGCGCCGCAATAGCCGAGGCTGACCACGCCGTCGCAGCCACGCTGGATCAGGGCCTGCGCCGCGCTCGCGGCGCGGGCCGGATCGGCCCCGGCGATCTCGACGAAGCCAGCAACTCCCGGATAGCGCTGCTGCAGCAGCCGCGCCTCGGCGGCGAATCCGACAATGAAGCCCAGCCGGCGGGGCCGATCGGAAGGCACGACGGCAGAGGGCTGGGGCGCAACCATTATCCCCTCCCCCCTCGAGGGGGAGGGCTAGGGAGGGGGCTGACTCGGTCAATGAAACAGCGATGTGCTGCTCTCACGCGGCGTCTCCCATCGAGTCAGCCCCCTCCCTGACCCTCCCCCTGAACGGGGGAGGGGACGAGCGACCGAGGCTCCCTACATCCCCCATTTCACGCGGCGCTCGTTGGCGCGCATGAGATTGCCGTAGCGCGACAGCGCCCAGAGCGGGAAATAGGCCGCGTAGCCGTGATAGCGCAGATAGAAGACGCGCGGGAAACCCACGGCCGTGTACCAGGGCTCGGTCCAGCGCGCGCCTTCGCGGGGCGCGGTCAGGATGTAGTCGACGCCGCGGCGCACGGCCTCGTCCTCGACATCGCCCGTGGCCATCAGGGCCAAGGTCGCCCAGGCCGTCTGCGAGGGCGTCGATTCCTTCGCCTCGGCGCGGCGCTCCTGCCAATAGCTGGCGCCGTCCTCGCCCCAGCCGCCGTCCTCGCGCTGGCGCGATTTGAGCCAGGCGACCGCGCGGCGGATATAGGGCGCCTGCATGTCCTCGCCCGCGACGTTGAGCGCGCAGAGCACCGACCATGTGCCATAGATGTAATTGGTGCCCCAGCGTCCGAACCAGGAGCCGTCGGGCTGCTGCTCGCGCTTCAGATAGTCGAGCGCGCGGACCACGCAGGGATGCTCGCGGCCATAGCCGATCTGCGCCAGATAGCTCAGCACGCGCGCCGTCACATCCTCGGTCGGCGGATCGAGCAGCGCGCCGTGATCGGCGAAGGGAATGTGATTGAGATAATAGTGCGTGTTGTCGGCGTCGAAGGCGCCCCAGCCGCCATTCTTGCTCTGCATCCCGATCAGCCATTCGGTGGCGCGGTCGAGCGAGGCCTGGACCCGGGGATCGGTCGCGGCGCGGCCCGAGCGCGCCAGCGCCATGCCGACCACGGCGGTGTCGTCCACATCGGGATAATGCGCGTTGCGGAACTGGAAAGCCCAGCCGCCGGGACGGACGTCGGGCCGGCGCGAGATCCAGTCGCCCCTGACGTCGAGGATCTGGCGCTCCAGCAGCCATTCGACCGTCTTGTCGAATCTCGCATCCTTGCCGTCCGCGCCCGCTTCCATCAGCGCATGCCAGGCAAGGCCCGTATCCCAGATCGGCGACAGGCAGGGCTGGCAATAGCCCTCGGCCGGCGATTTCACCAGGAGCTTGCGGATCGCCGACATGGCGGTGACGCGGTGCGGATGATCCTTGGCATAGCCCAGCACGTCGAACGCCATGACCGCGTAGGCCATGGCCGGATAGATGCCGCCGAGCCCGTCATCGCCATTGAGGCGCGGCACCACGAAATCGATTGCGCGCTGGATCGCGCGCTCGCGCATCGGCCGCGGAAGAACGCGCTCCAGCGGCCGCAGGATACGGTCGAGCCCGAGAAAGGCCTCGCCGATCCATTTGCCGGTCGGATTGACCAGGTAATGCCGCTCCTGCTCGGGCGGCGTGACGAACAGTTCCCGGATATGGACCTGCTTGGGATTGCGCGCCCGGGGGCGCTTGGCCATCACCACCAGAAGCGGCGCGATCACGGTCCGCGACCAATAGGCGACCTTGTCGAGATGGAAGGGAAACCATTTCGGCAGGAGCATGATCTCGACCGGCATCACCGGCACCGCGCGCCAGGGCATCTGGCCGAACAGGGCGAGCGCGATCCGGGTGAAGACATTGGCGCGGGCCGCACCGCCATGGGCCAGGATCGCCTCGCGGGCGCGGCGCATATGCGGCGCCTCGATGTCGTCGCCGGCGAGCTTCAGCGCGTAATAGGCTTTGACCGAGGCGCTGATATTGAGATCGCCCTCGTGGAACAGCGGCCAGCCGCCATGGCTGCCCTGGATGCGGCGCAGATAGCGCGCCAGTTCCTGCTCGAGCGGTTCGTCGATCTCGTCCAGATAATGCTCGAGCATGATGTATTCGGCCGGGATCGTCGCATCGGCCTCGAGCTCGAAACACCATTCGCCATCGCGGGCCTGCAGCCCGAACAGCGCGGCCGTCACATTGTCGACGGCGCGATCGACCCGGCTCAGCAGCAGGGGATCCGGGCGCGTCGAGGCCAGGCCCGCCCCGTCGGGACGCGGCGTGCCGAGCGGCGGCAAACTGGATTGAGGCGTTCTTTCGTCCATCCGAACTCAACTCAAAGCCGGCCTGCGACCCGCTGCCGATGACGAAGTCGCGGGCCAGGAGGACATGGCGCTGGCGGAAGAATCCGGCGCCGTCATGAAACCCAAGCCCGACCGGCGTCCCGCCAGCGCCGCAGCGCCGACCGCGAGCGCGGCCGCGGTAACCCCGGAGCGGATCGCGCCTTCGATCGTGGCGGGCAGCCCGGTCTCGGTCCAATCGCCCGCGAGCCACAGATTGTCAAGGGTTCCGGCCGCCGCGGGCCGGCGCCGCAGCTGGGCAGGGGTCTGGGCGAAGGTGGCCTGCTTCTCCTTGACGATGCGCCAGGGCGGCAAGGGGGCGTTCGCTTGTCCCAGGGCGGCGGCCACGTCGATCCAGAGCCGCGGGGCCAGCGCCTCGGCCGGCTCGTCGGCCAAGGCGTCGGCCGCGCTGACGGTCACGCTCGCCACGTCGCCGCGGAAGAACACCCAATGGGCCGTCCCGCCCAGGAGCGCCAGGAACGGAATGCCATTGGCGGGCCTATAGGCCTGGGGCAGGCGGTAATGGGCGTTGACGATCGCCCGCATCTCGGTCGGCGCGGTCAGGGCCGGCAGCAGCGACGCCGCGACCGGGGCCGGCACCGCCAGCACCACGCGGTCGGCGGGCCCCAGCGCCAGGCTGGCGGCGTTGAACTGCAGGGCCGTGGCGCGGCGGTTCTCGATCGTCAGGCTGCGCAGACGCGCCGCGAAGCGCGTCTCGACGCCGAGCGACGCCAGCCGCCGCAAGGCCGGCTCGATGAAGCTCTCGGAGAGTCCCTCGCGCACGATCAGCGCCCGGCAATCCCGGCCGCCTTTGGCGAAGCTCAGGCCCAGCATCCGGCCGAGCAGCCAGGCCGAGCCCTCCTCGGGTGCGGTGTTGAGCACCGCCACCGACAGGGGCTCCACCAGGGCGCGATAGACCGGCCCCCGCGTCGGGGCCACCGCCGCCACGGTCTGCGTCCGGTTCGCCCGCATCAGCCGCCACAGCACCGCGTAATCGCGGGCGCGGCTGCCGGGCACGCGCCGGCGCCGCGACAGGATCCACCAGGGCAGGCGGCCGGCATTGGGCCGCAGCGTGAAGCGCGCGCCCGTCGCGAGATCGAGATAGGGGAAGACGGGTTCAGGCTGCTCGATCAGGCTGTCGCGCGCGCCGATGGCGGTGAGGAAATCGAGGGCCGCATGATTGGCGCTGAACAGCAGGTGATTGCCATTGTCGATGCGCCGCCCCAGCTCGCGATCCTCATAGGAGCGGCAGCGCCCGCCGGCATGATTGGCGGCCTCGTGCAGCACCACGCGCTCGCCGGCCTCGGCCAGCCGCAAGGCGGCGCTGAGGCCCGCGAGCCCGGCTCCGACGACATGAACGACGCCGCGCTCCGAAGGGCCGGCCGTCACCACAACACCTTGGCGAGCGCGATGCGCAGCTTCTCGCCTTTGCTCAGCCGGACCTTCGGCTCGAGCTTGCGGAAGCCCAGCGCCACGAGCTTGGCGAGCAGGCGATGATAGATTCCCGCGATGATGCGCGCCGGCGTCATCCGCCGATGCGGCAGCCGCTTGAGCGCCTCGCCGGCTTCGGCGAAGCGCAGCTCCGCCGCGCGCGCGACCTCGAGGCAGACCTGCGGCAGCGCCGGATGGGCGACGGCCGCGGCCGGCGATGCCGGCACGCCATGCTGTCGCAGGAGCTCGCGCGGCAGATAGAGCCTGCCGTCGCGGGCATCCTCGGCGACGTCGCGCAGCAGATTGGTGAGCTGGACCGCTTCGCCCAGCGAGGTCGCCAGGCGATAGCCTTCGGGGCCGGGCGCGCCGAACACATGGACCGAAAGATGCCCGACCGCGCCGGCGACGCGCGCGCAATAGAGCCGCAAGGTGGGCCAGTCGGGCGCCATCACCGGCCCATTGGCATCCATCTCGCAGCCGTCGATCACGGCGAGGAAATCCTCGCGGCGCAGCGCGAACCGCGCGACCGGCTCGACCAGGGCGCGCGCCACGGCATGGGTCGGCCGGCCTTCATAGAGCCGCTCGATCTCGGCGCGCCATTCCGCAAGCCCGGCGCGCTTGCTCTCGATCGGCGCAGGCTCATCCGCGACGTCGTCCACGGCGCGGCAGAAGGCATAGATCGCGAACATGGCCTCGCGCTTGGCGCGCGGCAGCAACCGCATCGACCAATAAAAGGACGTGCCTGACCGTTCGACCCGTTCGGCCATTTCGGCACGGTCAGCGTCATCGGCGCGCCACGCCTGGGTCGCTTGATCGGCCATTAGGTAGGAACTCTCTTTCACTTTTGCCGGCGCAGAATAACCCAGGGCGCGGTTGTCACGAAACTCAATTACACTTGTAATTTCAATGACCTGTAATGATGTTGCCGGCCAACCTGCGAATCCGTCAAACCGTTTCATCGGTGCCGCCGACGGTATGCCGGGTGCGGAGCTCGGCAAAACAACCCCTCACCGCACGAGCGGGATGTCTTTATTGTCAACCTATACATTTACATAATTGAAATTATGTCAATTTATAAGTTGACTTTTTGAGCAATATGTATACTTATCAGGATACAAAATGAGAGACAATGTAAATTCATAGGTTGACGATGACAGCCAAAGCCATCGCCCGGCAGCAATATCGACGCATCGTCGATAGCGCCGCGCGTCACGCCGATCTGCCTATGCCATCCGAGGGCTGGCTGAAGACCGTGCGCAAGGCGCTTGGCATGTCCGGGGTTCAACTCGCAAAGAAGATGAGGGTCACGCGAGCCCGCATCGCACAGGCTGAGCGCGCCGAACGGGACGGTGCCGCCACTTTGAGGTCCATGAAAGCGGCCGCCGAAGCCATGGGCTGTCGGTTCGTGTATGCCGTCGTCCCTGAAAAGCGCATCGAAGACGTCATCACGGCGCAAGCCCGGAAGAAGGCCTTGGCGCTGGTCGGCGCGGCCAGCACCCACATGGCCTTGGAAAATCAGACCCTGCCAAACGACAAAATCGCTCGGGAAATCGAACGCCTCACGCGCGAAATGGCGCAGGAGATGCCTCCCGATCTCTGGAACGACGAATAACGGCTGCCATGGACTACCGCGACGGAGCGACGCCGCTCGACCCCAACGAGATCGGTGGTTTGAAGTTCAGGCACATCACGACGCGCGAGGAGCTCGATGAGCTCGAGCAGGCGAACATCGAATCCGGCATGCGCTGGCTCGCACGCTACAGAGGCGACGTACTCACGGACGCCTTTGCCGTCACCCTCCATAGCCGGTTGTTCGGCGAGGTATGGGATTGGGCGGGCTCGTTCCGGCGGACCGGCAAGAATATCGGTATCGATCCAATCCACATCAGAGTGGAGCTTCGCGCGTCGATGGATGACGCGCGATACTGGGCCGCCCACGGAACCTACCCCGCTTCGGAAGCAGCCATCAGGCTGCATCATCGGCTCGTCCAGATTCATCCGTTTCCGAACGGCAATGGCAGGCACGCCCGCATCCTGGCGGATACGGTGCTCGCGCGTGTTTATCACGCCTCACCCATCGATTGGGCTGGCGGGCATGACCTCGGGAAACTGAGCGAGCGGCGAATCGCCTACATCGCCGCCCTCCGAGCGGCGGATCGAGGCGACATCGGTCCCCTGCTCGCTTTCATTGGCCCGCGCGCGGATCTCTAGGCACGAGCCCAACTCTCCCGCCACTGGGAGATGGATGGGGTCGCGGGCTCACCCTTGCGGCGGTGCGCTCGGTCGCGGCGTACGCAATACCAGCGCCACGCCCCAGAGCCCGGCCGCCGCGAACTGGCCCTTGCTCAGCTGCACGCGCGTCGCCACCGGATCGCGCCGGCTGAGCTCGATCAGCAGCCGGTCGGCGATGCGCCAGATAAAAGCCGCCTCCATCGCGAAGCGACGGCTGCGGAACTGATCGGGCAAGGGCCGCGCCCGGCGCACCAGCTCGGCGGTATGGTCGAGGCAGCGATCGATGACCTGGCGCAAGGCCGGCGTCGAAGCCGGCAAGTCGAGATCGGCGATGGCGCCGCCGGCTTCGATCAGCCAGGGCTCGGGCAGATAGACCCGATCGAGCGCGCGGTAATCCTTCTGGCAATCCTGCAGATGGTTCAGCACCTGGAGCGCATTGCAGAGCGCGTCGGAGGCGGCATAGCAGTGGCGGCCCTCGCCATGAAGGTCGATCAGATAGCGGCCGACGGGGGCGGCCGAGTTGTTGCAATAACCCATCAGGTCCTCCCAGTCGCGATAGCGTCCCTGGATGGCGTCCTGCTTGAAGGCGATGGTCAGGTCGGTGCCGTGGCGGAAGGGCACGCCGGTCTCGATCATGCTGGCGCGAAGGCTGAGCGCCTTGGCGTAGTCGGGGCCGCCCCGGCCGGTCGAGAGCGCCTCGGCAAAGCCGTCGAGGCGGCGGATCTTCTCCGCGGCCGGCAGGTCGGGATTGTCGGCGATGTCGTCGATGGTGCGGGCGATGGCTGCTCTTGTAATCGCTCTTGACGAAGGGGGATTGAGCCATTATTTATTAATTTTACTAAATTATCAGCAGCATCTAGATGTGTTTGTTTCGGCCCTGTATTTAAGTAAGCCTGATGTTCTTTGATTTTAACTTGATTGGTTTTAGGGATAACATGCAATTGTATGGTTGATTTTTGACCAGGGGAATCAGTCATCTCAATAATATTTGTTTTATTCAACATGCATTCTCGAGCATAGCCCCCAACGCAATGACGCATTATTCTGCCATGCACACGAAGATTATATTCAGTGTCTATTGCTTTAATTGAACAATTTAACAAGGTAATATCATCGATGATTTTTTCCCATCGATTTTCATAATTTACCATTGGTTTTAAGTCTTCAATTGCATGAATATTCAAGTGCCAGCGTTTTTGTAAACTATGTGATTGATTGATTGTATGCTTATTTGATAACAATAATTCAAGATATGTAATAAACTGGAGAACAATCCCTAGGTCTAATCCATTATAATTTTGAGCAAGCTCTCTCTCAAACAAATCGACAAATAGCGCTTTATAATAATCATGAAGGCCTGTACCCAGCGAAGGTATTGTGATTTTCCCCGTACTGTATTCCTTCCAGTTTTTTCTGCTATTAAAAAAGAATGATGATCTACACGACGCGTAACATTTAACATGCTCTTTAAATTGTTGTACAACATCTAAAGTTTGTGCAAATTTAACCGGTTCTAATTTTGAAGAAGGAATCCAGCCTGTTGCCTCTTCCATTCTGTTTGCTTGTTGAAATTCCGGTGGTAGAGAAATAGGATTTACGCTAATAGATGCATACTCGTTTATCAATTTCGCAAGAGCGATTATCTCATTTCCATCGCTACAATGGCTGATTTTGTTATAAAATGGCGTTTGTAAAAACCATGGTTTCAGCTCATCATGTAATCTATATAATAATTCTGGCTTATAAATCCACAGTAATACGTAATTCGTACCAAGTAAATATTAACATAACA
>CAVOLB010000039.1:0-13419 GCA_963696655.1 uncultured Alphaproteobacteria bacterium
GGGTTGCGCAGGCTTAGTCCGCGGGCGAACGCCCGCTCTCTTCTGTTTTTTTGATCGCCGGCAAAGCCGGCCTGCGAAGCGGAGACTTAGCCGGAGCTGGGCGAGGGGGATCTCTCAGGAAAGAGCGCCACAAGCTTCAGCACCCACCTTGTATCTCTTCGAACCGCCGTGTGTTGCGTAGAGTAGCAGACGGCGAAGCGGGCGGGAGATCGATCCCACCGAGGGCCAGGAAGCCCGTGGGTGAGCCTGACTCCCCGCCCGCCGCTCCGAGCAGCCCGAACAGTCGCTCGGTCCCGAGACCGCATTTGCAAGGACGGGCCATGGAGCGCGAGATCTTTATCGGTATCGATGTCAGTAAGGATCGGCTGGACGGTTATGTTCTGCCGATGGCGGAAGCCTTCAGCGTCGCGCGCGA
The DNA here is from genome assembly GCA_963696655.1 of uncultured Alphaproteobacteria bacterium. GTDB lineage: Bacteria > Pseudomonadota > Alphaproteobacteria > Dongiales > Dongiaceae > Hypericibacter. Next base: position 416 of record CAVOLB010000039.1, read on the forward strand.
TGCGGAAGGGGTAGCGGCGCTGGTGGCCCGGGTCGGGGCATTGGCGCCGGGATTGATCGTTATGGAGGCCACGGGTGGATTCGAGCAGGTCGTGGCCGGAGCTGTGGCCGGCGCGGGCCTGCCGGTGGTTGTGGTCAATCCGCGCCAGATCCGAGACTTTGCCCGGGCGATCGGCCGGCTGGCCAAGACGGACCGCATCGATGCCCAGGTCATTGCCTTGTTTGCCGAGCGGGTTCGTCCTGAAGTCCGTCCCTTGTCGGATGAACAGACGCGCCTGCTCGACGAACTGGTCACACGGCGGCGCCAGGTGATCGAGATGATCGTCGCCGAAGGCAATCGCGCCCGCCTGCTCGAGAGCCGACGGCTCAAAAAGCGCATCGAACGACACCGTTCGGCGCTCCAGGACGAGCTGACGGAGATCGAGCAGGAGCTCGACGAAACGATCCGCGGCACGCCGATCTGGTGCGAGAAGGAAAACCTGCTCAAGAGCGTGCCCGGCGTCGGGGACAACCTCGCCAGAACTTTGATCGCCGAGCTACCGGAACTCGGCACCTTGGATCGCCGCAAAATCGCAGCCTTGGTCGGCGTGGCGCCCTTCAATCGGGACAGCGGCAGCTTGCGGGGTAGGCGCACCGTCTGGGGTGGCCGCGCCACAATCCGTCCCGCCCTCTACATGGCAGCCTTGGTCGCCAGCCGCCACAACCCTGTTATCGCTGCCTTCTACGCGCGCCTCTGCGCCGCCGGAAAACCCAAGAAGCTCGCCCTCACCGCTTGCATGCGCAAGCTTCTCGTCATTCTTAACGCCATCGTTCGCGATCAAAAGCCATGGCAGACCGCTTGACAGCCAAGACAGTCGCTCACCCTGCCCTCTCCCCCCGCTACGCGGGCGGAGAGGAAAGAAATACGGAAACTCTCCGTTCCTCACGCCGCCTTATGCGCGATGCCGCGTTCGGCGAGGAGCTGCTGCAGCTCGCCCGACTGGTACATCTCGCGCACGATGTCGCAGCCGCCGACGAACTCGCCCTTCACATAGAGCTGGGGAATGGTCGGCCAGTTGCTGAATTCCTTCACGCCCTGGCGCAGGCTGGGATCCGTCAGGATGTCCACGCCCTTGAACTTGACGCCGAGATGGGTCAGCACCTGAACCACGGCGGCGGAGAATCCGCATTGCGGGAAGACCGGCGTGCCCTTCATGAAGAGCACGATTTCATTGTCGGTGATGTCCTGCTTGATGCGTTCGAAAACGGGATTGGTCGTCGACATGGGATCCTTCATCCTCTCTCGGGAGCGTCCGGCGTGCCTCTCCAACGCGCCGGCCGCATGATGCGATTAACCGTGACGTTGCCTCAAGCGCCGTCCGGCAGGCCGGTCTGCAGGGCGAGCGCATGGAGCTCGTCACCCATCCGGCCACGCAGCGCCTGATAAACCATCTGATGCTGCTGGATGCGGGTTTTGCCCGCGAAGGCCTGGGACTTCACCAGGGCCGCGTAATGGTCGCCGTCGCCGCGCAGGTCCTCGATCGCGATCACCGCATCGGGCAGCGCTTCCTTGATCAGGCGTTCCAGCTCGGCAGCGTCCATCGCCATGAAATATCTGTCCTTCTGCCGTAGGCCCGGGTTAGCTCGCCGCGCCCATATAGCCGGGGAGCCAGCCTTCGTTGATCTGGGTCAGCTCCGCCACGGATATGGACCCGTGACCGGCGACTGTCAACGCGGCTCCCCCCACGCGGCCGAGCCTCGTGGCCGGGACCCCGGTCTTCCGGGCCCGGTCCAGCAGCGCGTCGGCCTCGGCGGCGGCGCAGGTCACCAGATAACGGCCCTGATCCTCGCCGAACAACCATGCGAGCGGCGTGGCTTTGGCCTCTTCCGGCAGCTCCAGGCTGGCGCCGAGGCGCCCGGCCATCGCCATCTCGGCCACCGCGACCAGCAGGCCGCCATCCGACAGGTCATGGCAGGCCGTGAGCTTGCCCTCGGCGATGAGGCCGCGGACGAAGTCGCCGTGGCGGCGCTCGGCTGCCAGATCGACCGGCGGCGGCGGCCCGTCTTCGCGTCCCGCCAACTCGCGCAAGGCGATGCTCTGGCCGATATGGCCCTGGGTCGCGCCCAACAGGATGATGGCGTCCCCGTCGGCCTTGAATTTGAGGGAGACCGAATGGTCGGCATGCTGCAGCAGCCCCACGCCGCCGATCGCCGGCGTCGGCAGGATGCCCTTGCCGTTGGTCTCGTTGTAGAGCGAGACATTGCCCGACACGACCGGATAGTCGAGCGCGAGGCAGGCCTCGCGCATGCCTTCGACGCAGCCGGCGAACTGGCCCATGATCTCGGGCCGCTGCGGATTGCCGAAATTCATATTGTCGGTGAGGGCGAGCGGCGTGGCGCCCACCGCGGTCAGGTTGCGCCAGCTCTCCGCCACGGCCTGGGCGCCGCCCATCTTCGGATCGGCGAAGCAATAGCGGGGCGTGCAGTCGGTCGAGAGCGCCAGCCCCTTCTTGCTGTCGGGCAGGCGCACCACCGCGGCATCGCCGCCCGGCCGCTGCAAGGTGCGGCCCATGACGAGGTGATCATACTGCTCCCAGATCCAGCGCTTGGAGGCGAGGTCGGGACAGGCCAGCAGCGTCTTCAAGGCCGCGAGCGGCTCGATCGCCGGCAGGGCCGAGGCCGCGACCGGCGCCTGGGCCGGCGTCGCCGCCGTCGGGCGGTCATAGACCGGCGCCTCGGAGACCAGCGGTTCCACCGGCATGTCCGCCTGCACCTTGCCGTCCTTCTTGAGCATGAGGCGGCCGGTGTCGGTGAGGCGACCGATGACCGCGAAGTCCAGCTCCCATTTCTCGAAGATGGCGCGCGCCTTCTCCATGGCTTCCGGCTTCAGCACCATCAGCATGCGCTCCTGGCTCTCGGAGAGCATGATCTCATAGGCCGTCATCCCGGTTTCGCGCACCGGCACCTGGTCGAGATCGAACTCGATGCCGAGCCCGCCCTTGGAGCTCATCTCGACCGAGGAGGAGGTGAGGCCGGCGGCACCCATATCCTGGATCGAGACGATGGCGTCGGTCGCCATCAGCTCGAGGCAGGCCTCGAGCAGCAGCTTCTCGGTGAAAGGATCGCCCACCTGCACGGTCGGGCGCTTCTCCTCCGAATCCTCGTTGAACTCGGCCGAGGCCATGGTCGCGCCATGGATGCCGTCGCGCCCTGTCTTGGCGCCGACATAGATCACAGGATTGCCGACGCCGGCGGCTTTCGAATAGAAAATCTTGTCGGCCTGGGCCAGGCCCACCGTCATCGCATTGACGAGGATGTTGCCGTTATAGGAGGGGTGGAAATTCACCTCGCCGCCCACGGTCGGGACGCCCATGCAATTGCCATAGCCGCCGATGCCGGCGACCACGCCCGCGACCAGATGGCGGGTCTTGGGATCGTCGGGGCTGCCGAAGCGTAGCGCGTTCAGATTGGCGATCGGCCGGGCGCCCATGGTGAAGACGTCGCGCATGATGCCGCCCACACCGGTCGCCGCGCCTTGATAGGGCTCGATGAAGGAGGGATGGTTGTGGCTCTCCATCTTGAAGACCACGGCCTGCCCGTCGCCGATATCGATCACGCCGGCATTCTCGCCGGGGCCCTGGATCACGACCGGGCCCTCGGTCGGCAGCCGCTTCAGCCAGCGCCGCGAGGATTTATAGGAGCAATGCTCGCTCCACATGACCGAGAAGATGCCGAGCTCGGTCAGATTGGGCGCGCGGCCCATGATCTTGAGGATGAGCTGATATTCGTCGGCCGTGAGTCCATGCTCGGCGACGATGTTGGGCGTGATCGAGGCGGTTGCGGCGGAAGCGGTCACGAGAGCGCCTCCGCGAGGCCGCGGAAGAGCCCGCGGCCGTCGACCGAGCCCAGCAGGGTGTCGATCGCATTCTCAGGATGCGGCATCAGCCCCAGCACCGTCTTGGTTTCGTTGAAGATGCCGGCGATGTTGCGCGCCGAGCCGTTCGGATTGCCGGCCGCCGTCACCGCGCCATCGGGTTCGCAATAGCGGAAGGCGACGCGGCCCGACTGCTCGAGCTTGTCGAGGGTCGCCGCATCGGCATGGTAGTTGCCCTCGTGATGCGCGACCGGGACCGACAGCACCTGGCCCTGCTCATAGCCGCCGGTGAACATGGTCTGGCTGTTCTCGACCTTCAGATTCACGTTGCGGCAGATGAATTTGAGCGCGGCATTGCGCATCAGGGCGCCTGGCAGCAGCCCGGCCTCGGTCAGGATCTGGAAACCGTTGCAGATGCCGAGCACCGCCATGCCTTTCGCCGCGCGCGCCTTGACCTCGCGCATGATCGGCGAATGGGCGGCGATGGCGCCGCAGCGCAGATAGTCGCCATAGGAGAAGCCGCCGGGCACGACGACCAGATCGACCTTGGGCAGCTCGCTGTCGCGATGCCAGACCAGCTGCGGCGCGGAGCCGGTCACCTCGGCCAGCGCCTGCCAGGCGTCGCCTTCGCGATTGGATCCCGGAAACACGATGATGGCGGATTTCATGGATGCGAGTCCTGCAGGTATCTGTGGCAGTGCGCTTGTGGCTCACCCCCCTCCCTAACCCGCCCCCACAAGGGGGGAGGGGATGAAATCGGTAGGAGCGGGCAGGGGCGAGGGAAGCTAAAAAACCACGCCCCCTCCCCTTGCGGGAGGGGGTAGGGGGAGGGGGGCCGGAAACTCGTCATGTGGTGATGTCAGTCCGCGAAGTCGATCGCGTAATTCTCGATCACGGTGTTCGCCAGCAGCTTCTGGCACATGGCGTCGAGATTGGCCTTGGCCTTGGCGCGGTCGGTTTCCTTGAGCTCGATCTCGATATATTTGCCCTGGCGGACATCCTCGACGCCGGCAAAGCCCATGACCCCCAGCGCATGCTGGATGGCGCGTCCTTGCGGGTCGAGAACGCCGGATTTGAGGGTGATATGGACGCGCGCCTTCATGGGTCTTCCGGTTCCTGATGTCCTGAGGTTACTGCATCGTCGCGGGGCCTTTGAGGTCGCGCGGTCCGCCCTCGGGCAGGATGCCGAGCCGTCGCGCCACCTCTTGGTAGGCCTCCGCCACCCCGCCGAGATCGCGGCGGAAGCGGTCCTTGTCGAGCTTCTCGTTGGTCTTCACGTCCCAGAGCCGGCAGGAATCGGGGCTGATCTCGTCGGCCAGCACGATCCGCATCTCCTCGTTCTCGTAGAGCCGGCCGAACTCGACCTTGAAATCGATCAGCCGCAAGCCGACGCCGAGGAAGAGGCCGGTCAGGAAATCGTTGCTGCGCAGCGACAGCGACAGCATGTCGTCGAGGTCCTGGGGGCTGGCCCAGCCGAAGGCGGTGATATGCTCTTCGCTCACCATCGGATCGCCCAGCTCGTCGGACTTGTAATAATACTCGACGATCGAGCGGGGGAGCGCGGCGCCCTCGGCCATGCCGAAGCGCTGCGACAGCGAGCCGGCCACGACGTTGCGGATCACCACCTCGATCGGGATGATCTCGACCTCGCGCACGAGCTGCTCGCGCATGTTGAGGCGCCGGACGAAATGAGTCGGCACGCCGATCTCGCCCAGCTTCACCATCAGATATTCGGAGATGCGGTTGTTGAGCACCCCCTTGCCGGTGATGGTGCCCTTCTTCTGATTGTTGAAGGCCGAGGCGTCGTCCTTGAAGTACTGCACCAGCGTGCCCGGCTCGGGTCCCTCGTAGAGGATCTTCGCCTTGCCTTCATAAATGCGACGCCGACGCGACATGGCGAGCTCCGGGGGGGTGGGAGGGGCCGCGTAAGGCTTGGCGCGCCCAAGAAAAATCGGCACGGCGGTCCCGCCGGTCGGGGTTTCTATAGCAGGCGCCATAGGGAGTGACAACCGCGCCCGGGGACGCAGGAAAACCCGCTTAAAAGCTGAGGTTTTGGAAGGGCTGGAGGTCGGGACGGCCGGCCGCGAAACGCCAGATCGGGCGGCGGTCGAGTCCCACCTTGGGCAGGGCCAGGAGCGAGCTCGACACCGTCTCGAAACCATCCTCGCCGACGATGCACATGGCGTCATAGACCGAGCCGCCCGGTGCCGGCGTCCGGTCCTTCAGCAGCGATTCCCAGCCCTGCCAGCCGTTCGCGGCGGGATCGGGGATGGGGGCCTTCTCGAACTGCGGCAGGAAATGCGCGATCCGCTTGCTGTGGGCCCGGTCGTTGCGGTCATGCGCGGTCAGCATGGAGACGCCGGGCGGGATGCGCTCGACCGAGACGCCCCGGCCTTCCTCGCGGCTGCCGAGATTGCGCATCCAGAAGGCGTCGCGATTGTCCGCCACCACCAGGTTGAAGGGACGATAGGCCTCGGGATCGAGGTCGGTGAGGAAGCCCACGGCCGCGCGCGCGTCGGCATGGTCCAGCGCCTCGAGCACCAGCTCGCCGCGGCTGCGCTTGCCGGCGGCGGGACCGAGCGTGTTCATCCGGTTCATGATGGCGGCCACGACGCCATGGTCGTTCAGCCCCATCCAGCTGCCGCCGGCGAGCTTGTCGATGCCTGCAACGACTTCCGGCCGGTCCGGCCAATGGCGCGCCGGGGGCGCCCAGGGCCGATTCTTCATTTCGTCACGATTGGCGCCGACGATGACCGGCCAGTCATGGCCGGGCCGCAGCAAGATCACCACACTGCACATGAGCCGAGCCAAATGACAGGTTCGGGCGCGGCTGGCAAGAGGTCAGGGGGCGTTTCGGGGCCGGCGACAGCCGTCCTATCGACGTTAACCATCGGACGGAAAATCTTGACGGCGGCGCCCGTCAGGGCCACTTGTGAAGCGGGCACACCGGACCGCCCGAGGCACCTATAGGAGATCCAGGGGAATGACGAGCTTTGACGATCGCGAGCGCGGATTCGAGGGGAAATTCAAGCATGACCAGGAGCTTGGATTCAAAATCTCAGCCCGCCGCAACAAGCTGTTGGGTCTCTGGGCCGCCAGGGAAATGAAGCTGCCGGCGGGCGAGCATGACGCCTACGCCAAGTCGGTGGTCATGGCCGACCTGGAAAAGCCCGGCGACGACGATGTCGTCGACAAGCTGCTGGCCGATTTCAAGGCGAAGGGCATCGAGATGACGGACCATCGGATTCGCCATCAGCTGACCGAGTTTCGCGAGATCGCGCGCCAGCAGGTGATGTCCGAGACGAAGTGACGTAGCCCGCCGCGCAGCCACAGCGGCACCGACGCGTCACTTCAGGCGAGCGGGGACCGGGTTGATCCCGGCCCTCGCGACAGCGGAGGAAGTGACCCATGTCGGTATTCGACGATCGCGAGCGCGCCTTCGAAGGCCAGTTCCAGCATGAGCAGGAACTCCAGTTCCGGATCCATGCGCGACGGAACAAGATCTTGGGGCTCTGGGCCGCACGCCTCATGAGGCTGCCGGCCTCGGAATATGACGGCTACGCGAAGAGCCTGGTCATGACCGAGATCGACCAGCATGGCAGCGAGGCGGTCGTCCGCAAGCTGCTCGCGGATTTCGAGGACCGCGGCATCGAAATCTCCGAACACCGCATCCGCCGCCACCTTACCGAGCTGCAGGAACTGGCCCGGAAAGAGGTGATGTCGGAGGTGAAGGGGTAGGAGCGCTTTTCTTCTGTTATCCCCTCCCCCTTGATGGGGGAGGGCAAGGGAGGGGGTGGGGCGACCGCCGAGATCTACGATCACCCCCCTTCCTAACCTTCCCCCACAAGGGGGGAAGGGATTGATTAGTCGCTCAGCCCTTCCCGAACACCCGCTTGAACACCGTATCCACATGCTTGAAGTGATAATCGAGGTTGAACAGCGCCTCGAGCTCCGCCGGCTTCATCTTCGCGGTCACGGCCGGATCCTGCTTCAGCAGCGCCAGTAGATCCCCGCGCGTCTCCCAGGCTTTCATCGCGTTGCGCTGGACCGTCTGGTAGGCCTCCTCGCGGGCCATGCCGGCCTGCGTCAGCGCCAGCAGCACGCGCTGCGAATGCACCAGCCCGCCGAACAGGTCGAGATTGCGCTGCATCGCCGCCGGATAGATCACCAGCTTCTCGACCACCGTCGCCATGCGCGACAGCGCGAAATCGAGCGCCACGGTGGCGTCGGGACCGATCACCCGCTCGACCGAGCTGTGCGAGATGTCGCGCTCATGCCAGAGCGCCACATTCTCGAGCGCCGGCGTGACCATGCCGCGGATCAGCCGCGCGATGCCGGTGACATTCTCGGTCAGCACCGGGTTGCGCTTATGCGGCATCGCCGATGAGCCTTTCTGGCCCGGCGCGAAATATTCCTCGGCCTCGGCCACCTCGCTGCGCTGCAGATGCCGGATCTCGGTCGCCAGATTCTCGATCGAGCCGGCGACGACTCCGAGCGTGGCGAAGAACATCGCATGGCGGTCGCGCGGGATGACCTGGGTTGAGACCGGCTCGGGCTTGAGGCCCAGCTTCTTCGCCACATGCTCTTCGACCCGCGGATCGATATTGGCGAAGGTGCCGACCGCCCCGGAGATGGCGCAGGTCGCGATCTCCTCGCGCGCGGCCATGAGGCGCGCCTTGGCGCGGTCGAAGGCGGCGTAATGGCCGGCGAGCTTGAGCCCGAAGGTGGTGGGCTCGGCATGGATGCCATGGCTGCGGCCCATGGTCGGCGTGAGCTTATGCTCGAAGGCGCGCTTCTTGATCGCGGCCAGCAGTTTGTCGAGATCGGCCAGCAGCAGATCGGAGGCCTGCTTGAGCTGGACCGCGAGGCAGGTGTCGAGCACATCCGACGAGGTCATGCCCTGATGCACGAAGCGCGCGGCAGGGCCGATATGCTCGGCCAGGTTGGTCAGGAAGGCGATCACGTCATGCTTGGTCTCGCGCTCGATCTCGTCGATCCGCGCGATCTCGAATTTGCCCTTTTCCCAGACCGCTTGGGCCGCTTCCTTCGGAATGACCCCCAGTTCGGCCTGGGCGTCGCAGGCATGCGCCTCGATCTCGAACCAGATGCGGAAGCGGTTCTCCGGTTCCCAGATCCGGGTCATTTCGGGACGGCTATAGCGTGGAATCATCGAGGTTTAGGCCCTGGCAGGTCGGTGGGGGGTGCTCATTATGGCACACTCTCGCGGACCATAAGGGGCATGGGCGATTCGGTCCATCGGCCCCCTTGCCGCGGGAGTCCAATGTCAGGCCAGTGAAAATTTTTTGATAATTTTCACCGGCGGCGCTAGCCTGCCGCTCGATATGGCGGGGAGAGCCCAGAAGACCTCGGCGAGTGCCAACCGGCGCATGATCCGCGCCTCCAAGCTGCTGCCCGGCGAGCCCGCTCCCGGCAGCAGCGGCGAGCTCTCGCATCATCTGGGCCGCGAGGTGCGCAGCCTGCGCCATGCCCGCGACATGACGCTGGAGGAGCTCGGCGAGAAGACCGGCCTCTCGGTCGGTTTCCTCAGCCAGATCGAGCGCGGCCTCTCCAACCCTTCCGTCATCGCGCTGCACGACATCGGCAAGGCGCTCGGCGTCAATATCAGCTGGTTCTTCGCCGAGAACGCGCCGGGACCCGAGGAAGAGCGCGACTTCATCGTGCGCGCCGACCGGCGCCGCACGCTCCATTACAGCCACGGCATCACCGACAGCCTGCTGACGCCCTATCTCGACGGGCAGCTGGAGCTGCTGCTGAGCCGCTTCCCGCCGGGCGCTACGAGCGGCGAGGCGCCCTACACCCATATCGGCGAGGAGGCCGGCATCGTCATCGCCGGCCAGCTCGATCTCTGGATCAACGCCAAGCGCTTCCGGCTCTGGGAAGGCGACAGCTTCACCTTCAAGAGCACGCTGCCCCATCGCTATCGCAATCCCGGCGCCATCGAGACGGTGGTGATCTGGGCCATCACGCCGCCCAGCTATTGAGGGCGGGAATCAACAGCAAGAATCCAATCGATCTCAGGGAGGAACGACCGTCATGACCGCACTCGCCGAATTCCAGCGCCTCAGCAACCGGCTCCTGATCGGGGGCGAGCAGCGCGCCAGCAAGGCCTCGACCCAGTTCGAGGTGATCGACCCGGCGACCGAGGATGTGGTCGGCAAGGTCGCCGATTCCACCGAGGCCGAGGTCGAGGAGGCGATCCGCGTCGCCAACAAGGCGCAGAAGGTCTGGAACAAGACCAACGCGCTGACCCGCGCCGAGCTGCTGCACGAGGTCTCGCATCATCTGCGCGAGACGCGGCCGGTGATCGCCGAGATGCTGACGCGCGAGATGGGCAAGACTTACAAGGAATCCTTCGACGAATGCACCTGGGCCATGTCGGCGATCGACTATTACGCCGAGGTCGGCCGCGCCGAATGGGGCAAGGTGCTGGGGCCGGCCACCGACGGCCAGTTCCACTTCACCGTCAAGGATCCGCTGGGCGTCGTCGTCATCATCCTGCCCTTCAATTACCCGCTCTGCCTGCTCTGCTGGGAGGCGGCCGCGGCGCTGGCCTCGGGCAATGCCGTCATCATCAAGCCGTCGGAAATGACCTCGCTGGTGACGATGAAGTTCCTCGAGGCCTTCTCGGCGGTGCTGCCGCCGGGCGTGGTGCAATGCGTGACCGGCGGCGGTCGCGTCGGCGGTCAGTTGGTTGCGAGCCCCGACACCCACATGATCGCCTTCACCGGTGGCATCGAGACCGGCCAGAAGGTGGCCCAGGCCTGCGCCACCGACTTCAAGCGCTGCCTGATCGAGGCCTCGGGCAACGATCCCTTCATCGTCATGCCCTCGGCCCCGCTCGACATCGCGGCGCGCGGCGCCTCCTTCGGCGCCTTCATCAATTGCGGCCAGGTCTGTGCCGCGGCCGAGCGTTTCTATGTGCATGAGAAAATCCATGACGAGTTCGTCGAGCGCGTCGTCGCCGAGGCGAAGAAGGTCCGCATCGGCAACGGCCTCGCCAAGTCGGACATGGGCCCGCTCGCCTCGCGCAAGGAGCGCGACCGCTATGAGGGCATCGTCGCGCGCGCGGTGAAGGAGGGGGCCAAGGTCGTGACCGGCGGCGGCCGGCCCGCCGGCCTCAATCGCGGCTTCTTCGCCGAATGCACCGTGATGACGAATGTCACGCCCGAGATGGAGATCATGAACCGCGAGAGCTTCGGGCCGGTCCTGCCGGTCTGCAAGGTCAAGAGCTTCGACGAGGCGATCACGCTCGCCAACCGCTCGCGCTACGGCCTGGGGGCGACGATCTACACCAAGGACCTCGAGGAGAGCATGCGCGCCGTCAACGAGCTCGAGGCGGGCATGGTCTGGGTCAACGCGCCCCTGCTCGACAACGATGCCGGTCCCTTCGGCGGCCGCAAGATGTCGGGCATGGGCCGCCAGCTCGGCGCCGAGGGCCTCGACACCTTCCGCCATACCAAGCTCGCCATGATCGATCCCGCCGCCAGCACCCATGATTTCTGGTGGTTCCCCTACAAGGACAGCGAGATGTATCAGGGCAAGAAGTAAGCCCCCGCGTCGTCAAGGGCCGTCGCCGTCCGATCCTCAAGGCGGCGACGGCCTCGTCTTTGAATCGATCCGGCTCTGCGATCCCGATCGGTTTCCATTCCACCAGAATTCGAGTGAAGTGCCATGGCGTCCCAGCCCTTTCCCAATCTCTTTTCCCCGATCCAGGTCGGTCATGTGACGATCAAGAACCGGATCCTTTCGACCGGCCATGACACCAGCATGCCGACCGACGGGACGGTCAACGAGAAGCTGATCGCCTATCACAAGGCGCGGATCGAGGGCGGCTGCGGGCTGATCGTGATGCAGGTGGCGGGCGTGCATGAGAGCGCGCGCTACACCTCGCATATCCTGATGGCGACCACGGATGCCTGCATCCCGGGCTATCGCAAGGTGGCGGAGCAGGCCCACGCCCATGGCACGCGGATCTTCGGCCAGATCTTCCATCCCGGCCGCGAGATCATGGAGAGCCAGGACGGCAGCCTGCCGGTCGCCTATGCGCCCTCGGCCGTGCCCAACGAGCGCTTTCATGTCATGCCGCAGCCCTTGTCGCAGCGCCTGATCGACGAGATCGTCGCCGGCTATGCCGGGGCCGCCGATCGCCTCAAGCGCGCCGGCATGGATGGCTGCGAGATCGTGGCGAGCCATGGCTATCTGCCCTCGCAGTTCCTCAACCCGCGCCTCAACCTGCGCCAGGACAAATATGGCGGCAGCTTCGAGAACCGGCTGCGCTTCCTGCGCGAGGTGGTGACGGCCATCCGCGCCAAGGTCGGCCGCGATTTCGTCGTGGGCCTGCGCATCTCCGGCGAGGATATGGACCATAACGGCCAGACGGCCTCCGAAGCGCTCGAGGCCCTGCTGGCGCTCGATGCGGAGGGTGCGCTCGACTATTACAACGTGATCGCCGGCTCGTCGGCCAGCATGCAGGGCGCGGTCCATATCGTGCCGCCGATGATCGTCCAGACCGGCTATGTCGCGCCCTTCGCCGCCACGGTGAAAGCGAAGGTGAAGAAGCCGGTCTTCGTCGCGGGCCGCATCAACCAGCCGCAGATCGCCGAGCAGATCCTGGCCTCGGGGCAAGCCGACATGTGCGGCATGACGCGGGCGCAGATCTGCGACCCGCAGATGGCGAACAAGGCGCAGGCGGGCGAGCTCGACGACATCCGCGCCTGCATCGGCTGCAACCAGGCCTGCATCGGTCATTTCCATCTGGGCTATTCGATCTCCTGCATCCAGCATCCGGAGACCGGCCGCGAGCTGCAATATGACAGCCAGCGCCGGCAGCCCGCGGCGAAGCGGCGCAAGGTCATGGTCGTGGGCGGCGGCCCCGGCGGCATGAAGACCGCGGCGGTCGCGGCCGAGCGCGGCCACGACGTGACCCTCTATGAGGCGACCGAGAGGTTGGGCGGCCAGGCACTGCTGGCCCAGCTCCTGCCGGGGCGTGCCGAGTTCGGCGGCATCGTTACAAATCTGACACGCGAGCTGGAGCGCGCCGGCGCCAAGGTGGTCAAGCGCACCCGCGTCGACCGCGCGCTGGTCGAGCGCGAGAAGCCCGACGTGGTGGTGATCGCCACCGGTGCCGAGCC
>CAVOLB010000040.1:0-3505 GCA_963696655.1 uncultured Alphaproteobacteria bacterium
GGGAGGGCCCCGCCGCTCTTGCGGCGGGAGGGTGAGGGGTGCGGTGCGTGCCGGTCGACAGCACCCTCACCCAGCTCCGGGTAAGTCTCCGCTTCGCTCCGACTAACCCTTCGCATCCCTCCTCACTTCGTGAGGGAGAGGAAAGAAATTGACGACGGGGCCCGCCTCGGTGCAAGAGAGGCCCTTCCTTCGGATTTTGGAGACAGGCAGAGCGACATGCGCGCTGAATTGGAAGCAGCCGTCGGGGACATTCGTTCCTCGGTGGCCCTGCTGAGGAGGCATCTTTGACTGGGATCACGCACTGACCCGGCTCGAGGATCTCAACGCCAAATCCGAAGATCCCAAATTCTGGAACGACTCCCAGGCCGCGCAGAAGCTGATGCGCGAGCGCAACCATCTGCAGCAGTCGATCGAGGATTGCCGCAAGCTGGAACGCGACCTCGACGACGCCCTGACCCTGATCGAGCTCGGCGAGACCGAGAGCGACCCCGCCAGCGTCGCTGAAGGCGAGGCGGCGTTGAAGGCGCTGCAGAAGCGCGCGCGCCAGGTCGAGCTCGAGGCGCTGCTCTCGGGCGAGGCCGACGCCAATGACTGCTATATCGAAATCAATGCCGGCGCCGGCGGCACCGAGGCCCAGGACTGGGCCTCGATGCTGACCCGCATGTATGCGCGCTGGGCCGAGCAGCATGGCTACAAGGTCGAGTGGCTCGAAGAGAGCCCCGGCGAAGAGGCGGGGCTCAAATCGGCCACGCTGCGCATCAAGGGCCGCAACGCCTATGGCTGGCTCAAGACCGAGAGCGGCGTGCATCGCCTGGTGCGCATCTCGCCCTATGACAGCGCGGCGCGCCGGCACACCAGCTTCGCCTCCGTCTGGGTCTATCCGGTGGTCGACGACAACATCAATATCGAGATCAAGGATTCCGACCTGCAGGTCGACACGATGCGCTCGGGCGGCGCCGGCGGCCAGCATGTGAACAAGACCGAGAGCGCCATCCGCATCACCCACATCCCGAGCGGCATCGTGGTCAAGTGCCAGGAGGACCGCTCCCAGCATCGCAACCGCGCCACCGCCATGGCGATGCTGAAGTCGCGTCTGTTCGAGGTGGAGCTGCAGAAGCGCGAGGCGGCCTCGGCGGTGACCGAAGCCGGCAAGTCCGACATCGGCTGGGGTCACCAAATCCGCTCCTATGTGCTGCAGCCCTATCAAATGGTGAAGGACCTGCGCACCGAGCTGCAGACCTCGGACACGCAAGGGGTGCTGGACGGCGATCTCGACGCCTTCATGGCGGCCTCCCTGGCGGCGCGCGTCGGCAGCAAGCGCGCGGGCGTCAACTAACCTTTCGGATTCGTGACCGGCGGCTTGCCGCCGTTTACGAAGGACGGCTCGCCAAGCCTGGGACTTCCTTGCGATAATCCGGCTCCACCCAGGGGGGCCGGAGGCGACCGCCATGAGCGAGAGGAAGCCGGTTGTTCTTTATGCCGTCGATTATAGCGTCTATGGGCGCATGGCCCAGCTGGCGCTGATCGAGAAGGGCGTCGCGCACCGGGTCGAGGTGATCGACGTCTTCAAGGGCGCGCCGCCCGAATATCTGAAACTGCAACCCTTCGCCAAGATCCCGGCGCTGGTGCATGGCGACTTCAAGCTCTACGAGACCGCCGCCATCATGCGCTATATCGACGAGGCCTTTCCGGGCCCGGCGCTGCAGCCGCCGGACCCCGAGGGCCGGGCCCGGTTGGCCCAGATCGTCAGCATCGTGGATCATTACGGCTACCGGCCGCTGATCTGGGACATCATGGTGGAGCGGCTGGTGGCGCCCACCGAGGGGCGCGCGCCCGACGAGGCCAAGATCGCCGCGACGATCCCCAAGGCGCAAACCTTTCTGGCGGCGCTGTCGGACCTTTCGTCAGGTCCTTATCTGCTGGGCGAGCAGCTCACGCTGGCGGATCTGCATCTGGCCACGATCATCGCCTATTTCCGCCTGGCGCCCGAGGGCCAGCGGCTTCTCGCCGAGGCGCCGAAGATCGCGCGCTGGTGGACGCTGATGGAGCCGCGTCCCAGCCTGCAGCAGACCCGCTATCCGCTGGAGCTGCGCAGCTAGCTAGGCGGGCTCCGCCAGCGCCGCATATTCTGCCGGCACCAGGCCGGCCGCGATGCGCGCCTCGTCGTTGAAGGGCGGCTTCAGGACCCCGCGGAAATGCTGGCGCACCAGCGTGCCCCAGGCTTGCGCGGGGTCGAGCGCGCGGCGCTCGCATTCGAAGAGGAACCAGCGCCGGCCGATGCCGACATGGCCGATCTCCTCCTCATAGATCACGCCGAGCACCGCCGCGCTCTTCTCGTCGCCCGCGCGCTTCAGATCGCCGATCATCTTGGGCGTGACATCGAGCCCGCGCGCTTCCAGCACCAGCGGCACGATCGCGAGCCGCGCCAGCAGATCGCCGGCGGTTTCCTCCGCCGCCTGCCAGAGCCCGTCATGGGCGGGGAGATCGCCATAGGCGGCGCCGAGCTCGGCGAGGCGAGCGGAGAGCAGACCGAAATGCTTCGCCTCCTCGTCGGCGACGGACACCCAGTCGTCGTGAAAGCCGCGCGGCATCCTGGCCTGCGGGAAGCGCGCGAGGATATCGCAGGCGAGATCGATCGCGTTGAGCTCGATATGGGCTAGCGCATGGAGCAGCGCGATCCGGTTCCCGGCATTGCCGGCGCCGCGCCGCTTGGGCATGTCGCCCGGCCGGCGTAGCTCGGGATGCGCCGGCCGCGCGGGACGGTCGGGGGGCGTGGAGACGCCGACGGGGAGCGAGCCGTCGCGCCAGGCGGACGCCATGGCGCGGGCCGCGGCGGCCTTGGCGGCGGGCTCGGCGGTGGCGAGAGAAGCGACGGCGAGTGAGGCGAGGGAAGGCGCAATTGCGAGATTTGTCCCCTCCCCCCTCGAGGGTAGGGGAATCGCATTTGGCTTTTGGCCGCTATTGCCAGGCTGGCAGAAATGGATTCTTAGAAGGTCTCCCAAGCTTGGAGGGAGATCGGAATGGAAGAATTTCATCGCCTGTTTGGCGGGATCAAGGACCCGCGGGCGAGCAATGCTCGCCACGATCTGTTGGATATCCTGTTCATCGCCTTGGCAGCGACACTGGCCGGGGCCAAGGACTGCACCGAGTTCGTGGCCTTCGCGCTGGGACGGGAGGCGCTGCTGCGCAACATCCTGGATCTGCCACACGGCATCCCCAGCCACGACACCTTCAGCAACGTGTTCCGGGCCTTGGATCCGGAGACCTTGGTGACGGTATTACGCAAGTTCACCAAGGGCTTCGGCATCAAGGGAGTGGTCAGCCTGGACGGCAAGGCGCTGCGCGGCGCCTATGCCCGCGGCAAGCGCTCGGTGCCCCTGCACATTGTCAATGTCTGGGCAGCCGAGACCCGCATGGCGCTGGCCCAGCGCAAGGCGCCCAACCGCAACGAAGTCAAAGGCGCGCTCCAACTCCTCGCCTCGCTCGACCTCAAGGGTGCCATCGT
>CAVOLB010000041.1:0-56183 GCA_963696655.1 uncultured Alphaproteobacteria bacterium
GGTGGAGAACGCGAGCGTGGTCGCCGCCGAACCCGTCACGCCCATGCTGCGCAAGGGACCGAAGGGCGTGAGCAGGGCCGCATCGCTGGCCCGCTTCCAGAATCGCTGCAGCTTCTCTCGGGCCTCGTCGGGGCCGACGCCGAGCCCGTCGGCCAGGATGACCGCGTTGATCGCCCCGGCGCTCGTGCCGCTCAGCGCGTCGATCGTCAGCCCGCGCTGCTCGATCAGCCGGTCGAGCACGCCCCAGCTGAAGGCGCCGAAGGAGCCGCCGCCCTGAAGTGCCAGCGACAGCAGCCGGGCGGGCGTCCGGCCATCCTGGCGCCGCGGCCAGGGCAGCCGATCCAGGGCTGGCATCCAGGCGCGTCGCGAGGACCCGCCGTCGTTGGCCGGCTGACCCTGCCGGGTCGCCGACCGCGCCCATCCATATCGCATTGCACAATACTCCAGTGCCAGATCATAGCGCTGAAATATCTCGGAATTGTGCCTTTTATATGGGTATTACGCTGCAGAGCAACATAACCGAATGTGACGTCGGAACAGGCAGATGAGTGGGCGGCTCGGGGCCGCCCGCTCACTTCCCGTGGGCGAAGTCCCAATAGAGGCGCCGCGCGAGCTGGAACACGGGGCCTGGCTGCAGATGGCGGCCTTCGATGTTGGTGACGGGGGTGACCTTGCCGTAATTGCCCGTCGAGAACACCTCGTCCGCGTCCTTCACCTCCTGATAGGTGAGGGTGCGCTCGAAGACCTCGACCCCGGCCTGGCGCAGCAGCTTGATCACGCGCGCGCGGGTGATGCCGGCGAGGAAGGTGCCGTTGGGAATCGGCGTGTGCGCTGCGCCGTCCTTGGCGATCCAGAGATTCGAGCTCGAGAACTCGGCGACATGGCCCATCGGATCGAGCATCACGCCCTCGTCGAAGCCCTTCGACCTCGCATCGGCGCTGGCGCGGCCGGCCTGCGCATAGAGCGCCACAGCCTTGGCGTTGGTGGGCGCCGTCTCGGGGCTCGGCCGGCGCCATTTCGACAGGCAGGCCGAGAAGCCCTTCGGGTCGGGCAACGCCGCCTCGACCACCGAGATCGCGATCCGGGTGGTGGCGGGATCGGGCGCCATGAAGCCGTCTTCCGACCACATGAAGGGCCGCAAGTAGAGCGGCGTGCCCTTGGGGAATTTGGCGATGCCCTCGCGCAGGATCTCCTCGATCTGGCCGGCCGGCATCGGCGAGGCCAGCCCCAGCGCCGTGGCCGAGCGGATCGCGCGCTGGCAATGAAGATCGAGATCGGGCGTCACGCCCTCGAAGGCCCGCGCGCCGTCGAAGATCGCGGACCCCATCCAGATCGCGTGCGACCAGGCGCCCATGATGAGCGGGTTGCCCGTGACCCATTTGCCATCGAGGAAATGCTGGGCATTGATGGCGGGTGCCAATTTGTCGCTGCTCATGATCCGGTGCTCGCGAGGTTGCTGTCGATTTGTGTACCGGTGCGGAGCATAGCGGTTCCCCGGTCCTGCCGAAACTCGCTCGCCGCCGCCGGCGCCGCATGGCGCGCATGCGCGAAGCTCGCGCCAATGTCACCGCGACATTGCCATCGGGCAGCGGGATCGAAAGCTGCCCTCCAGGAATTCGGTCCGCATTGAAAAGGGCGGCCTCTCGTCGGAACCGAGAGGCCGCCCTTTTCTCTGCCGCTACGTCGCGACGGTCGAGCGACGGCTTACTGGCTGACCCAGATGATCCGCGCCATCCAGCGCAGCTCGTCGGGGGCGTAGGCGCGATCCTCGCGCGCCGAGTTGAGCGAGCGCAGCTCGATGCGCTTGGCGCTGCGGCGGACCAGCTCGCGCACCAGCACGTCGCCCTTGCGGGTCTTGATCACCACGCGATCGGCCTTCCGGATCGGAACCGCCGGCGACACGATCAGGAGGTCGCCCGACCGGTAGGTCGGCTCGAGGGCGCTGCCGGAGATCTTGAGGACATAGGCGCCGGTCTCCGAGACCGTCGGCAGCTCGAACTCGCCCCAGCCGCGCCCCGTGGGGAAGCCGGTCTCGTCGAACAGGCCGGACTTGCTGGCCTCGCTATAGGTGAGCATCGGCAAGGTCCGCCGGTCGGCGTTGCCGCCGGAGGGGCCGATCAGGCTCACGAAACCATTCAGGGATTCGCCGGTCGCTTCGAGGATTCGAGCGAGGCTGTCGGTATTGGGCCAACGCAGCTTGCCTTCGGGGCTCTTGCGCTTGCTTTTGTTGAACGTGGTGGCATCAAGCCCGGCGGCGCGCGCCAGACCGGAGGGGCTCATCCCATGTTTTCCGGCCAGACGGTCAATCGCTCGCCACACATCCGCGTGTCGCAACATTATCTCTCCTTCGCTGACAACAAGCGCGAATCAAATCCTCTCGAGCACGGGTCCCCACCTCCGTGCTTTCCGTTCATTGCTTCGACGCATCTAATGCTGCGTCTTTAGTCCCGGCGTCACCCATGCGTCAACATCGTTCCTGCCGCACCAGTCAAATTGGCAGACCGCCTATGCGGATAATTCGTGGCTTGACCGATTCTGTAAACCTATCAGATGGTTATTAGGGGTCCCAAGAATGACAGCGCCTTCATCTTTGATCACGGCCGCGCTGCGAATGCTGGAGCCGGAAACTGCGCACCGGCTGACCATTCGGGCATTGGCGGCGGGGCTGGGTCCGCGCGATCGCGGGCCTGAGGATCCCATCCTCGAGAGCTCCGTCTGGGGACGACGCTTTCCCAATCCGGTCGGCATCGCCGCCGGCTTCGACAAGAACGCGGAAGCCTATCGGGCGGTGTTTCGGTTGGGCTTCGGTTTTGCCGAGATCGGCAGCGTCACGCCGCGGCCGCAGGCCGGCAATCCGAAGCCCCGCCTGTTCCGGCTGACCGAGGACCGGGCGGTGATCAACCGGATGGGCTTCAACAATGACGGCATCGACGCGGTGGCGCGCCGCCTGTCGAATCGCGGGCCTCTGCCGGGACCGCTCGGCGTCAATCTCGGCAAGAACAAGGACAGCGCCGACGCGGCGGCCGACTATGTGCGGGGCGTGGCGGCGCTGGCACGCCATGCCGACTATCTCGTGATCAACGTCTCCTCGCCCAACACGCCGGGATTGCGGGCGCTTCAGGGCCGCGAGCCCCTGACGGCCTTGATCGAGGCGGTGAAGGCCGCGCGCGCCGAGGCTTGCCCGACGACACCGCCGCCACTGCTGGTCAAGATCGCGCCCGACCTGCAACCCGAAGACAAGACCGACATCGCCGCCGTGGCGCTGGCCTCGGGCATCGACGGGCTGATCGTCTCCAACACCACGCTCGCGCGGCCCGCCAGTTTGCGCGGCGCCGATCGCGGCGAGGCCGGCGGGCTCTCCGGCGCGCCCCTGTTCGAGCCTTCGACCCGCCTCCTGGCGGAGATGTATCGGCTGACGCAGGGCCGCCTGCCGCTGGTGGGCGTGGGGGGCATCGCCAGCGGTGCCGACGCCTATGCCAAGATCCGGGCCGGGGCCTCGCTGGTGCAGCTCTACAGCGCGCTGGTCTTCGAAGGTCCGGGGCTGGTCCGGCGGATCAAGCGGGATCTGGCGCAGAGTCTGCGGCGCGACGGGTTTTCGAGCCTGTCCCAGGCGGTGGGGGCGGCCTCGCGCTAGACCTTCCGGCCGGCGCGGCCGCTTAAGTCTGCGTTAAGCATAAATCAAGCAGTTCCCGGCCATCTTGGCGGCTCCTTTGGGGCGCCCTCAGCCGAGACAAATCGTCCGCGATGTCCTTGATTCGCCACCTCTCCTTTTTCCTGCTCTATGCCGCCGCCGCGGTCGCGGCGGCCTATGCGCTGCCGCAAAGCGCGCCCGAGCTGCTGCTGAGCCCCGGCCTGTTGTGGGGCGCGGTCGTGCTGCTGGTGGGGCTCATGCTGCATCAGATGCTGGCGACCCGTTCGGCGGCGCGTCTGGCCGAGGCCGATCGCGCCGAGGTGGCGC
Organism: uncultured Alphaproteobacteria bacterium; assembly: GCA_963696655.1. GTDB lineage: Bacteria > Pseudomonadota > Alphaproteobacteria > Dongiales > Dongiaceae > Hypericibacter. The sequence goes on from CAVOLB010000041.1 coordinate 3,959, forward strand.
GCGCGCTGCGCGACCAGAGCCGCGAGCTGCTACGCCTGCGCGACGAGGCCGATGCCATCCGCGAATCGATCCGCGACCGCCAGCAGGAGAATGGCGTCTCGACGGTCGTGGCGGAGGTGAAACTGCTCCAGACGCTGATCGAGCGGCTCTATTCCGCGCGCAGCGGTCCTGCGGGCGAGGGGCTCGCCGAGCCGCCGCCGGCCGACTATGCCGCCAGCACCAATGCCAGCGCCATGGGCGTCAGCGCGCCGGCAACGCGGGTGGCCGCGCCCGTGCGCCGCGATTACGACGAGCGCAAGATCCTGGCCTCGGTCGAGAACGCGCTGCGCGACAACCGCGTCGAGCTCTGGGTCCAGCCGGTGGTGAGCCTGCCGCAGCGCAAGCGCCGCTTCTTCGAATGCTACACCCGCATTCCCGCGGGCGACGGCGCCATGGTGCTGCCCGAGCAATATGTCGGCCTGGCCGAGCGCAGCGGCATGATCACGGCCATCGACAATATCTTGCTGTTCCGCTGCATCCAGATCGTGCGCAAGCTCTATGACCGTAACATGAGCGCCGGCTTCTTCTGCAACATCTCGCCGCGCTCGCTGCAGGACCGCGAGTTCTTCAAGCAGTTCATCGCCCTCCTGGCCGAGCACAGCGCGATCGCTTCCTCGATCGTGTTCGAGTTCCCGCAGGCCGCGATCGAGCGCCACGATCCCGAGCTCGAGCGCGATCTGGAGAAGCTGGCGGCGCTGGGCTTCCGCTTCTCGGTCGATCAGGTCACCGATTTCGAGTTCGACGCGATCGAGCTGGCGCGCCGCAACTTCCGCTACGTCAAGGTCGATGCCAACCGCCTCATTCCGCCGCCCCTGGGCGTGGCCGAGCAGGATCCGGAGATGGTCAAGCGCAAGCTCGACGTCGCCGGCCTCGATCTGATCGTCGAGAAGGTCGAGACCGACGCGATGCTGGTCGAGCTGCTCGATATCGGCATCGACTACGGCCAGGGCTATCTCTTCGGCGAGCCGCGGCTGTCGCGTCTCGATTTCTGATCCGCCGGCGCGGACGGCGCTTGCTTCCGGATGCCGCTCTCGGGCATCTAGGACCCGCGTGACGCCCTTCTCCCCGATCCACGATCGACGCCCATGACGCACCCCGCCCTTCCGCCCCTGCTCGACGGCCTCGCCGCCGTGGCCGACCGCTATGACGGCTATCTGGTCGATCTCTGGGGCGTGATGCATAACGGCGTGGCGCCCTATCCCGCGGCGGTCGCCTGCCTCGCCGAGCTGAAGCGGCGCGGCAAGCATGTGCTGCTGCTCTCCAACGCCCCGCGCCGGTCCGAGGAAGCCAAGCGGCGCCTCGCCGCCATGGGGATCGAGCGCGCGCTGTTCGACGAGCTGGTCACCTCGGGCGAGGCCACCTGGCAGGAGCTGAAGGCCTTCGACGCGCCCTTCTATCGGGAGCTGGGGCGGCGCTGCCTGCCGATCATGGCGCCGACCGACCGCGGCATGCTGGAAGGGCTGGATGTCACGGTGGTGAGACGAACCGACGAGGCCGATTTCATCCTGGCGCTGGGGATCGAAGGACCCGGCGACAAGCTCGACAAGTTCGAAGCCCTGCTGCAATCGGCCGTCGCGCGCGAGCTGCCGATGATCTGCGCCAATCCCGATCTCGAGGTCATGCGCGGCGACGTGCGCGAGATCTGCGCGGGCGCGATCGCACTGCGCTATGAGGAGATGGGCGGGCGGGTGCGCTATCACGGCAAACCGCACGACGGCGTCTATCGGCGCTGCTTCGGGCTGCTGGAAGGCGTCCCGCGCGCGCGCATCCTGGGCATCGGCGATTCCCTGCGCACCGACATCGCCGGCGCCGACGCGGCCGGCATCGACAGTCTCCTCATCCTCGGCGGCATCCTGGAAGAACATCTGGGCGGCCCCGATTCGGTCGCCGCCAGCGCGACCGACCCGCAGCAGATGGGGCGGCATCTCGCCACGGCGGTCGCGCATCCCGACCTGCTGATGGTCCGGTTTTGTTGGTGAATCGGCCAGAGAACGCAGGGCTGATGCCCGGCGGCGGCATCCCGGTTTAGGCCTTTCTTCACCGCGTCCTTTCTACCATCCCCGGTCCGGACTCCCGTCAAGCGGGGGCAGGGGAGTCTCGTGTCCGGGAGAGGCCGTTTCATTTGTCCGCCGTCACGTCACCGCAGGAATCCGCGTCGGATCTCGCATCCGACGGCGTCGAGACCGGCATGGCCGATCCGCAAGGTCGGCTGCGCGGAAGGCTGACCGGCACCCCGATCCATCCCAAATCGTTGCTCGCCACCGACTATCTGAATCACTTCAACGAGCCCGCGATGCTGTTCGACATCCTGGCCGACTGCCCGGAGAGCATCGAGGATCTCGCCGCCTGGAAGCCGCTGAGCTATGCGGATCATTTCCGCGCCAGCGGCCTCTCCTATTCCGAGCTCGCGATCGAGGCCTATCGCCTGGCGCCGGTACAGTTCCGTGTCGGCTTCGAGCTGGTGGTGGCGGAGATGAATGCGCTGGTGACGAGCGCGATCCGACGGGCGGCGGAAGCGATCGAGACGAACGATGCCGCAACCTTCGAGACCATCAAGGCCGATGCCCAACGCCTGCAGTCGCTGGTCGCCGAAGCGGGCGGCATCGTGCAGGGCGAGCCCTCGCGCCGGGTCGATCAGAACGCCATCGACGCCCTCATGGGGCAGAAATAGCACGTTGAAATCGCTGCAGCTTTCGCCGCACCGCGAGATTTCTGCGGCGGGGTTAACCGGCGATTCATGACGGTATTCCTAGGCTGGCGGCCTTGAATGGCAGTCGCGTCCATGCCTGCGAGGACGCCCGGGAATGACTCCCGGGGAAGAACTCGAGCCCGGTACCGACCATGAGTCCATCGATCCAGCCCGCGCCCCGGCGCATCTTGAGCGCGCTCAAGGTCCTGATCGTCGACGACAGCCCGCATATGCAGGCGATCCTGAAGCGCGTCCTCACCGACATGAACATCCGCGACCTGATCACGGCCAAGGACAACGAGTCCGGCCTGGCCCTGCTACGCAAGATCCGTCCCGACTTCGCCTTCGTCGACTGGACCGTGAAGCCCGAGGGCGGCAGCCATTTCGTGCGCGCGGTCAGGACGCTGGAGGATGCCGAGCTGGCGCGCACGCCGCTGATCATGATGGCGGCGCAGGCGAACGTCATGCGCGTGAAGGACGCGCGCGACGCCGGCATCAACGCCTTCCTCGCCAAGCCCGCCTCGGTCCAGGCGATCATGAGCCGCGTGCTCTGGGTCCTGAGCGATGCGCGCCCCTTCATCGAGAGCGAGCGCTATGTCGGCCCGGACCGCCGCATGCGCGCCCAGGAGCATGAGGGCGACGAGCGCCGCCAGGCGCCGCTGGTGCCGCCCCCGGCCAAGACGCGCGCCAGCCGCTACGCGGCGCGCTGAGGCTCAAGCCCCGCGCAAGGCCAGCAGCGCCTCCGCCAGCCGGCGATAATCCGCCATCTCGTTATAGATCTGCGCCGAGATCCGCACCCACAGGCTTCCGCCGAAGGGGATGATCGGCACCTCGATTCCATGCTCGCGCCAGAGCCGGTCGTTGAGGGCGAGCGCCGCCGGGCGGTCGAGCCCCGCGAAGCCGGCGAGCCGGATCGTCGCCATGGCGACGCGCAGGTTCGGCGACTGGCCCTCCTCGCCGCCCAGGGCTTGCGATAGCAGGGTCGCCGCCTCGTTCACCAGCGCATGGTTGTGGGCGCGGATGGCGCTGCCGCCCATGCGCCGATAGAAGGCCAGCGCCGCGCCGGTCGCGAGCCAGGCCGAGGGATCGCGCGTCCCGACCCAGTCGAACTCGGTGACGAAGCCCTGATCCAGCCCATGCGAGATGGTGGTCGGATGGAGCCCCGCCTGGCAGTCGCGCCGGGCCCAGAGGAAGGCCGTGCCCTTGGGCGCGAACAGCCATTTATGGGCGTTGCCGGTGACGTAATCGGCGCCGAGCCCCGGCAGGTCGAACTCGATCTGGCCCGGCGCATGGGCGGCGTCGACCAGGATCCGGGCGCCGACGGCGCGCGCCCTTGCCGCGAGGGCGGCAACCGGCAGCACCAACGCCGTCGGCGAGGTGATGAGATCGATCACCAGCAGCTTGGTGCGGGCATTGATATGGCCCGCGAGGCTGTCGATGACGGTCTGCGAATCCAGGGTCGGATAGGGCAGGGGCGCCTCGACCAGCCTGGCGCCGAAGCGCTCGGCCAGATGACGCATGGTGTTGCGCACGGCGCCATAGACATGGGTCGTGGTCAGCAGCTCGTCGCCGGCCGAGAAGCTCAGCGAGCGCAGCACCGCATTGATGCCTTGGGTCGCATTCTCGACGAACACCAGGTCGGTCGGCTCGGCACCGAGGAAATGCGCGAGTCCGGCGGCATTGGCGCGCAAGGCCTCGGGTAGCGTCCGTTGCATGAAGCGGGTCGGTCCGCGCTCGAGCTCGAGGCGCCAGCGCTGCTGATCCGCCAGCACCTCATGCGGCGTGGCGCCATAACCGCCATGATTGAGATAGGCGATGGCGGGATCGAGCGGCCAGAGCGGCAGCAGCGTCCTGCCATAGTCGGGCCGGTTGGCGGCGGATGTCGGGCTCGGGGTCGCGGAGGCGGAAGCCGGCTGGGCTTGCATGAGACGGGGTTCGCTGGTGAGAGGGGGCGTCGAGCCCACCGGCGACTATGGCGAGGCCGGTTCGGGCTGGCAATGACAGCCGGGGATCCCGCGATCTTGCGCGCAAGGCCCTTCGCATGGACGCGGCGAAGCCCCCTCCGCTATACTGGGGAAAGTCGGTAGCGAGGGTCCCGAATTGCCTGATTTTCCAAAGAAAACTCTCTCGGATTGGGCGGCCCTGGCGGCCAAGGAACTGGGCGGTGCTGCGCCCGAAAGCCTGACCTGGAACACGCCCGAAGGCATCGCGGTCAAGCCGCTTTACAGCGCGGCCGATCTCGAAGGGCTGGCGGAGATCTCCACCCTGCCGGGCTTCCCGCCTTATCTGCGCGGGCCCCGCGCCACCATGTATGCCAACCGGCCCTGGACCGTCCGGCAATATTCCGGCTTCTCGACGGCCGAGGATTCGAACCGCTTCTATCGCGAGAATCTGGCGGCGGGACAGATGGGGCTCTCGGTCGCGTTCGATCTCGCGACCCATCGCGGCTACGATTCCGATCACCCGCGCGTGGTGGGCGATGTCGGCAAGGCCGGCGTCGCGATCGATTCGGTCGAGGACATGAAGATCCTGTTCGACGGGATCCCGCTCGACAAGATGAGCGTCTCGATGACGATGAACGGCGCCGTGCTGCCGGTGCTGGCCGGCTACATCGTCGCGGCCGAGGAGCAGGGCGTGCCGGCGGAGAAGCTCTCCGGCACGATCCAGAACGACATCCTCAAGGAGTTCATGGTCCGCAACACCTATATCTATCCGCCCGGCCCCTCGATGCGGATCGTGGCCGACATCATCGCCTATACCGCGCAGCATATGCCCAAGTTCAACTCGATCTCGATCTCGGGCTATCACATGCACGAGGCGGGGGCGACGGCGGTGCAGGAGCTGGCCTTCACGCTCGCCGACGGCGTCGATTACGTGCGCGCGGCCCTGTCGCGCGGCCTCAAGATCGACGAGTTCGCGCCGCGCCTCTCCTTCTTCTTCGCCATCGGCATGAACTTCTTCATGGAGGTGGCGAAGCTGCGGGCGGCCCGCCTGCTCTGGGCGCGGCTGATGCAGCAGTTCGAGCCGAAGAACCCGGCCTCGCTGGCGCTCAGGACCCATTGCCAGACCTCGGGCGTCAGCCTGACCGAGCAGGATCCCTACAACAATGTGATCCGGACCACGGTCGAGGCGATGGCGGCGGTGCTGGGCGGCACGCAATCGCTCCACACCAATTCCTTCGACGAGGCGCTCGGCCTGCCGACGCCCTTCTCGGCCGGGATCGCGCGCAACACCCAGCTCATCCTCCAGGAGGAAAGCGGGATCACCCATGTGGTCGATCCGCTGGGCGGCAGCTATTACCTGGAGCGGCTGACGGCGAGCTTGGGCGCCGAGGCGATGAAGCTCATTGAAGAGGTCGAGCTCCTCGGCGGCATGACCAAGGCAGTCGAGACCGGGATGCCGAAGCTGCGCATCGAGGAGGCGGCCGCGCGCCGCCAGGCCCGCGTCGATCGCGGCGAGGAGGTCATCGTCGGCGTCAACAAGTACCGTGCCAGCGAGCCCTCCCAGGTCGATGTGCTCGATATCGACAACAGCAAGGTGCGCGAGCAGCAGATCGCGCGGCTGGAGCGGATCCGCGCCACGCGCGACAAGGCGAAAGTCGCGGCGGCGCTGGCGGCCTTGACCGACGCCGCCCGCTCGGGCGAAGGCAATCTGCTGGCGCTGGCCGTCGAGGCGTCCCGTGCCCGGGCCACCGTCGGTGAAATCTCGGACGCGCTGGAAATGGTCTTCACCCGCCATCGCGCGGCCACCCGCTCCATCAGCGGCGTCTATGGGGCCGCCTATGCGGGCGACGAGCGGTTCCTCCAGATCCAGCGCGACGTGAAATCCTTCATCGACGCGACCGGCCGGCGCCCACGGCTCCTGGTCGTGAAGCTGGGGCAGGACGGGCATGACCGCGGCGCCAAGGTGATCGCGACCGCCTTCGCCGATATGGGCTTCGACGTCGATATCGGGCCTCTGTTCCAGACCCCCGAGGAGGCGGCGCGCCAGGCGATCGAGAACGACGTGCATGTCGTCGGCATCTCCTCGCAGGCCGCGGGCCACAAGACGCTGGTGCCGCAACTGATCGAGGCGCTGCGCAAGGCGGGGGCGGGCGACATCCTCGTGGTCGCGGGCGGCGTGATCCCGCCGCAGGACTACGACTTCCTCAAGAAGGCGGGCGTGGCCGCGATCTACGGACCCGGCACCAACATTCCCTTGGCGGCGGCCGAAATGATCGACATGATTCGCCGCCGCCGGAAAGCGGCCTAGCCTTAGACGTCCGAGTCGGGGGGACGGAATGACGGCGAAAGGGGGACGGTGGCTGGGCGCGACGGTCGGCCTCATGCTGACGATTGCCTGGCTGGCCTTCGTGGCAGTCTATGTCGATCGCGACATCGGCTGGGAGAATGTGCGCGGCATGCTGCCCCATGAGCTGGGGGCGGCCGTCGCCGGCGTGTTTGCGCCGCTCGCGTTCCTCTGGCTCGCGGTCCTCTATTGGGCGCGCGGGCGCGATCTGGCCGAAGCCGCGGCCTCGATCAATCGCCAGCTCGATCTCCTGACCTTTCCGTCCGAATCGGCCGCCGCACGGGCCGAATCGGCGGGCGCTTCGCTGAAGCGCCAGGCCGAGGCGCTGCGGTCGGCCTCCGACCAGAGCTCCGAGCTCCTGGGCGGTTTTGCGGTGCGCTTCCAGAGCGAGGCGGCGGCGCTGGCCGAGGTGGTGCAGGAGGCGCGCGCCCAGACCGACCGCTTGCGCGAAGGCCTGGCGGCCGAGATCGCCTCGGCGCGCGAGGTCGCGACCAAGCTCGACAATGAGCGCCTGCATTGGAACGAGATCGTGCGCCGCCATGGCGACAGCGTGACCTCGGCCGCCGGTGCCGCCAGCGAGCAGATCGCCCGCGAGATGGAGCGGCGCACCGACGAGATCGACGCGGCGGTGACCCGCGCGCTCGAGCAGGGCACCTCGATGGCGGCCGAGATCAAGATGCAGGAAGAGCAGCTGGGCCAGGCGGTCGATTCCGCGATCGACCGGTTCGGCCAGGCGATGGCGCGGCTCGCGCGCGAGCTGGCCGCCGCCGGCGACCGCACCGCCCAGCGCGGCGGCGAGCTGGTGACGACGCTCCAGCAGCAGATGGAGACGCTGGGCCGGACCGCCGACGATGCGACCATGAATCTCAAGACCGATATCGGCGCGTCGACGGAATATCTCACCAACAGCCTGACGCGGCTCGCCGACGATATCGAGGCGCGGCTGACCGCGGCCGACAAGCAGGCTCAGCAGATCGCCGCGGCGGTGCGCGCGGCGGGCGCCGCCGGCGCCGATTTCGAGAAGGTCCTGGCGGAACGCGCTGCCGCCCTCGCCCAGACCGGCCAGACGGCGCGCGACGAGGCGGCCTCCGCCGGCCAGGCCCTCGGCCGTTTGGCGGAGGAAACCTCGCTGGCGATGCGCCGGCCCCTGGACCAGGCGCTCGATCACATCCGCGCCGTTGCGAGCGAGAGCGCGGCGACCTTGCAGCAGACCGGCCAGACCGCGCGCGACGAGGCGGGCGCCGCCGGCCAGGCCCTCGGCCGGCTGGCGGAGGAGACCTCGGTGGCGATGCGCCGGCCCCTGGATCAGGCGCTCGATCACATCCGGACGGTTGCGAGCGAAAGTGCCGCGACCCTGCAGCAGACCGGCCAGACGGCGCGCGACGAAGCGACCTCTGCCGGCCAGGCCCTCGGCCGCCTGGCGGAGGAAACCTCGGTGGCGATGCGCCGTCCCCTGGACCAGGCACTCGATCACATTAAGACGGTTGCGAGCGAGAGCGCGGCGACCTTGCAGCAGACCGGCCAGACCGCGCGCGACGAGGCGACCGCTGCCGGCCAGGCCCTCGGCCGCCTGGCGGAGGAAACCTCGCTGGCGATGCGCCGTCCCCTGGACCAGGCACTCGATCACATTAAGACGGTTGCGAGCGAGAGCGCGGCGACCTTGCAGCAGACCGGCCAGACCGCGCGCGACGAAGCGACCTCGGCCGGCGAGGCGCTCGGCCGTTTGGCGGAGGACACCGCGGTGGCGATGCGCCGGCCGCTGGATCAGGCGCTCGATCATATCCGCAGCGTCGCGAGCGAAAGTGCCGCGACCCTGCAGCAGACCGGCCAGACGGCGCGCGACGAAGCCTCGTCCGCAGGCCAGGCTCTCGGCCGCCTCGCCGACGACACGGCCGCCGCGATGCGCCGGCCCTTCGACCAGGCGCTCGATCATCTGCGCGCCATCGCGAGCGAAAGCGCCGCCAATGCGAAGGCGCTGTCGAACGATCTGACGCGCCAGGCCGAAGCGGTGCAGGCGCAATCGACCGCGGCGCAGAACGAGGCGGCGGCGCTGGGGGCTTCGCTCGCGCGCCAGATGGAAGATGTCGCGTCCGCGACCGCGGCCCTGCGAAACCAGGGCGAAGCGTCGGCTGCCTCCTTGCGGGGCGAGCTCGAGGCGGCGCTGGCGCAGTTCCGACGCGCGGGCGGCGAGCTGCTGGCCGATCTCGCGGTCGGCGCCCAGGGCGAGGGCGAGGCGATGCGCCGGCGACTGGCGGCGGCGTCCGCGGAGTTTGCAAACGAGGCGCAACGCCTGCTCGAATCGGTCGGCAGCGAAACCGACCGCATCGGGCTCCATTGGCGCGACAGCGCGGAGGACGCGCAGAAGCTGCGCCGGGCGCTGGCGGAACAGGCGGCGGGGGTCGAGCAGATCTCGGCCGAGGCCGCCGAGCGGATGGAAGGCGTGCTGCGGCAGGCCGAGGTCAAGCTGCTCGATTACAAGCGCAGCGCCGAGGTCATGCTGGAAAAGATCGACAGCATGATCATGGCCGGCCGCGACCAGGCCGACCGGATCGGTGCCACCGCCTCGGACGGGGCGGGCAAGATCGAGAATGCCGGGCGCCTCTTCTCGGATCAGGCCTCGCGCCTGGCGGCGGTGGCGACCGGCGCCTTCGCCGCGCAGCAGCAGGCGCGCGAGGCGATCGGAAAATTGTCGGACGCGCTGGGCGAGACCACGGGCGTCAGCGCCGAGCGCATCGGCGAGCTCCAGCGCATCGTCGGCACGCTCAAGGGCGATCTGGTCAATGCCGCCGAGGAAGCCTCGCGCAATTCGCGTTCGATCGCCGAGACCTTCCAGGGCGATACCGAGCGGCTGGTCGGCATGGCGCGGCGCGCGGCGATGCAGGTGGCCGCCGTGCGCGGCGTGGTCAAGGATCAGCTGACCGAGCTGGGGCAGCTCTCGACCCAGGTGGGCCAGCTCGTCGACATGATCCGCGACAGCCTGCGCGGCCAGTCGGAGAGCTTCGCTTCCGTCGCCGCGGGGGCCCGTGCCAATTCGGCGGCGATCAAGGGCGAGCTCGAAAGCCAGATCCAGGTCCTGACGCAGCTGGGCGACCAGGTGGCCGAGCGCCTCGACAAGATGGGCGGCTCGCTCGACGGGAGGACCGAGAAGCTGGTCGACGCCACCGACTATGTGCTGCGCCGCTCGAACGAGATCGGCGCCACCTTCGGCGAGCGCGCACAGTTCCTGACCGAGACGGTCGATCGCATCGGCAACCAGGTGGCCGAGCTGGCGCAGCGCTTCGACCAGCAGACCCAGCAACTGACGCGCTCGACCAGCGCGGCCGAGACCCAGGTGCAGAACCTGAAGCGGGTGCAGGAGAATGTGACGCGCGACCTGTTCCTGCGCGCGGCGGCGGTGATGGTCGAGGAACTGAACACGCTGGCGATGGATATCAGCAAGCTGCTCGAGACCGACGTGCCCCCCGATGTGTGGAAGGATTACCACAAGGGCGACCGTTCGGTGTTCGCACGGCGCCTGTTCCGCGCCAAGGACAGCTATCTGGTGCCGGCCATCGACCAGCGCTACAAGGACGACGACCGCTTCCGGGACATGGTCGAGCGCTATATGGGGCGGTTCGAAGAGCTGCTGGCGCAGGCCCAGGAGGCCGATCCGGAAAGCGTGCTTAACGCCGCCTTCATCACGGCGGATGTAGGCAAGCTCTATCTCGTTCTCTCGCGCTCGATCGGGCGCTCCGCGCCGCACTGAGCGGCGGTCCTCGCCAAGCAGGTTCGAGAAGGACATGGCCATGGAGCCTCCCAAGCCCAAACGCCCGCAAGGCGGCCCTGAAACCCAGCAGCCCCAGCCGCGCCCCGCCGGCGCGCGTCCGGGCCCGCGCCCCGCGGGTCCCGGCCAGGCCAGGCCGGGCGGCGCGCGGATGCAGATTCCCGACGTCCAGGGCACCGCCTTCCTGGGCGCCGATCCGGCGCCCGTGCCGGCCGCCGAAGGCAGCGAGCCCTTGACCAGCCGCAAGCTCGACAACCGGATCATGGCGCTGGGCCTCGCGACCGAGCTGCTCCATACCCGTCCGCCCTTCAGCAATTTCAAGTTCGGCAAGCTGGCCGGCGTCATTCGCGGCCAGATCAAACGCGGCCATTATCTCTTCACCTTCCGCGGCAAGCAGCCGGTCGGCTATATCGGCTGGGCCGAATGCGACCAGAAGGTGGCCGAGGCCTGGATGGAGCGCAGCTACATCCCGACCTACCAGGAATGCAATGGCGGCGATTCCTGCGTGCTCATCACCTTCGTCTCGCCGGGGACGACCGTGACCCTGCATCTGATCCGCGAGGCGCGCCGGCTCTACCCGAACCGGCCGATTTATTTCATGCGAGAGTATGACGAGGGCAAGAAGCGCAAGGCCACCGTGCTCAACCGCTATTTCGAGCGGGCCGAACGGGGCGGGGCGAAGCCGACGGAGTGAGTCGCGGGGAACCGGACATCCGTGCTAGGGATGCGGAAGCCGGCGCGCCAGGCGCCCGGGCCCTCCTTCCCTGAAGCTTGAAGATTCCCCAGATGGTTCCTCCTGCCGCCCCCCAACCCGCTGCCGCGTCCAGTCCGCGCGGCCAATGGGCGGCGCTGCGGTCGCTTTTGCCGCATCTCTGGCCCGCCGGCGAGACGGAGCTCAAGGCCCGCGTGGTCGTGGCCTCGACCTGCCTGATCCTGGCCAAGGTCACCAATCTCTATGTGCCGATCCTGTTCAAGCGCATGGTCGATGCGCTGGGCGTGACCGGCACGGCGATCGCTTTGCCCCTGGGGCTGCTGGCGGCCTATGGCCTGGCGCGGGTCCTGGCGCAGGTCTTTGCCGAGCTGCGCGACGCCATCTTCGCCAAGGTGGCGCAGCGCGCGATCCGGCGCGTGGCGCTGCAGACCTTCCGCCATCTCCATCAGCTCTCGCTGCGCTTCCATCTCGACCGCCAGACCGGCGGCCTCTCGCGCGCGATCGAGCGCGGCGCCAAGGGCATCGAGTTCCTGCTGTTCTTCGTGCTCTTCAACGTGTTCCCGACCATCGTCGAAATCGGGCTCGTCTGCGTCGTGCTCTGGCATTTCTACGATGTCTGGTTCGCGCTGGTGACCGCGGTCACGATCGGCGGCTACATCTGGTACACCTTCTTCGTCACCGAATGGCGGATCAAGTACCGCCGGCGCATGAACGAGAGCGACAGCGAAGCCAACACCAAGGCGATCGACAGCCTGCTCAATTACGAGACCGTCAAATATTTCGGCAACGAGGATCATGAGGCGCGCCGCTACGACGTGGCGCTTCAAGGTTACGAGAAGGCCGCGATCAAGACGCGCGTCAGCCTCTCCTATCTCAATATCGGCCAGGCCGGCATCATCGCGACCGGCGTCAGCCTGATGATGGGGATGGCGGCCAGCGGCGTCGTCGCCCACCAGATGACCGTCGGCGATTTCGTGCTGGTGAATGCCTATCTGATCCAGCTCTATCTGCCGCTCAACATCCTCGGCACCGTCTATCGCGAGCTGCGCCAGTCGCTGATCGACATGGAGCAGATGTTCAAGCTCCTGGGCCTCGCGGTCGAGGTGCCGGACCGGCCGGGCGCGCCGCCGCTCGTCGTCGAGCGCGGCGAGCTTATTTTTGACAGTGTCGATTTCGGCTATGACCCGCGCCGCCCGATCCTGAAGGATGTGTCGTTCCGGATCGCGCCGGGTCATACCGTGGCGGTGGTGGGCCCGAGCGGCGCCGGCAAATCGACGCTTTCGCGCCTGCTGTTCCGCTTCTACGACGTGGATGCCGGCCGCATCCTGATCGACGGGCAGGATATCCGCGAGGTGCAGCAGGTCTCGCTGCGCGCGGCGCTGGGCATCGTTCCGCAGGACACGGTGCTGTTCAACGACACGATCTATTACAACATCGCCTATGGCCGCCCCTCCGCCTCGCGCGAGGAAGTCGAAGCGGCGGCGCGGCTCGCGCGGATCCACGATTTCGTGGTGACCCTGCCCGACGGCTACCAGACCAAGGTCGGCGAGCGCGGCCTGAAGCTTTCGGGCGGCGAGAAGCAGCGCGTGGCGATCGCGCGCACGATCCTCAAAGGCCCCGCGATCCTGCTGTTCGACGAGGCGACCTCCGCGCTCGACACCGGGACCGAGAAGGAAATCCAGAAGAGCCTGGCCGAGGTCTCGGCCGACCGCACCACGCTCGTGATCGCCCATCGCCTCTCGACCGTGGTCCATGCCGACGAGATCCTGGTGCTGCAGGAGGGTCGCATCGTCGAGCGCGGCCGGCACGAGGCCCTGCTGGCGCAGGGCGGCATCTACGCCACCATGTGGGCGCGCCAGCAGGCCCAGGCGCGCAAGCCCGCCAATGCCGAGGGGCCCGACGGCGCGATGGTCGTGCCTCTCAAGGAACCCGAGCCCGCCCTTCCGACGCGAGGCCATCATGGGCGGTGATTCCGACCGCTCGCTCATGGAGCTGGCCGCCGGTGTCGAGGCGCGCGACCGCCGCGCGCTCGCCCGCGCCATCACGCTGGTGGAATCCAATCGCCCCGCCGACCGTTCGGCCGCCGACCGGCTGATCGAAAAGCTGCTGCCGGCGACGGGTCATGCCTTGAGGCTCGGCATCTCGGGACCGCCCGGGGTCGGCAAATCCACCTTCATCGAGGCCTTCGGGCTGCATCTGGTCGAGGCCGGCCATCGCCTCGCGGTGCTGGCGATCGATCCTTCCTCGCGCGTCAGCGGCGGCTCGATCCTGGGCGACAAGACGCGGATGGCGGAGCTGTCGCGCCATGCCTCCGCCTTCATCCGGCCGTCGCCCGCGGGCGAGACCCTGGGCGGCGTGGCGCGGCGCACGCGCGAGGCGATGCTGGTCTGCGAAGCGGCGGGCTTCGACATCGTCATGATCGAGACCGTCGGCGTCGGCCAGTCCGAGACCGCGGTCGCCGACATGGTCGATCTCTTCCTGCTGCTGGTGCAGCCGGGCGGCGGCGACGATCTGCAGGGCATCAAGCGCGGCATCGTCGAGCTGGCCGATCTGGTGATCGTGACGAAATCGGACGGGCCCATGGAGGCGATCGCCGGCCGGACCGCGGCCGACTATCAGGCCGCCCTTCGATTGCTGCGCCCGGCGGCCGAGGGTGCGGTCGCCGTGCGCGAGGTTTCCTCGGTCAGCGGCAAGGGCATCGACACGCTGTGGCAGGCGGTCGAGGCGGCGGCGAAGACGGCGGAGAACAACGGGACGCGGGCGGCGCGCCGCGCGGCGCAGGCCAAGACCTGGCTCTGGAGCGAGCTCTCCGAAAGTCTCCTGGCCGCGCTCAAGGCCCATCCCGAGGTCGCGGGCCGGCTGCCCGAGCTCGAGACCCAGGTCGCCTGCGGCCGGGTCAGTCCGCCGGCGGCGGCCCAGGCGCTATTGGCGGCCTTTCGCAAGGGTTAGGTTCCGGGCCGACGCCGCCACCCGGCCGGAAGGCGCTCCCTGACCGCCTGCGGGCCTCGGCGCCCCCCGCGACGACCTGCCCCGACGCCGGGGTTGACGGCGGGGGTGGCGCTGCCGTAAAACTCGCCCCTCGCCGCCGGCCTCAAGACCTGGGTCGAGGCGGTAAATTATTGGTAAATAAGGACTTAGCCATGGCGCGCCGCTGCCCCCTGACCGGTAAAGGCATCCAGTCGGGTCACAATGTGAGCCACGCGAACAACAAGACCAAGCGTCGGTTCATGCCAAACCTGCAGCAGGCCTCGCTCACCAGCGATGCGCTGGGTGGCGTGGTCCATATCCGCCTCAGCGTCAATGCGATCCGCACGGTCGAGCATAATGGCGGTATCGACGCCTATCTGCTCGGTATCAGCAATATGCGCCTGTCGGACGATGCGCGCCGGCTGAAGAAGCGGATCGAGAAGGCCCTCGCCAAGCAGCAGGCCGCGGCTTAAGGTTCTCACGAGTTTCGGCCCGAAGGGGTCGTCGACCTCCCTCTCTGAAGACAGCGAAAATGCCGCCCGGGTCCAACCGGGCGGCATTCGCTTTTGGGGCGTCAGGATGTCACCCGGTATCCGGGGACCGGGCTTCGGCAATCCACTGCCTAATCTCTGAGCGTCCGTAACCCCTTTCATCAATAGAAGTGAAATTAAATCAGAGGTTTAATCTCTAGTGGGATTAATTAACATTTACAAAATGTGTTATATAAATAATCACGATAGAAGACGGTAATTCATTTGACCTTGGCCCGGTCGATCACAGCTAATGAGCATGGGTCCCTGGGGCCTCGGGAGTTGAATGCCGATGGATGTGATGTTTGCCGATTGCGCCGGTCGCAGCTTCGTCGAGCCGGTCGTTACCGCGCCGCCGAAGAGCGATGCGGTGATGGAGAGCCTGGCGGGGCTCGAGGGGGTCGCCGAAGCGGCCAAGAGCAAACGGTCGCCGCTCGCGGCCTATGCGGCCGATCTCGATCTCCGGTTTCGCGGGATGACGGCGCAGAAGATGCTGGCGACCGCGATCCGCGATCTCTTTCCCGGCCGCCTCGCGGTGGTGTCCTCCTTCGGCGCCGAGGCCGCGATCGTGCTGCAGCTCGTGGCCGAGATCGACGCTTCCGTTCCGGTGATCTTCCTCGAGACCGGCAAGCATTTCGACGCGACCCTCATGTATCGCGACATCCTCAAGCAGCGCTTCGGCCTGACCGATCTGCGCTCGATCGAGCCCGATCCGGTCGAGCTCGCGGCCGAGGATCCCGACGGCGATCTCTGGTCGCGCGATCCCAACCGCTGCTGCGCGCTGCGCAAGGTGCGTCCGCTCGATCGTGCGCTCAAGGGCTTCGATGCCTGGATCACGGGCCGCAAGCGCTATCACGGCGGCGAGCGCAGCGCGCTCCCCTTCGCCGAGGCCGCAGCCGGGCAGATCAAGCTCAATCCGCTCGCCGGCTGGGATTCGGCGGATGTGCAGGCCGCCTTCAAGCGCTATCGCCTGCCGCAGCACCCGCTGTTCGACGAGGGCTACGCCTCCATCGGTTGCGCGCCCTGCACGCGGCCCATCCATGAGGGCGAGAACGCGCGCGACGGCCGCTGGGCCGGCACCGACAAGCGCGAGTGCGGCATCCACCTGGATTATTCGATCTGAACTCGTGATCTTCTTTCCTCTCCGCCCACGAAGTGGGGGGAGAGATGCTATGGGGCGGGCGGCGAGGTGATGCACCATTGGTGCTGCAAAGCCAACCGATGGAGCGCGTCCCATGCCAAGATTAAATGACCTGAGCCGATCCCTCACCGCCCTGAACCAGGATAGCACGCTGATTGCGGTTATCGAGATGGGGCTGAAGAGCTGGTTGGTGGGGGCGATTCTGCCTGGTGTTGATCGTCAGCCGCTGAAGAAGCTCGATCCGGATGAGGAATCGTTGCTGGAGCTGTTGCATCGTTGGCGCGAAGAGGCTGCCCGGGCCGGGCGTCCTGTCGCTCGCCTGTGCGTGGCTTATGAAGCGGGCCGGGACGGGTTCTGGCTGGCGCGGTGGCTGGGGATGCGCGGCATCGAGGCTTATGTGATCCATCCGACCAGCATCCCGGTGTCGCGCGAGCATCGGCGGGCGAAGACCGACCGTCTGGATGTCGGCCTGCTGCTGCGCGCCTTTCTGGGGTGGCTGCGCGGGGAGGCGAAGCATTGCAGCATGGCGGCGGTTCCGACGCTGGCCGAGGAAGACGCCAAGCGGCCGAGCCGGGAGCATGAGACCCTGGTGGGCGAGCGCACGCGCATCGTCAACCGGATGAAGAGCACGCTGATCCGCTTTGGGGTTCGGAACTTCAAGCCGACGCTGCGCAAGGCGGCGGCGAAGCTCGAGGCGTTGCGCACGCCTGAAGGCGTGGCGTTGCCGCCCCACACGCGGACCGAGCTGGGCCACGACATGGCCCGCCTGCAGCTCCTGAAGGAGCAGATCAAGGCGATCGAGGCGGCCCGGCTCGAGCGGCTCGAACGGACCCCCGACGAAGGGCCCCACGCGATGATCCGTCTGCTGGCCCGGGTGATTGGGGTCGGGGTCGAGACGGCGGACATGCTCGTGACCGAGGTGCTTCAGCGCAATTTGCGCGATCGCCGCGCTGTGGCGCGCTATGCCGGCCTCACCGGCTCGCCCGACGAGAGTGGTTCCAAGCGGCGAGAGAAGGGATTGGCCAGGGCCGGGAATGCCCGGGTCCGGCGCGCCATGATCCAGCTGGCCTGGCGCTGGCTGATGTTCCAAAAGGATAGTGGCTTGGCGCAGTGGTATCGGGCCCGAACCGCCGACGCACGCGGCGATACGCGCAAGACCCTGATCGTGGCGCTGGCGCGCAAGCTGCTGATCGAGTTGTGGCGCCTGGCCACGACCGGGCAGTTCCCGGCCGGCCTGGCCCTGCACCCGGCCCCATGATCGCGCACACGCTCACATTCCTTCGGATTGCCGTCGCGGGCAGATCCCTACCCGGACGGGCCTCGCGATCCGAGATGGCGATGACCCGCCGCATCCCATGGCTGTCATGCCGAGGGAGAGAATGGGCTCGCCACCTCGGAGCCTTCCCGCCGATGCGCATGACTGCATCATGGTTCGGGTCTTTCCAGACCCACCGAATACAAGGTTGTGACGCGAAGCCTCGCGTCCGGGCACCGGCTCCCCTCGGATCGCTAACCATGGAGACCCAGATGGCCTTGACAGGAAAAGTCCCATACAAGGGACGCGTAGGCTTAGTCGGAGCGAAGCGGAGACTTAGCCGGAGCCGGGTGAGGGGGCTGGTTGGAGGAAAGAGCGACGTTCTTTGACACATCGCGCCCGCCATCAAAGCCCCCTCACCCTGACCCTCTCCCCCCGCTTTGCGGGTGGAAAGGAAAGCGATCCATTCCTCTGTGTTACGGCCCCGCCCAGTGGAACTGCATCAGCAGCGTGCGCTGGAGCGGGTTCTGGTTGTCGTCCGAGAGGATGAAGAGATAGAGGCCGCCCTCTGCGTCAGGCTCGACGGCGAGGCATTCGAAATTGTCGACCGTCATCGGCAGGCGCCATTCCGCCAGCAATGCCGGCTGCAATCGCGCACCCGGCTGCAATGACGCGGCCGCGATGAAGGAGATCCGCACCGCGGGCCCCTTGGCCTTGGTGAAGTAGCGTTCGAGCAGCAGGAGATCGCCCGACGGCAGCCGCGCCAGCGCGGTCGGCCGGAAGCCCTGGCTGTGCGGGATCGTGACCAGGTCCCAGGCGCCGGGTTTTCCCAGCCAGCCGACCCCGTCGCCGGGCGCATTCTCCTGCCCCTCCGCCAGCATCAGGATCCGCCCGTCGGCAAGCTCGGCCAGCGCCTCGATGCCGTTGTTCTCGGGCAGGTTGGGCAGCGTCGCCGGCCCGTCGATCGGCGAGGCGGGGCCTTCCGGCAGCGCCGCATCTTGGTCGGTGCCGGCATAGCTCCAGAGCCGGTGATGGCGCTCGAACCCGACCACCCAGCGTCCGTCGGCCAGATGCGTCATCGATTCCGCGTCGGATTCGAACTTCTTGGCGAGGGCCGTGCCGTCGAGATCGCGTAGCGGGGCAGTCTCCGCACCCGGCACGCCGGTAAGCTTTCCTTGCGCATCGCGGGCGAGGCGCAGGCGCCACCACCAGCCGATATCGCTGACGCTCAGAAGCGCGCTGCCGGCGCGCGCCAGCATCATGTCGGAAAGCCCGCCCCACGGCGCCAAGGGTTTGGTCGCCAGCAAGGTCGGCGCCGGCATCAGCGCGAAGCCCGCGACATAGTCGAGCGCGCCGACTTTTTTCACATCGGGATGCACGGGATCGAGGGGCACGGCCTGCGCCTCGAGCGGCATTTCGTCGGCGGCGGCCGGAACCATCGCCGCGGCGAGAAGTCCGGCGGCAAGAAAAATGTAATGGAAAAAGGAAAGAAGAACGCTCCGCCGGAGCGAAGCGGGGTCTCGCCTCAATGGAGGACCTTGCGGCGGACGCGGCCGCGCTGGATCTTCGGCTCGGCCTGCAATTCGTCGAACAGCTCGGCCAGCTTCTCCATCATGGTGCCGCCCAGCTGCTCGGCGTCGACGATCGTGACCGCGCGCCGGTAATAGCGCGTCACGTCATGGCCGATTCCGATCGCGACCAGCTCGACCGGCGAGCGCGTCTCGATCCAGTCGATCACCTCGCGCAGATGGCGCTCGAGATAATTGCCAGGGTTGACCGAGAGCGTGGAATCGTCGACCGGGGCGCCGTCGGAGATGACCATCAGGATGCGGCGCTGCTCGGGTCGCGCCAACAGGCGCTCATGCGCCCAGAGCAGCGCCTCGCCGTCGATATTCTCCTTGAGGATCCCCTCGCGCAGCATCAGGCCCAGGCTCTTGCGCGCGCGCCGCCAGGGCGCGTCCGCGTTCTTGTAGACGATATGGCGCAGGTCGTTGAGCCGGCCCGGATTGGCGGGCTTGCCGCCGGCGAGCCAGCGCTCGCGCGACTGGCCGCCCTTCCACATGCGCGTGGTGAAGCCCAGCACCTCGACCTTCACGCCGCAGCGTTCGAGCGTGCGCGCCAGGATGTCGGCGCTCATGGCCGCGACCGTGATCGGACGGCCGCGCATCGAGCCCGAATTGTCGATCAGCAGGCTCACCACCGTGTCGCGGAACTCCATGTCCTTCTCGCGCTTGAAGGAGAGCGGCAGGACGGGGTCCACCACGACGCGGCTGAGCCTGGCGCTGTCGAGCAGGCCTTCCTCGATGTCGAACTCCCAGGAGCGGGACTGCTGCGCCATCAGGCGGCGCTGCAGCCGGTTGGCGAGCTTGCCCACCACCGCCTGGAGATGCTGGAGCTGCTGATCCAGCAACTGGCGCAGCCGCCCGAGCTCGTCGGGATCGCAGAGGTCGGCCGCCTCGACGATCTCGTCGTAATCGGTGCAGTAGGATTTGTAGGTCGGCTCGTTGCTGCGGTTCGAGAGGTCGGACTGCGGCGGGCGGCCGGGACGCCCCGGCGACTCCTCCTCGGCGTCCGCCATCTCGTCGGACGCGGTCTCGGTCTCCTGCGCGTCGGCGTCGTCCTGGCCGCGGTCGCCGGCCTCGGTCTCCATGGCGGCCGCTTCGGATTTCTGCTGCTCGCCGCCTTCGCCCTTGTTCTGGTCGGTATCGTCGTTCTGCTCGTCCTGCTCGCTCTCGTCGGAATCCTCCGGCTGCGCGTCCTCGGGCCCCATATCGACGTCCAGATCGGACAGCAGCTGGCGCGTCGCCTTGGCATAGGCGCGCTGGTCGTCGGCGGTCTGTGCCATCCGCGCGAGGTCGCCCAGCACCTTGTCGGCGAGCACCGGCTTCCACAGATCGACGATGCGCTTGGCGGCCTTGGGCACCGGCTGACCGGTCATGGCCTCGCGGGCGAGGAGCCGCAGGACTTCGGAGAGCGGCGCCTGCTCGCGTTCGGTCACGCGCGCATAGCCGCGCTGCCGGCAATGTTCCTCGAGCGCCGCCGCCAGGTTCTCGCTCACCCCCGTCATATAGCGGGATCCCACCGCTTCGACCCGCGCCTGCTCGACCGCGTCGAAGATCTGGCGTCCCATCTCGGTGCGGGGCGCCTCGCGGCGATGGGTCTCGGCGTTGTGCAGGCGCAGCTTGAGGGCGATCGCGTCGGCCTCGCCGCGCACCTGCGCCACCTCGGCCTTGGGCAGGTCGCGGGCGGGCAAGGGCAGGCGCGCTTCGTTGCCGGCCAGCCCATGCTGGCCGGGCGCGAAGGTCACGTTGAGCTCGGTCTTGCGCGCGATCGCGCGCATCGCCGCCGCGGTGACGCGTCGGAAGCTTTCGACGGCGCTCTCGTTCTGGGCCATGGCCGCCCGGATCGCCGCTTAGACGAGCTGGGTCTTGCCGGCCTGCTTCAGCTCGGTGCCGAAGCAGCGCTGGTAATACTCGGCCACCGTCGTGCGCTCGATCTCGTCGCACTTGTTGAGGAAGGTCACCTTGAAGGCGAACGCGACGTCGTTGAAGATCTTCGCGTTCTCCGCCCAGGTGATCACCGTGCGTGGCGACATGACGGTCGAGATATCGCCGGCGATGAAGCCCGAGCGCGTCAGATCGGCCAGCGCCACCATGGCCGAGACGGCCTTGCGGCCCTCGTCGGTGTCGTAGGTCGGCGCCTTGGCGAGGACGATGTTCACCTCGTCGTCATGCGGCAGATAGTTGAGCACGGTGACGATGTTCCAGCGGTCCATCTGACCCTGGTTGATCTGCTGCGTGCCGTGATAGAGGCCCGAGGTGTCGCCGAGGCCGATCGTGTTGGCGGTGGCGAACAGACGGAAGGCCGGATGCGGCCGCAGCACCTTGTTCTGGTCGAGCAGCGTCAGCTTGCCTTCGACCTCGAGCACGCGCTGGATCACGAACATCACGTCGGGCCTGCCGGCGTCGTACTCGTCGAACACCAGCGCCGTCGGATGCTGCAGCGCCCAGGGCAGGAGGCCTTCGCGATACTCGGTCACCTGCTTGCCTTCGCGCAGGACGATCGCGTCCTTGCCGATCAGGTCGATGCGGCTGATATGGCTGTCGAGGTTGACGCGGATGCAGGGCCAGTTGAGCCGCGCCGCGACCTGCTCGATATGGGTCGATTTGCCGGTGCCGTGATAGCCCTGGATCAGGACGCGGCGGTTATAGGCAAACCCGGCCAGGATCGCGAGCGTCGTGTCGTGGTCGAAGCGATAGGCTTCGTCGACGTCCGGCACATGCTCGGAAGGCTGGCTGAAGGCCGGCACTTGCATGTCGCTGTCCAGGCCGAAGGTCTGCTGGACAGAGATCGTGATGTCGGGCAATTGCAGCTGCCCGTTGGTCGTCGTGCTTTCGGTTGCCATTCGTCTCTTTCCGCGTACCGATGGCGGGCGGACCCGCTTTTGCGTTCAAAACAGCGCGCTTTGCTTCAGCGTGCTGTAGGCCTGGTTCACGAGCTTCAAGCGTTCCTCGGCCAATTTATCGCCGCCATTAGCATCGGGGTGAAGCAGCTTGGCAAGCCCCTTATAGCGGGCTTTGACCTCGTCCCAGGTGACCCCGGGCTTCAGTTCCAGCGTGCGCAGCGCCTGATATTCGGCACTGCTGAGTTTGGGGCCGGGGCTGCGCGCCTCGCTGGCGGGCTCACTTTCCTCATCCAGGCCCATGGCCCGACGGAAAGCGCGGTTCATGTCTTCCCGTTGAGGTATGCGCCAGCCGCCGAGCGGCCATGTCGGCCGGTCCCAGACCGTATCGCGCCGGATCTGGCGCTCGATATCCTCGGTGCCCATGCCCTGGAAGTAGTTCCAGGACTTGTTATAGGCCCGGACATGCTCCAGGCAGAAATTGAAGTAGTCGTTGAGCCGGTCGCGCGACTTGGGCGCGCGATAAAGGCCCGGTTCGGCGCAATTCGCATGGTCGCAATGCGGCGCCTCGGCCTCCGCTGCCGCCTCATCCTCCCACTGGAACATGATCTTAGGTCTCGCCACCAAGAGAGTATGGGCAGCCCCTGGCGGGCTTGCAAGCCGACCCCATGGGGGGCCTCCCGGAAGATCGCAGACGGCCGCCATTCAAGCCTGAGGCCGATTGCCACGCCGTTAAAGACCCGATTGTTGCGGTGACATTGCGGCGAAAACCCGGGCGGCGAGAATCTGGGCGGCGAAGATCCGGGCGGTGGAGATCCGGGTCGGACGAGGCGGCTTGCCTCGCCGGTTATGCGGCCGGCTTGCGGGGCTTGTATTCGACCAGCACGAGCCCGATCAGGATCAGGAGAAAACCGAGCAGCAAGGCCGGCTGCGGATGTTCTCCCAGCGCCACGGCCGAAGCCGTCAAGCCCATGACCGGCACCGCCAGGAACGCCAGGGAGCTGGTCAAAGCCGGGAGGCGGCGCGTCACCGCGACGGCAGCCCAGTAGGCGAAGCCCGAGGCGATCGGGCCGTTATAAGCGAGCAACAGCAGGGTGCTCGATTTCCAATCGATGACATCGGGGCCGCCTTCGACCAGGAACGCCACCGCCAGCAGGGGCAGGGCGCCGGTCAGCTGCTGCCAGGGCGCCAGATCGAGGGCCGAGCCGTGCCAGCGATGGCCGCGGATATGGAGGATGGTGAGGGCCCAGAGCAGCGCCGCGCCGAGAAGGAAGGCATTGCCGAGCAGCAGGGGGCGGTCGGACCAGTCGAAGCTGCCGGGCTCGAACAGGATGAGAAGGCCGGCAAGGCCCAGGGCGAGACCGGCGAGCTTGCGCCGGCTCAGCGTCTCGCCGAGGAACAGGGCCGCACCCGGCGCCACCCAAAGCGGTGTCGTATAGCAAAGCACCGCCGAGCGGCCAGCGGGCACATGAAGCAGGGCGATGTTCACCAGGGCAAGGAAGCCCGCCATCTGCACCAGCCCGACGGTGAAGACCACCGGCCAGTCGGCCAGAGCCGGCAGCGTCAGCCGGCCGCGCACCGCCGCCACCAGGAACAGGGAGATCGAGCCCAGCAACAATCGCAGCCCGCCGAACCAGAAGGGCGGAATCGATCCGAGGCCGACCTTCATGACCGGCCAGTTGATGCCCCAGACCAGAATGATCGTTCCCAGCAGGAGAAAGGCGCCGCGGCGATCGCCGGGCTCGCTGGCGGCAGAAGAGACGGTCACGCGCGAAGCCTTTCCCCCGAACCCTGAACCCGCGAAGCGCGGCGACTGCGTCATCGCCAGGGTTGATTCGCTCGAAACCGGAGGGTAAAGCCGCGACGATTGAATTCCCAGGCCGTTCGGTTTCCGAGCCTATTCGGATATTCTCCCCCGGCGGCCTTTGGCACACAGGAAGAGATGAGATGTCGGACAAGCAAGCGGCGGACAGGCCCGTGGCCCAGGCGATCGAGACCAAGCTGCAGCGGGCGCTCCATCCGACCCATCTGACGATCATCGACGAATCCGGTCTCCATGCCGGTCATGCCGGGGCCCGTGCCGGCGGCGAAAGTCATTTCCGTGTCGAGATCGAAGCTCCGTCATTCACGGGACTGTCCCGTGTCGAACGGCAGCGCCTTGTCCATGAGGTTCTGGCGGCAGAGCTCTCTGGACCGGTGCATGCGCTCTCGTTGAAGCTGAGCGCCCCGGGCGAGCACGCGTCGAAGCCATAGGGATTCTTCGGATTTTCGAACCGCATGGCGGTCATCGGAGCGGCGATCGATCGACGCTGCCTCGCCGCGGATCCGGTCTTTGATTGACCGTCCAATCTCGTTTTGGCGACGACAAGGTTTGGTACGGATCGATCGCAATCGATGCGCATCCCCAAATGGATTGTCGACAGGAACGAACGATGATGATTGCGTGATCCCGCGATTCACTCGCACGCATCGCGAGCGCGACGCAACAACCATGGCAAGAATTCGTTTGGTCGATCTTTTGCCGGGTTGTAGATTGTTCGACGGGGCTTCATCACAAATCAAAAATACATCCATGACAATTGACTTGTCGCGACGCCGGCCACAGGTGCGCAATATCAAGCTCGCCGGCCGACGCACCAGTCTCCGTCTCGAACCCGAATTCTGGGATGCGCTCGATGAGATCGTCACGCGCGAGCGCTCGTCGTTGAGCGCCCTGTGCGAGCGGATCAAGGGCCGGCGCTCCGCCGCGAATCTGACCGCCGCGGTGAGATTGTTCGTGTTGCGCTATTTCCGCGGCGCGTCGACCGAGGCCGGCCATCGCGGCGCGGGCCATGGCCGTCCCGCCAGCCGGAGTTCGCGCAATGGCGCGCTCTGAAACCGCCGCGGCCGTCGCGCGCGTTCACTCGCCGCGATAGTAATCCGGCCAGAAGCGCTTCACGACCTCGCCGTCCGCGGCGAAGGCGTGGCAGGTGTTGATCGGCGGGGGCGACTTCTCACTGCTGCTCCGCTTGCGGCGCCAATACATCGTCTGATAGGCGACCGTGCCCATCGAGCCCATCATCTCGACGATGTGCGTGCAGCCCTTGACGCCGCCGAGCAGCTCCTTGAGCCGCAGATGCCAGCCGGGCTTGATGCGCTCGCCCTTCATCACCTGGAAGTTGGGCACGATATCGGGGCAGATCCGATAGGGGCCGGCGTCGCTCGTCACCTCGATGTCGGTGACCGTCAGCGTATCGTCCAATGTCAGCCGCACCCACATGTCGTGGATCGGGTCGCCCGGCCGGATCTCGCCACGATGCTCGTTCGCGAATCCATAGGTCTTCGTATCGGTGATGTGTCCTTCGATGTCCCACAGCCCGTCCTCGCGCTCATAGCCGCAGAACTCGTAGCGGCGCGTATGGAGATGCTTTCGCGGAACCGGTGCAGAGAGCGGCATGGGACGATCCTTCGGGACTGAAAGGGCGGGGCCAGGGCCTCGCCAGGCTGGGCGGCAACGCTAGCGGCCGGACGCGGGGCCGGTCAAATGCAGGAACGCGGGAACAGCGCTGCGAATTACGCCGTCGCGGCGAGCGACGGGGAATCGCTGGCGGATTCGAGCGGCCGGATCCGCACCCGCTTGATCCGGTTGCGCTGGCGCTCCAGCACCTCGAAACGGAAGCCGTGGAACATGAAGATCTGCCCCACCTCGGGAATCCGGCGGGCCTCGTGCAGCACCAGGCCGGCGATGGTCGAGGCGTCCGCGTCGGGCAGGCGCCAGCCGAACTGGCGGTTGAGGTCGCGGATCGTCACCTGGCCCTCGACATCGATGGTGCCGTCGGCCGCCCGGCGGATGCCGCGCACCCGCACATCATGCTCGTCGTCGATCTCGCCCACGATCTCCTCGAGGATGTCCTCGAGCGTGACGATGCCGAGCAGCGCGCCATATTCGTCGACCACCAGCGCGAAATGCTCGCGCCGTTCGCGGAACGCGCGCAGCTGCGCCAGCAGCGTCGTGGTGCTGGGGATGAACCAGGGCTTGGCCGCGATGGCGCGGACGTCGAGCGTGTCGGTCGCCTGGGTCTGGGCGCGCACCGCGCGCAACAGCGCCTTGGCATGGAGCACGCCGACGATGTTGTCCGGATTACCCTGGAAGATGGGAACGCGCGTGTGCGGGCTCGCCAGCACCTGGGCCACCGTCTCGGAGGGCGGCTGCTCGGCATCGACCATGGTGACGTTCTGCCGGTGGATCATGATGTCCTGCACCATCACCTCGTTGAGGTCGAGGATCGAATGCATCATGGCGCCGGCTTCGCGGATCTCGGTCGAGGTTTCCGTGTGCTTCGCCGTCTCGGTATGAAGGTCGATGGCGCCGCGCAATTCCTCCTCGGTCTGCTCCCGTCCCAGCTCGGTCACGATCCGCGCGCCGAACAGCATCAGCGTGCCGCGCACGATCAGCTGCATGGCGCGGGTCAGGGGCGTCACGAACCAGACGAAGGCGCGCAGCATCGGCGCCGCCGCCAGCGCCGTGCGATCGGGATTGTTGATCGCCACCGTCTTGGGCAGGACCTCGCCGAACAGCACGACCAGCACGGTCATGCCGGCGGTCGCATAGACGACGCCGCGCTCGCCGAAGAAGGCGATCATCACGCTGGTCGCCAGCGCGGAGGCGGTGATGTTGACGAGATTGTTGCCGAGCAGGAGGGCCGCGATCACCAGCTCCATGCGGCTGCGCAGCTCGTTGACGATCCGGGCGCGGCGATTGTCCTGCTGCGCCAGAGCGTGCATGCGCGGGCGCGAGGCCGCGGTCAGGGCCGTCTCGGCGCCGGCGAAGAAGGCCGAGCAGCAGAGCAGGAACAGGATGATGGCGATGATCGCGACCATGGCGTTCGCCTAGGCGGCCAGGGCGCGGGCCATGAACGCCTCGACCTGGCCCATTTCCACATCGCGCGAGAGGAAGGCGCGGCCGATGCCGCGCGCGAGGACGAAGGTGAGGCGTCCGTCCTTGACCTTCTTGTCCTGGCGCATGTGATGCACCAGGCGGCTCGCATCGAAGCCGCGGCCGATCGCGGCGGGCGAGGTGGGGAGCCCGACCGAGGCCAGATGGCGCGCGACCCGGGCCGCATCCTCGCTGGGCCCGAGGCCCAGCATGGCCGAGAGCTCGAACGCCATCACCATGCCGATCGCCACCGCCTCGCCATGCAGCAGCTCGCCCGTATAGCCGCATTCGGCTTCGAGCGCATGGCCGAAGGTATGGCCCAGATTGAGCAAGGCGCGCTGATCGGCCTCGCGCTCGTCGGCCGCGACCACCGCGGCCTTGGCGGCGCAACTGGTCATGACGGCATGGCGGCGCGCCGCCCCGTCGCCGTCGACCAGATCGGCGCCATGGGTTTCGAGCCAGGTGAAGAAGGCCGGGTCGTTGATGAGGCCGTACTTCACCACCTCGGCATAGCCGGCCAGGAACTCGCGGCGCGGCAGCGTGCCGAGCGCGTCGATATCGGCCAGCACCAGGCGCGGCTGATAGAAGCTGCCGACCAGGTTCTTGCCCTGAACGGTATTGATGCCGGTCTTGCCGCCGACCGAGCTGTCCACCTGGGCCAGCAGGGTCGTCGGGATCTGGATGAAGTCGATGCCGCGCAGCACGATGCTGGCGGCGAAGCCGGTGAGGTCGCCGATCACGCCGCCGCCCAGCGCCAGGATCATGCTGCCGCGCTCGATCCGCGCCTGCAGCAGGCGGGTGGCGAGCTCCTCCAGATGCCGGAAATCCTTGGTCGCCTCGCCCGGCGGCATCACGATCAATTCCTGGCGGATGCCGGCAGCCTCGAGGCTGCGCGCCAGCTCGTCGAGATAGAAGCGCGCGACCGTGGCGTCGGTGACGATGAGCGCGCGGCGATCCTTCAGCCGCGGCGCGATCAGGCCGCCGGCGCGTGCGATCAATCCGCCGCCGACCAGAATGTCATAGCTGCGCGGGCCCAGATCGACCGCGACACGGCCGATCTCGCTCACCGGGGCGGAAGGGGAGACACTGCTCATGAGGATGCGGCCCGGCGTCCCTCTTCCGTTTCGGTCCGCCGGTCCGAGGACGGCGTGAACTCGGCGAGCGCGGCCAGGACGCGCTCGAGCGTCGCGTCCGGCGGCCCGTCCTGGCTGTCGACCGTCAGGTCGGCCTCGGCATAGATCGGGTCGCGGGTGGCCATCAGCTCGGCCAGCTTGGCGCGCGGATCGTCGACCTGCAGCAACGGCCGGTCGCCGCGCCGCCCGGTGCGGCGCACCAGCAGATCGAGGTCGGCGCGAAGCCAGATCGAGATCGCCTTCTCGCGGATCACGGCCCGGGTGCGCGGATCCATGAAGGCGCCGCCGCCGGTCGCGAGCACGAAGGGCGGGCTCTCGAGCAGCCGCAGAATCACCCGGCGCTCGCCGTCGCGGAACGCCTGCTCGCCATGGCGGGCGAAGATCTCGGGGATGCTGCAGCCGGCCGCCAACTCGATCTCGCGATCGGCATCGACAAAGGGCAGCCGCAGGCGCTGCGCCAAGCGCCGCCCGATGCAGCTCTTGCCCGCACCCATCAATCCGACCAGCACGAGCGGCCGATCGACGACCATCTCGCCGCTCATTGCCGACCCGCCCGCGGCACAATAGAATCGCCTGTGCCCGGCCTTTGTAACCGCCGCAGTTTCGCCATAGTCGGACCCTATCACAAAACCCACTTCCTGTCGCAATCCTGCCCCGGCTGGGCATCCTGAGGGGCCAGGCAACCCCCTGGAATCTGCGGGTTTCCTGGCATATTGGTTCAATCGGCCGATCGCCTGCCAGACTCCCGATCTCGCTTGCGTTTCGACACCATGCTTAAGGGTACCAGCCGATGAAACAACTCCTCGCCATCTTCTTCGCTCTTGTGATCGTCGGCGTCGTCGGCGCCGCCGTGGTGCTTGGCAGCATCACCTTGCCGGCCCCCACCCAGCATATGGAAGTTCCCGTCTCGAATGACCGCTTGGCGCAGTAGCTCTTCGCTCTGCGGCCTTGCTACGGCCGCCCTGCTGATCGGGTTGGGTTTGGGCGCCAGCGGCGCCCGGGCGGACTCGACCGGCCAACCGCTCCAATTGCTGCCGCCCTCCGCGGCAACGCCGGCTGCCGCCTCGTCGGCCGACAGCGCCACACCGCCCGCTTCGGATGCGGCGCCGGCCTCGACCACGGTCGACCCGACAGCGCCAGCCGCCCCCGGCATCACGGCGCCGACCACCACCGCGCCCACCCTGCCCACCGTCACGACGCCCACCATCACCATGCCGTCGATCACGCTGCCGACGGTGGGCGCGCCCGCTTCGCCGGACGCGCCGACGGCACCCGCCGGCATCCAGGTGCAGGAGATCGGCAGCTCCAACAGCTATGCCGGCACGCTGGAGCCCGACGCCGGCGGCTTCGGCTATGACATGTGGAAGGGCACCTCGGCCCACGACATCGAGACGCTGCTGCCGCGCATTCCCTTGCCGGGCCCGTCGCCGGCGATGCGGGCGCTGGCCCGGCGCCTGATCCTTTCCAATGCCGAACCGCCGACCGGCCAGGCCGATCGCGACCTGATGTCGATCCGGGCCGAGCAATTGACGCGGCTCGGCAATCTCGCCGACATGGAAGCCTTCCTCGCGGTGGTCCCGGCCAACAGCAAGGATCCCTCGCTGACGGCCTTCCGGCGCGAGGTGCTGTGGCTCAAGGGCGATGTCGACGGCGCCTGCGCCCAGGCCGCGGCCGACATGGCGGTCATGCCGACCGATCTCGATCTCAACCGCCAGCAGCTGCTCTGCCGCGCCGCGACCGGCCAGACCAAGGAGGCGCAGCTCGGCATCGACATGCTGCGCGAGCAGGGTCAGTCCGATCCGAAGCTGGTGATGCTGGTCGATGCGCTGGGCGGAGCCAAGGGCGCCAAGCTGCCGCCCGATTTGCCGCCCTCGCCGATGCTCTATGACCTGATCAAGAAGGCCAATCTCGCCGTGCCGCCGGAATGGGCCAGCAGCGCCACGCCGGCGCTGCAGGCGCGGCTCGCGGCCGACGAGACGCTCGAACCGGCGGCGCGGATCGCGGCCGCCGAATCCGCCTTCATCGCGGGGGCCATGCCGATCGACCTGGTGAAGCAGCTCTATGGCAGCCAGGATGTCAGCCCGACCCAGATCGACGCCCTGCTGGCGGCCGAAGACAAGGATGACGGGCCGATTGGCCATGCCCAGCTCTATGAGGGGGCGCTGCGCACCGAGCAGCCGGCCCATCGCGCCCAGATCCTGCAGCGTGCGCTCGAGATGGCGCGGCGTTTCGGCGGCTATCCGACCGCGGTCGCGGCCAACGAGACCCTGCTGCAGCAGATGATGCCGGCCCCCGAGCTCGCCTGGTTCGCGGGCGATGCCGGCCGCGTCTTCTATTATCTCGGCCAGTATGAGCGGGCGCAGGCCTGGCTCAATATCGCGCGCAACCGGGCCGAGGCCGACGCCCAGGCCCGCAATGCGGTGCCGACCCTGGCCTTGTTCGCCCAGATCGCGGGCGCCGGCCAGAAGCTGGTCTGGGCGCCCGATGCGGTCGAGCAATGGCGCGCGGCGCAGGAAAAGGCCGGCGATCCGGACGCGGCGCTGCGCGCGGCCCGGCTCTTCGCCATTCTCGCGGCCCTGGGCGAGCCGGTCGGCGATCAATGGCGCCAGATGGCCGAGACCGCGCAGGCCTCCACGACCTTGCCGGACCTGACCCTGGTGAACCGGCTCGATGCCGCCGCCGCCGCCGGCCGCCATGGCGAGGTGGTGCTGATCTCCCTGGTTCTCATGGGGCCGACGGGCCCCGCGGGCGCTCATCCGCTCGTGGTCAACCGCGTCCTGTCGGCCCTCTATGCCAACGGTCTGCAAAGCGAGGCGCGGGCCATTGCCTTCGAAACCGTCATTGCCAACGGCATTTGACCGGCGTCGGGGTTTGCGCAAGCCGGAGCCGCCCTTGACCAAGGAGCTCGAGGCCTTCCTCGAGATGCTCTCGGCCGAACGCAACGCCGCGCTCAATACCCGCATGGCCTATGCGCGCGACCTCCAGGATTTCCAGGGGTTCGTGACGCGGCGCCAGTCGACCCTCGCGAGCGCCGATGCCGAGGCGATCCGCGCCTATCTCGCCCAGCTCGACGGGGCCGGCATGGCGCCGCGCACGGCGGCCCGTCGGCTCTCGGCGCTGCGCCAGTTCTATCGCTTCCTTGCGGCCGAAGGCTGGCGCAAGGACGATCCGACCCTGGCGATCGACGCGCCCAAGCTCGGCCGCCCTCTGCCCAAGATCCTGAGCGAGGAGGAAGTGACGCGGCTCCTCGACGCGGCGACGAAGCTGCCGGGTGCCGAGGGCGCAAGGCTCGTCACCATGGCCGAGCTGCTCTATGCGACCGGATTGCGCGTGAGCGAGCTGGTGAGCCTGCCGCTCGCTGCCGTGACCCGCGAGCAGCGCGTGCTGGTGGTGCGCGGCAAGGGCGGCAAGGAACGGATCGTGCCGCTGAGCGAGCCCGCGCTCGACACGCTCAAGATCTATCTCGCGCGGCGGCGCGAGTTCCTGCAGGGGCCTGCCGACCGGCCGGCGGCCTCGCCCTGGCTCTTCCCCTCGCGCGGCAAGTCCGGGCATCTGACCCGGGTGCGCGTGGCCCAGCTGCTCAAGGATCTGGCCGCCAAGGCCGGCATCGATCCGGCCCGCGTCTCGCCCCATGTGCTGCGCCATGCCTTTGCCAGCCATCTCCTCGGCCATGGCGCCGATCTGCGCAGCCTGCAGAAGCTGCTGGGCCATGCCGACATCTCGACCACCCAGATCTATACCCATGTCGCGGGCGAGCGCCGTCAGGCCCTGGTCCGGGACCATCATCCTCTGTCCAAGACCCGCAAGGGCGGATGAAGTTGATTCCGGGTCGCAGCCAGACCGCCGGCCCTGCGCGGCGAGCGATTTATTCTCGACCCAATCGGATTGACAGGTTGGGGTTCCTGCCGCCATCTAGGCCGCCTTTCGCGGGGGCCGCGCCGCGTCGCCCCCGGATCCTTACCCCGCCTTCATTTTATCTGACTGAGGAGCCAGGACCATGAGCTTCAAGATCGTCGATCAGGCGCAAGCCCGCCTCAACCGCAGCGAGCTGGCGGTGCCGGGCTCCCAGCCGCAGCTCTTCGAGAAGGCCGCCAAGTCGGCGGCCGACGTGGTGTTCCTCGATCTCGAGGACGCGGTGGCGCCGGACGACAAGGCCCAGGCGCGCAAGAACATCATCCAGGCGCTGCATGAGATCGACTGGGGCACCAAGACGCTCTCGGTGCGCATCAACGGCCTCGACACCCATTACATGTATCGCGACGTCGTCGACGTGATCGAGCAGGGCGGCGAGCGGCTCGACCTGATCATGATCCCGAAGGTGGGCACGCCTTCCGACGTCTATGCGGTCGACATGCTGGTGACGCAGTGCGAGGACGCGGTCAAGCGCAAGAAGCGTCTGGGCTTCGAGCTCATCATCGAGACGGCGCTGGGCATGCAGAACGTAAACGAGATCGCCGGCAGCTCGAAGCGGTTGGAGTCGCTCCATTTCGGCGTCGCCGATTACGCGGCCTCGACCCGCGCGCGGACCACCGTCATCGGCGGCCCCAACAAGATGTATGGCGTGCTGACCGACAAGGAAGGCGACCGTCCCCGTGATTTCCATTGGGGCGACATGTGGCATTACGCGATCGCCCGCATGGTGGTGGCCGCGCGCGCCAACGGCCTGCGTCCGCTCGACGGCCCCTTCGGCGATTTCTCCGACCCCGACGGCTTCAAGGCGCAGGCCTATCGCGCCGCGGTGCTGGGGGCGGAAGGCAAATGGGCGATCCATCCCTCGCAGGTGGCTCTCGCCAACGAGGTCTACAGCCCGTCGGAAGCCGAAGTGACCCGCGCCAAGCGCATCCTCGAAGCGATGGCGCAGGCGCAGCGCGAGGGCAAGGGTGCCGTCGCCCTCGACGGCCGCCTCATCGACATCGCCTCGATCCGCCAAGCCGAGGTGCTGGTCGCAAAAGCGAAGCAGGTCGCCGGGGCGCGCTAAGAGATTGGGTGTAGATTTAAATGGTGTCCCCTCCCCCTGTTTCAGGGGGAGGGTTAGGGAGGGGGCTGCTCGGTCGATGATGCGGGCGGGATGCAACTCTCGCCGCCGGGTTCTTATCTCCTATCGAGACTTCCCCCTCCCTAGCCCTCCCCCGCGAGGGGGGAGGGGATAAGAAAGAAAAAGCGCCGCCGCCCCTTCGCCCTACAGCGGCTTCGGGTCGATGAAGCGCTTCAGCACGTTCCCCGTGATCCGCGCCACATTGTTCTTGAAGCCGTTATGGCTGAGGCTGCCGGCCCAGGCGATGGAGCCGGTGGAGAACACGGCGCCGCCCTTGGGCGTCTCGAAGAACACCATGTCGCCGCGGACCTTGGGCTCCTCGATGCCGTCGATGCCGGGATAGGTCGAGATCATCTCCTCGGGCGTCAGCACATAGACGTTCGAATGCAGCTCCGAGGAGGCCAGCAGCAGCGCGTGCGGCGGCGTGCCCTGCCGCGGATCGACGATGTCGAGCTCGAGGCCCGCGGCGCCGCCGCCGATCACGCCGAAATCGCCGATCTTCTCGTCCTTGCCGACGCCCTCGAAGATGAAGGAGACGCGCGGATCGAAGCTGCCGGGGAGACGCCGGTACCAGGAGGATTCGTCGAAGCCCTCCGAGCCGAAGCCGATTCCGACCAGCTGCTGCGGCGGGATGCCGTTGTTGCGCCAGAGGCCGCTGAGCTCGGCGGTGAAGCTCAGATGATACTCGCCGGGCTCGGCCACCCAGGTGCGCGTGCCGTTCTCGGCACGCCGGATCTCGATCACGCCTGGCAATGTGTTGTGCCAGGCGATGCGCCAATAGAAGCCGTTGCCGCCCATATACATCAGGCGCCCGCCGCGGCCGAGATAGGCCTCGACCGCGCGCATCTGCGCCAGCGAGTGATATTCGGGATGCGAGCCGGTGACGATGCAGCGGTAATTCTCCAGGAGCGACAGGCCCTCCTGATGCAGCATCTCGTCGGTGATGACGTCGAAGGGCTGATGGATGCCCTCGAGCCAGTCGGTGATATGGAGGTCGGCGCCGAAGTTCCAGAGCGAATAGCGGGGCCGCGTGTTCAGGACGGGCCGGAGCCGCGAGCTGGTGCAGGAGCCCGACCCGTCGCTATGCACGTCATAGGTCGAGACGCCGAGCTCGCGGCGCGCATTGAGGGTCCGCTCGGTGGGGCCGAACTCCAGGAGCGCGCCATAGCAGATCTCGGCCAGCACATCGTCCCAGCCATGATGGCTGTTGGCATAGGCCATGTAGGTGGCGTTGGCGGCGAGGAAGGCGACGGGCGCCGTCGTCTTGCCCTTGGGCGGCAGCACGAAGAAGGTGACGAAGGCCAGCTGCTCATAGCGCTCGCCGCAGGTGAGCTTCACCGCATAGACGCCCGAGCGCATTTCGGCCGTGATCGGCACCTCGAAATCGGTCGACCAGCCGGCGTCATAGAGATCGTCGTCGTGGAAATGGATCGCGCCATAATGCTCCGGCTTGTCGGTCCAGCGCATCGCCTCGCCGGTCCAGGCGGCGCCCTTCATGGCGCGGGTCGGCAGGTTGACCGTTTCGCCGTCGAGCCGGTTGACCGAGAGATCGACCACGCGCGTGGTCGGGATCTCCTTCGCGAAATCCCAGGCGCCGATCACATCCGCCGCCAGCAGCGCCGGGATGCCGAACTGCAGCGCCTCGATCTCGTCGTCGCGCAACACCCGCGCGGCCAGCCGCGGCGCCTCGATCTTGCCGTTGAAATGGCCGCCCAGAAGAATTTTGGCGCCGCGTCGTCCGGCGACATGCGCCGCCATGGTGAAGGGCGTATCGGCCGGCACCTGCGGGCGGACCCGCAGGATCGCTTCGGCCTCGCTGCCGGAATCGTCGCGCGCCAGGAGAGCCAGCGGGCGCTGGCTGAGCCGGACCTCGCCGGTCGCGGCGTCAAAGCTGGCGGTGACGCGATACCAGGCGCGTTCGCGCATCGGGCGGCTCGTCTTGATCGCGGCGAGCCCGCCCTTGCCGTCGCCCAGATCGAAGGCGAGCGCTCCCGTCTGATCGAGGCCGAGCCTGAATCCGGCGTGCGATGCTTCCGACCAGCGCGCCAGCAAGGTCTGCGGCTTCTTGCCGGGCAGGGTCGGCCAGACCAGCGCCGTGAGTGTGAAACTCTGCAACCGGTCGAGGAGCGGGGAGGGCGGCACCAGCACGGCCGAGCCGGTGTCGAGCGGCTGCCGTCGCGCCGGGTAATCGCCGTTGGCGGGGCTCGCGACCGGTGCGTCCTTGTAGCCGGCACCGCTCGGCGAATCGTCGCCGCAGATCATGCGGACGACCTCGGCATGGAATTGCGTGGCGCCGGCCTCGCAGCTGACCTTGACCTGAAGCCGGTCGCCGGGGCGCAGGCTGTGGCGGTCGCCGTAGCCGAGAATTTCGAGCATGGGAAAGGGCCTGTCGGAAGAGGACGTCAGTCGAGGACGAGTTCGCGGCCGGTCAGTGCCTGCCAGCGCAGCTTGAACACGACCCACTCCGCCTCTTCGTAAGAGGTGAATTCATAGCCGGGAACCGGTGTGATCGGGTCGCCCAGTCCCTCGCCCATCCGGCCGAGGCCCCAGCGCTTATGGCGCTCGAGCGTCACCAGGACGAGCCGGCCCACATTGCTGCCCGCCCGCATCCGGTTGATGACGCGCTGCAGTTCGCCGCTATGGCGGCCGAAGGGTTTGTCGCGGAACTCGCGCGCCAGATCGAGGCGCTCGGGATCGATCTCATACATGGAGGAACTCCAGGGGAAGGAGTCGACGGGAGAAGCGGGCCGACCCGCGATCCTCGCGAGCCGGCCCTCTGTCCCAGCGGGGCTCAGCCGGCCTTCACATCCTCGAAGATCTTGTTGCGCCGCTGTTCCATCTCCGGCGAGACCTCGGTCTCGAACACGCTGTGCTGGAACAGGTTGGAGGGCGAGGCGAAGCCCAGATCCGCAACGATCTTCTGGTCGGCGATCTTGAACGAGTCCTTGTTGCAATGACCGTAGCCATATTGCTCGATCATGTATTTGCCGCTTTCGGGCGAGGACATGGCGTCGAGGAAGTCATAGACCTGCTCGTCGGGCACTTTGGAATTGGCCATATGCACGAGGCCGCAGGTCCAGCTCAGGATGCCTTCCTTCGGCGTCATATATTCGACCGGAATGCCCTGCTTCTTCATGGCGGCGAGACCGTCGTTCCAGGCATAGGCGATCAGGATCTCGCCCGAGGCCATCGCCTGCTGATAATCCGCCGGCGCATCCCAGTAGAAGCGCACCAGCGCCCGCTGCTTCATCAGATAGGCCTTGATCTTGGCGCCGTCTTCCTCGGAGAAATCATAGGGATTGATCCCGAGCGCCAGCCCCGCGACCGAGACGGTCGGGGTCGCGTTGTACATCGAGATCTGTCCCTTGTATTTCTCGTCGAAGGCGAGCTTCCAGGACATCTCCTCGGGCTGCACCTTGTCGCTGCGATAGAGCAGCGAGCCGTTGCCCCAGTCGAAGGGCAGGATGTAATGCTCGCCGTCGACATTCGCCCCCGGCAGCGCCAGCAGCTCGGGCCAGACATCCTTCCAGTATTTGAGCTTCGCGGTGTCGAGCGGCTTGATCATCTTGAGCTTGTGCCAGCGCGAGATATCCTCGACGCAAGGATGCGCGACATCGGTGGTGAAGCCCGACTGCAGTTTCTGGAAGGCCTCCTCGGTGCCGCCGAAGAGACTGAAGGTCGGCGGCGTGCCGTACTTCTTCACATAGTCCTGCATGATGTCGGGGATGTCGTAGCCGGCCCAGGTGTAATATTTGAGGTCGCTGCCGGCGGCGGCGGCCGCCGCGGGGCGGCTGAAGCTGTAGGTGGTCACGGCGCCGAGGCCCATTGCGGCCAGACTGCGGTGAAAATCGCGGCGCGAGAGCTTGCCCTCGGCCAGGCGATCGAAGAATTGGTTCTTTTCCATGATGCGCGTCTCTCTCCCTGAGTGTATTGGCTTCGCGTGAATCGATCGGGGCGCGGGGTCTTCGACCTCTTCGCCCGGATTTTGTCTCATCCCTCGACGGCGGTCACTTCAACAAGATTTGCATCGCTCCACAAGCCGGCATTGTGTGGATATTCGGGAGGAAGGGCGTGCTCGCGAATTCCGTGGCTCAGCGTCCTAGCGGGGTCATCACCTCGGTGAGGCTCCGGTCGAGCAGGTCGACGATTTCCACCAGTTCGGATTCGGTCGCATTGTAGGGCGGCGCCAGGATGATCTGGTCGCCGCGGATGCCGTCGACATTCCCGCCGGTCGGATAGCAGATGAGCCCGTTCCCGAAGGTGCGGTCGCGCACCTTGATATTGAGTTGCAAGGCCGGATCGAACGGTTCCTTGGTCGCCTTGTCGGCGACCAGCTCGATCCCGAGGAAGAAGCCGCGACCGCGGATATTGCCGACATAGTTGCGCGATCCCAGCCGGTCCTCCAGCACCTGCTTGAGCCTGGCGCCCTCGCGCGCCACCCGGTCGACCAGCTTGTCGCGCGCGACGATCTTCTGCACTGCCACACCGGCGGCGCAGGCCGCGGTATGGCCGGTGAAGGTATGGCCCGTCAGGGGTGCCCCGTAACGCTCGAGGAGCGGTCCCGCCACGCGCTCGTGATAGACCGCGACGCCGAGCGGCATGTAGCCGCCGGCGAGGCCCTTGGCGACCGACATGATGTCGGGCTCGACGCCGTCATGCTCGAGCGCGCGCCAGGTGCCGCAGCGTCCCGGCGCCGCACATGACCTCGTCGGCGATCATGAGCACGCCATAGCGGTCGCAGACCTCACGGATGCGCCTGGCATAGCCCGTCGGCGCCGGCAGCGCCCCGCCCGCGGCCCCCACCACCGGCTCGAACACGAAGGCGGCGATATGCTCGGGCCCCTGGCGCAGAATCTCACGCTCGAGCTCGTCGGCGCAGTAGCTCGCGACGTCTTCGGGCTTCACGCCCTTGGGCGGGCGGTACTCGTTGACGGTCGAGAGGAAGCTCGCCTCGGTCAGCGCGCCCTCGAACGGCAGCCGGCGGTCGCGGAAGCCGGAGATGGCAAGCGCCCCCAGCGTGTTGCCATGCCAGGAGCGCTGGCGCGAGATGAAGCGGCGCCGCGTCGTCTCGCCGCGCGCGGAATGATATTGCAGCGCCAGCTTGAGGCAGGATTCGACCGCCTCCGATCCGCCGGAGACGAACACCATGCGGTTCAGGCCGCCGCCGCTGTTGCGGGCGACGATCTCGGTCAGCTCTTCCAGCGGATCGCTGGTGAAGGCGTAGCGATAGCCATGGGCCACGCGATCGAGCTGCGCCTTGATCGCCTCGTTGACCTCTTCGTTGCCATGGCCGAGGCAGAACACGGCCGGCCCACCCGAGCCGTCGAGATAGCGCTTGCCGGTCGTGTCATAGACGCAAGAGCCCTTGCCCCAGGCGATCTTCGGCAGCGTGCCTTCGCCGAAATGGGTGGCGGCGCTGGCGGCTTTGGCGGGCTTGGACATGGACGGCTCCTGGCGGGCGAGACGGGCCGCCGGCGTCCCCGGACACCGGCGGCAAGGCATGGAAAGAGCGCGGTAATCTGCCAGAACCTGGGGCCATGGCAAGCGCGCGTGCGGGCGATGGCCCTATGATTTTTGCGGTCGCCCGGCCGGTCCTGCCTGTGCTAAATGCTGGCCCGCCTGCCGGTTGGCGCGGGATTTCCCGGTTCGGGATGATTTCTGCGCCGCAAGCTGGCACAACTGAACAGTTCATGGCCCGTTCGCGGCCGGACGCCTGAAGGGATCTCGCGAGCGGCCGATCGGGGGAACTCCCGCCGGTATCGCGGGGCCCGATCCTCGCAAAGGACCGATGCCCACTTTCCTCGATTTCGAAAAGCCGATCGCCGAGCTCGAAGGCAAGATCGAAGAGCTCCGCCATCTGGAGAACAAGGGCGACATCAATGTCGCCGAGGAAGTCGCACGCCTCCAGGGCAAGGTCGACAAGCTGCTGCGCCAGACCTATGGCAAGCTGACCGCCTGGCAGAAGACGCTGGTGGCGCGCCATCCCGAGCGCCCGCACTTCCTCGACTATGTCGCCAACCTGTTCCAGGAGTTCACGCCGCTCTCGGGCGACCGCAGCTTCGCCGACGATCGCGCGATCCAGGGCGGGCTGGCGCGCTTCCGCGGCCGGCCGGTGATGGTCATGGGCCATGAGAAGGGCTCCGACACCGCGAGCCGCGTGCGCCATAACTTCGGCATGGCGCGCCCCGAGGGCTATCGCAAGGCGCAGCGCCTGATGGATCTGGCGGATCAATTCGGCCTGCCGATCATAGCGCTAGTCGACACGCCCGGCGCCTATCCCGGCGTCGATGCCGAGGCGCGGGGACAGGCCGAGGCGATCGCGCGCTCGATCGAGACCTGCCTCAAGGTCCGCGTGCCGCTGGTCGCGGCCATCATCGGCGAAGGCGGCTCGGGCGGCGCCATCGCGCTCGCCGCCGGCAATCGCGTGCTGATGCTGGAGCATGCCGTCTATTCGGTGATCTCGCCCGAAGGCTGCGCCTCGATTCTCTGGCGCTCGGCCGAGCAGGCGAAGGAAGCCGCCGAGGCCCTCAAGCTCACCTCGGAGGATCTCCTCAAGCTCGGTGTGATCGACGAGATCGTGCCGGAACCCCTGGGCGGCGCCCATCGCGGCCGCGAGGAGACGATCGCAAGTCTGGGGGCGGCTTTGGAAAAGTCGCTCACCGAGCTCGACAGTCTCTCGGGCGACGACCTGCGGCGGACGCGACGCGAGAAGTTCCTCGCCATGGGCGAGAAGGGGCTGGGGTAACTCTCCGGGGAGGCGTCAACGCCCCCATTGTCATCCCCGCGAAAGCGGGGACCCAGCTCGATCCAGCGACGCAGGTTGAAAGATGGGTCCCCGCTTTCGCGGGGATGACCGATGGTGTGGCCTCACACCTTCCCGTGGCACTGCTTGAATTTCTTGCCGGAGCCGCAGGGGCAGGGCGCGTTGCGCTGGACCTTGCCGAACTGCGATTCGGGGACGCGGGGCTGGGCAGCGACAGCCGAGGCGGCGCTCATGGCCATCGGGCGCGCCGCGCCGCCAGGGCGGGTCATGCCGACGACCGGGCTGCCCGAGGGGGCCGCGGGTGCGGCACCGTTGGCGCTCGCCAGGGCCGGGTCCTGCCGCGTCTCGCGCATCGGCGTCGAGGGCGGCGGCGGCGCCAGGTCTTCCGGCCGACTGACGCGGATCTCGATATGCGACAGCACGCTGGTCACGGTCTCGCGCAGGCGCGCCAGCAGGCCCTCGAACAGCTCGAAGGCCTCGCGGCGATATTCGTTGAGCGGATCGCGCTGGCTGTAGGCCCTGAGGCCGATGCCGTGGCGCAGGTGATCCAGCGCCAGCAGATGCTCCTTCCACAGATGGTCGAGGATCTGGAGCAGCAGGTTCTGCTCGGCCTTGCGCATGATCTCGACGCCGAAGCGCTGCTCGCGCTCGGCCGTATGCTTGTCCGAGGCCTCGGTCAGGCGCTCGCGCACCATGTCGACATCGATGCCCTCTTCCTTGGCCCAGGCCTCGACCGGCAGGTCCAGCGCCAGGATGCGCAAGACCTCCTCATGGAGCCGCCCGACTTCCCACTGCTCGGGATAGGAGCCCTTGGGGATGGTGCTGTCGACCAGCGCGTCGATCGTCTCGTGGCGCATGTCGGCGATGGTCTGGCCCAGCTCCTCGGCCTGCATCAGCTCGCGGCGCTGCTCGTAGATCACCTTGCGCTGGTCGTTCATGACGTTGTCGTACTTCAGCAGATTCTTGCGGATCTCGAAGTTCCGCGCCTCGACCTTCTGCTGCGCCTTCTCCAGCGCCTTGTTGACCCAGCTATGGACGATCGCCTCGCCTTCCTTGAGGCCGAGCTTCTGCAGCATCGAATCCATGCGCTCGGAGCCGAAGATGCGCATCAGGTCGTCCTCGAGCGAGAGATAGAAGCGCGAGGCGCCGGGATCGCCCTGGCGGCCGGAACGGCCGCGCAGCTGGTTGTCGATGCGCCGGCTCTCATGGCGCTCGGTGCCGAGCACGAAGAGCCCGCCGGCGTCGAGCGCCACCTGCTTGGCGACGGCGACCTCGGCCTTGATCTGCTCGATCTTGGCCTTGCGCTGGGTCTCCTCCATCGCCTCGGTTTCGCGCCGGATGCGCATGTCGATATTGCCGCCGAGCTGGATGTCGGTGCCGCGGCCGGCCATGTTGGTGGCGATGGTCACGGCCCCCGGCACGCCGGCATCGGCGATGATGTAGGCCTCCTGCTCGTGATAGCGCGCGTTCAACACCTGGTGGGGGATGTGGCGCTGCTTGAGCATCGAGGAGAGCAGCTCGGACTTCTCGATGCTGGCCGTGCCGACCAGCACCGGCTGCTTGCGGGTGCGCGCATCGATGATCGCCTCGATGATCGCGGTGTATTTTTCCTTGGCGGTGCGGAAGACCTGGTCGTCGTCGTCCTTGCGGATGGTCGGCAGGTTGGTCGGGATCTCGATGACGTCGAGGCCGTAGATGTCCGAGAATTCCGGCGCCTCGGTCATGGCCGTGCCGGTCATGCCGGCCAGCTTCGGATAGAGGCGGAAGAAGTTCTGGAAGGTGATCGAGGCCAGGGTCTGGTTCTCGTTCTGGATCTGCACATGCTCCTTGGCCTCGAGCGCCTGATGCAGACCCTCCGAGTAGCGCCGGCCTTCCATCATGCGGCCGGTGAACTCGTCGATGATGATGACCTTGTCGTCCTTGACGATGTAGTCGCGGTCGCGCTGGAACAGCTTGTGGGCCTTGAGGCCCTGCATGGTGTGATGGACCAGCGCGACGTTCTGGATGTCGTACATGGAATCGCTGCGCAGCAGGCCCGCATCCTTCAGCAGCTGCTCCATATGCTCGACGCCGGGCTCGGTCAGGGTGACCTGGCGGCCCTTCTCGTCCAGCTCGAAATCGGCCGCCACCAGATGCGGGATCAGCGCGTCGATCTTGATGTAGAGCTCCGAGGAATCCTCGGTCGGGCCGGAGATGATGAGCGGGGTGCGCGCCTCGTCGACCAGGATGCTGTCGACCTCGTCGACGATCGCGAAGTTGAACTTCTCGCGCTGCACCATCTGCTTGATGTCGTACTTGTTCAGATTGTCGCGCAGATAGTCGAAGCCCAGCTCGTTGTTGGTGGCGTAGGTGACGTCGGCGGCATATTGCTTCTGGCGCTCGATGTCGTTGAGGCCATGAACGATGCAGCCGACGGTCAAGCCGAGGAAGCGATAGACCTGACCCATCCAGTCGGCGTCGCGCCGGGCCAGATAGTCGTTCACGGTGACGACATGGACGCCTTCGCCCGAGAGCGCGTTCAGATAGACGGGCAGGGTCGCGACCAGCGTCTTGCCTTCGCCGGTCTTCATCTCGGCGATCATGCCCTTATGGAGGACGATGCCGCCCATGAGCTGGACATCGAAATGCCGCTGGCCGAGCACGCGGAAGGCGGCCTCGCGCACGGTGGCGAAGGCGTCGGGCAGGATGTCGTCGAGCGTCTCGCCCTTGGCGAGCCGGTCCTTGAGCCAAGGCGTGCGGGCCTTGAGCGCCTCGTCGTCCAGCGCCTTGACCTCGGGCTCGAGCGCGTTGATCTCCTGGACGGACTTGGCGAGAGTCTTGATGTAACGGTCGTTGGCGGAGCCGAACAGCCGCTTGGCAAGGACGGAAAGCATTCAAACCTCGAAGAGCGCGCGAATTGCCCCGTTTCGGGGGCGTCGCCTCGGGAAAAGGTCAAAAAAAGGCCGGCAAACCAACCGGGCAGCCCCTTGGGGCCCGGGGCGGAAAGAGACATAGGACCCCGCCCCCGGACTGTCAACGCAAGGGGCCGGTTCCGCGTCGCTAGGACCCAGCCCCGGCCGGGGGTCCCTCGCAGCCGGCGTCCGGGTCCCGCCAGCCCCTGGCCGCCCGGCAGCCTGTCACGCCAATGTGACGGAATTGGCCCCGCGATTGCGGCTCCCGGCGGCCTTGTGCCGGGACCGGCGCTGTGCATGATGGGCGCCGCCCAAGCGGCCTCTGGCCCGATCATGACGGCCGCTGGCATCTCTTAAACCTTTCCAGAGCCATCGATGAACAAGTTGCTCATGGCCGGCGCCGCGGCCGTCCTCGTCTTCGCCACGCATCCGCTTTTGGCCGACGACGCCACCACCACGGCCCCTGCTGCTGCCCCCGCCGCGCCTGCGGCCGACGCCGATCCGGTCGTCGCCACCGTCAATGGCACCCCCCTCCATCATTCCGACGTGGTCGCCTCGGCCCGCGGCCTCCCCGAGCAGTATCAGCAGCAGATCGACCTGATCTTCCCGGCCCTGGTCGAGCGCCTGGTCGGTCTCGAGCTGCTGGCCCAGGCCGGGCGCGATGCGAACCTGGCCAACGACCCCGAAGTCCAGAAGATGATGAAGGCCTATGAGAGCCAGGCCATCCGTCAGGTCTATATGACCAACCTGATCCATGACGGGGTCACGGACGCCGAGGTCCAGAAGCGCTACGACGCCTATGTGGCGGCGAACCCGCCCAAGACCGAGATCCATGCCCGCCATATCCTGCTCAAGACCAAGGAAGAGGCGGTCGCCGTGATCGCCGAGCTCGACAAGGGCGCGGATTTCGCCGAGCTGGCCAAGACCAAGTCGACCGATCCGGCCGCCTCCAATGGCGGCGATCTGGGCTATTTCCTGCCCGAAGAGATGGTGAAGCCCTTCGCCGACGCTGCCATGGCGCTGGAAAAGGGCAAATACACCGAAACCCCGGTCCAGACCGATTTCGGCTGGCATGTGATCCTGCTCGAGGACAAGCGCGAGCGGAAGCCGCCGACCCTCGACGAGATGAAGTCGGAGCTTCAGAGCCAGATCGCCGAGGAGATCGTCGGCAAGAAGGTCGAGGAGCTGCGGGCGACGGCGAAAATCGAGCTCTTCAATCCGGACGGCACGCCGCGGCCCGACACCCCGCCGGCCCCGGCCGATGGCGGTGCGGCGGCACCGGCGACCGACGGAACGACCGCCCCGGCAACCACCGCGCCGGCTCAGTGACATCTCTTTGACGGAGACTGGGCAGGACTGCCCAGCCTGCCCCAAAGTTTGCTATGACGTGATCCCCGCTCCGGCTGAAGGCCGGGGCGGGGTTTTTCAAACCGGACGAGGGCGGGCTTTCGGATCGGCCCTTCGCCCTCGAACTGTCCCGAGGTCAGGACCCATGCTGGATCGCTCGCCGCTCGCGCCCGCCCAGACTCCCACCCTCCCGCCGATCGCCGGCGTCAGGCTGTCGGCGGCCGCCTGCGAGATCCGATATAAGGGCCGCAAGGATGCGACGCTGATCGAGTTCGCGCCCGGATCGACCGTGGCCGGGGTCTTCACCCGTTCGCTCGCTCCCAGCGCCCCGGTCGATCTCTGCCGGAAACATCTCAAGGGCAAGACCGCGCGCGCCATCCTGGTCAATTCCGGCAATGCCAACGCCTTCACCGGCAAGCTCGGCAAGGCCGCCTGCGACCGCTCGGCCAAGGCCGTCGCCGAGACGCTGGGCTGCAAGATCGGCGAGGTGTTCCTGGCCTCGACCGGCGTCATCGGCGAGCCGCTGCCGGTCGAGAAGCTGGTGGCGGGCCTGGATGGCCTCCAGCGCAACCTGAGCGGCGGCGGCTGGGCCGATGCCGGGGCCGCGATCATGACCACCGACACCTTCCCCAAGCTCGCCACGCGCCAGGCCAAGATCGGCGGCGTCACCGTCACGATCAACGGCATCGCCAAGGGCTCGGGCATGATCGCGCCCGACATGGCGACCATGCTGGCCTTCGTCGCCACCGACGCGAAGATTCCCGCACCGGTCCTGCAGAAGCTCCTGAGCGCCGGCAATGAGCGCTCCTTCAATTGCGTCACCGTCGACGGCGACACCTCGACCAGCGACACGCTGCTGCTGGTCGCGACCGGCCAGGCCAGGCACGCGGCCGTGAAGACCGCGGCCGACGCGCATCTCAAGGCCTTCCGAAGGGCGCTCGACGATCTCCTCGTCGATCTGGCGGTCCAGGTCGCGCGCGACGGCGAGGGGGCGACCCGGCTGATGACGATCGACGTCACCGGCGCGGTCTCGGACAAATCCGCCCATCGCATCGCGCTCGCGATCGGCAACTCGCCGCTGGTCAAGAC
The DNA here is from genome assembly GCA_963696655.1 of uncultured Alphaproteobacteria bacterium. GTDB lineage: Bacteria > Pseudomonadota > Alphaproteobacteria > Dongiales > Dongiaceae > Hypericibacter. The sequence continues at coordinate 48,917 of CAVOLB010000041.1, forward strand.
CGCGGTCGCCGGCGCCGATGCCAATTGGGGCCGCATCGTCATGGCGGTCGGCAAGGCCGGCGAGAAGGCCGAGCGCGACAAGCTCAAGATCTCGATCGGCGGCACCACCGTCGCCGCCAAGGGCCAGCGCGTCGCCGGCTATGACGAGGCGCCGGTCGCCGCCCATATGAAGGGCCGCGAGATCGCCATCGCCGTCGATCTGGGACTCGGTCGCGGCAAGGCCCGGGTCTGGAGCTGCGATCTGACCCATGGCTATATCGCGATCAATGGCGACTATCGGAGCTGACAGCGAGTCCGGCTGCGCGGCGCCGCGGATCGAGACGCCGCGCCTGATCCTGCGCGCCGTCACGCTGGCCGACGCGCCCTGGATCGAGCGCTATGTCAGCGATTGGGACATCGCGCGTCACACCGCGCGCATCCCGCATCCCTATCCGCCGGGCGGGGCGGTGGATTTCGTGCGCAGCCTCGACCCCAAGGACGGCCCCACCTTCGTCATCGAGCGGCGCGAGGACCGCGAGCCCGTGGGCCTGATCGGGCTCGAGCTCGAGGGACCGGGCGAGGCCGAGATCGGCTTCTGGATCGGCAAGCCCTTCTGGCGCCGAGGCTATGCCAGCGAGGCCATGGCGGCGCTGGTCGAGCATGCGTTCCGCAAGATGGGGCTCGCCTCGCTGATCGCGCTGGCCGTGCCGGAGAACCGGGCCTCGATCCGCGCGGTACCCGGCAAAGGCCCCCCGGGGCATTCGACCGGGGCCATTTTTTTGATTATCCCCATGCCCCAACATCAGGCTTTTTCGATGAGCGTGAATACAGCGCTGTTTGTATACCGACCGCTATACTGCAACCCGCAGTATGTTTGCAGTGGTATCAGGAGAAGCTATGGCCCATATCAAAACCGCCACGCTGACCTTTCGGATCGACCCGAGCCTGAAGGAGGCATTACGCATCGCGGCTCACGCGGAGCACCGCTCCATCGCGAACATGATCGAGGTCTTGATTCGCGACCACTGCGAGCAGCGAGGCATTGTCATTCCTGCATTCGAGCCAGGTGAGAGCACCAGCGGAGCGCGTTCATGATCAAGACGATCAAGCAAGCCTGCCGGTTCAACCCCATCATCCGCGACTACCGGATGAGCCAGGGGATCGAGAATCTCGCAGACCTCATCGATGACGCGGGCGACGGCAGCGAGTTCTTCTCGCGCAACTTCGTCACCCACGGCATGGATCAGCTTTTCCGCGAAGGTCTGCTGCGCCTGTCCGGCAAGTCCGATCAGGCAGTTTTCGAACTGACGCAGGCGATGGGCGGCGGTAAGACGCACATGATGGTCGCGCTCGGTCTGCTCGCGCGCCATCCGCATCTGCGCAAGGATGTCCTGTCCGCCGACTTGGCCTCTCGCATCGAGTTCGGCCAAGCGCGCATCGCCGCGTTCAACGGGCGCAACAACCCCGACAACTACATCTGGGGTGAGATCGCCACCCAGCTCGGAGCCGCAGAAGCCATCAAACCCTACTGGGCCAACGGCCCGAAGGCCGTCGATCAGCGCCAGTGGAAGGAAATCATCGGCGACAAGCCGACGCTGATCCTCCTCGATGAACTCCCACCCTATCTGGACAACGCCAGCACGCAGGTGTTCGGTCAGGGCACGCTGGCCAACATGGTGGTCTATAGCATCAGCAGCCTGATGAGCGCCGCGCTGGAGCTGCCAAACTGCGCCATTGTGGTCGCCAACCTCTCAGGCAGCTACAAGGCGCAGACCAGAGCGCTTGCCGACGTCATCTCCAACTTGCAGCAGGAGACCCGTCGTCAGGCGATGACCATCACGCCAGTGCAACTGGCGGGCAACGAAATCTACGAAATCCTCAAGAAGCGCCTCATCGACGAATTGCCGGACGAGCGCGTCATCGCCGACATCGCGGAGGAATACGCGCAGCAGATCAAGAAGGCCGAGGACGGCGGCTACATCGTGGCCAGCAGCATCGAGCAGATCGCCGAGCAGGTCCGGGAAACCTATCCCTTCCACCCCTCCTTCAAGCATCTTGTCGCGCTGTTCAAGGAGAACGAAGGCTTCCGCCAGACCCGTGGTCTCATGCAATTCACCGCGCGCCTGCTCAAGAGCGTGGACGAGCGTAAAGCGGACGACGTCTTCCTGATCGGCACACAGCACCTGAACCTGAACGACGAGCAGGTCAAGGACGAGATCGAGCGCATCGCGCCCAAGCTGATGCCGGCGGTGACGCGCGACATCGCCGACAAGGGCAATGCCATTGCCGAACACATCGATGCCGAACTGGCGGGCGATGCCGCGCAGCAGGTCATGACCTTGCTGCTGTCGTCCAGCCTGTCGCGTGCCGTCGGTGGCCGCATTGGCCTATCGGAAAGCGAGCTGATCGAGTTCCTGGCGGCTCCGCAGCGCAAGCCGGATGAGTTCCTTCAGGCCTTGCAGCGCCTGCGCGAGTCGGCGTGGTACCTGCACCGTGAGGAGCAACGCTTTTTCATCAAGGAAACAGAGAATCTCTCGCGCCAGATCGAGCGCAACGCCAAGGAGGTTCCGCAGCCCAAGGTCGACCAGGCGCTCATCAACCGCCTCGTGGGCATCCTCGATCCCGACCGCAAGATCGCCTACCAGGACGTGCAGGTACTGCCCAAGCTGGACGAACTCAAGCTCGGCGGCCCGCGCACGCTGATTGTCATCAAGCCCGATGGCAAGGTGCCGCCCAGCGAATTGCAGAACTTCTTCGAGTACCAGCAGGAGAAAAACAACCTGCTGGTGCTGACGGGTCAAGACAGCCTGCTGGCCGATGCGGTTGAGGAGCGTCTGCGCGAGCTGTACGCCATTGAGCAGATTCACAAGCGGCTCAAGTCCGGCGACACCTTGTTCGAAGAGGCGCGCGACCGCCTCGAAGAAGCCGAGGATCGCTTCAGCAAGGCGCTGTCGGCAGCCTACAACTGCCTGTATATCCCCATAAACGATGCTACGAATGGTCGCGACGTACTGGGCAAGGTCACCATCGATCAGGGCCTCAAGCTCGGCCAAGGCGACCAATCCGCCGAGACGCAGATCGAGAAACTGCTGGCCAGTCCGCGCGCCGATTACAAACTCGTCGCCGAACTCGGCAAGGACAACCTCGACGAATACTTCGCGCAGGCCGAGGAATACCTGTGGCCGTCCGGCAGGGACAACCGCCGCATCCCGTGGAAGGATGTCGCCACCCGCGCCAAGTGCTCGCCCATCTGGCCGTGGATGCCCGGCGCGAGCGGGCTGGACACCCTCAAGACCGAGGCCCTGAAGCAAGGCCGCTGGCGCTTGGGTGAGGACGGCTACGTCGAGAAGGGGCCGTTCCCGAAGGACAAGGCCACCGTCAACGTCTCCGTCATCAACGTCAAGCCGGATACCGGCGAGACCGTTCTGAGCCTCACGCCGCGCCATGCAGGTGAGAGTCCCATCGTCTATTGGTCGACCAAGCCCGACGTGTCCGACAAGGATCACAAGGTCGAGGATCTGGAAAACTTTGCCACTGGCGAGGGCACGGTCTACTTCACGGTGAAGGAGCCGACCGGTCATTATGAAAGCGGCCCTGCCACCCGCTGGCTTGCCGATCTCAAGATTCGCCATCAGGTCGAACCTGCCGCCGACAAGCGCCGTGTCGTCCTGGCGGCCACCCCGCATGCCGAACTTTTCTACACCTTGGACGGCTCCAATCCGAAGGACGGCGCTCACTACGACGGGCCGTTCGAAATCGGTTCTGTGAGCTACCGCCTGCTGGTGTTCGCCCGCACAGGCGAAGCCAACAAGACGGCGGACTTTCAGATTCCCGCCAGCGGGGACAAGACGGTTCAGATCGTGGACAGCAAGCCCGCGCGCCTGCAAAGCAAGCGCGTCGCCCTCGACACCACCGACCGCGTCTTCGGCGTCATTAACCGCTTCCGCGATCAGCCAGGCACGCGTTTCAAGGGTGTGCGCGTCGAAATCGGCGAAGGCGAGAACACCGTGACCGTCCGCTTCCAGGAGCGCGAAGTCACGGCGGCCATCATCGAAGGTGTCGTCAACAGCCTGCGCGAAGTGCTCAAAGAGCCCGACGCACCGCTCAACATTGCCATCGCCGACGGTGTGCAGTTCGACACCGGCTTCGCGCTCAAGGAGTTCGCCAAGCTCGCTGGAATCGAATTGAAGCCAGGCGATGTGACTCAGGGGGATTGAGAATGGCACAAGCCAAGGCCGCAGCAAGCACCGAATCACCCAAGGCGCGAGCGCAAGTGCCGCACACCCTGGGTTTCGGTGTGCCTGCGACTTCCGACCCGCATCACTTCAAGGTCGTCATTCCCAAGAGCAGCACGGGCAAGGTTCAGATCAGCGAACACCTCGGCTTGCAGGCCACCAGCGGTGACAGCGCGGTGATCGACCGTGTCCTGCTGGATCGCCCGCGTTGGACGGCCATCCGCGCCGAGGTGCAGCGCGCCTTCAACGCGCGCCTGGCCGCGCACGGCATGAAACCCGGTACGTGGAAGGTCGGCGACAACCCCGTGGATCGCCTGCTTGGCAAGGAGCTGTGCGTCTTGGCGTGGGCGGTCGAACAGATGGACGCGGAGAAGATTCCGGTTGCCGTGCGCAACTGGCTGGCGCTGCGGCCGGAAGAACGCTGGTGGCTCTTCAACATGACCGCGATGAGTACGGGCGGCCTCATGGATGCGGGCAAGGGCTGGCGTACCGCCCTGAAGCACGCCTTGGGCGACGTGGCGCAAAGCGAACTACTGGCCCCCCGCGCACGCCGTAGCAGTCGTGGCAATGACGACAATCGCCCCTCGCTCGACCTGTTCGGAGAAGAATCATGAACAGGCATGCCGGACTGATCGCGACTGCGCTTATCCACCGCTACCTCGGCGGCTTGCTCGACCCTTTCATCACCCTGCTGGAAGTTCACAAGCTCATGTACTTCATGCAGGTGGCTGGTGAACCGCTACGACTCAAGTACGTCAAGCATCACTACGGCCCTTATGCCGAGAACCTACGACATGTATTGAAGGCAGTCGAAGGCCATTTGATCGCCGGTTATGCCGATGGCGGCGACGCACCGGACAAGCCTCTCACTCTGGTACCCGGCGCATTGGAAGACGCCAAGGACTACCTGGATCAGCACGAGATCAGCCGCGCCCGCTTCGAGCGCGTCACACGCCTGGTCGAAGGCTTCGAATCGCCCTACGGTCTGGAACTGCTGGCCACCGTGCATTGGGTGATGAGTCGCGAGGGCGCGGCCGAGCACGACAGCGTGGCGCGTCAGGTCTATGACTGGAACGCCCGCAAGCGGCAATTCACGCCCCGCCAGCTTGCCATCGCGGAAGAACGGTTGAAGACCCAGGGCTGGCTGTCCCCCGAAGCTGTCGCGGCCCATTGAAGAAACCCACCTGATGCATGCAAAGACAAAAACAACGCTCACGCCCTTGGCCTTGAGAGATGCGCCCGCGCTGATTGAAATGGTCTTCCCCGCGCAGAAGGTTTCTTTCGAGGCGCAACGGGAGCGCAAGGCCGGCGCGGGGCAGACGCTCACCGCACTAGGTTCTTACTGGAAAGGCCGCAAGCCGCTGATTCTGGTGCGCGCCATCGTGCTGGGATGTCTGTTGCCGCCCACCGACGACGCGGAAGCCGATCTCGCCATCTTCGAGAAGCTCATGGCCTTCGACGACGAAGGGTTGGCGCGTCGCGCCGTCGCGGCCAACGCACTCTCGCCCGCGGAGATCGCCACCAGAATCGACCTCGACAATCCGTGGGACTACTTCAAGGCCACGGTGCGACGTTTGGACGTGACGGGCGGCGACATTCGCTGGATGCGATTCCCCTTGGACGTCGATGCAGAGGGAATCTCGATTCGCTGGCAACGCCACATCACCGACGACGACAAGCTCGTCCTATACCGGCAGGCGCTCGCGACACGCCACAGCTACGAAGATAAGGCAGGCATTGGCAAGCGCCCGGAAGAGGTGGAGCAGGACTGGCTCTACGCCCCCGTCTGGCCGGAGGTGAATCGCCACTATGCCCACCTGGGCCTGAACGCCCATTCGTTCCCGGAGCTGGCGGAACAGCTCGGCATCCTGCGCTACGGCCATCGCCCGAGCGTGGGCGACACCTTCAGCGGTGGTGGATCCATCCCTTTTGAGGCCGCGCGCATCGGCTGCGATGTGTATGCCTCCGACCTCAACCCCATCGCCTGCATGCTGACTTGGGGGGCGTTGAACATCATCGGCGCTGCGCCGGAACGTCGCGCTGCGATCGAAGATGTGCAGCGCGAGGTGGCGAAAGCGGTGGATGAGGAAATCACGGCTCTGGGCATCGAGCACGATGAACAGGGCAACCGGGCCAAAGCTTACCTCTATTGCCTGGAAGCCCGCTGCCCGGAAACCGGCTGGATGGTGCCGCTTGCTCCAAGCTGGGTCATTTCCAAAACAAGCAATGTTATCGCTCGTCTGAAACCCGACCTCGAAAACAAGCGGTTCGACATCGAGATCGTCACCGGCGCTTCCGATGCAGAGATGAGAGCGGCGGAAGAAGGCACGGTGCGGGAAGGCAGCATGATCTATACGCTGGATGGCAAGACCTATCGCACCCCGATCAAGACCCTGCGCGGCGACTATCGAAATGCCGATGGGGCGACGGGCAACCGCCTGCGCCGCTGGGAGAAGGACGAGTTCAAGCCGCGCTCGGACGACATCTTTCAGGAGCGTCTCTACGCGATCCAGTGGATCGCCCAGGCCACCCTGAATGCGAGTCGTCAGGAAACCTACTTCGCCGCGCCGACTGACGCCGATCTGAAACGCGAGCAGCGCGTGGAGGAGATCGTCGCCGAGAACCTGACCCGCTGGCAGGAGGAAGGCTTGGTGCCAGATATGGCCATTGAGCCAGGCGACAAGACGGACGAGCCGATCCGGACGCGAGGCTGGACGCATCGGCACCATTTGTTCTCTCCTCGTCACCTACTAGGACTTGCAACAATTGCTAGGCACAACGGCAAGTTGAAGGAGCCGGCAACATTTCTCGATTTGGCTAACAAACTTGATAACTGCTCGAAGCTGACGCGGTGGACCGCCGATTGACGGGAATGTGAACGCGAGCCCAAAGATGACCAATGTCTTTCGCAATCCGGCATTGACACACATTGTTTACTCGGGACCGACGAAGTGTCGGAACTTTGCCGACTCCACGAAAATTCTTTCGAGTGCCACGTTGCCCAGTCATCGGGTCGTGCAGTTGAGTGCCGGGGAGCGAATGAAATCATTGAC
>CAVOLB010000042.1:0-17543 GCA_963696655.1 uncultured Alphaproteobacteria bacterium
GGGATGCGAAGGCTTAGGCGAGACCGAAGGTCGAGCCTTAGCCGAAGCTGGGAGAGGTGGGCCTCTTCTTGCGCACACACCCTCACCCAGCTCCGAGTAAGTCTCCGCTTCGCTCCGACTAACTCTTCGCAACCCTCCCCCTCACTTCGTGAAGGGGAGGAAAGAGTAAAGAGAGATACGGAGAGTCCGTGGGGTTCACGCCGCGCGCACATCCTCGAGGAAGCGGCTGACCGTCTCGCCCAGCGCCTGGGCGCGGCCCGCGAGCTGCTCGATCGCACCCAGCATCTGCTGCGCCGAATTGCCGGTCTGCTGGGCCGCGGCGGAGACCGCGCTGATATTTCCCGTCACCTGCTGCGTGCCGTTGGCCGCGGCCTGGACATTGCGCGCGATCTCCTTCGTCGCCGCGCTCTGCTGCTCGACCGCATCCGAAATCTCGGTCGCGATTTCGGAGATCTTGGCGATGATGCTGCCGATGCCGCCGATCGCGGTCACGGCATCGCCCGAGACTTTCTGGATGTCGGCGATCTGCGCGCCGATATCCTCGGTCGCCTTCGCCGTCTGGTTGGCGAGGTTCTTCACTTCCGAGGCCACCACCGCGAAGCCCTTGCCGGCCTCGCCCGCGCGCGCCGCTTCGATCGTGGCGTTGAGCGCCAGCAGGTTGGTCTGCGAGGCGATGTCGTTGATGAGGTTCACGACCTCGCCGATTTTCTGCGCCGCGGCCGCCAGCCCCTGGACGGTGCTGTTGGTGTGGCTCGCTTCCTGCACGGCCTTCTGTGCGATCTCGGTCGAGCGCTGCACCCGCGTGCCGATCTCGCCGACGGAAGCGGCCAGCTCCTCGGTCGCGCTCGCGACGCTGTTGACGTTGCTCGAGGCCGATTGCGCGGCTTCGGTCACGGTGCCCGACTTCGAGGAGGTCTCGGTCGCAGCCTGGGTCATGGTGCCGGCCATCTCCTTCATGCCCGTCATCGCCGCCTCGACTTCCTGCAGCAGGCTCGACACGCTCTGGTCGAACTGGCTGGAGAGCTGGTCGAGGCGCTTGGCGCGCGCCTCTTTTGCCTGCTGTTCCTGGCGTGTCGTCTCGGCGAGCTCGGTTGCCTTGACCGCGTTGTCCTTGAACACCTGAACGGCGGCGGCCATGCGGCCGATCTCGTCCTGGCGTTCGCGCGCCGGAACCTCGACCGCCATGTCGCCCTGGGCCAGCCGGCTCATGGCGTTGGTCATGGCGACCGTGGGGCGCACGATCGAGCGCACCAGCGCCGCGGCGCAGAGCAGCAGGATCAGCACGCCGGCCGCGGCCGCGACCAGGATCGAGATCGTCGCGATATTGGCCATGGCACCGGCCTTCCCTTGCGCGTCGCCGACAGCCGCTTCGATCTTCTCGCTGACATCGCCCATCGCGACCTCGAGCGCCTTGAACTCCTCGACGAAGCTCGGGAAGTCGGCGTTTGCCAAGGACGGGTTGTCGAAGGCTTCCTGGGTGATCTTCTGCGCGCCTGCGATATAGGCGTCGAGCTTGGGCGCCACCTCGGCCAGCGCGGATTTCACGTCGGCGCCCAGGGCCAGCTTCGTATTGGCATCGAGAGCGTCGTGGAAGTTCGTCACATGCTCGTTGAGATCGCTCTCGACCTCCTGGCGCGCGGCGGCGTCGCCGCTCATGCCGCTGCGCAGGGCCGAGATGACATCGGCGCGCAAGGCGTCATGCATCATGTCGGCTTCCATGTGATTGCGAAGGGCGGTCGAGGTCACCACCACATTGGCGAGCTGGGCCTCCTGCGCGCCCGCGACCCACAGACCGACACCGGCCGTGAGAGCGAGCAGGAACGCGCTCAAGCCGCTCACGACATAGAAGCGAGTTCCGACCGAAAGCCTGATGGCCATTTGAAGCAGTCCTCCTGATCGAAAGATGTATGGCGCAATGTCGTTAAATTAGGGGGTGGCTGTTAACGGGGCCCTAACCAGTCCTCTATGCGGAGGTATAGGGACCGCGCCGGCATCCCGGCGACGGCCTCTGGACGGGAATCTTCGCCGTCCGGACAGACGCTTGTTCGCGCCGCCCGCTTCCGTCAATATTCCTCTCCTTCAAGCCCTTGGCGTGGCACCGGAAACCGCCCCGCCACCCGGCGGGACACGAGGGGCGACCGTTCGCCCCCCGCAACCGATGGCCGGGAGCCAAAGGGCAGGCTTTCCCAGGGAGTTGCCCGCCGCCATGACCAGCCCGACCCTGCTCCCCGTGCCCGAAGAATTGGCCCGGACTGCCTGGATCGACCAGGAGAAGTACGAGAGCCTCTATCACCTTTCGATGGGGGACCCCGAGAGCTTCTGGGCCGAGCAGGCGAAGCTCGTCGACTGGGTGAAGCCCTTCACCAAGGTGAAGGATGTGGATTTCAACGGCGATGTCCGGATCCGCTGGTTCTATGACGGGACCCTGAATGTCTCGGCCAATTGCGTCGACCGGCATCTGGCGCTCCGGGCCGACCAGACCGCGATCCTGTGGGAAGGCGACAGCCCGCATGAGCACAAGCATGTCTCCTACTCGGAGCTGCATGACAATGTCTGCCGCCTCGCCAATGTGCTGAAGAAGCGTGGCATCAAGAAGGGCGACCGGGTCACGATCTACATGCCGATGATCCCGGAGGCGGCCTATGCGATGCTGGCCTGCACCCGGATCGGGGCGATCCATTCGGTGGTGTTCGGCGGCTTCTCGCCCGAAAGCCTGGTCGGCCGCATCCAGGATTGCGATTCCAACTGCGTCATCACCGCCGACGAGGGCCTGCGCGGGGGCCGCAAGATTCCGCTCAAGGCCAATGTCGACGAAGCGCTTGCCCGCTGCCCGTCGGTGAAAACCTGCATCGTCGTCAGGCGCACCGGCGGCAGCATCAAGTGGGTCGAGGGCCGCGACCACTGGTATCACGAGGAATTGTCGCAGGTCGGCCGCGATTGCCCGCCGGTCGAGATGAAGGCCGAGGATCCTCTTTTCATCCTCTATACCTCGGGCTCCACCGGGAAGCCCAAGGGCGTGCTGCATACGACCGGCGGCTATCTGGTCTATGCGGCCATGACCCATCGCTATGTGTTCGACTATCACGACGGCGATATCTACTGGTGCACGGCCGATGTGGGCTGGGTCACGGGCCACAGCTATATCCTCTATGGCCCGCTCGCCAACGGCGCCACCACGCTGATGTTCGAGGGCGTGCCGAATTATCCGGACGCCTCGCGCTTCTGGCAGGTGATCGACAAGCACAAGGTCAATATCTTCTACACGGCGCCGACCGCGATCCGCGCGCTGATGCGCGAGGGCGAGGGACCGGTGAAGAAGACGAGCCGGAAATCGCTGCGGCTGCTGGGGTCGGTCGGCGAGCCGATCAATCCCGAGGCCTGGCTCTGGTATCACCGCGTGGTGGGCGACGAGCGCTGCCCGATCGTCGATACCTGGTGGCAGACCGAGACCGGCGGGATTCTCATTTCGCCGCTCCCCGGCGCCACGGCCCTCAAGCCCGGCTCCGCGACCAAGCCGCTCTTCGGCATCAAGCCCGAGATCGTCGATTCCAACGGCAATGTCCTGGAGGGCGTCGCCGAGGGCAATCTCTGCATCGCCAATTCCTGGCCGGGCCAGGCGCGCACGCTCTATGGCGATCATGCGCGTTTCGCGGCGACCTATTTCTCCGCCTACAAGGGCAAATATTTCACCGGCGACGGCTGCCGGCGCGACGAAGACGGCTATTACTGGATCACGGGCCGCGTCGACGACGTGATCAATGTCTCGGGCCATCGCCTCGGCACCGCCGAGGTCGAGAGCGCGCTGGTCGCCTTTCCGAAGGTCGCCGAAGCGGCCGTCGTGGGCTATCCGCACGACATCAAGGGCCAGGGCATCTATGCCTATGTCACGCTCAACAGCGGCGAGCAGCCGAGCGAGGCCTTGCGCAAGGAATTGATCGCCTGGGTGCGCAAGGAGATCGGCCCGATCGCCTCGCCCGACCTGCTGCAATTCGCGCCGGGCCTGCCCAAGACGCGCTCGGGCAAGATCATGCGCCGCATCCTGCGCAAGATCGCCGAGAACGAGTACGGCAATCTCGGCGACATCTCGACCCTGGCCGACCCGGCGGTGGTGTCGGACCTGATCAACAACCGGATGAATCGGGGTTGAGCACGAACGGCCTCAGGCGCGCAGCGCAGCCGCAAGTCTGACGACCGCGGGCTCGATCGCGTCTTCCGGCACGCCGGCATAGCCCATCAGCAGCCCCTGGCGGCGGGGGCTGGTCATATGGAAGGCCGAGAGCGGTGCCACCGTGATGCCGTGGGCGGCGGCGCGCGCGGTCGCTTCGCGATCGTCCATGCGCAGGGCCAGCGGCGGCGCCAGCCGGGCCAGCAGATGCATGCCGGCCGTTGCCGGCGCCAGCTCGAGCAATCCCGTCAGATGAATTTCGGCCGCCGCCAGCAGCGCCGCTTGGCGTGCGGCATAGAGCTTGCGGGTGCGCCGGATATGGGCCGCGAAATGTCCCTCGGCGATGAAGGCGGCGAGCGCCGGCTGGGCGGTTATGGCCGCGTGATCGTCGAGCGTCGAGCGCGCGGCGGTGAAGCCCCCGACCAGGGCCGGCGGTGCCACCAGATAGCCCAGTCGCAGCGACGAGAAGAGCACCTTGGAGAAGCTGCCGACATAGATGACGCGGCCATCCTCGTCGAGACCTTGCAGGGCCGCGAGCGGCCGGCCCGCATAGCGGAACTCGCTGTCGTAATCGTCCTCGACGATCCAGGCACCCGCACGGCGCGCCCAGGCCAGGAGCTCGAGCCGCCGGCCCAAGGTCATCACCGTGCCCAGCGGATATTGATGCGAGGGCGCGACGCAGACGAGACGCGCATCGGGTGCCTTCTTCGCGCCGGTCTTGACGGCGAGGCCTTCGCTGTCGATCGGAACCGGCACCAGCTTGGCCCCGGCCGCGCGCAGCACCTCGCGCACGCCCGCATAGCCGGGCTCCTCGATCCAGACCTTGTCGCCCGCATCGAGCAGGAGCCGCACCGCAAGATCGACCGCCTGGCGAATGCCGGAGAGGACGATGACCTGCTCGGGCTCGCAGCGCACCGCGCGCACGCGGCGCAGGTAATCGGCGATGGCCGCGCGCAAGGGCAGATAGCCCGCGGCGTCGCGGCCCGAGGCCATGGCGAGGGTCGGCCGGCGCCAGCTCTTCGCCAAGAGCCGCGACCAGAGTTCGAAAGGAAAGACGTCGAGATCGGGGATGGCGGGCGCGAAGGCGCCGTCGCCGCGCGTGGCCCGCGCCGAGGTCGCGGCCGAGAGCGCCGCGCCGCGCCGCGAGAGACGCGCGCCGGCCGCGGGCGCGATCTTCGCGGCCGAGGGCGACCGTCGTGACAAGGAGGCCCGCGTCGCCGTGGGTGGCAGTGGGTCGGGCAGCATCGCCGGGACGCGGCTGCCCGATCCCCGGCGGGCCTCCAGATACCCCTCGCTCGCCAACTGCTCGAAGGCGGTGAGAACCGTGTTGCGCGAAAGGCCCAGCTCGATCGCGAGCGCGCGGCTCGAGGGCAGCCTTCCATGCGGCGGCAGGCGTCCGGCCAGGATCGCCTTGCGCAGCCCCTCATAGAGCTGGCGATGAAGCGGCGTCGGCGCGCCTTCGTCGATGTCGAGATCGAGCAGGGGCATGCGGTCGGCGCGGCGCGGCATGGCCCGTCCCTTTTCGGTTCTAAGTGGACCCATAAGATATCCGAAACCGGACCTTTTGAAGAGGCCAGTTAGGGCGCATGAAAGGGTCTGGAATCGATGGAACTCAGCCTCAGGAGACGTGAGCGATGACCAGGCCCGGCAGCTATGGCGGAAAGACCTCGGAACCGCCCGAGGGCAGCTTCGAGCCGACCGAAGTTTCGCGCGTCAAGCGCCTGCACAAGCGCGGCCATTACGACCGCGAGACGGTCTTCAAGGTGCTCGATGCCGGGCTGATCGCCCATATCGGCTATGTGATCGACGGCCAGCCGTTCGTCACGCCCACCGCCTATTGGCGCGAGGGCGACTTTCTCTACTGGCACGGCTCGGCCGCGAGCCGGATGCTCGAGCATGTGGGCGAAGGCATTCCCTGCTCGGTGACGGTGACGCATCTCGACGGGCTGGTGCTGGCCCGCTCGGGCTTCCATCACTCGATCAATTACCGCTCGGTGATGGCCTTCGGCCGCGCCTTCTTCGTCGAGGATGCCGCCGGCAAGATGGCGGCCTTCGAAGCCTTCGTCGAACGCATCTTCCCCGGCCGCTGGGCCGAGCTGCGTCCGGCGACGAAGCAGGAGGTCAAAGGCACCACCGTGATCGGCATGAAGATCGAGGAAGCGTCCGCCAAGATCCGCACCGGCGGCCCGGTCGACGACGACGAGGATTACGCGCTGCCGATCTGGGCGGGCGTGCTGCCGATCCGCACCGTGGTCGGCGCGGCCGTGCCGGACGAGAAACTCACACCGGGACTCCGCCAGCCGGCGCATCTCTCGATCTTCCAGCCGGAGACGGAGTTCGACGCGCTGATGAGCCGGACGGCGGCGCTGCCGAAGGCAGCGGAGTGATCCACCATTCGTCATCCCCGCGAAAGCGGGGACCCATCTTGATCCAGCGGCGTCGGTCGATAGCTGGGTCCCCGCTTTCGCGGGGATGATGGCAATGACGCGGGGCTGACGACGGAGCGTATCCGCGCCGTCTGAGGTAACTGCGCCGTCCCTCGCTCTCACTTATACCGGTTGAAGCAATCCTCGACCGCGGCGATGGCGGCGCCGGTGCCGTAGAGCGTGTAGAAATGGTCCCATTCCTCGAGGACCAGCTTCTCGCCCTTGCGCAGCGCGTTGATCGCCTTGCGGTCGTCGCCGAAATCGAGCTCGAGCTCGTCGGTCTCGTAGGAGAAGGCGGTCACCTTGCCCTTATAGAGCTTGTCGATGCTCACCAGCACCTCGAGGTCGGCATACTCCTCGAGCTTCAGGGTGGTGGGATCGGTGATCAGCAGATAGAAGCCGTACTTGTCCCAGCCGACCAGCAGCGAGGTGTTGCTGCCATAGTCGTCATAGAGCTCGCAGTAGGTTTCGCCGCTGGAATTGCGATAGGCGCCGCCGTCCCAGCCCTGCACCGACATCGGCTCGAACGGACCGTTGGTGGGGGCGGTGCCGGTGCCGCCGCCCGACGAGCCGCTGCCCGGGGAGGTGCCGGAGCCGCCGGTGCCCGATGACGAGCTGCCCTGCCCGCCCTTGCCATCCGCATAGACGACGCCCGCGCCGCTGAGCGCGACCGTGACCGCGATCAGAATCGCGGCGACCCGAACCCGCATGACCCACCCCCTCCGTCGAACCCCCGTCCAATTATGGAACGGGAAAATGTCCGTTTGTCCATCTCAGAAAGGAGTGCCGTCCTGGGGGCAGGAGGCAGGGAGTCCTAGAAATCGCTGCAGCGGCCGCCGACTTCCCAGTCGCCATAGCGGGTCGGCTCGGGACCCTTTGGGCCGCCGATCTCACGGACTTTCGGGCCCGCCGGCTGGGGCGGATCGGCCGCCGGCGTGGCGCTGTCGGGGGCCGGCTCGGCTGCGGTCGGGGGCTGGGTCGGGGGCGTCTGGGGCATGGCTCAAAGCTAGGCATCCGGCCCCGGAGCGGCAAGACCAGGCTGCGGGCGCGTGGCCAGATGCTTGAACCGACGGGACTTAATCCATAGTTGATGGAGGGTCGGGAGGCTGGCCAACGCCAGCCCGTCCCGCGACCCGAACCGGAGCGCCGCCAAGCCCATGCCCTATTTCCGCACCGCCCTGCTGCTGGCCGTCATGACCGCGCTGTTCGTGGCCGTGGGCTGGGTGATCGGCGGCGCCCAGGGCATGGCGGTCGCCTTCATCCTGGCGCTCGGCATGAACCTGTTCGCGCTCTGGAACAGCGACCGCATGGTCTTGAGCCTCTATCGCGCGCGCGAGGTCGATGCCCGGTCGGCGCCCGAGTTCGTCGGCATCGTGGGCGAGCTGGCGCAGCGCGCCGGCCTGCCGATGCCGCGCACCTACATCGTCGAAAATCCGCAGCCCAACGCCTTCGCGACCGGCCGCAGCCCGAGCAAGGCCGCGGTCTGCGCCACCACCGGGCTGCTGCAGCTGCTCGACCGGCGCGAGCTCGCGGGCGTCATCGCCCATGAGCTCTCCCATGTGGAGCATCGCGACACCCTGATCATGACCGTGACCGCGACGCTCGCGGGCGCCATCGGCATGCTCGCCAACTTCGCCTTCTTCATGGGGCGCGGCCGCGACAATCCGCTGGGCGTGCTGGGCACGATCGTGGTCATGGTGGTGGCACCCCTGGCCGCGACGTTGGTGCAGCTCGGCATCAGCCGCTCGCGCGAATACGAAGCCGACCGGCGCGGGGCGGAGATCTGCGGCCAGCCGCTCTGGCTCGCGAGCGCACTCGGCAAGCTGGGCGTGGCGAGCGGGCGCATTCCCAATGCGCAGGCCGAAGCCAATCCGGCGACCGCGCCGCTCTTCATCGTCAATCCCCTGCATATGAAGGCGGTCGACAACCTGTTCGCGACCCATCCCAGCCTGGAGAACCGCATCGCGCGCCTCCAGGAGATGGCGCAGCGCATGGGCAACGATGCCGCGGATATCGATCCGGCGCCGCGGGGCGCCACCGGTCCCTGGGCCGCGGCCATGGCCACGCCCGACGAGCCCCGCCGGAGCGGCGGCGGCTCCGTGCCCTCGGCCGGCTCGGTGCCACCCGGCTCGCGCGGGCCCTGGGGGTGAGCCACCGGCCGATTTGTCGCGGGGGTTTCCCGCATTGCCGGGCTGACGTTCCGGTCAGCTTTGGGCATTCTAAAGGTTAATGCCCAGGGACCCGCATATCGGTAAGGACAGGCCCGCCGCGAAGCCGCGGACGGCGGCCGCGCGTGGCAGCATCGCCCAGGTCCGCGCCCCGAACCTCTCCGCCCGGCGCGTGGCGCTGGATCTCCTCCACTCCGTCTTGCGCCGCCACCGTCCCTTCGACGAGAGCCTGGCCGCCCATCCGACCTGGCCCGGCCTATCCCCGCG
Organism: uncultured Alphaproteobacteria bacterium; assembly: GCA_963696655.1. Lineage (GTDB taxonomy): Bacteria > Pseudomonadota > Alphaproteobacteria > Dongiales > Dongiaceae > Hypericibacter. The sequence goes on from CAVOLB010000042.1 coordinate 9,027, forward strand.
CGACCGCGCCTTCGTCCGCCTGCTGGTGGCGACCACGCTCCGCCGCCTCGGCCAGATCGACGCGGTCCTGGCGCAATGTCTCGACAAGCCCCTGACGCCCAAGGCCAGTGCCGCGGAGGGCGCCCTGCGCCTCGGTGTCTGCCAGCTGCTGTTCCTGGAGACGCCGGCCCATGCGGCCGTGACCGAGACCATCGATGCCCTGCCGCGGGCGGCCGCGGCCTATCGCGGCCTGGTCAATGCGGTCCTGCGCCGGGTGGCGCAGGAAGGCCCCGTCCTGCTCCAGGCCGCCCCGGAGATCCCGACCAACCTGCCGGACTGGCTGTGGCAGGGCTGGAACGCGGCCTATGGCGAGGAAACGGCGCGCGCCGTCGCCGCCCAGCATCTGCGCGAGCCGCCGCTGGACCTGACCGTGAAGGACCCGGCCGAGCAGTCGCTCTGGGCCGACCGACTCGGTGCCCGGCGTCTGCCCAATGGCAGCCTTCGCGTGCAGGATGGCGGCGCCGTCGAGAACCTGCCCGGCTTCGCCGAGGGCGCCTGGTGGGTCCAGGATGCGGCGGCAGCATTGCCGGCCCGGCTCCTGCGCGGCATCGCCGGGATGAAGGTGCTCGATCTCTGCGCGGCCCCCGGCGGCAAGACCCTGCAGCTCGCGGCGGCCGGCGCGCAGGTGACGGCGATCGACCGCTCCGCCGACCGGCTCGCCCGCGTCTCGCAAAATCTGGCGCGCACCGGACTGACCGCGACCTGCATCGCCGCCGACGCCTTCAATTGGCGCCCGCCCGAGCCGGTCGATGCCGTGCTGCTCGACGCGCCCTGTTCCGCCACCGGCACGATCCGGCGCCATCCCGATCTGCCCTGGATCAAGCGGCCGGCCGAGATGGCCGAGCTGCCGCTGCTGCAGCGCCGGCTGCTGAACGCGGCGATCCAGATGACGCGCCGCGGCGGCGTCATCGTCTATGCAGTCTGCTCGCTCGAGCCGGCCGAAGGCGAAGATCTGATCGCCCAGGCGATCGAGGACGCGGCGCCCATCGAGCGAATTCGAATCGGCGAAGGGGCCGACGAGCTGGCCGAGCTCGGCGCGCCGCCCGAATCGATCACGCGCGCCGGCGCGCTGCGCACCCTGCCCTGCCATTGGTCCGACCAGGGCGGCATGGACGGGTTCTACGCGGTGCGATTGCGCCGGCGCTGAGCGAAAGCGCCCGGCCGGGTCGTCAGCCGCCTCATTCTTCTCGAAGACCCCAGCCGCGCGGCCTTCCCAAGGCCGCCTGCGCCTGCTAGTTGAGAATGGTCTCAGAGGGTCCCATGCGCCAGCCCACCCGGATCGCTCCATCCATCCTGTCCGCAGATTTCGCCCGACTCGGCGACGAAGTGCGCGCGGTCGACGCGGCCGGCGCGGATTATATTCATGTCGATGTGATGGACGGGCATTTCGTGCCCAATCTCACCATCGGTCCCCTCGTGGTGAAGGCGCTGCGGCCGCACAGCAAGAAGCCCTTCGACGTGCATCTGATGATCGCGCCGGTCGATCCCTATATCCCCGAGTTCGCGGCGGCCGGCGCCGACATCCTCACCGTGCATCCGGAATCGGGGCCGCATCTCCACCGCACCATCCAGCTCATCAAGTCGCTGGGCAAACGCGCCGGCGTCGCGCTCAACCCCGCGACCTCGTTGGCGATGGTCGAGCCGGTGCTGGCCGATCTCGATCTGGTGCTGGTGATGTCGGTCAATCCCGGCTTCGGCGGCCAGCAATTCATCCGCAGCCAGCTCGAGAAGATCGCGACCTTGCGGCATATGATCGATGCGGTCGTGGCCTCGACGCCCGGCCGCAAGATCGATCTCGAGGTCGATGGCGGCATCAACGATCTGACCGCGGCCGACGCCGTTCGCGCCGGCGCGGACGTGCTGGTGGCCGGGACCGCAACCTTCACCGGCGGTGCCGGCGCCTATGCCGAGAATATCCGCCGGCTGCGGCAAGCGGCCTGAGACACCAGGGGACCCTCGATGGCCCCTGGAATCGATCCCCTTCGGCGCGCGTTCGTTTCCCGCCTCGGCAGCACGCGGCCGGGGGCATCGATATCGGTCTTGCGGGCCATGGCCATGCCCGAAGGGTGGCTGTTCGGGCGCTGGCGCTATGAGCTGCTGAGCCGGCTGCCGGCGCCCAAGCCCCGCAATCCGTCGGCCGCGGCGCTGACCTCGACCGGTCCCGGGATCTGGCCGGGTATGCCGGAGCGCGGCACGGCGATTCTGCGCGGCGAGATCGAGCTCCTCGGTCGCCGCCTGCCGCTGCTGCAGCCTTTCTGGACTCTGGAACCCGACAGCGAGCGCCTCGTCGCCGAGCTCCATGGCTTCGCCTGGCTCGCCGATCTGGTCTCGGCCGGCAATGCCGGCATCGTGCTGGCGCGCCAGCTGATCGACCAATGGCTGCTCCTGCCGCAAAGCCGCAGCCGACCGTTGCGCCATCCGGGGATCGCCGGCCGGCGGCTCGCCGCCTGGCTGCAATCGGCGGACCGTCTGCTGGTCGGCGGCGATTCCAGTTTCGATCAGCGATGGCGCGAGCGCATTGCCGAAGAGACCGCCAGCCTGGCGCGGTTGCTGCCGGGCGGCCTGTGCGGGTCAGCCCTGATCGAGGCCCTCAAGGGCCTGCTGCTGGCGAGCCTGGCGCTGCCGGATTCAGAAAGCTGGGAACGCCGGGCCCTGCGCTCGCTCGAGGCCGAGCTGGTCCGTCAGATTCTGCCCGATGGCGGCCATGCCGAGCGCAACCCGTCGCGCCAGCTGCGGGTGATCCGGGATCTGGCGGAGATCGAAACGGCATTGATGCGCAGGGGACGGCCTTCCTCGCCCGCGATCGGTGCCGCGCTGCGCGCCTTGGCGCCCGTGCTGCGGCTGCTGCAGCATGGCGATGGCGGGCTCGCCCTCTTCAACGGCGCCAATGAAGAGACGGCGGGGCTGATCGAGACGGTGCTGACGGCCGCCGGCGAGACGCCGCAGGCCATGACCAAGGCGCCCCATGTCGGATTCCAGCGCCTCGCCGCGGGACGTATGATCGCGCTGGTCGAGGCCGGACGTCCCGCACCGGCGGGCTTCGATCAGGGTGCCCATGCCGGCAGCTTCGCCATCGAGGTCAGCATCGGCGCCGAGCGGCTCATCACCGGCTGCGGCGCGCATCCGGCCGATCCGAGCTGGGACGAAGCGCTGCGCGCGACCGCCGCGCATTCCACGCTCGCCCTGGGCGGGCAGGATTCCAGCCTGCTCCTGTCCGGCGGCGGGCTCGCCAGCCGGCCGGGCGTCGTCAGTTGCAAGCGCGAGGAGGAAGCCGGCGCCGTCTGGCTCGATCTGGCGCATGACGGCTATGCCAGCCGCTTCGGCATACGCCATCGCCGGCGGCTTTACATCGCCGCCAACGGCGAAGAGCTGCGCGGCGAGGATCGCCTCAACGCGATCGGCGGGCCGGTCGCTGGAATTCCCGTCACCGTGCGATTTCATCTTCATCCCGAGGTGCAGGCGACCTTGGCGCAGAACGGCCATACCGTCCTGCTGCGACTGCCATCGGGGGCGGGCTGGCGGCTTCGGATCGACGGCGCCACCGTCAGTCTCGCCGAGAGCGTCTATGCCGGCCGCCGCGGCCGGCTGCGCCGCGGTCGGCAGGTCCTGGTCGAGACGACGCATGAAGGCGAAGAGAGCTGGCTGCGCTGGGCGCTGACGCGGGAACTGCGCGCGGCCGAGCCGCTGGGCCATGCCGACGAGGACCCGCCGCCCGATCCGAAATGAGACGGCCGCCGCGGCGGACCGACCCGAATGGGGGAGGCGCATCGCCGCTCGGGTAACAAATTCGACAAGAACTTCTCCTTTCGGTCGTGAACAAAAGAGGCCGGATTCGCCGAAGGAAATCATTGCCTATTTTTCACATTACAAATTCCGGCCGGTAATTCCTCGTTCAGCACCTCGGTCTTTTGATCGCCACCTGGACTTTCATTTTGAAAGCTTCTCTCTCGGGCAAGGTGGACGATCATGGCTCAATCAGGTTCATTGCGGTTTTCCAATTTGAAGATCGGCACCAGGCTGGCGCTGGGCACCAGCGTCATTCTCGGTCTGCTGTCGATCGTGGGCATTGTCAGCTTCGTGGCGCTGGGCGCGGCCAACGGCAAGTTCGCGGAGTACCAGTCCGCCGCCCATCAGACGGTGGCCGCCTGTGCGATCGAGACCGATCTCCTGCGCACCAATCTCGCCGTCACCAACTTCATCGGCAATGACGATGCCCAGGAGCTGGAAGCCGCGCGCAAGGCGAGCGACGAGACCCTGAAGGCGATCGAGACCTCGGTCGCGATCTTCAACGACACCGACACGGAACGTCAGAACATCGGCTCGATCGAATCCGACATGAAAGACTACATGCAGGATTTCGAGCAGGTCGTGGACCTCAGCAAGCAGTCCGACGATCTGATGAACCGCCTGAACGACGCCGAGGGGAAGGTCGACGCCGACCTGACCAGCGTCATGAATGCGGCCGCCAGCGGCGGCGAAGCCGACGCGACCGACAAGGCCGCCGAGGCGATCAATCATCTCCTGGTCGCCCGGCTCGACGTCGCGAAATACCTCGCCAGCAACGATCCGGCCATCGCCAATTCGGCCAAGGCCGAGCTGCAGGCGGTGACGGGCCTGGCGCAGGAGCTTCACGGCCTGCTGCATGACGTGAAACTGCAGGCCGACGCCGACGAGGTGGCGGGCGGGGTCAAGGCCTTCGCCGACGCCTTCGATGCCGCGCAGGCGGACATCAGCGCGCGCAACGACATCGTCAGCGGCAAGCTCGAGAAGATCGCGCCGGATATGCGCCAGCGTCTCGACGAGACCATCACCGAGAACCAGACCATCGAGGAAGAGCTCGGGCCCGAGACGACCGCCGAGATGAGCAACACGCGGTGGACCGCCGTCGCCCTCTCGATCTTCGCGGTGGTGATCGGGCTCCTGATCGCCTTCTTCACCGCCCGCAGCATCTCGCGTCCCGTGGTCGGCATGACCCGGGCGATGGAATCGCTGGCCGGCGGCAACAAGACCATCGAGATCCCCGGGCAGCAGCGCGGCGACGAGGTGGGGCTCATGGCCAAAACCGTCCAGGTCTTCAAGGAGAGCATGATCCGCGCGGATCGGCTCGCCGAGGAGCAGGAGGAGCTGAAGCGCAAGGCCGAAGCCGACAAGAAGGCGATGCTCAACAAGATGGCCGACGCGTTCGAAGCCTCGGTCAAGGGCGTGGTGCAGTCGGTGTCCTCGGCGGCCACGCAGCTGCAATCCTCGGCCCAGAGCATGAGCGCCACGGCCGAGCAGACCAACCGCCAGTCCACGGCGGTCGCGGCGGCCTCGGAGGAAGCCTCGACCAACGTGCAGACGGTGGCGTCGGCCTCGGAGGAATTGTCGGCCTCGATCCGCGAGATCAGCCAGCAGATGGCGAATTCCTCGAAGATCACGCGCGAGGCGGTCGACAATGTCGAACGCACCAACAATACCGTGAAGGGCCTGGCCGAAGCGGCCGAGAGGATCGGCCAGGTGGTCGGCCTGATCAACGAGATCGCGAGCCAGACCAACTTGCTGGCGCTCAACGCCACGATCGAGGCGGCGCGCGCGGGCGAAGCCGGCAAGGGCTTCGCGGTGGTGGCGTCGGAGGTGAAGAGCCTCGCCACCCAGACCGCGAAGGCGACCGAGGAGATCGGCGGCCAGATCGCCGCGATCCAGACCGCGACCGGCCAGTCGGTCGAGGCCATGGGCAGCATCGGCGAGGTGATGCAGCGCATCAACGCGGTGACGACGGCGGTCGCCTCGGCCGTCGAGGAGCAGGGTGCGGCCACGCAGGAGATCTCGCGCAATGTGCAGCAGGCCTCGGTCGGCACGACCGAGGTTTCCAGCAACATCACGGGCGTGACCCAGGCGGCTGCCGAGACCGGTAAGGCCGCCGGCCAGGTGCTGACGGCAGCCGGGGAGCTCGGCCAGCAGTCGGTGACCCTGCAGCGGGAGGTCGATCACTTCATCGCCACGATCCGCGCCGCCTGATCCTCCGCTCGGCGGTCCAGAATCCGGGACGCCCTTCGCTCGCGCGGAGGGCGTCTCTGTTTTTTGGTCGATGACCCGGCGATTCCAACGGCCGGCGGCGCGGATTGTCCGAGCGCGCGTGGAAAACACCCTTCCGGCGCGTTTATCCGAGCGGACGTCCTTCCGGCTTGAGGTGACGCCCCTGATGGGCTGTGGGGTACATCTTCCGATAGACCATTCTCGAGATTTTTTTGGTTGCGAAAGCAGGGGTTTCTTCAGGACTCACCCATTACAGGTTGTCCATGTTCGCGCGGGGAACGAGCGAACACCCATTCGTTCGAAGGACAATTCATCATGCCTCTGCTCTCACGCTTCTCGAATCTCAAGATCGGCGTCAGGCTCGCCATCGGCACCGGCGTCATCCTGGCCCTGCTTCTCCTCGTCGGTGCCGTGAGCTTCATCGGCTTCGGCAACAGCAGCACGGATTTCGCGGCCTATCGCGGCCGGGCCCGCATCACCGTCGCCGCCGGCGTCATCGAGAACGACCTGCTGGCCGCGCGCCTCAACGTCAAGGACTTCGTCCTGACCGGCAGCCAGGAGTCCGCGGAAAAGGTGCTGACCTCGGTCGATGCCATTCCGGACAAAACCTCGGCCATTCGCGACCTGTTCGCTCCGGGCGACGAAGGCCTGTCCAGCCTGGCTTCCGTCGACGCCGATCTGAAGGACTATCGCGCCGCCTTCGAGGATATCATCGCCGTGCAGGCCGAGACCGACACGCTCATCACGAAGATGAACCAGATCGGGCCGGATCTCGAAGCGAAGCTCACCCAGATCGCCGAGGGCGCGAAGGCCGATGGCGTCATCGACGAGGCCTTTACGGCCGGTACGGCGCGGCGGGCGCTTTTGGTGGGGCGGTTGAATGCGCGCCAAGCACCACGATGGCTTCGCCAACTGGCCGTCGAAGTACACAGATTTCAACTGCGCCAACACGCCGTGGCAGGACGGGCAGGGGAATGTCGTGCGCGATTTCATCGCCGCCTGCCGCAAGCATGACATGAAGCCCGGCCTGTACTACTCCCCGGCCGAGGCTGGCGGGGCCTTCAAGACCGACGCGAAGGCCTATGACGACTACTTCATCAACCAGATCAGTGAAATCCTGGAGCCCTATGGCCCGATCGACGTCCTGTGGTTCGACGGCTGCGGGTCCGCCGATCACCAGTACGACTGGCAGCGGATCACCGACGCGATCCGCACGCTCCAGCCTGACGTGAACATCTTCAGCATGGGCACCGATCCCAACTTCACCTGGGTCGGCAATGAGGCCGGCATCGCGCCCGTCCCCAATTGGAACACGCGTGTCGACCGCCAGGGAGCCATGATCGACGGCAAACAGCCGGTGAAGTGGCTGCCGGCCGAGTGCGACTGCATGATGCGCTTCTCGAACTGGTTCTACAGCGATCAGGACGAGCACACGGTCAAGAGCCTGGAGCAGCTCATGGGCTTGTACTACTACTCGGTGGGGCGCGGCTGCAATCTGCTGATCAACATCGGCCCCGATCGCCGCGGACTGCTGCCGGACAAAGATCGCGCGCGGCTGCTGGAGTTCGGCGAGGAGATCCGGCGCCGGTTCAGCAAGCCCTGGCGGGGATCGACGCCTTCACCCGCGAGGAGAATACGTCGGTGGTAGCTCTTCCGCAGAGCCTTCCTGCTCGTGATCATGATCGTACAGGAAGACCAGACGCAGGGCGAGCATGCGCGGCGGTTTGTGATTGAGGCGGTGCTGACGCATGGCGGCCCGGCGGGCACCGTGAAGCTCTGGGAGGGCCAGAAACATCGGCCACAAGCAGATCTGCCCACTTCCCGCAACTGGCGGTGCGGCGGATCCGCCTGCGCGTGACCGAGGCGACGGCGAAGTGAAGCTGCGGGGGATGGATCTGTTCAAGACACGGTAGGCGCCCATCGGAGGCCGAGCGATGCGTAGGGGACGAGTGTCTACAGTGGTCGTGGTGTGGACTGTGATGCTACTCGTCGTGTTGATCGTGGCTGCTCGGCAGTCTGCAAAGTCGGCGACAATACCACATCGCCGGCGGGCGTGTGGGGAATGCAGCAGCCGACCCTTCGTGCAATCCGTGGTTTTGCCCTCTACCCTGGCGCTGAGCTCCAGGGTAACGCGTGCGGCTCGAGTCGTCGAACAGGTCCGAGCCCGCGGACGTGGAAGGCTACGTCGAGTTCACCAGCCCCGCCCCGCGTAAGGAGATCGAGCAGTTCTATCGCACTCAGTACTCCTCGCCGAACCTGATCGTTCGCGAGGCTACGACCGCGGACTTCCACGCGACAATGCTGGCCTGGCAGGACCCGAGCGCCTGCTATGCCTTGGTCATCTCCCAGCAGCGCGCGTCGTTCCCGTTCAGCCTGCTGGTCTCCAAGCAAACCGGCCTCACCTTGTTCCGCGCGTGGGCATTGCCAGCCAGCTCCGGCACAGGGAGCCGGAGCAATCTGGTG
>CAVOLB010000043.1:0-39352 GCA_963696655.1 uncultured Alphaproteobacteria bacterium
GGGGAGGGGATCAGATAAGGACAGGAAAGTAAGGGCGTCCCGCCTCTACCTCTCCACCAGCGACTGCGCGAACGCCGCCGCTTCGAACGGCCGCAGGTCCTCGGCCCCTTCGCCGACGCCGACCGCCACCACCGGCAGGCCGAACTTCTCCGCCAGCGCCACCACCACCCCGCCCCGGGCGGTGCCGTCGAGCTTGGTCACGACCAGCCCGGTCAAGGGCACGATCTGGCGGAAGGTCTCGACCTGCGCCAGCGCATTCTGGCCCGTGGTGGCGTCCAGCACCAAAAGGCAATCCTGGGGCGCCGCCGGGTCGAGCTTCTTGAGGACGCGCGCGATCTTGGCGAGCTCGGCCATCAGGTTGGCCTTGTTGTGGAGCCGGCCGGCCGTGTCGATCAGCAGGAGATCGGCGCCGGCGGCCTTGGCCGCCTCCAGCGCCTCGAAGGCGAGGCTCGCCGAATCCGAGCCGCTCTCGCGGGCCACCACCGGCACGCCGGCGCGCTGGCCCCAGATCTGGAGCTGCTCGATGGCGGCGGCGCGGAAGGTGTCGCCGGCCGCGAGCCAGACCGTCTTGCCCTGGGTCTTCCAATATTGGGCGAGCTTGCCGATGGTCGTGGTCTTGCCGCTGCCATTGACGCCGACCACCAGCACGACATGCGGCCGGGCGGCGGGATCGGGCGCGAGGCCCTTCGCGACCGGCGCCAGGATCTGGGCGATGTCCTCGGCCAGCGCCGCCCGCACGGCCTCGGGCGCGATGTCCTTCTCGAAGCGGCGGCGGCGCAGCGCCTCGGCGAGCTTGGCCGCGACCGAGGGCCCGAGATCGGCCGCGATCAGCAGCTCCTCGAGCTCTTCCAGCGAGGCGGTGTCGAGCCGGCGCTTGGTGAAGATGCCGGTGATGCCGTCGGAGAGCTTGGCCGAGCTCTTGGCGAGGCCGCGCTTCAGCTTGGCGAGCCAGCCGCCGCTGCTCGCTTTTTCAGTCGTCTCGTCGGCCATTATGCGGCCTGCTGCGCGAGGGCTTCGAGGATCAGCCCCTCGGAATCATGGCCGGTCACGCGGGCCATGACGATGCTGCCGGGTGCCGCGTCGCAAAGAAGACGCGCCGGCGCGAAATGCTCGGTATGGCCGAGCGCGCTCTGCCCGCCGCTTTTCTCCACGAGGAGTGCGGTGCTGCGGCCCGCGGCCCCGATGAACCAGGCGGCCTTGGCGATCTCCCCCTTCGCCCGCAACGCCGCCGCGCGTTCGCGGCGCAGCGCCATCGGCAGCTGCGGCATGCGCGCGGCGGGCGTGCCCTTGCGCGCGGAGTAGGGGAACACATGGAGGAAGGTCAGGCCGCACTCGTCGATGAGGCTGAGATTGGCCTGGTGCGCGGCCTCGCTCTCGGTCGGGAAGCCGGCGATGAGATCGGCGCCGAAGACGATGTCGGGGCGCAGCGCGCGCAGCCGCGTGGTGAGCGCGACCGCGTCGGCGCGGGAGTGGCGGCGCTTCATCCGCTTCAGGATCAGGTCGTCGCCATGCTGCAGCGAGAGATGGAGATGCGGCATCAGCCGCGGCTCGTCGGCGACGAGCGCCACCAGATCCTCGTCGACCTCGATCGGATCGACCGAGGAGATGCGCAGGCGCTTCAGGTCCGGCACCAGCTTCAGCAGCCGGCGCGCCATCTGGCCGAGCGACGGCGTGCCCGGGAGATCCTGGCCATAGGAAGTGAGATCGACGCCGGTCAGCACCAGCTCGGCGACGCCGCTTTCTGTCAGGGTCCGCGCCTGGTTGACGATCTCGCCCACGGGGAGCGAGCGGCTGGGGCCCCGGCCATAGGGAATGATGCAGAAGGTGCAGCGATGGTCGCAGCCCTGCTGCACCTCGAGGAAGACGCGGGCGCGGCCGCCGAAGCCGGCGATGAGATGGGCCGCACTTTCGCGCAAGGCCATGATGTCGGCGACGGCGGTGCGCGGCGCCTCGCCGGTGCTGAGCGCCTGCCAGCTCTTGGCCTCGAGCTTCTCGCCATTGCCCATCACATGGTCGACCTCGGGCATGGCGGCGAAGCGGGCGGGGTCGATCTGGGCAGCGCAGCCGGTGACGACGATGCGCGCCCCGGGGTTCTCGCGCCGGGCCTTGCGGATCGCCTGGCGCGCCTGCCGCTCGGCCTCGGCCGTGACCGCGCAGCTATTGACCAGGATCGCGTTGCCGAGGCCGGCCGCCTCGGCATGCCCGCGCATCACCTCGGATTCGAAGGCGTTCAGGCGGCAGCCGAAGGTGAGGACGCGGGGCTCGGTCATTCCAAACTGTCATCCCCGCGAAAGCGGGGACCCATGCCCATTCAGGGCGCTGGCCCCACCATGGGCCCCCGCTTTTCGCGGGGGTGACGATGAAGGGGCGGGGAAAACACGGGAAGGCCTGCGCAAACGCGGCGCGGCCGACGGCGCGCCAGACAATATTAGCCCAGCAGCGACGCGTCGAGTTTGCCGGTGAAGCTGGTCTCGGCCGGGCCGGTCATGCGGACATGGCCGTCCGCCAGCCATTCGATCTCCAGATCGCCGCCGTCGAGCTGGATCGTGGCCTTGCGACCGGCGAGCTTGCGGCGATGGGCCGCGACCAGCGTGGCGCAGGCGCCGGTGCCGCAGGCCCGCGTGATGCCGACCCCGCGCTCCCAGACCCGCATCCGGATGCGGGTGGGCGACAGAACCTGGGCGATCTCGATATTGGCCTTCTCGGGGAAGAGCGGGTGGCGCTCCAGCACCGGCCCCAGGGCGGCAACGTCGATCGCCCCGGCGTCCGGCACGAAGAAGACCGCATGGGGATTGCCGATATTGACCCCGACCGGGTCCGACAGCGGCCCCAGCGCGATCCCGAGATGGAGGGTGTCGAGCGGCTTGGCGACCGGGATCTCCCGCCAGTCGAGCCGGGCCTCGCCCATATCGACCGAGATCCGGCCATCCGGCGCCGCCTCGGCGTCCAGCAGCCCGACCACGCTCTCGATGATCACATGGCGGCGGCCGGTCTCGGCCATGACCAGGGCCGCGACGCAGCGCGCCCCGTTGCCGCAGGCCTCGACCTCGCTGCCGTCGGCATTGCGGATCCGCATATAGACGTCGGCCAGCTTCGCCCGCGGCTTCTCGATCAGGATGATCTGGTCGCAGCCGACCCCGGTGCGCCGGTCGGCGATGGCGCGAGCCTGGGCGTCGGAGATGTCGGTCAGGGCGGCGCCATTGGCGCCGGCCGGCGCGCCGCCGTTGGCCGACCCGCCGCGCAGATCGATCACGGCGAAGTCGTTGCCCAGCCCATGCATCTTGGTGAAAGCGGTCGCGAGCGTCATGCCGGTTATATGGCAGTGCAGTGGGCGCCTGTCCACTGGGGGTGGGCAGTTCGGGGTCTCGCCAAAAGTCCCGCGACGCGACAAGACAATACCACTGCCAGCGCTTCATTGATGACTGACGAATCAATCAATAATTGTCACAACCCAGAGTCGAACATATAATTTGACTCAATTCCTATCTCCATGATAGCGAGGTCATAGGTAGGAGAAGATCGCCGTATTGCCCAGGGGAAGAAGACGGCAACGGCGATCGACGGATGGATTGAGCAAGAAAAGTTGAACCGATGCTGGCGGACGCGGGAACGCAGGTCCATTTCGAGCGAGGAAACATGATTGCGTAAGGTCCGATCCGGCGACAAAGAGGACTAAGCGGCACCTCCAAGTAGCAAGAGCGTCGACGGGCCTTGCGCTCTACGGACCGCGAAGGCCTTTGACTAGATCCACGATTCTGGGGACGGGGTGTGATTGTGAGCGGGGCGGGGTCGCAAACTATTGGTCGTCTTCTTTTGCTCGTTCTATTGACCTTGCCAAGTGGAGGTTGCTCCGCCTATAGAGCAATGAGCGATTCCTTCAGTTTGGTGACGAGCGGCCCAGATTTCGTAACCGGGAAGTACAATGAGAACCAAGGCAGTAAGGAAGTAAACGACATAAAAACTTTTATTGCTCAGAGGCTGACTGAAAAAGGAGTTGGGTGATTTCAATCGGTTGTGATTCCGTTGGGTTGCGAATCTCAATGGAGATCACGATGGCCTGGACTGAAACCACCCGACCGCACTATCGGCGCGATGCCTTGCGATACGCAAGCGACCTGACGAATGCGGAATGGGCGTTGATCGCGCCCTTGATGCCGATGGCTTCCAAACTGGGGCGGCCGAGAAAGACAAATCTGCGCTCGGTGGTGGAGGCGATCCTGTACATGGCTTCGACCGGCTGCCAATGGCGCGCGATCCCCAAGGAGTTCCCGCCCTACTCGACGGTGCAGAGCTACTTCTACGCCTGGTCGCACAAAGGCTTACTGGCGCACATCAACCACATGCTGGTCACGGCCCTGCGCGAGAGGGTCGGGCGAGAGGCCAGCCCCACGGCGGGGGTGATCGACAGCCAGTCTGTGAAGAGCACCGAGTGTGGCGGGCCACGAGGCTTCGATGCCGCCAAGAAGATCAAAGGCCGCAAACGCCATATCGTCACCGATACCGAGGGCTGCCTGGTCGGGGTGCAGGTTCACGCTGCGGATATCCAGGATCGCGATGGCGCGCCCGACGTGCTGATGTCGATCCGCTCTCTCTACCCGTGGCTGCGCCATGTGTTCGCCGATGGCGGCTATGGTGGCGACAAGCTACGCGACGCCATGGCCGCGCTTGGTCAATGGACCTTCGAAATCATCAAGCGCTCCGACGCCGCCAAGGGCTTCGAGTTGCTGCCTCGCCGATGGGTGGTCGAACGCACCTTCGCCTGGCTCGGCCGATGTCGCCGCCTCGCCAAGGACTTCGAAGCCACCATCGAAAGCGCCGTGGCCTGGATCCTCGTCGCCCACATCCGTCGTCTCACGCGACGCTTGGCGAGACCTTGAAAGGCGCACAGCTTTATGAGTTAGCCTCAAAGGGCCTCGGGCTCGACAAACCTCTTTCAAGCGATGAAGCGGTTCTTTTGTATGTAGTGTTTGGTTTGGACAATACAGGCAATAAGTCAATTCTGACGGGAGTCCATGATCAGCTTCAGAAAATGAATGCGGATCTCGACGCTAAGATATTTGATGCCCAGTCTCCGCCGAATATCGTGCTGTCGTCGAATAAGCAGAAGCAGCTGGAGAGAGAGCTGATCATTGCATCATATAATAGCGACTCCCTTTCCGATGCCGCAAAGCAAGCAGAGTCACAAATACTAAATCCACCTGCCCCAGCAAAGCCGGGGGGCACCTGACGCAACGCCTGCGACAGCTGGGGCTGATCAAGGTGGCTATTAGGATCTCCTAGGGCGGTTGGATATCTGGAACTGTTGGCAGCAAATGCGACATCATTCACCTGACGAGCGACTCTGAAATATTGACGCGAAAATAGCTGCAACAGCGGGTGCGTTCTACCTTTGCTTGAAGTCGAGCTAGCTCACTAAGTCAGCACTGCTCTGTGTGCGACATCGGTATGATTTTCAACGTCGGAAAACAGATCCCACCGGTTAAGCTCATGAAGGGTCATTCGGCAAGTAGCCCCACTCCCCCTTCGTCCACAACGTGCGATGCACGATCCAGAGCCGCTGATAGGGCAGCGCCGGCTCCGTCAGCTTCGCGCTCTCTGCATCCCGCCGCGGCGGCGCGTGATGGCAGATCCAGTTGCACCAGCTCGGCAGGAAGGCCGCGGGCAGCTTCTGGCGATACACCACATGGTTGATCGCGGCCTGCTCGCTGAGTGACGTCGTCTTGCGCTGAAGCGAGGCTTTCAGCGTCTCGGCCCAGGCTTGCCAGTGGGGCGCTTCGGCGCGCATCGCGAAGACACCGGAATTGATCAGCGGGTAGCGCACCAGCTCGTTGGCGGTAGCCTCGTCGAAGGCGTCGACATAGCTCTTATGGATGACGTCGTGGAATTCCTGCCAGGCGCCGAAGGAGTTGCGGTAGCTGCAGGCGAGCTCGGGCACCACGGCGAGGCAGGGCTGGCCGCTGGCCTGATCAGTCTGCCGCGCGCCTTCAATAAATAGCTCGACGGCACGCCCGTTCTGGACCCAGGCGTTGGCGTCGATCCAGAGATAGAGCCGGTGCCCGGAAATTGACGAGCCATGCGCTTCGGTCAATGGGTTCCTATGGCTGACAAGGCAGCGCTTCTGTCAGTCTCCCTTGATCACTGAATCATCAATCAATGATGAGTGCCGGCGGTCCCTGAACACGCCGTCTGGCCGCCTAAACATTAAACGGAATTTAGTCACAGCACCCAGTGGCTGGAATGGGCGATAGTGCGAGAGGGGCCGGTGGCGGGGTTGCCCCAGGGGGTGGGGATGAGCATCAATCCGATCTGTGTTCGACTGGCATCGGCGGTGGCCGTTGCGCTGGCGCTTTCCGGCTGCAGCGCGTCGGACTATGCCGCGCCCATCGCCAGCTTTGCGGATGCGACCACGGACGCCGAATTGGCCCTCAACGATCTCAACAAGACGGCCACGGGCGAATACACCGAATTTTTGTCGGAGCATGCCCGCACCAATATGAGCCTCGCCGTCATGGGGGCGAGCGGCGACTGCGAGCTCGGCTCCGAGCGCTGCCGGGTCGCCATCGTCGATCCGGCCCACCCCGATCAGCCGCAATATTTTCCGCCGGATCCGCTGCTCGGCAACATGGTCGGGGTGATGCATGACATCAATGTCTATGCGCAGAACCTCGCCGCCCTCGTCGCCGACGACAGCGCGGCCAAGGCCGAGGCCGATGTGAATGCGGCCCTGGGCAGCATCGAACATCTGGCCAACACGGTCGCGACGGCCGAGGGGAGCCCCGCCGGCACCGTCCCGGGCTTCGCCACGCCGGTGGGCTCGGGCGTCAATTGGCTGGTGGGCGAATACTCGAACCAGGTGAAGCTCGCAGGATTGAGGACCGCTACCAAACAGGCCGACCCTGTGATCCAGCGCGCGGCCGCTCTGTTCAAGAACGCCGCGATCTTCGGATCGGATCCTCAGCGCGAGGCGTTGACGAGCGCGTTCCGCGACAAGATCGACGCCTATCAGGACGACCGCGGCAGCGAGGCGGATCTGAACGCCGCCGTCGATGCGGCCGAGACCTATGACGACTTCCTGCAGGCCCGACCGGGTGACGTGTTCCTCGCCATGGGCGAGGCCCATGCGGCCTTGACCAAGGCCCTGAACAATCCCGACCTCACCTGGCCGCAGGTGTTCGCCAAGATCAAGGTCTTCGCGGCGAAGGCACAAGAGCTGGCCAAGATCGCCAAGGATCTGGCGGCTCTGACCGAGGAGAATCCGTGATGTTCGACAGGCAAAGCGCCGAAGCCATCGTTGCGGACGCGATGCAGAGCCGCGCCCATCTCCTGGATCTGGATCATGCGCTCCAGAGCGAGATCGACGAGATCGTGCTCGGCGCCGCGCGGGCCGGGCGACCCTTGACCAATGACGAGAAGGCCCGGCGCAAGCTGTTGCGGGCCAGCCAGGCCGATGTCGGCGAAGCGTTCCGAGCGCTGGCCTTCGCCACGCTCGCCCGCCTCGACAGCTCGGCCGACGTGCTCGAGCTCAAGGGCAAGCTCGATGAGATCAACGACAATCTCGTCGACGATCTCGCCCGGCTCAAGAATATCGCGCGCTATGCCGCGATCGCGGCGCAGGTCGCCGACGGGCTGGCCGTGCTGGCGGAGCAGGTCGCGGGCGCGCTCGCTTAGAGCAGGATCGGATCAGCTTGAATCAAGCCGATCCGATCTTGCTCTAATTCAAATGACGAGAGACTGATTCACGTCTCAAGTCGGATCGACTTGAGACGATCAGGCTCTGGTTCAGGCGCCGGCCCTCGCTTCATAGCCCCATTGGTTCTTCGTCCACATCGTGCGATGGACGATGCCGAGCCGCTGATAGGGCAGCACCGGCTCGGTCAGCATGCCGGTCGCGGGATCGCGGTGCGGCGCGGCGTGATGGCAGATCCAGTTGCACCAGCTCGGCAGGAACGCCGCCGGCAGCTTCTGGCGATACACCACATGGTTGATCGCGGCCTGCTCGACCAGGGAGCTCGTCGTCCGCTGAAGCGAGGCGCGGAGCGTGTCGCCCCAGGCCTGCCAGTGGGGCGCCTCGGCGCGCATGGCGAAGACACCGGAATTGATCAGCGGATAGCGCACCAGATCGTCGGTGGTGGCCTCGTCGAAGGCGTCGACATAGCTCTTATGGATGACGTCGTGGAATTCCTGCCAGGCGTCATAGAAGTTGCGGTAGCTGCGGTCGAGCTCGGGCACCAGGGCGAGGCAGGGCTGGCCGCTGGCTTGGTCGGTCTGGCGGGCGCCCTCGATGAAGAGCTCGACCGCGCGCCAGTCCTGGACCCAGGCGTCGGCATCGATCCAGAGATAGAGCCGGTGCCCAGGGAAATGGCGGGGCAGGAAGGGCCGGGCGAACATGGCCCGGAAATAACCGGGGGTCTGGGGCCGCGACGGGAACTCGATGTCCCAGCCGGGCTCGACCAGCCTGTCGGCCAGGGCGGCCAGCCGGTCCCGATGCGGGCCCAGCCCCACATCCAGGAGGCAGAGCGTCACCGGGCGGCTCTCCGGCTTGTCCCGGATCGAGCGGAGACACTCCTCCAGCATCCCGGCATAGGTGGCGTCGGCGCCGGTCACGATGGCGATCTCGGTCATGGGGCGGTCCTGCAAGCAGCGGCGGAATTTAAAGCGTAATTTCAATATATTAAATCGTGAATTCGGGGGCCAGTGCCGAGGTAACCTCTCGGTCTTATCCCCTCCCCCTTGATGGGGGAGGGTAGGGAGGGGGTGGGGCTGCGAGATCGAGGCGGCGGCACCCCCCTCCCTGGCCCTCCCCCACAAGGGGGGAGGGGATGGAGGTTGCGACCCCGCTTTCCTTGACGCCGGCGGGCCTTGGCCTCTATGTTCCGCCCGCCTTCACCACCAAGGCGACGACCCGGCCCCGAGGGGCCCCGCCCGTCCGCGAGTTTCGCGCACGGGCGAAAAGTCGTTTTGGCTGAAGATTGCGTTTTTCACAATCGGCTGGGGTTTTCTCAACCGAAGCCACCCTGAGTTCGAGACGGCATGTTCGAGAGCCTCTCCCAGAAACTGTCCGGCGCCTTCGAGCGGCTGACCCGGCGCGGCGCCCTCTCCGAGGGCGACGTCGACGAGGCGCTGCGCGAGGTCCGCGTGGCCCTGCTCGAGGCCGACGTCGCGCTGCCGGTGGTGAAGGACTTCATCGCCAGCGTGCGCGAGGCGGCGGTCGGCGAGGCGGTGCTCAAGAGCATCACGCCGGGCCAGATGGTGATGAAGATCGTCCATGACCACCTCGTCCAGGCGCTGGGCGGCGGGGCCGAGGGCATCAACCTCACCACCACGCCGCCCGCGGTCGTGCTGATGGTGGGCCTGCAGGGCTCGGGCAAGACGACCAGCACGGCCAAGATCGCGATGCGCCTGACGCGCCGCGACCGCAAGCGCGTGCTGATGGCCTCGCTGGACACGCGTCGGCCGGCGGCGCAGCAGCAATTGGCGACCTTGGGCCAGCAGGCCGAGGTCAAGACGCTCAACATCGTCCATGGCGAGCCGCCGCTCGCGATCGCCAAGCGCGCGCTCCAGACGGCGAGGCTCGAAGCCTTCGACGTGCTGATGCTCGACAGCGCCGGCCGTCTCCATATCGACGACGAGCTGATGGAAGAGATCGCGGCCATCAAGACCGCGACCCAGCCGATCGAGACCCTGCTGGTGGCCGACGCCATGACCGGCCAGGACGCGGTCAACGTCGCCAAGACCTTCCAGGACCGCATCGGCGTCACCGGCATCATGCTGACGCGCGTCGATGGCGATGCGCGCGGCGGTGCGGCGCTCTCGATGCGCGCCGTCACCGGCCAGCCGATCAAGCTCCTGGGCGTCGGCGAGAAGCTCGACGCGCTCGAAGACTTCCATCCCGACCGCATCGCCGGCCGCATCCTCGGCATGGGCGACGTGGTCAGCCTGGTCGAGAAGGCGGCCGAGCATATCGAGCAGGCTGAGGCCGAACGCCTCGCCAAGAAGATGCAGAAGGGCCAGTTCGATCTCGACGATCTGGCCGACCAGCTGAAGCAGCTGCAGAAGATGGGCGGGATCGGCGACATCCTCGGGATGCTGCCGGGCGTGGCCAAGATCAAGGCGCAGATGAAGAACGCCAAGATCGACGACAAGGTGATCGGCCGCCAGCGCGCCATCCTGTCGTCGATGACGCGCAAGGAGCGCAAGAACCCCGACCTGATCAAGGCCTCGCGCAAGCAGCGCATCGCCGCCGGCTCCGGCACCTCGGTGCAGGAGGTCAACCGCCTGCTCAAGCAGCACCAGGAAATGGCGCGCATGATGAAGCAGATGGGCAAGATGGGGCAGAAAGGGCTGATGCGCCAGGGCATCCAGTCCATCCTGCCGCGCGGATAAGGGGACGATCATGACAACGCGCCCCAATGGCTGCTTCTCGCATGTGACGCTCGGCAGCAACGACCTGAAGCGCTCCGTCGGCTTCTATGACGCGGTGCTGTCGCCGCTCGGCCTGACCCTGCTCTTCCCCTATGAGGGCGAGGCCTATGGCTACGGCCGCAAGGGCATCGATACCCAGGGCGCGCCGGTCTGGATCCTCAAGCCGTTCGATGGCCGCGGCGCGGCTCCCGGCAACGGCATGCATATCGCCTTCATCGCGCCCAACCGCCATGCGGTCGACCTCTTCTACGCCAATGCGCTGAAGCATGGCGGCAAGGACGAAGGCAAGCCGGGACTCCGGCCGCAATATCACGCCCATTACTACGCCGCCTATGTGCGCGACCCCGACGGCAACAAGCTGCAGGCGGTCTGCCACGATCCGGAGTGAATTGAGTTAAACGGAGACAACCGAATTTTGTGATCGTCCACCCCCTCACCCTGCCCTCTCCCCCACTGCGTGGGGGAGAGGAATGAGTTTTCTTTCCTCTCCTCCTCCCTTCGGAGGGGGAGAGGGTAGGGTGAGGGGGAGCGCTTCGAAAAACGCGATCACCGATTATCGAGCACGAACCGAACAACGAACGACAAACGATCAAACCCAAGGAGCAACGAGACACATGTCGCTTAAGATTCGCATGAGCCGCGGCGGCGCCAAGAAGCGCCCCTTCTACAGCATCGTCATTGCGGACTCGCGCAGCCCGCGCGACGGCCGCTTCATCGAGAAGGTCGGCACCTACAACCCGATGGTGACCCGCGAGAGCGGCAACCGCGTCCTGCTCAAGAAAGAGCGCATCGAGCATTGGCTGAAGATGGGCGCCACCCCGTCCGAGCGCGTCCAAGGCTTCCTGGCCGAGATCGGCCTGGCGGAAAAGCCCAAGCAGCATGTGCAGACCACCAAGCACCTGCCGAAGAAGAAGGCGCAGGAGCGCGCGGCGGCCGCGGCCGACGCGAAGGCCAAGGCCGGCGCCGAAGCCCCGGCCCAGTAAGCCGGACGCGAAAGTAAGGACCGATTCTCGACATGATGGCGGAGCGCCACGACATGGACGAAACAGGCAGGGCACGGGTGCTGGTGGGCGTGATCGCCGCCGCGCATGGCGTGCGTGGCCTCGTTCGCGTCAAGAGCTTCACCGCCGATCCGAAGAGCGTCGCGTCCTACGGCGAGCTCAGCGACGAGCGGGGGCAGCGACGCTTCCGCCTGAAGCTGCAGGGCCAGGCCAAGGAGGGCGTGATCGCCCAGATCGACGGCGTCGCCGATCGCGACGCGGCCGAGGCGCTGAAGGGCACCAAGCTCTATGTCGGCCGCGAGGCCCTGCCGGAGATCGGCGCCGATGACGAGTTCTACCAGGCCGATCTGGTGGGGCTGCGGGTCGAGGCGCGCGACGGCAAGACCCTGGGGCGGGTCAAGGCGGTGCTCAATTTCGGCGCGGGCGATCTGCTGGAGATCGAAGGCGAGGGCGTCAGCCTGATGCTGCCCTTCACCAAGAAGGTGGTGCCGCTGGTCGATCTGCCGGGCGGCCGCCTGGTGGCCGAACCGCCGGCCGAGGTGGAGGCGCGATGATGATGGCCGCCAACCCCTCGACGCAGAGCGATCCCGCGATGAGCAGCCAGACGACACCGTGGCGCGCCAGCGTGCTGACGATCTTCCCGGAGATGTTCCCGGGCCCCCTGGGCCAGTCGCTCGCCGGCAAGGCGCTCGAGGCCGGCCTCTGGGCGCTGGACGCGATCGACATCCGCCAGTTCGCCAGCAGCAAGCATGCCTCGGTCGACGACACGCCCTTCGGCGGTGGGCCCGGCATGGTGATGCGCCCCGACGTGATCGACGCGGCCCTCGAGGCGGCGCTCGCGCCCGGCGAGACGGCGATCTATCTCAGCCCGCGCGGCCGCGTGCTGGACCAGGCGCTGGTGCGCGAGATCGCGGCGCGGCCCAAGGTCACGCTGCTCTGCGGCCGCTACGAGGCGGTCGACCAGCGGGTGCTCGATGCGCGCGCGGTCGAGGAGATCAGCCTCGGCGATTTCGTGCTCTCCGGCGGCGAGCCCGCGGCGATCGCGCTGATCGACGCGGTGGTGCGCCTGCTGCCGGGCGTGATGGGCGCGCCCGAAGGCCTCGACGAGGAAAGTTTCGAAGCGGGTCTCCTCGAATACCCGCATTACACCCGGCCCGCCGACTGGCAGGGCCGCGCCGTGCCGGAGATCCTGCTCTCCGGCCATCACGAGAAGATCCGCCTCTGGCGTCGCCAGCAGGCGGAGGACATCACGCGTGCGAGGCGGCCCGATCTCTGGGCCCGTTACCTCGCCCGCAAGACCGATTCCAAGAAGAAGGAAGCCAAGCGATGACGACGTTGCAAGAAGTTGAGAAGAGCCAGGTGAAGAAGCTGGCCGCGACCGCCAAGCTGCCGGAGTTCCGTCCCGGCGACACGGTGCGGGTGAATGTGAAGGTGATCGAGGGCACGCGCGAGCGTATCCAGGCGTTCGAGGGCATCTGCATTGCCCGCCGCAATGCCGGCCTGAACTCCTCCTTCACCGTGCGCAAGATCTCCTACGGCGAGGGTGTGGAGCGCGTGTTCCCGCTCTTCAGCCCGCGCGTGGAGTTGGTCGAGATGGTCCGCCAGGGCGATGTCCGCCGGGCGAAGCTCTATTATCTCCGGGGCCTGCGCGGCAAGGCCGCCCGCATCAGCGAATCCACCCGCGAGCGCGCCAGCGACGAAGCGGCTGGCGAAGCGGCGGAAGGCTGAGGCTCTGCGTGGCCAATTGCGCTTTTACCGCCACGCACCAATTATCACTGATGTCATGCCCGGACTCGATCCGGGCATCCATCGTGCAGTTGCACCATGGATTGCCGGGTCAAGCCCGGCAATGACAAGCCAGCGGTAGCGAAGGATCGCTGCCGACGAATCTACCGAGGCATGACCATGGCCACACCGCGCACGCTCTACGACAAGATCTGGGACAAGCACCTGGTCGATCGCCAGGAAGACGGCACCTGCCTGATTTATATCGATCGCCACCTGGTCCATGAGGTGACGAGCCCGCAGGCCTTCGAGGGCCTGCGCACGGCCGGGCGCAAGGTGCGCCGGCCGGAATCGACGCTCGCGGTGGCCGACCATAACGTGCCGACGACCGACCGCTCCAAGGGCATCGCCGAGCCGGAATCGCGGATCCAGATCGAGACCCTCGAGAAGAACTGCGCCGATTTCGGGGTTCCCTATTTCTCGATGGACGATGTCCGCCAGGGCATCGTGCATATCATCGGGCCGGAGCAGGGCCTGACCCAGCCGGGCCAGACCATCGTCTGCGGCGACAGCCACACCTCGACCCATGGCGCCTTCGGCGCGCTCGCCTTCGGCATCGGCACCTCCGAGGTCGAGCATGTGCTGGCGACCCAGACCCTGATCATGGCGCCCGCCAAGAACATGCGGATCACGGTCGAGGGAAAGCTGCCGCTGGGCGTCACCGCCAAGGACATGATCCTCGCCATCATCGGCAAGATCGGCACCGCGGGCGGCACCGGCCATGTCATCGAATATGCCGGCGACGCCATTCGCGCGCTCTCGATGGAAGGCCGCATGACGGTCTGCAACATGTCGATCGAGGCGGGGGCCCGCGCCGGCCTGATCGCGCCCGACGAGACGACCTTCGAATATGTGAAGGGCCGGCCGATGGCGCCCAAGGGTGCCGTGTGGGAGCAGGCGGTCGCCTATTGGCGCACACTGCCCTCCGATCCCGGCGCTCACTATGACAAAGAGGTCGTGCTGAAGGCGGCCGATATCGTCCCGCAGGTGACCTGGGGCACCAGCCCCGAAGATGTGCTGCCGATCACCGGCGCCGTGCCCGATCCCGACAAGGCGACGGATGCCGGCAAGCGCGACGCGATGAAGCGCTCGCTCGACTATATGGGCCTCAAGCCCGGCACCAAGCTCAGCGAGCTCAAGGTGGACCGCGTCTTCATCGGCTCCTGCACCAACGGCCGCATCGAGGATCTGCGCGAGGTCGCCAAGGTCGCGCAGGGCCGCAAGGTGGCGAGCCATGTCAACGCCATGGTGGTGCCCGGCTCCGGCCTGGTGAAGGAACAGGCCGAATCCGAAGGCCTCGACAAGATCTTCATCGCGGCCGGCTTCGAATGGCGCGAGCCCGGCTGCTCGATGTGCCTGGCGATGAATCCCGACCGGCTCGAGCCCGGCGAACGCTGCGCCTCGACCTCGAACCGCAATTTCGAAGGCCGCCAGGGCCGCGGCGGCCGCACGCATCTGGTGAGCCCGGCGATGGCCGCGGCGGCGGCGGTGACCGGACATCTCACGGATATTCGCGAGCTGAAGTAGCGGTCTCTCGTCTTCTTAATCTCCTCCCCCCTTGTGGGGGAGGATTAAGGAGGGGGGTGCCGCCCACTCGATGCAGCGGTGCGTTTGCCACCCCCCCTTCCTAACCTTCCCCCACAAGGGGGGAAGGGATTTGAAAAGATGAACTTCTCTCCCATCTGTCTCCGCATCCGCGCCGCCACCCCCGGCGATGGCCCCTTCATCGAGCGCGTGCATCGCGAGGCCGTGCGCGGGATCGCGCGCGGTCCCTATTCGCGCGCCGAGCTCGAGAGCTGGGTCGCGGGCCTTCATCCCGATCGCTATCGCCAGGCGATGGATCAGCAGGGCGAGCGCATGCTGCTGGCCGAGGCGCCGGGTCCGGGCGTCGTCGGCTTCTGCTCCTGGCGCGAACGAAGCGTCATCGGGCTTTATGTGCTGCCCGGCTTCACCGGGCAGGGCATCGCGCGACGCCTGCTCTTCCTGGCGGAAGCGGCCATCGCGGCGGCCGGCCATGGCGAGGTCACGCTCGGCGCCAGTCTCCCGGCCCTGGCCTTCTATGAGCGCTGCGGCTATCGCGTGACGCATCGGCATGAGTGGCGGACCCGCGGCGGCCTGATCCTGCCGGTCGCGGATATGGCGAAAACCCTGGCTTCGCCTCGGCTTGGAACCTAAGGGGGCCGGCGGTCAGCTTCGCGACAGCCGCCCCTGCGCATGCTCCGGGTCGCCCGCCGCAGCACGCGGGACGGCCGTCATCCCTGACCCGGAGAATTCCCCGATCATGTCGCTGTTCCGTACCCTCAGCCCGTCGATCGCCGCGCTCGGCCTTGCCGCCACCGTTCTCGGCGTCGGGCTGTCCTGTGCCCTGGCCCCCGCCTGGGCCGGGACCCGGAGCTGCGAGCAGGAGATCGGGATCATCGCCGAAACCGCCAATCAGCAATCCGACGGCACGAAGAAGGACAAGGCGCTGACGTTCCTGGCCGAGGCGAAAGACGAGCTGGTCGACGAGGGCGACGAGGAAGACTGCATGAGCCAGGTCGACAAGGCCAAGCGGACCTTGGGCCTCTGAGATCCGATCGGCCGCGGGCCTCCAAGGGCAGCCCGCGATCGACGCGTCCGGGAGCCCTGCCCCCGCGGGGCTCCCGGGCGCTCGTTTCCCGGCCCGGGCGTGGGCCTCGCTAAGCCTCCGTCGCTGGCGCAGACTATCCTCAACCTCCCCCCGAAGTGCGAGAGCCGCGATCCATGCGCCTGCTCCTGGTCGAAGACAATGACCGCCTCGTCCATTTCCTGGCGAAGGGGTTGGGCATGGAGGGGTTCGCCGTCGATCATGTCGGGCTGATCGAGGATGCCGAGGCGGCGCTGGCGACGATGCGGTTCGACGCCATCCTGCTCGATCTCGGCCTGCCCGACGGCGACGGCATGGATCTCCTCAAGCGCCTGCGCGCGCGCAACGACACCACGCCCATTCTCGTCACCACCGCGCGCGGCGATCTGGGCGACCGGCTGCGCGGCCTCGACGGCGGCGCCGACGACTATCTGATCAAGCCCTTCGAGATCGCCGAGCTGGCCGCGCGGCTGCGGGCGCTGATGCGACGGCCGGGCGCCGTGATGAGCCGCGCGATCGAGCTGGGCAATCTCCGCTTCGATGCGGAAAACCGCACCGCGACCGTCGAGGATCGCCCCCTGGCCCTGGGCCGGCGCGAGACGGACCTGCTCGAGGCGCTGATCCGGCGCAGCGGCCGCGCGATCGCGAAGGCCGCGCTGGAGAACTCGATCTATGGACTCGCCGGCGAGGTCGAGCCCAACGCGCTGGAGGTGCTGGTCTCCCGCCTCCGCCGGCGCCTTGCCGAGGCGGGCGCCACCGCGCAGATCCATACGCTGCGCGGCATCGGCTATCTCATGTCGGACGGCGCGCCGTGACGCTGCCCGAGCCCTTGCCGCCGGCCGCCGCGCGGCGCTCCACCGGCAGCATGGCCTCGCGCCTGGGCTGGCGCCTCGGGGGCCTCTTCGTCGTCGCCTTTCTGGTCGCGGGCCTGCTGCCCTACATCAACAGCCGCGACGATCGCACCGAGGTGACAGCCGAGACGCTCCAGGCCGACATGCGGTCGCTCGCCCAATCGATCGCGCGCGAGGCCGATGGCCGCATCGCGATCGGATTGCCGCCGGATCTTCATTTCGCCTATCGGGTCCGCGACGGCGCCGGCACGGTTTTGGCGGCCTCGCCCGATTGGGAAGGGATGCAGAAGGCCGTGCCGCCCGACAGCGGGCCGGAGCTGCAGGTCTCGGTGCTGAGCGGTCGCTTCGATACGGCCTCGGGCCCGCTGCTGCTCGATGTGATGCTCAACCACCATGCCCCTTCGCTGCTCGACGGCATCGTGAACGAATGGGGCGACGAGATTCTCCCGCTGCTGCTGCCGGTGCTGGCCGCCGCCCTGCTCATCGGAGTCTGGACCATCCGGCGCAGCCTGGCGCCGCTGGCGCGCGTGGCGGACGCGGCCGCGAGCATCACGCCGCGCGAGACCGGCGTCCGGCTGCCGGGCGACGATCTTCCGTCCGAGCTGGTCCCGCTCGTCACCGCGGTCAACGATGCGCTCGACCGGCTGGCGGAAGGTTTCCGCCATCAGCGCGAGTTCGCTGCCGATGCCGCGCATGAGCTGCGCACGCCCCTCGCCGTGCTCTCCGCCCATATCGAGACGCTGCCCGACAAGGCCGCGGTCGCGTCGCTGAAACAGGATCTGGCCGGCATGCGCCGCCTGGTCGATCAGATGCTGGCCGTGGCCGAGCTCGACGCGCAGCCGCTGCATGTGGGGGACGAGATCGATCTCTCGGCGCTGGCGGTCGAGCTGGCGACGGCGATGGCGCCGCTCTGCCTGGCGCAGCATCGCGACCTGTCGGTGATCGGGGCGGAGAAACCGGTCCGGGCGCAGGGAGACGCCGCGGCCCTGAGACGGGCGCTGCGCAATCTGGTCGAGAACGCGATCGCCCACACGCCCGAGCATGCGGCCGTCGAAATCCAGGTGAGCGATGCGACACCGGGTCGCGGACCCAGCCTGACGGTGCGCGATGCCGGACCGGGTTTCGCGCCGGCCGACCGGGCGCGGGTCACGCAGCGATTCTATCGCGGACGCCGCGCCAAAGGCCCCGGGGCGGGATTGGGTCTCGCGATCGTCGCGCGCATCATGGCGGTGCATGGCGGCCGGCTCGAGATCGGCGACGTCCAAGGCGGCGGCGCCGCGGTGAGCCTGCGCCTGCCGCCGCATTAACGGCGCGCAACCCTTGGATTAACCCTGTTTTCCGCCCATCTGCCCAAAAGGCCGGCTTTGGCCTATGCTCGGCGCCGAGCCGATTTCCCCTTCGCGAATGGGTGATTCAAAATTGTCGGGCAGCCCTTAGGACGATGATGGTGCAAGCCTCGACGGATCACGGCGAAGGCGCGGGCCCGCGCTATGGCGGCTTCTGGCGTCGGGTGGCCGCGGCCCTCATCGACACCGCAGTCATCGGCGTCGTCATGTATGCGATCGGCATGTTCCTGCCGGTCGTCGAGAATGCCGGGATGAGCAATATCTCGCCCGCCGAAAGAGCGATCGGCATTGCGGCGGAAGTCAATCTGACCACGCTCGGAACCGTGATCTTCCTAGTCGTCGGCTGGCTCTATGCGGGCCTTTTGGAGAGCAGCCCCAGGCAGGCGACGCTCGGCAAAATGGCGCTGTCGCTTCGGGTCACGGATCTGGACGGTGACAGGATCAATTTTGCGCAGGCCTCCGGCCGCTTTTTCGCCAAGCTCCTTTCGCTGATCGTCTTTCTGATCGGCTTCCTGATGGTGGCCTTCACCCCCCGCAAGCAGGGACTCCACGATATCCTGGCCAAAACCCTGGTCATCCGGCGCCCTTAGCGCTAAAAACACCCCCTCAGCCGCCCCGGCCGGCCCTGCTTCGGGCCCTGTCCGGACGGCCTTCCCCATAGGTGATGGCGATGCAGAAATTCACCACGCTCCGCGGCGTCGCGGCGCCCCTGCCGATGAGAAATGTCGACACCGACATGATCATCCCCAAGCAGTTCCTGAAGACCATCAAGCGCACCGGTCTCGGCAAGCATCTGTTCGAGGAGATGCGCTACGAGGTCGACGGCAAGGAGAAGCCCGATTTCGTGCTGAACCAGCCGGCCTATCGCAAGGCCGCGATCCTGGTGGCCGGCGAGAATTTCGGCTGCGGCTCGAGCCGCGAGCATGCGCCCTGGGCGATCATGGATTTCGGCATCCGCTGCGTGATCGCCACCAGCTTCGCCGACATCTTCTACAACAACTGCTTCAAGAACGGCATCCTGCCGATCAAGCTGCCGCAGAGCGAGGTCGACAAGCTGATGGACGACGCCCAGCGCGGCGCCAATTCGATCGTCGCGATCGATCTCGAGAAGCAGGAGATCACCGGCCCCGACGGCGGCCGGATCCATTTCGAGATCGACGCCTTCCGCAAGCATTGCCTGCTGAACGGCCTCGACGATATCGGCCTCACCATGCAGAAGGCCTCGGCCATCGACAGTTTCGAAGCCAGGAAGAAGCTCGAGCAGCCCTGGCTCTGAACGACCTTTCCCGCCCAACTCCCTTCTTGCCGAAATCAAGGAATCCCGATCCCGTGGCTGCCAACAAGAAGCTCCTGATCCTCGCCGGCGACGGCATCGGCCCCGAAGTGATGCAGCAGGTCGAGCGCGTGCTCGACTGGTATGCCAAGCGCCGCGCGATCGGCTTCGACGTGAGCCAGGGCCTGGTCGGCGGCTGCTCCTACGACAAGCATGGCACGCCCCTGACCGACGCCACCATGAGCGACGCCATGGGCGCCGATGCGGTGCTGCTGGGTGCCGTCGGCGGCCCCAAATGGGACAGCCTGCCCTTCGACAAGAAGCCGGAACGCGGCCTCCTGCGCCTGCGCAAGGACATGGAGCTGTTCGCCAATCTGCGGCCGGCGATCGTGTTCGGCCCGCTCGCCGACGCCTCCAGCCTGAAGCGCGAGCTGGTCGACGGGCTCAACATCATGATCGTGCGCGAGCTCACGGGCGGCGTCTATTTCGGCAGCCCGCGCGGCATCGAGACGCTGCCCGACGGCACGCGGCGCGGCATCAACACGCAAGTCTATACGACGCCGGAGATCCAGCGCGTGGCGCGGGTGGCCTTCGACCTGGCGCGCCTGCGCGGCCGCAAGGTCTGCTCGGTCGAGAAGGCCAATGTGATGGAAAGCGGCGTGCTCTGGCGCGAGGAAGTGCAGAAGCTGCATGACGCCGACTACAAGGACGTCGAGCTCTCGCATATGTATGCCGACAATTGCGCGATGCAGCTGGTGCGCCAGCCCAAGCAGTTCGACGTGATCGTCACCGACAACCTGTTCGGCGATATCCTGTCCGATTGCGCCGCGATGCTGACGGGGTCGCTCGGCATGCTGCCATCGGCGTCGCTCGGCGCCGCCGACGCGCGCGGCCGCCGCCGCGCCCTCTACGAGCCGGTCCATGGCAGCGCGCCCGACATCGCCGGCAAGGGCCTGGCCAATCCGCTCGCGACCATCCTCTCGCTCGGCATGATGCTGCGCTATTCCTTCGCGCTCGGCGCCGATGCGGACCTGCTCGAGAAAGCGGTCGCCAACGCGCTCTCCGCGGGGTACCGCACGGGCGACATCATGACCCCCGGTGCCACCAAGGTCTCGACCGGCGGCATGGGCGATGCGGTGCTGAAGGAACTGGACAAGCTCGCGGCCTGAACGCCGCTCGGGCCGGGATCGAATCCGCGCCGCCTCCGTTCCTCTTCGGCGCGCCTACATGAACAGGAGGAGCCGGCATGTCGTTGATTCTCTACACGACCTTGGGTGTCAGCGATTTCGCGCGTTCCGCCCGTTTCTACGATGCGGTGTTCGGTGCGCTCGGCTACCGCCGTTCCCACGAGGGGTCGGACGGCTGGGCAGGCTGGGGACCCGGCTATGACGAGGGCGTGAGCTTCTGGATCTGCCCGCCCTTCGACGGGCGCCCGCCCAGCGCGGGCAACGGCGCCATGATCGCCCTGCGCGCCGGCAGCGAAGCGGAGGTCGTCGCCTTCTACGAGGCGGCCCTGGCGCATGGCGGCACCGACGAAGGGGCGCCGGGGACACGGCCCTATTACGAGCCCAGCTTCTATGTCGCCTATGTCCGCGATCCGGACGGCAACAAGCTTGCTTGCGTCTTTCATCGTCACAAGCCGGACGCCTGAAGAGTTCAGGGCCGCTTCCTGCCGGTGATCATCGCCCGCACCAGGTTCTCCTTGTGCAGGACGCTGGACGCGATCACGCCCACGACATGAAGGCCGGCGAAGGCGATCAGCAGATCGGCCGAGCGCGAATGCAGCCCTTCCATCCACCAGACGCCGAAGAAACGATCGGTCGTGGTCAGCCAGCCGCTGACGCCGGTGATGGTCACGAGGATCAGCAGGGCCACGATCATCGCGCCGCCGGCGGGGTTATGCCCGAGATAGCGGCGCGCGGTCATGGCCAGAATCTCGCCGAGATAGTCATAGACGGCCCGTGGCGAGCGAAGAAAATCCGCGAAGCGCGCATGGCGGGGCCCGACCATGCCCCAGAGGAGACGGACCAGCACCAGCGCCAGCGCGATATAGCCGGCGCTCTCGTGGACCGTCCGGGCGCCGTCCGAGACATAGGCGGTGACGACCGCGCCGGCCAAGCTCCAGTGGAAGATCCGCAAGAGCGGATCCCAGACCTTGATCCAGCCCTTCTCGCGGGGCTGGTCCGATGCCAGGGACTTGCCGGCGATCGGCGGCGCGGTCATGGCCGGCGCTACTCCGCCTGGGCGATATCGCCGGTATAGGAATTGATCTCGAGCTCGAAGCGCTTGCCGTCCTTGTCGAGACCCTTGGCCTCGTAGCAGCCGCTATGGAGCTCGATTTCCTTGATCTCCACATAGCCCGCCGCCTTGAGCTTCGCTTCGATCTGTTCCTTGGTGAGCTGCGGGCCGGAGCCTTCGCAGGATTCTTCGGCGAACGCCATCTGCGAGCTCAGGCCGAGAATGATCGTGAGGGCAGCCGCCAGGGTGATTTTGCGCATAGGAGAGTCTCCTTTGGGGGGTTCGGTCGGTTCCGACCGTCTGCCTCACCCTAAGGGCCGAAGCTGACAGCACCCTGTCGCGCCCGCGCCGGCCAGGGCCCGCCAGGTGACTTGCGACCGGGGGAACGGCTAAGCTCGGATCCATGAAGGCGTTCAATAACCCGAGGGCCCGAATCCTGGTTCTGGCCGCCATCGCCGCCCTGGTCGGTGGGATCGCGGTCTGGGCCGACACTGGATTCGAGCCGGGCGGCCCGGCCGCGACCGTCGCGGCGACCCCGGCGAGCGCCACCGAAGACGCGGCCCCCTGCGGCTGCGGCGGCCCCAAGAGCTATTATCTCAAGAAATATGGGACAATTAAGCCGCCGGCCTTCCAGAATCAGACGGAGGGCCCCTCCCAAACCACCCCGTCCGTTAACCCGCCTTCCACCAGCGGCGGCGGATAACATCCTCGACAGGCTGGACCGGCATCGGTTAGCCTAGCGTCGAAATCGGGTTTTGAGGCCTTTCATGGCTCGTCTGGCAGCATTTCTGGTGATGGCGGCGGTCGCGCTGGGCGCGACATCATCCGCTTTTGCCTGCAATCACACGACGACGGCCCAGGCCTCCGGCGCGGTTATCGCGCAGAGCGACACGACCACCACCAAGACGACCACCACTGTGAAGCCGGAGGGCGGCACGGGCGGCTGAGCGTTCACTCCCCAGGGAGATAAGACGCGAAGGGCCGCCCCGGATCGGGCGGCCCTTCGCGTTTCTGCGGGTTGGATCGATGCCCTAAGGGGCCTTCAGACCCGCCCGCGCCAGCTCCCCGTCGAGGCGTCCCGTCGCCCAGAGAAACAGCATGCGGAGATCGCTGAAGAGCGAGAAGAACGGATGACCGAAGGTTTCAGGGCGATTGCCCTCGATCATGAAATGCGCGGCCCAGGCGAAGCCATAGCCCAGGATCGGCGCCGCGATCAGCGGGCGCCAGTCCCAGGCGATCGCGGCCCAGAGCAGGGAGGCGAGGGCGAGGCCGGTGCCGAGAAAATGGACCCGCCGCGTGCCCGGCTGGGCATGCGCCTTGAGATAGCGCGGCCAGAACTCGGCATAGCTCATCGCGTCTTTCATCGGGGTGCGACCTCCCGCCCTGTCCCGTCATGCCGCCCGGCGCTTGCGCCGGCGCGGTTTGCCCACTAATTCACCGTCAACACAAAGAAGAGCGAGCAGACAATGGGTTACAAAGTAGCGGTCGTCGGTGCCACCGGCAATGTCGGCCGAGAGATGCTGGCGACGCTGGCCGCGCGCGAGTTTCCGGTCGACGAGGTCGTGGCCTTGGCTTCCGAGCGGTCGGTCGGCAAGGAAGTCTCCTTCGGCGAGGACGAGGTCCTGCGCTGCCAGGATCTCGCCAAGTTCGATTTCAAGGGCTTCGACATCGGCCTGTTCTCGCCGGGGGCGAAGGTCTCGGCCGTGCATGCGCCGCGCGCGGCCAAGGCCGGCTGCATCGTGATCGACAACACCTCGCATTTCCGCATGGACCCGGATATCCCGCTGGTGGTGCCGGAGGTCAATCCCGACGCGATCGCGGGCTACACCCGGCGCAACATCATCGCCAATCCGAACTGCTCGACCATCCAGATGGTGGTGGCGCTGAAGCCGCTGCATGACCTCGCGCGCATCAAGCGCGTGGTGGTCGCGACCTACCAGTCGGTCTCGGGCGGCGGCAAGGAGGCGATGGACGAGCTCTACAACCAGACGCGCGCCATCTACATGGCCGGGCCGATCGTGAAGAACAAGTTCCCGAAGCAGATCGCCTTCAACGCCATTCCCCAGATCGACGTCTTCATGGAAGACGGTTCGACCAAGGAGGAGTGGAAGATGAAGGTCGAGACCAAGAAGATCCTCGATCCCGACATCGAGGTGGTCGCGACCTGCGTCCGGGTGCCGGTGTTCGTCGGCCATTCCGAGGCGATCAACCTCGAGTTCGAGAATCCGATCTCGGTCGAGGAGGCGTTCGACGCGCTGCAGAGCGCGCCGGGCGTGATCCTCGAGGATCGCCGCGAGCCCGGCGGCTATATCACGCCGGTCGAATGCGTCGGCGACGACGCGACCTTCGTCAGCCGCGTGCGCGTCGATACGACGGTGCCCCACGGCCTCTCGCTTTGGGTGGTCTCCGACAATCTGCGCAAAGGGGCCGCCCTCAACGCCATCCAGATCGCCGAGAATCTGGCTGAGAATTATCTCTGAGAACGGAAGCGGCGCTTCGCGCCGCTCACTCTCCTCTTATCCCCTCCCCCTTGATGGGGGAGGGCTAGGGAGGGGGTGCCTTACTCGATTTCGGACACGCGTTCGGACGTCATCGATGACATCCGGACAGCGATACCCCCCACCCTAACCCTCCCCCTCAAGGGGGGAGGGGATTAGTATTTGGGTGTCGAGGAAAGTCTTCTACCGCAGCCGTTGCAGCGTCGCCTTCTTCGGCGGGTTTGCGAACGCGTCCTGCGCGGCGACCAGCGCCAGTTCCCTCGCGTCGCCGGTCGCTTCGACCACCGCCGCCATGGCGCTGGCGGCGAGGCCCAGCGAGGTCTCGAGGTCGTGGCGGCTGTTGAGGTAATGGCCGAGGAAAAAGGCGGCGAAGCAATCGCCGGTGCCATGGGCCTTCAAGGGATGGCGCTGGGCCGTGGCGAGGAACACGCCCTGCGGCCCCACCGCCATGGTCTCGATCGCCTGCGCGTGGCCATCGACGCGCTCGATGCCGGTGGCGATGACCACGAGATCGGGCCTTCCTTGCGCGCGGATCGCCTCGCAGCCGCGGATCGCATCTTCCAAGGTCTCGACATGGCTGCCGGAGAGGTAGTCCAGCTCGAAGATATTGGGGAAGGTGAGATCCGCCTCGGGGAGAAGCTCGCGCTTGATGAGGGCTGCCGTCTCGGCCGGCACATAGAGACCGCCCTTGCGCTCGCCCATCACCGGATCGAGCGCATAGAGCATGTCGGGCCGGCCGCGGCGCAGCTTGGCCAGGGTCTCGACCGCGAGCCGTGGCGCCTTGCCGAGAAAGCCCGTCGCGAAGACATCGACCTCGGGATAGACGCCGAACCGCTCGAGCCCGTCCAGCACCATCGCCACCTCCTCGGTCGTGAGCTGGCGTCCGCCCCAGGCCGGATAGCCCAGATGGTTCGAGAGCAGCGTGGTCTCGACCGGCCAGACCTCGTGGCCCAGCCGCTGGAGGCAGAAGACCGAAGCGGCATGGCCGACATGGCCGTAGGAGACGCGGGACGAAATCGACAGGATGTTCATGGAGGCCCTCGGATGAGGGGCGCACTCTCCCATGCGGGCCGGCCCGCTGGGAAGGCGGCAAGAGAGCCTCCGAATCGGGTCGGGAACCCAGCTTTTCTGCGGGTGTCATGATGACAATCCGGTCGGCGCCCCCTACCTGAAAGAGAGCCGGCACCGGCCGCTGTTTCACCCTTCCGGTTTCGCTATAGTCGCGCAGCTTCCGGCGGGGCTCGGACGCCCGGCCCGTCGCGGGACCGCCTCGTCAGATCAGGGAATGACTGCCCATGTTCCAGTCCACCCGTCCGCGCCGCAGCGCGCTCTATACCCCCGGCTCCAATCTTCGCGCCCTGGAGAAGGCCAAGACCCTGGCGGCCGATGTGCTGATCATGGATCTCGAAGATGCGGTGGCCCCCGAGGCCAAGCGCGATGCCCGGATCCAGGTGGTCAATGCGGTCAAGGCCGGCGGCTTCGGCGCGCGCGAGGTGGTGATCCGCGTGAACGGCCTCAACACGCCCTGGGGCTATGGCGATCTGGCGGCGGTCGCCGAAGCCGGCGCCGACGCCATCCTGATTCCCAAGGTCGAGAGCGTCGAGACGGTGCGCCAGGCCGAGACCGTGCTGGTCGCCAATGGCGCGCCCGAGGCGCTCACCCTCTGGTGCATGATGGAGACGCCGCGCGCGATGCTGAACGCCGAGGAGGTCGCGGGCGCTTCGCGCCGGGTGCAATGCTTCGTCATGGGCACCTCGGACCTGACCAAGGATCTGCATGCGGCGCATACGCGCGATCGACTGCCGCTCATCACCAGCCTGGGTCTCTGCATGCTGGCGGCGCGGGCCTACGGTCTCGCGATCCTCGACGGCGTGCATCTCGACCTCGAAGACGATGCCGGCTTCGAGGTCGCCTGCCATCAGGGGGCCGAGATGGGGTTCGACGGCAAGACGCTGATCCATCCCAAGACGATTGCCGCCGCCAACAAGGCCTTCGCGCCGGCGGCGTTCGATGTCGACTGGTCACGCCGCGTGATCGCCGCCCATGCCGATGCGGCCGCCAACGGCCGCGGCATCGTCGTGCTCGACGGCAAGCTGATCGAGAACCTCCATGTGCTGAACGCGCGACGCATTGTCGATCTGGCGGAAGCGATCGCCGCGCGCGAACGCGGCGACAACGCGCGCTGAGTGCCAAGATGATCGACGAAGCCCGCTCGGGATCACCCCTCCCCCTACCCCCTCCCACAAGGGGAGGGGGCGTGGATTTTTTTGAATCCTTTTGTGCTTCGATAATCGAAAACAGATCGTGCGAGCCAACTCCTTTTGCGGGGTGGATGAGATTTTTCCAGCCCCCTCCCCTTGCGGGAGGGGGTAGGGGGAGGGGGCTCCCTCGATGACCGGATCGACCAAGACCAGCGCCGGCAATTTCTTCGAGGATTTCCAGCTCGGGCAGGAGATCCGCCACGCGATTCCGCGCACCGTCACGACCGGCGACGTCGCGCTCTATACGGCCCTGACCGGCAACCGCTTCGCGCTTCCCAGCTCCGACGGATTCGCGCGCGACCTGGGATTGCCGCAGGCGCCGCTCGACGATCTCTTGGTGTTCCATCTCGTCTTCGGCCGCACCGTGCCGGACATCTCGCTCAACGCCATCGCCAACCTCGGCTATGCGCAAGGCCAGTTCGGCGCTCCGGTCTATCCGGGCGATACGCTGGCCGCGACCTCGCGCGTCATCGGCCTCAAGGAGAACTCCAATCGCCAGACTGGCGTCGTCTATGTGCGGTCGATCGGGCGCAACCAGCGCGGCGCGATGGTGGTCGACTATGTGCGCTGGGTGCTGGTGCGCAAACGCGACCCGCAATCGCCGGCGCCGACCGCGGTCATTCCCGATCTCGTCGCCGCCCTGCCGCCGACGGCGCTGGAGGTCGGTGGCGGGCTCGATCTGACGCGTTTCGATCCGGCCGTCACCGGCTCGGCGCACCGCTGGGAGGATTACGAACCCGGCGAGCGCATCGATCATGTGGACGGCATGACGATCGAAGAGTCCTGCCACATGACCGCGACACGGCTCTATCAGAACAATGCACGCGTGCATTTCAACCAGCATGCCGAGAAGGACGGCCGCTTCGGGCGGCGCATCGTCTATGGCGGCCATATCATCAGCCTGGCCCGCGCGCTCTCGGTCAACGGGCTGGGCAATGCGCTGAAGCTGCTCGCCATCAATGGCGGCCGGCATACGAATCCGAGCTTCGCCGACGATACGATCTTCGCCTGGAGCGAGGTGCTGGCGAAGGCCCAGCTGCCGGGCGTGGCGAAGGCAGGTGCGCTGCGCCTGCGGCTGGTCGCGACCAAGAACCAGCCGGCCGCGGGCTTTCCCGACAAGGCCGCCGACGGCAATCCCGATCCCGCCGTCGTGCTCGATTTCGACTATTGGGCCCTGTTGCCGAGGCGGAGCTCATGATCGGAGACCGGAATGGCGCGCCGTCGCGGCGGAATATCCTGATCGGCGCCTTGAGCCTGGTCGGCTTGACGGGGTTCGGTCCGGCGGGTTGCGCCTATTTCGACAGCCCCGGCAACGTCGCTTATGCGCGCCGGTTCGGCAGCGACTATTTTGCGATCGATATGCAGCGCGGACACAAAATGCCGCTCACGGCGGACGATGTGGCCGTCTTCAAGGTAAATGCGCCGCAGGAATGGGACCGCATCCGGGATACCGCGACCGCCCAGCGGATGGCGGATGACTTCAACGCCAATCCCGGCCGGTGGAGCGAGCTGTCCTCCTATGAGGAGCATCTGCTGTGGTACACGCCCCCGGAGCCGCCGCTTTAGCGAGCGGCCATACCCCCGCTCACGCCATATCTTGTTGGCGCAGGGACAGAGCCACCTAAATCTTGTTGAATCGCGCGACTCGCGCATGTTAAACGGATTCGAGGCGTCAGGCGCGCGGAGCCTCTAGGGACTCCGCGCGCCACGCCCCGCGAAACGGGGCGTTGACTGACGCCTCCGGAGCCGGCAAGGGCTCCGGCACGAAAAAGCGGCGGGGCCTTTCCCAGTCGATCTTCGCGGCAAGCCCGGACCTGGCATCCAGCAACCGCAACTTCGACCTTCGCCTCGGAGCAAAGCCGGCCTCGGGCGAGGCCGGCAGCGCCGAGCACCCGACGGCTCCTGGAGTTCCACCCTCGGACCAGCCGCCCGGCGGCACCTGCGTCGGTCCCGGATGGGCTCCGGACCGAACAGCCAAGGCGCGCTCTTCCGACGCCATCCGGACCGACCGCTTGCGCGAGACGTGTCCGGCGCCGTCTTTCAGGCCCCTATCTATCCGGCCCGAAGGCTCAGACATCAGAGACCGACCGGGTCGGCGAGTGCTCGCTTGAGGGCAGCCCGCCATGCCGTCCCGGCGAAGGTTCGCTCCATGGGCCGCCCCGAAGAGCGACGCGCGGATCCCCTGTCGCCGGCGCCAGATTGCGGACGGAAAGGCCCGAAGGCCTTCCCCCGTCCCCTGCGGCCGGAAACCAAACTCGCGGATTGGGCGGGCGCCTGGCGGCACCATCGGCATGGGGCTCTCCGCCCGATATGCCCCCGAGGCACGTCAGACGGGGGCGGTCCATGCCTTGCGCGTTTGTCTGCGAGCGGTCTCAGGTCGACGCTTTCGCGTGCAACGGGAAGCTTGAGGCGAATCGCGCCGGGCGGGCAATCTGTTTTTGCCCGCCGGGTCATCTTCCCTGTGTATAGCTGGTGGAGAAGTGCACATTCTGTGCACAGTCTTTCCACCTTCCTATCCACATTTCGCGCCTGCGGAATGGCCGGACGGGTGGAATTGACTTGCCTTCCGGCCGGGGCTAAATCCACCGCCGGGCTTCAATAAAGGCCAGGAATCATCGAGCTATGGCGACACAGAACCGGCCGCTTTCGCCCCACCTCCAGATCTATCGTTGGCAGATCAGCTCGGTCCTCTCCATCCTGCACCGCATCACGGGCATCGCGCTCGCGGTCGGCTCCCTGCTGCTGGTCTATTGGATCATCGCGGCGGCGGTGGGGCCCGAGGCCTTCGCCCAGGCGCAGGGCTTGATCGGCTCCGTTATCGGACGGCTCCTGCTCTTCGGCTGGACCTATGCGCTGTTCTTCCATCTGGCCAACGGCATCCGCCATCTCTTCTGGGACATGGGCTGGGGCTTCGAGCTGAAGACGATGTCGATCACCGGCTGGACCGTGGTGGTGGCGGCGCTGCTGCTGACGCTGGTCGCCTGGGGTCTCGGCTACTGGCAGATGGAGTTCCTCTGATGGTCAAGCCAAGCGCCGATCTGCGCAGCGAGCTCGGCCGCGTCCGCGGTCTCGGTTCCGCCAAGGAAGGCGTGCAGCATTGGTGGCATCAGCGCCTCACGGCGCTGGCGCTGATCCCGCTCCTGGTCTGGCTGGTCGCCGGCCTCGTCGCCCACGCCGGCACCGATCGCGTCGGCGCCACGCAGTGGCTGGGCTCGCCCGTCACCTTCGGCCTGATGCTGCTGGTGCTGGGGGCGGGCTTCTGGCACGCGTTGCTGGGCCTGCAGGTGGTGGTCGAAGATTATGTTCATCATGAAGCGACCAAGCTGGTCCTGCTGATCGGCCTGCGTTTCCTCTGCATCGGCCTCGCGCTCGCGACCGCCATCGCCCTCTTCGATATCGCCTTCGGAGGCTAAGTCTCATGGCTGAACCGGCAGCGCCCAAAATCAACGGCCAGGCCTACCCGATCGTCGATCACGCCTATGACGTGGTGGTGGTGGGCGCCGGCGGCGCCGGCTTGCGTGCCGCCTTCGGCATGGCGGCCAAGGGCCTGCGCACGGCCTGCATCAGCAAGGTATTCCCGACCCGCAGCCATACGGTGGCGGCCCAGGGCGGCATGTCGGCCTCGCTCGGCAATATGGGCGAGGACGACTGGCGCTGGCATATGTACGACACCATCAAGGGGTCGGACTGGCTGGGCGACCAGGACGCGATCGAGTACATGGTACGCGAGGCGATCCCCGCGGTGATCGAGCTCGAGCATTACGGCGTGCCCTTCAGCCGCACGCCCGAGGGCAAGATCTATCAGCGCCCCTTCGGCGGCATGACCACGCATTTCGGCAAGGGCATCGCGCAGCGCACCTGTGCCGCCGCCGACCGCACCGGCCATGCCATTCTGCATACGCTCTATCAGCAGGCGCTGAAGCATTCGGTCGAGTTCTTCATCGAATATATCGCGCTCGACCTGATCATGGACGAGGAAGGCCGCTGCCGCGGGGTGATGGCCTGGAATCTCGACGACGGCTCGATCCATCGCTTCGCCGCCAAATCGGTCGTATTGGCCACCGGCGGCTATGGCCGCACCTATTTCTCCTGCACCTCGGCCCACACCTGCACCGGCGACGGCAACGCCATGGTGCTGCGCGCGGGGCTGCCGCTGCAGGACATGGAGTTCATCCAGTTCCATCCTACCGGCATCTATGGCGCCGGATGCCTCATCACCGAGGGCGTACGCGGCGAAGGCGGTTATCTGACGAACTCGGCGGGCGAGCGCTTCATGGAGCGCTATGCGCCCTCGGCCAAGGACCTGGCCTCGCGCGACGTGGTCAGCCGGGCCATGACGATGGAGATCCGCGAAGGCCGCGGCGTGGGCGAGCATAAGGACCATATCCATCTCCATATCGAGCATCTCGATCCGAAGATCATCCATGAGCGCCTGCCCGGCATCGCGGACACCGCGCGCATCTTCGCCGGCGTCGACGTCACGCGCGAGCCGATCCCGGTGCTGCCGACCTGCCACTACAATATGGGCGGCATCCCGACCAATTATCACGGCGAGGCGGTCACGATCAGGAACGGCAATCCCGACAGCGTCGTGCCGGGCCTGATGGCGATCGGCGAGGCGGCCTGCGTCTCGGTCCATGGCGCCAACCGGCTGGGCTCGAACTCGCTGCTCGACCTGGTCGTGTTCGGCCGCGCCGCGGCCAACCGCTGTGCCGCCACGCTGGATGCCGAGGAACCGGTGCCGGCCCTGCCGGCCAATGCCGGCGACGCGGCGCTGGCGCGGCTCGACCGCTGGCGCCATGCCAAGGGAGGAACGCCCACCGCGGCGCTGCGGCTCGAGATGCAGAAGATCATGCAGTCGAACTGCGCCGTGTTCCGCACCGGCGAGGTGTTGGCCGAGGGGCTGAAGCTGCTCGAATCCTGCTGGAGCCGGCGTTCCGATGTCGGCGTCTCCGACCGCTCCATGATCTGGAACAGCGATCTGGTCGAGACGCTCGAGCTCGACAATCTGCTGAGTCAGGCGGTGGTGTCGGTGGCCTCGGCCGTCAACCGCACCGAGAGCCGCGGCGCCCATGCGCGCGAGGATTACGCCGGGCGCGACGACAAGAACTGGCTCAAGCACACCGCCGTCTGGTGCGGCGAGGACGGCAAGCCGAGGATCGACTATCGCCCTGTGCATCTGCAGCCGCTCTCGAACGACGTGCAGTCTTTCCCACCGAAGGCGCGCGTCTATTGAGCCCGCTGCGCGCGACCGTTCCCCTCTGCCGCGACGACCCAGGACGCTGAAGCCCCATGCACGCGATCATGCTGGCGGCCGGCCGGGGCATCCGTTTGTCGAACGGCGCCGGCCATCCCAAATGCCTCCTCGAGTTCGGCGGCCAGACGCTGCTGCGCCGGCATATCGCGATCCTCGAATCGCTCGGCATCGACAAGATGACGATCGTGGTGGGGTTCAAGGCCGAGGAGATTCATGCCGAGCTGGCGGCGATCGGCGGCAAGCCCTGGATCGACACGATCCACAATCCGCGCTTCGAGGAAGGGGCGGTGGTCTCGCTCTGGGCCGCCCGCGATGTGCTGCGCAACGGCTCGGACATCCTCTTCATGGATGCCGACGTGCTCTATGATCCCGTCGTGCTGCAGCGCCTGATCCAGTCGCCGCACCGCAACTGCCTGCTGATCGATCGCGATCTCGAGCCCGGCCCCGAGCCGGTGAAGGCCTGCCTGCGTGGCGGGCAGCTGGTCGAGTTCGGGAAGATCGTCAGCGGCGATTTCGAGGCGATGGGCGAATGGCCGGGCTTCCTCAAGCTGGAGCCGCTGATGGCGGACCGCCTGGCGGCGGCGACCGAGCGCTTCGTCGCCAATGGCCGGGCGGCCGAGCCCTACGAGCCGGCGATGCGCGAGGTCTTCTTCGCCGATCCCACGCATCGCATTGGCTGCGAGGACATCACCGGCATGGCCTGGATCGAGATCGACACGCCGGAAGACCTGCGCCGCGCGCATGAGACCATCGAACCGGCGCTGGGAATCGGCTAGGGGAAGCTGTCTTCTTACTTACTTATCCCCTCCCCCAACTTTGGGGGAGGGTTGGGGAGGGGGCTGCTCGGTATCGGCCCCTTCCCACCCCGACGAGATCGTGGACCGAGCCATCCCCCTCCCTGCCCTCCCCCTCAAGGGGGGAGGGGATAAGGGAAGCAAACGCTCGCAGCGTCAGACGCGGAAGACGTAGCGCTTCGACGGGTCGCGGTCGATGTCCGGCGGAAAGCTCTTATGCTTGTCCGCGTAATAGCGCTCCATGAGCTCGCCCGCCGAGGCCCGGTTGTAGGTCGCGTAATAGATGCGGCGCATCCGGTCGGTCATGTTGGGCTGCGAGGCGTGCGGGACATAGCTGTCGAAGAAGATGATGTCGCCGGGCTTGGTCGGAAGATCGACCCAATGCATGCCGGCGAGGTCGCTCTCGGTCAGCGGCTCCCACAGGCGGGCGAGGCCCTTATGCTCGTAATTGTCGACGATCTGCAGGCAGCCATTCGCGGCGGTCGCCTCGTCGAAACAGACCAGGGCCGAGACGAAGAAGTCCGCGTAATTGTTCCAGCCGGCCTGCGCGTCCTGATGCGGCTTGAAGCCGTCGGCGCCGGGAAACTTGAAATTGATCTTCTCTTTGAAGAGGGCCACCGGCTCGCCCAGGAGCTGCTCGACCAGCGGCTTGAGGGCGAGGGTCAGGGATGCGAAGCCCTTATGGAAGGGCGAGATCCGCTCGATCCGGGTGATGATGCGTTCCTGGGGATCGAGCAGGCTCGGGTCGCGATAGACCCAATGGCGCCCCGAGACCTCGGGCTGCCGCACGAGCTCGGTCGCCCATTCGTCGAACTGCGCCACGGCGTCGCCACCGAAGGCCCCGCGCAGGACGGTGAAGCCACGCTTCTTGAATTGCTCGACCTGGCTCAGATCGAGCTTATCTATGGCCAATCGCGGCAAGATTTCCTACTGTCCCCAGGTCACGCTTTTCAGCGGACCTTTCCCTTGCTAGTGCCGTGATTAAGGGCCGCCGCGTTAATAAGTCAATAATATTACGACGGGCCCCGAAGCCATGAGCCACAACACCTGGATCCACCGCCTGGTTAAGCCCCTGGTGCGGCCGCTGGTGAATACCCCGGTGCAACCCAATCACATCACGACCTTGCGCCTGGCCACCGGTCTTGGCGCCGCGGCCGCCTATGCCGACGGCCGGCCGCTTTGGCTCACGATCGGGGGTTTCCTGTTCATCCTGTCCATGCTCCTCGACCGCGCCGACGGGATGCTGGCCCGGTTATCGGGGAAGATGAGCAAGACCGGCCACTACTACGACCTCATCTCGGATTCGGTCTGTAACGCAGCGATCTTCATTGGCCTGGGAATCGGGTTGCGGTTCACCGAGCTCGGCGGCTGGACGGTGGCGCTGGGCTTCCTCGCCGGCTTCGCCGTCATGTTCATCCTCGGCGTGGTGATGTGGGCCGAGGGGCAGAAGGGCCTGCGCGCGGCCGAGCTCTCCGGCTTCGCCGGCTTCGATGCCGAGGATTCGACCATCCTCGTTCCGATCCTCGTCTGGCTCGGCTGGGGCTTGCCGCTGCTCTATGTCGCGGCGGCGGTGACGCCGATCTTCGCGGTCTATTTCGTCTGGCTGCATCGACATATGCTGCGCCCCGTGGCGTGAGCGCGCCGGTTTCCGCAACCGTTTCAGAGCACCCGGTAACGATGGCGAAACCGATTCCGTCCCGCCTCTGGGTCAAGCTGGCGATGGTCGTCGTCGGCGCCGGCCTGCTGGTGGCGGTGCTGGCCAGCATCGATCTGGCGCAGGTCCTGGTCCTGCTCGGCCGGCTGGGCTGGGGCTTCCTTCTGGTGATGGCCGCCGCCGCCCTGGTCTTCAGCGCCGATGTCGCGAGCTGGCTTGCCGTGCTGCCGGCGCTGCCCTTCAAGCTCCGCTCCTGGCTCTGGCTCTGGCGGGTGCGGCTCGTCGGCGAGATGCTGAATGTGGTGACGCCCCTGGGCGGGCTCGGCGGCGAGCCGGCCAAGGGCCTCATCCTGGTGAAGCATCGGGGATTGGATCCGCGCGAGACGGTGGCTTCGTTGCTGGTGGCGCGCACCTCGCTTCTTCTGTCCTTCCTGCCGTTCCTCGGCATTGCCTATGTGCTGATGCTGCAGGAGCCGACGCTGGGCGCCGATATGGTCACCGCCATCGGCATCGGTTCGCTGCTGTTCGCCGGCGGGATCCTGGGATTCTTCCTGGTGCAGCGCTTCGGGGTCACCTCGCGATTGGTGGGCTTCATCCACCGTTTCCGCTTCGCCGCCGGGCTCGAGCGCTTTCTCAACGGCATCCGCGCAGTCGATCACGAACTCCATCGTCTCTATGTCGGCGCCTCGCCGCGATTTGGCGCCGCGCTGGTCCTGGCCTTCCTCGGCTGGCTGCTGGGGGCTGTGGAGCTCTATGTCATCTCGAGCCTGCTGGACCATCCGCTCACGGTTCCCGAGATCCTCATCATCGAGGCGGTCGTCCAGCTGGTTCGCCAGGCCACCGGCTTGATCCCGGGGAGCCTGGGCGCGGTCGAGGGGGCGTTCCTGCTGCTCTACGGCGCCTTTGCCGGCGAGCCTTCGGTCGGGGTGGCGGTGGCCCTGGTCCGGCGCGCGCGCGACCTGGTCTGGATCGGCGCCGGCCTCGCGATCGGTTATGGCTATCTGGAAATACGCAAGGCGCGCCCTGTCGGACTGGCAAAGACGAACGAAAACAGCTAGTTAATCCTTTGGCATCGAATCGCGCCGAAAAGCGCGTAGCCTTGCCGTTCTGGGCGGGCCCGGGTCGCGACGGACCGCCCGCAAGACATCTGCCTGGAGAGAGGATTCGAACGACGATGGCCGAGTTCGCCCTGCCCGCCAATTCCAAGATCCGGCCCGGACAGACCCACAAGGCTCCGGCCGGGGCGAAGCGCATCCGCAGTTTCAAGGTCTATCGCTGGAATCCGGATTCGGGCGAGACGCCCCAGCTCGACACCTACGAGGTCGATCTCGACAAATGCGGTCCGATGGTTCTGGACGCGCTGATCAAGATCAAGAACGAGATGGACTCGACGCTGACCTTCCGCCGCTCCTGCCGCGAAGGGGTCTGCGGCAGCTGCGCCATGAACATCGACGGCACCAACACGCTCGCCTGCACCAAATATATCGACGAGGTGAAGGGCGAGGTGAAGATCTACCCGCTGCCCCATATGCCGGTGGTGAAGGATCTGGTGCCCGATCTCAACCGGGCCTATGCGCAATATGCCTCGATCGAGCCCTGGCTCAAGACCAGGTCGCCGGCACCGGGCCGCGAGCATCCGCAGAGCCCCGAGGAACGGGCCAAGCTCGACGGGCTCTGGGAATGCATCCTGTGTTTC
This sequence comes from uncultured Alphaproteobacteria bacterium, assembly GCA_963696655.1. Taxonomy (GTDB): domain Bacteria; phylum Pseudomonadota; class Alphaproteobacteria; order Dongiales; family Dongiaceae; genus Hypericibacter. Next base: position 35,682 of record CAVOLB010000043.1, read on the forward strand.
TGCTGCTCCACCTCCTGCCCCAGCTATTGGTGGAACGGCGACCGCTATCTGGGGCCGGCGATCCTGCTCCAGGCCTATCGCTGGATCGCCGACAGCCGCGACGAATTTACCGGCGAGCGGCTCGACAATCTCGAGGATCCGTTCCGGCTCTATCGCTGCCACACGATCATGAACTGCACCAAGACCTGCCCGAAGGGCCTCAATCCGGCCAGGGCGATCGCCGAGATCAAGAAGCTGATGGTGGCGCGCCGCTAGGCGCCGCCAGGTTCCGTTCCCGTCGAGCCGCAATCGGCCGGCAGGGCACGCAAGCGTCGTTTCATTGCCTCGGGGGAATCGACACGCATGCGTGCTGGGATCGGGGCGGTCGCGATGCTGCTGGCCTTCGCGAGCCCGCTCGCTGCGGAGGAAGTTGCCGCCGGCGGCAAGACGCTCTCGCTCCAGCCGCCGGCAGGTTCCTGCGTCTATGATCGCGGCGACGCATTCGACGCAGCGGCGATGCAGCGGGCCGAGGTGGCGCAGGCCGGCAAGAACCGGATCGTGCTCCAGTTCGGCCGCTGCGACGAATTCCCTCAATGGCGAACCGGGACCATCGCCTTCAGCGAGTTCGGCCGGATCATGCTGCCGCTCAATTACCCGGGCGCGCCGCAGCCTTTGCCCCTGTCGCGCCAGAAATATCTCGACATCATGGCGCCCAAGGTCCCGATGCTCGATTCCGCCGATGTGAAACGGATCGAAGACCAGCCGAGCGGCAAGATCTCGGACGCCCAGACCTTAGGCCCGCAACTTCTCGGCCTTCTCGACCAGGACCATAATGCGCTCTATGTCGGCTTCCTGGGCGTGCTCGAGGTCGGCGGCAAGAAATACCCCTTGGCCGGCGTCGGCGCCGTGACGATGCTGGGATCGATACCCGCCTCGGTCAATCTCTATCGGCCGATGGGGAAAGGCGCCTTCGACAAGCTCATCGATGCCCAGAAGGCCTATGTCGCTGAACTGATCCGCAAGAATCCCTGACCCGAGGCAGGCAGAGGAGCGCGAACGAGCCCATGCGTTTCCTGGTGCTGACATTGGCGGCGTTCCTGTGCCTCGCCTCTTCCGGCCATGCCGAGGAGATCCGGCTCGGCAGCAAGACGCTGTCGATCCCGCCGCCGGACGGTTATTGCACCTTCGACCGCAACAATCCGGCCGATGCCTTTGTCATGGACACGACGGAGAGGGCCCAGGCCGGTCAGAACCAGGTGCTGGTCCATTTCGCGCCCTGCAGGGATCTCGATGATTGGCATGCCGGCCGAATTCCCAACTACTCCGTCTATGGCAATGTCGCGGTTCAGCTCGAGCGGGGCGCGCCGCATTCGATTGCCTTGGCGCGGCGAGAGTTTCTCGCCCGGACGAAGAGCGAAATGCCGGAGGTCGATATCAAGGAGGTCGAGTCCGAGGCGAACGCCACCACCGACGCGATCCAGATTTCGGAATCCCAGTTTCTCGGGATTCTCGATCACGACCAGAACGCGCTCTATGTCGGTATCCTCAGCGTGGCCGAGGTGGCGGGTCAGAAGCACCGGGTCATCTCGATCACCGGTTTGACGCTCCTCGGGTCGATCGTGACCAATATCAATCTCTCCGCGGCGGCCGATTCCGGCACGATCGACCGGCTCGTCGCGATTCAGAAGGCCTATGTCGCCGAGCTGGTCCGCCTGAATCCCTGAAGGCTGCCCGCGGCCTGGAGAAGCAGGCTGGGCGACGCAAGGGCCGCGTCCTAAAGTTTCTGTCCCGATTATTTGTGAAGGAGAGCTCATGACCCGGTTCGCCATCATCGAGGCGCCCTCGCCGCTGGGGCTCTGGCCGAGCGGCGTCGAGCGCGCGCCCGAGGTCCTGCTGCAGCTGGGTCTGGCGCGGGCGCTGGGCGCGAGGCGGGCCGCCCGGGTCGAGCCGCCGGACTACGATCCGGTCCGCGACGTGGAAACGAAGATGCTCAACCCCCAGGGGATCGCCGACTATTCGCCGCGCCTGGCCGACGAGGTGGGCGCCGCCGTCGACGAGGGCGAGTTCCCCGTCGTGCTCGGTGGCGACTGCAGCATCCTCCTGGGCTGCCTGCTGGGTCTGCGCCGCCGGGGGCGCTACGGGCTGCTGTTCCTCGATGGCCACGCCGATTTCTACCAGCCCGAGGCCTCGCTCACCGGCGAGGCGGCGGACATGGATCTGGCGCTGGTTTCGGGGCGGGGCCCGGCGATCGTGACCGACCTCGATGGCGGCCGGCCCTATGTCCGCGACGAGGACATCGTGCTCTTCGGCCATCGCGACGCGGCGATGGCGCTCAAATATGGCAGCCAGGACGTCCGCGAGACCGACATCACCGTCCTCGATCTGCAGACCGTGCGCAAAGCGGGGGTCTCGGCGGCGGCGGCGGCGGCGGTGCGCCAGCTCGCGGGGAGCGACCGGGAGGGATTCTGGATCCATCTCGATGTGGACGTGCTGGACGACGCGGTCATGCCGGCGGTCGATTACCGGATGAGCGACGGGCTCGATTTCGAGGAGCTGGTCGCGGTCCTCAAGACCGCGATCGGCAGCGGCCGCGCGGTCGGGCTCGACCTCACCATCTTCAATCCCAATCTCGATCCCAACCGCAGCATCGCCCGCCAGCTGGTGAATGCGCTCGCGCGCGGGCTGGGCTGAACTTCACCCGAGCTGGATCTCGTCCTCGACCTCGTGCCGAAGCCCGATCGAATCGATCGTGAGCGTCATCCGTGCCTTGAGCGGTCCGTGACCCTTGATCCGGCCCTGGGCCGCCGCCTCGCGGACCGCGACCTCGATGGCGCGCTGCGAGGTCACACCGACCTGCTTCAGGAATTTCCGCAGCGACATGTTGAAGGCGTCTTCGTTCATGAGCTGTCTCCTCGGTCCATGATCCTGTCGCGAATTTCGCCGGCCGCCGCCACGCCGGACTTCCGGTTCCCGGCGGTTCGGATAGATTGAGCGCCATGGCGACTCGGAGCAAAACTATCCCAACCAGCGCATGGACATGGTGGACAACACCGAATACCGCTTCAACCTGCGCTACCGAAACCGCTATCAGTGGGGCAGTCTGGATGGGCGCGCCTACTACGAAGACGTCGATCACAAGATGGATTTCGGCGACGACAAGCAGTTCATCTATGGCGCCGCGCCCGGGATCGTGGCCCCCGGCATGCCGATGTACACCGAGAGCCAGAACATCGGCGCCAAACTGATGGGAAGCATCGACCTCACCGAGGCCGACATCCTGCGCCTGGGCCGGGGAATACCAGCGCTATCGCCTCGACGACTGGTGGCCGCCCTCACCGGCGGATCTGACCGGCATGCTCAATGCCCAGGGAGAACAGGCCACCTTCGGCGGCATGGCGCCGAACATCTTCTGGAACATCAACGACGGCCAGCGGGACCGGATGGCCGTGTTCGCCGAGTGGGAACGCGCCATCGACGCCCAGTGGAGCACGCTCCTCGGCGGGCGCTATGAGCGGGTGACGACCGACGCTGGACCGGTGCAGGGTTTTACCGTTGGCGCAACAACCGACACCTGTGTTGTCGCTGCGTGACGTGGTGGTATATCCCTACATGGTGATACCGCTGTTCGTTGGCCGCGAGCGCTCCATCCTGGCGCTGGACAAGGCCATGGACGTGGACAAACGCATTGTGTT
>CAVOLB010000044.1:0-46231 GCA_963696655.1 uncultured Alphaproteobacteria bacterium
GCCCTCCGCGCCGGCCGCGACACCGTGATCGCCCATGAGCTCGTCGACCGCGAAGCGGATCGCCAGCGCCACATTCGGGCCGATCGCGTCGCGCGTGGTCTCGATCATCTCGCGCAGCATACGCACCCGGTTCTCGAGCTTACCGCCATATTCGTCGCCGCGATGGTTGAAGCGCCTGGCGATGAACTGGAACGGCAGATAAGCGTGGCCGGCATAGACATAGACGATGTCGAAACCGGCCTGGACCGCGCGCTTCGCGGCGTCGCCCTGCCAGCGCCGCAGCTCGCGGATATCCTGGCGATCCATGGCGCGGGTCTGCAGCGGCCAGAGATAATGGGCGGGTGTGCCATCGACCGAGATCGGCGGCAGGCGGCTGGCGCGATTGACCGCGAATTCGCCCCCATGCCAGAGCTGGCAGCCGGCGAGCGCGCCATGCTCATGGATGGCGTCCGCGATCGTCGCCATCACCCGCCTGTCGTCATCGTCCCACAGGCTGCAGAACTTGTAGGGCGCGTCGTCGGAGGTCGGATGGATCGAGCAATATTCGGTGTTGACGACGCCCCAGCCGCCCTCGGCCTTGACGGCGCGCATGGCCGCCAGCGTCTTGGGCATCTGCACGCCCATGCCGGTGCAATGCGGCACCTGGTAGAAGCGGTTCCTGGCCGTGACCGGCCCGATCTTCACGGGCTCGAACAGGATGTCGTAACGCGGATTGCGGGCCATCGGCTTCTCTCTCGGAGGGACCTCGTCGCCAAACCCGTCCCGGGGTTGCGGTGCCGCTTCCTCATGCCATGGCCGGCCCGGCGCCAACGATCCGCCCGCGACGACCATTGCCGACGAACCGACGTTGGGAATCGCTCAGGAAAGGCGAGATCGTCCGATGCCTGATGGAAGCGGCCGCTCGACCCTCGCGGACGCGGGGCGGAGACTAGCCCGGAAGATCGGCGGATGTCACGGGGGAGGCGGTCGGCGCAGAGACGGACGTTCAGGAGCGGCGCGGCGTCCGGCCTTTCGCCTCGTCGGTCTCGAGCGGCTTGGCCGCGGGCGCATCCTCGTCGTCGAACAGGATGCGCTCCGCAGCGCCGTCGAGATCCTCAAACTGCCCGCTCTTGAGCGCCCACATGAAGGCGATCAGACCGATCAGACCCAGGAACAGGGCGGCGGGGATGAGATAGATGAGACCTTCCATGGGGCGACCTCCGTTTGCCGTCGCGCCGCCGTCAGCGGCGCGCGGACAGAGTCCGATCGATCCCGAGCCGCAACGCGTTCCCGGTGACGATCAGCGAGGACGAGGACATCGCAATGGCGGCGACCAGCGGCGTCACCAGCCCGAGCACCGCCATCGGCACCGCCAGAAGATTGTAGCCCAGGGCCAGGAGGAAATTCTGCCGCACCAGACTGCGGCAGCGCCGGGCCACGCCCAGGAGTTCGGTGACCGCGCCAAGCTTCACGCCCTGGAACACCGCATCGGCCGAGGTCTGGGTGATATCGGCCGCGGTCGAGGGCGAAAGCGACACGAAGGCGGCGGCGAGAGCCGGCGCGTCGTTGAGGCCGTCGCCCACCATCAGCACGCGCTTGCCGTCGCGCGCCAGCTGCTCGAGCCTTTCCGTCTTGTCGGCGGGGCTCATCGCCGCCCGCCACGCCTCGATGCCCAGGGTTCCAGCCACCTGCCTCACGGTGCCCTCCCGGTCGCCCGACAAAAGCTCGATCGCCATCCCGCGCGCGCGAAGCGCCGCCAGGGTCTCGATCGCATCGGGCCGCAATTGATCCGTGAAGGCAAAACGCAGGGGCGGCTGGCCGGGTTCCGCCAGCCAGATCTCGGGTCCCTCGCCCGGTTGCTCCTCGCCGACCGAACACCAGCGCCGGCTGCCGAGCCTGATCTCCCCGCCTTTGACGGCGAGCCGGAGGCCGAGGCCCGCTTTCTCGTCGACGCCCGACGCCGCGGGGACGTCGGGGGCCGCGCGGCAAAGCGCGCGCGCCAGCGGATGCCGGCTGTTGGCGGCCAAGGAAGCCGCCAGTTTCAAGGCCTGCGGATCGAACTTGCCGCTGTCGGCCAGCTCGGGCCGGCCGAGCGTCAGGGTGCCGGTCTTGTCGAAGACGACGGTGTCGGCCTCGGCAAGCCGCTCCAGCGCGGTCGCCGATTTGAGCAGGATGCCGCGGCGCATCAGCCGGCCGCTCGCCACCACCTGCACGGCCGGCACCGCCAGCCCCAGCGCGCAGGGGCAGGTGATGATCAGCACCGAGGCCGCGATCAGAAGCGCATGCTGCCAGCCTTCGCCCACCAGGAAGACCCAGCCCAGGAAGGTCAGGAGCGCCGCCAGATGCACCACCGGCGTGTAGGCGCGCGCAATGCGCTCGGCCAGCGAGACATAGCGCGCACGGCGCTGCTCGGCCGCTTCGAGCAGGCGGACGATGCCGGCGAGCAGCGTGTCCTCGCCGACCTCCGCGACCTCCACGCGCAAGGGAGCCGCCAGGTTGACCGTACCGGCGAAGACCCGCTCTCCCGGCTCGACCTTGGCCGGCAGGGTTTCGCCCGTGACCAGCGACATGTCGAGCTCGGAACGACCGTCCCGGACCCGGCCGTCCACGGCGACGCGTTCGCCCGCCGCCACCAGCAGCATCATGCCGGGGACCACCTCGCGCACGGGCAGAAGGCGCCGGTCGCCCGAGGCGGTGATCACGGTCACCGCCTGGCCCCCCAGCGCCAGCAGGCGCTGCGCCGCCGACCGCGCCTGGCCGCGCGCCCGCCGGTCGAGATAGCGGCCCAGCAGCAGAAAGAACAGCAGCGAGACGGCCGAATCGAAATAGGCATGCTCGCCATGGGTGATCGTCGAGAACAGGCTGATGCCGGCGGTCAGGAGCACGCCGACCGTGATCGGCACGTCCATGTTGGTGCGGCCGTGGCTGAGCGCGGCCCAAGCGGACCTGGCAAAGGGCCGGATCGAATAGGCGATGGTGGGGAGCGCGATCAGCGCCGAGAACCAATGCATCAGGGTCCGCGTCGCCGGACCCATCTCCTGCACATGCCCGGCCCAGATCGACACCGAGAGCAGCATGATGTTGGAGGCCGCGAAGCCGGCGACCGCCATGGCGCGCAGCAGCTCCCGCTCGGACCTGGCGTCGGCATCGCCGAGCTCGGTCGGATCATAGGGCATGAAGCGATAGCCCAGCTCGGCCGCGGCGGCGACCAGGGGGTTGGCGCGGGCGGCCGGACCCTCCCAGCCCAGCACCAGGCGGCGGGTGGTCAAATTGAGCCGCGCCTGTCGCACGTCGGGCTGGCGGCGCAGCGTCGCCTCGATGCGCTGCACGCAGGCCCCGCAATGGACGCCTTCGGCCATCAGATGCAGCACCTGGCCGCCGGCGCCGTCAGGGCGGCAATAGGCCGAATAGTCGATCGGCGCCGCGTCGACGGCGAGATTCGCAACCGGCGTCGCGAGCCGGACGACCTTGCCGCTGTTCATGGCGCGAAGATCCGGTCGGTCAGGTGATCGGTCGAGTGCGCCGTCGCGATATCGAGATCGACATCCCACTGGCCGCGCAAGGGGAGCTGGAGCGAAGCGCCATAGGTCCCGGGCGCGCCGGGCGTCAGCGCCACCGGGGTCGCGTTCTCCGGGCCGATGGGCCGGCGCAGCGTGGCCGTCACCTCCGCGCCCTGCAGCGGCTGGCCCAGGCGATCCTCGAGCTGCAGCGCCAGCCGTCCCTTGCCCGGCGCCGACTTGTCCGCCTGCCATTCGAGCGTTACCTGCCAGCCCAGCGCCGCCTCGGCGTCCTTGGCCTCGAGCGTCCGGTTGTAGGTGATCCCGCGTTCATAGGCATCCTCGGTCGTCAGGCCGCTGAAGCTCTCGATCGCGAACCAGATCATCACTCCCTGGACGATCGTCAGGACCACGAAGGACCCGACGAAGATCCAAGGTATCCAGCGGCCGCGCCGGACACCCTCATCCCCGTTCCCGCCTTGCATCCCCTGCATGATTGCGCTCATCGATCGGGTCCCCTGAATACGGTCTGGTGGCGGGCGGTGTCGCTGCTGGATTTATCGGTCAAGATGAAGGTCATGGCCTCGCTGTCCTCGTCGACCTCGGCGCGGGGCAGGCTCACCAGCACCCGATAGGTCGCGACATGGTCGGGCTTGGCCGCCAGCACGCCCGCCGGATCGGCGCCGACGATCTCGATTCGCGCGCCCGGATGTTCCTTCACGGCCAGCGTGAATTCGCGCGCCTGGCGCTGCTTGTTGAGGATCTTGATGGTGTAGGCGTTCTGGATGCTGCCGTCCTTGAGCAGGACGAAGAGCGGTGTGCGCTCGGGCAGCACATTGATGTCGAGCGTGGAGCGCGTGCCCAGGGCCGCGAAGACGCCCGCCCCCACCAGGAGCAGCAGCGCGACATAGACGATGGTGCGGAGCCGGAAGGGGCGCCAGGGCACGGGCGGCTTGCCGGCGCTCTGCAGCGCCATATTGCGCGCGGAGTCGAAGTCGATCAGCCCCCGGGGCCGTCCGACCTTCTCCATCACCTCGTTGCAGGCATCGATGCAGAGCCCGCAGCCGATGCATTCCAGCTGCGCGCCGTCGCGGATGTCGATGCCGGTCGGACAGACCGCGACGCAGGAGAAACAGTCGACGCAATCGCCATGGCCTTCCCAGCTCGTGCCGGCCTTGTGCTTGCCGCGCGGTTCGCCGCGCCAGGCCCGATAGGTCACATTGAGGCTGTCCTCGTCGAGCATCGCGCCCTGGATGCGGGGCCAGGGGCACATATAGGTGCAGACCTGCTCGCGCGCCCATCCCGCCAGGAGATAGGTCGTGAAGGTGAAGAGCCCGACGAAGAAGTAGACCGTGAGCGTGGCCTCGCCGGTGAAGAACTGGCGGACCAGCGTCGGCGCGTCGGTGAAATACATGGCCCAGGCGCCGCCCGTGAGCAGCGCAATGACCAGCCAGGCGCCATGCTTGGCGGCCTTCTTCGCGACCTTGCCGAGGCTGAGGGGCGATTTGTCGAGGCGCATGCGCGCATTGCGATCGCCCTCGATGGTCCGCTCGACCCACATGAAGAGATCGGTCCAGACCGTCTGCGGGCAGGTGAAGCCGCACCAGACGCGGCCGAACAGGCTGGTGGCGAGGAACAGTCCGAGTGCCGCCAGCACCAGGATGCCGGTCAGGTAATAGACTTCCTGCGGCCAGATCTCGACCCAGAAGAAATAGGCGCGCCGTCCCGGCAGGTCGATCAGCAGCGCCTGATCCGGGGCGCCGGGCCCACGATCCCAGCGCAGCCAGGGCGCGGCGTAATAGATAGCCAGGAGGACGACGAGCATGGCCGACTTGAAACGGCGCAGGGTGCCGCGGACTTTGCGCGGATAGACGCGGATGCGGCCGACATAGAGCGGCTCTGCCCGCTGCTCGCGCCGCGAGGCGACTTTCTCCTGCGTCCCGGAATCCTGAAGGGCTGTCTCTGTCATCGTCCCACCCGAACGACGACCGCCTGTCCCCCTCGGAGGCGCCCGTCTTACATCAAAGAGGCCGTCGGCTTAATGGCGGCTTATTGGCCGCCGCCCAAGCTATGCACATAGACCGTGACCATCCGCTGCTGGGCTTCGGACAGACGACCGCCCCAGGGCGGCATCACGCCCATCTTCGGCTTCGTCACCTGGGCCATGATCGCGAGCTTGCCGCCGTCGCCATAGAGCCAGATCGCATCCGCCAGATTGGGCGCGCCGAGCTCCGGCTTGCCCTGGCCGTTGTCGCCATGACAGGCCGCGCAGTTGTCCGCAAAGACCGTCTTGCCGCGGCCGGCCGCGGCGGCATCGGTCGAGCGGTTGGAAAGCGACAGGACGAACTCCGCCACGTCGGCGATCTGCGGCGCGGTCAGGATGCTGTCGGTGCCGAAGTTGGGCATCACCGACTGGCGCGAATCCGGATCGGCGTTGCGGATGCCGTGACGCACCGTCTGCGCGATGTCGTCGAGCGTGCCGCCCCAGATCCAGTCGTCGTCCGCAAGCGTCGGGAATCCGCCCGGCCGGCCCGAGCCGCCCAAGCCGTGACAGGCGGCGCAGTTCTCGTTGAAGACCGCACGGCCGCCGGCCTGCGCGAAGTTGAAGAGATCCGCGTCGGCCTGGATCGCCGCCAGCGAGGGCGCCTGGTCGATGCGGGCGATATATTGCGCCTGCGCCGCGGTCGCGGCCTCCATGACATGGTCGAGCGATGCGCGCTGGCTGTATCCGAGGATGCCGTTGCTATGTCCGTTGACCCAGGGGATGGCCGGCATCAGGACCCAGTAGATCACCGCCACCACGATCGACGCATAGAAAGTGTAGAGCCACCAGCTCGGCAGCGGGTGGTTCAGCTCCTTGATTCCGTCCCACTCGTGGCCCGTGGTCTCCTGACCCGAGACGGAATCGATCTCGCGCTTCGTCATGATTTGCCTTCCCGCACCGGGGTCGACCGCTGATCGTCCGGCAGTTCGTCCTCGAGCGGAATGCGCGCGAGCTTCTCCAGCTCGGCGCGGCGCTTCGGCCAATAGGCCCAGGCGACGACGCCGACGAAGATCAGGACGAACCAGACCAGCCGGATCGGCGCGAAGAGTTCGTGGATCTCCTGCCAGGTCATCGCTGCCTCACTGCCTCAGGTCTTCGGTGCGGTAGTCGGCGAAATCGACCATGCGGCCCAGCACCTGGAGATAGGCGATCAGCGCGTCCATCTCCGTCAGCCGCGTCGGATCGCCGTCGAAGGCGCCGGTGACCGCCTTGGGGTAACGGGCCAGGAGACCGCTCGTGTCGGCGTCGGGATTGGCCTGGGCCGCCATGTCCGCGGCCGCGTCCTGGATCATTTCGTCGGTATAGGGCACGCCCAGCTCCCGCAGGGTCGACAGATGCGCCGCGATCGCGGTCGGGTCGAGCTCGCGCTGCTCCAGGAAGGCGTAGGACGGCATGATCGATTCCGGCACGACGCTGCGCGGATCGGTCAGATGCGCCCGATGCCAGTCGTCGGAATATTTCCCGCCGACCCGGGCCAGATCGGGGCCGGTCCGCTTCGAACCCCACTGGAACGGGTGGTCGTACATGCTTTCGGCGGCGATGCTGTAATGGCCGTAGCGCTCGGCCTCGTCGCGGAAGGGCCGGATCATCTGGCTGTGGCAGAGATAGCAGCCCTCGCGGATATAGACGTTGCGGCCCGCGAGCTCGAGCGGCGAATAGGGCCTGACCCCCTGCACCTTCTCGATCGTGGTCTCGATCGTGAACAGCGGCGCGATCTCGACGATGCCGCCGATCGACACCGTGACCAGGATCAACACCAGCATCAGCAGGAAGTTGGTCTCGATTTTCGCGTGGGAGAGCTGCATGGCGTTCTCCCTCAGGCCTGGGCGGCGGCGAGCCGGGGCTCGACCGAACGCGCGGGGCCGTATTTCACGGTCATGCGCAGGTTGTAGACCATGATGAGAGCGCCCAGCAGGAACAGCACGCCGCCCAGCATCCGGATGATGTAGAAGGGATGCATCGCCGCGACCGTCTCGATGAAGGAATATTGCAGGAATCCCAGCTCGTCATAGGAGCGCCACATCAGTCCCTGCATGATGCCGGACACCCACATGGCGGTGATGTAGAGCAGGATCCCGACGGTCGCGATCCAGAAGTGATAGCTGACGAGCTTCAGCGAATAGAGGCCTTCGCGGTTCCACAGGCGCGGCACCAGGAAATAGACGGCGCCGAAGGAGACGAAGGCGACCCAGCCGAGGGCGCCGGAATGGACATGGCCGATGGTCCAGTCCGTATAGTGGCTGAGCGCGTTGACCTCGCGGATCGACATCAGCGGACCCTCGAAGGTGCTCATGCCGTAGAAGGCGACGGAGGTCACGAGGAAGCGCAGCACCGGGTCGGTGCGCAGCTTGTCCCAGGCGCCCGAGAGCGTCATCAGGCCGTTGATCATGCCGCCCCAGGACGGCATCCACAGCATGATCGAGAAGGTCATGCCGAGCGTCTGCGCCCACTCCGGCAGGGCGGTGTAGTGCAGATGATGCGGGCCCGCCCAGATATAGAGGAAGATCAGGGACCAGAAATGCACGATCGAGAGCCGGTAGGAATAGACCGGCCGCTCCGCCTGCTTCGGCACGAAGTAATACATGATGCCGAGGAAGCCGGCGGTCAGGAAGAAGCCGACGGCATTGTGGCCGTACCACCACTGCGTCAGCGCATCCTGCACGCCGGAGAAGAGCGAATAGCTCTTGGTGCCGAAGAACGACACCGGCAGCGACAGGTTGTTGATGATATGCAGCATCGCGATGGTGACGATGAAGGCGAGATAGAACCAGTTCGCGACATAGATATGCGGCTCGCGCCGCTTCACGATCGTCCCGCCGAAGATCACCAGATAGACGACCCAGACCAGGGTCAGCCAGAGGTCGGTGTACCATTCGGGCTCGGCATATTCGCGGCCCTCGGTGATGCCCAGGACATAGCCCGAGGCGGCGAGGACGATGAAGAGCTGGTAGCCCCAGAAGACGAAGCTCGCGAGCGCCGCGCCGCCGAACAGCCTGACCCGGCAGGTGCGCTGCACCACATAGAACGACGTTCCGAGCAGGGCATTGCCGCCGAAGGCGAAGATCGCGGCCGAGGTATGCACCGGGCGCAGGCGCCCGAAGCTGGTCCATTCCAGGCCCAGATTGAAGACCGGGAACGCCAGCTGGAGCGCGATCACCACGCCGAGCAGAAAGGCGACCACGCCCCAGAACATGGTGGCAATGGTGAAGGCCCGGATCACATCGTCGTTGTAACCGGCGGCCAAAGCCGGCGCCGTCTTGCCGTCCATGCTTCTCTCCCCCGACCCAGGCACAGAAGCCACCAGCCGGCGCCCGTCGCGACCACAGTTAACCTTGCCTTCGTCGCAGCTTTCGGACAATAGGGAGGGAGGCGGACCTATTCCTTGATCTGGATCAAGGGGGGACGGCCGGAGGCTTGATAGGCTTCATTTTTTAAGGTGGCGCGCGTCCGATGACGCGTCGGGCCTGCAACCAGGGCCTCGCTCATTTTCGTCGCGACGACCGCTTCCTGCGAGGAACCGGCCATGAGTGAAATGGCTCAACAATCCCAGCTTGACGTCATCCGGCTGTCGGGCGGCAGCGTGGCCCGGGTCCGACGGGTGGCGCCCGAACGCCCCTGGGCGTGGCTGGCCGCCGGCTGGAAGGATTTCCTCGCGGCCCCCGGTTTCGGCCTGCTCTACGGCCTCATGTTCACCCTGGGCGGCGCCGGCCTGACGCTGTTGTTCTGGTGGCTCGACATCTTCTGGTCGATCCTGCCGCTGGCCGCGGGCTTCATGCTGGTGGCGCCGGTTCTGGCGGTGGGCCTCTACGAGACCAGCCGCCGGTTGGAATCGGGCGGAAGCGTAAGGGCGGCCGATGCCTTCGGCGCCTGGTGGCGCTATGTTCCGCGCCTGGCACCGATCGGGCTCGTCCTGACCCTGTTCCTCATGGCCTGGGCGCGATTTGCGCAAATCGTCTTCGCGCTCTTCTTCAGCGGCAATCCGCCGCGTCCCGAACCCGCCTATGTCGTCGATCTGTTCCTGTCACCCACGAGCATCCCCTTCCTGCTGATCGGTTGCGCGATCGGCGGGGTCCTGGCGGCCTTCGTGTTCGCGATCAGCGTGGTCTCGATCCCGGTCATGATGGATCGCGATATCAACGTGGTCTCGGCGATCGGCCTCAGCCTCGCCACGGTCAAGCGCAACTTCTGGGTCATGGCGCTGTGGGCCTGGCTGATCGTGCTGTTTGCGGGCGCGGGCATCGCCACGCTCTATCTGGGCCTCATGGTCACCCTGCCCATCCTCGGCCACGCCACCTGGCACGCCTATCGCGATCTGGTCACCTGGGAAGATTGAAGCATTTACGGGAAGGTCTCTTCATGGACAGCAGTCTCAACTGGATCATCGGCGGCATCATCACCTTGCTGGGGCTGCTCGGCCTCTTCCTCGCCGCCCATGCCGCCGACAGCGGAATCTATCTGTTCGGGCTGCTCTTGTTCCTGTTCGCCGTCCTGTTCGATTTCGGCCTGATCCGCCGCGGCATGCCCGGCTCGCATTGAGGCCAACTCGCCTTCCTGCAGCCCGATCTGCTAGGGTTGGTGCCGGTGCACCGATGGCGTACCGACCGTCAACAACCCCGCCGGCAGGATTGGATCGATGCAGACCATCTTCATCATGGTGAAATCGGAACTCGGGCGCGCCTATGAGGTCGCCGACGCCGCCGTGCAGTCGATCGACCAGGTGTCCGAGGTGCATTCGATCTCGGGCCAGTATGACTTGCTGATCAAATGCTTCCTCGCGGACGGTGCCGATATCGGCCATTTCGTGACCGAGAAGATCCAGCGCCTGCCCGGCGTGCGCGACACCTTCACGCTGATCGCCTACAAGGCCTTTTCCTGACCGCAAGGCCGGTCTTGGGCAGCGGATCCCGTCGTCAGGCCGCTTTCGCCTTGGGCAGGATGGCGGGGCGCGCTCGTGCCAGGGCCCAGAGCACCAGCACCCAATAGCCGGCGAAGACCACGAGGCTGAGCACGTCGGGCCGCGCGCGATAGCCGGTCAGGGCCGCGACCAGCCCGCCCAAGGTGCCGCCATCGTCGAGCAGGAACGAGCTGTCCCAGACGGTGCCGCCGAGGTCGGGTGCGATGCCCAGGCCGTACAGGTGATCGGCGCCGTTCATCACCAGCGAGCAGGCCAGCAGCAGCAGCATGATCTCGGTGACACCGAAGAAGACCCGCCAGGACAGGCGCTTCGATCCCAGCTGCAGCAGCCAGTAGGTGAAAAGCGCCGCGGCGAAGCCGATCAGAATCGCGGTCACGGTCGGCGTCAGCGCATAGACGCCGGCGGCGAGGATGCCATAGAGGAAGACGACCGTTTCGCTGCCTTCGCGGGCGACCGCCAGCATGGCGAGAACGAGCAGACCCCAGTGGCGCGCCTGGGCCGCGGCCCTGTCGAGCCCGGCCTCGAGGTCGGCCTTCATCGTGCGGCCGCGCCGGCGCAGCCAGAACACCATCTGCAGGATGAGAGCCGCCGCGATCAGCACCATCGCGGTCATGAAGTAATCCTGCGCGCCCTCGGGCAACCGTTCGGCGAAGAAGAGCAGGATCCCCGCCAGCGCCACCGCCAGGCCCAACCCGGCCCCCACCCCCGACCAGAGATAGCGTCGGCCGGCGGTCACCGTCTCCGGATCGCTCTGACGCGACAGCCAGGCGTGCAGGATGCCGATCACAAGCAGCGCCTCCACGCTCTCGCGCCAGATCACGAACACGATCTGTCCGAATTGTCCGCTCATGCCGGTTCCGCGGTCCCGTCTCGCGTCGACGCCGTATCCTACTTCGCGACGATCACGCCCTGGCCGGCCGCGTCGTTCTCGTGGAACTCGTCCACGAACTGGTACTCGCCCGGATCGATGCCGCGAATGGTGATGGTCACGCTCTTGCCCGGCGCCAGCACTTTCTCCTGGCGAAGCTGCTTGCTTTCGAACTCGGCCGGAATCGAGCCGGTGTTGGCGACCTCGAGCTTGAAGTCCTTGTTGGCCGGCACCTCGGTCTGCTTCGGCGTGATGACGCCGTCCTTGATCTCGATGCGGAACGTCTGCAGGTCGTCGGCACGAACGGTGCCCGCCAGCGAGAGGGTCGCGAGGATGGCGAGGCAGGCGAAAACAAGACGACGCATGATCAGTTCGTTCCTCATCAGGAAAGTGGAGGCGGGCCCCGGGAGCGAGGCGGTGCGCCGCCTGCGAATGAGAGTGAGAATTGCTCGCATTTAGTAGTCCCGTCAACCACCCCAAATCGGGTTTTCCCCGCCGAGACTAATCGCGAGGCCGTGGGCGGCATTGAGCCAGATCAACATCAAGGGTCGAGAATCCTTGAGTTTCCGTCCCTCTGGCGATTTGCGCGTGGGCCGACAAAAAACGCCGCCCGGGATAGTCCCGGACGGCGCCCTTGCTCACGAAACCGTGAAGATGCCCGCCGCGGCGGCGGGCTCGGTCTAATGACGTCAGTTCTTGCCGCGCCCGATCAGCCGCCAGGTCGCCGGCAGCAGGCAGGCCCCCAGCAGGATCTTGAGCGCATCGCCGACCAGGAACGGCACCAGGCCGTATTTGAGCGCGTCGCCCAGGCCGATCTGGATCGCGAGCCAGGTCAGGCCCAGCGCATAGATCACGAGGTTGCCGATCACCATCGCCGCACCGGCCTTCAGGAGCGAGCGATCCCAGCCGCGCTCGGCGAGCGCGCCGCAGATCGCGGCCGCGACCGCGAAGCCGACCAGATAGCCGGCCGTCGGGCCATAGAGGTGATGGAAACCGCCGCCTTCGCTCCAATTGCCGGCAAAGACCGGCAGGCCGACCGCGCCCTCGGCGAGATAGAGCAGCACCGTGGCGCCGCCGAGCTTCCAGCCATAGGCGACGCCGATCACCAGCACGACCAGGGTCTGCATCGTGATCGGCACCGGGATCAGCGGCACCTGGATCTTGGCGGAGAGCCAGAGCGCCACGGTGCCGAGCACCATCAGCACCGCGGCGCGCAGCGCGCCGCGCTTGGTCGAACTGGGCCACAACGCGCTGGCGAGCGTGGGTTGCAGCGTCTGGACAGCCTGCATCGGATCGTTCCTTCCCTCGACAAAACAGGTGGCCGCTCGGCGGTGATCGAAAGACCCTGGGCCGGCGGCCCCCGCCCTTTTATCGCAAGCGAATGCGCAAGGCAAAGCGGGGGCTGCTTCGCTTATCCCCTCCCCCAACTTCTGGGGGAGGGCAGGGAGGGGGATGACTCGGTCCACGATTTTGTCGGGATGTGAAGGGGGCCGATACCGAGCAGCCCCCTCCCCAACCCTCCCCCAGAAGTTGGGGGAGGGGATAAGTAAGAGAAGCCCTACACCGTCACGGCGCCGGCGGCGTTATAGGTGATGTGGCAGAAATCGCGCAGCGCCTTAGCGCAAGGGTCGAGCTTGGCGCCGCGCTTCCAGGCCAGCCCCACATTCATCGAGGGCACATCGTCGTCGATCAGGCGCGCCTCGATGCGGTCGCCTTCGAGCGACCAGGGGCGATAGACCATGTCGGAGAGGATGGCGACCCCGGCTCCGGTCGCCACCATGCTGCGCACCGCCTCGACCGAAGAGGTGCGGAACACGACGTTGGGGGTGAAACCGCGCTTGTGCCAGTAGCTGATCGCGGTCTGCTCGGCCTCGTCGATCAGCAGCATGATGTAAGGCTCGGGCGCCACGTCGGCCAAGGTCACGCGGCCGGTATGGGCCAGCGGATGGTTGGCGGGAAGCCATAAGCGCCGCTTCGACTGGATCAGGGTCTCGGTTTCGATCTCGGCGTCATTATGGAGATTCGAGGTGAGGATGACGGCGAGATCCATCGTGCCCTCCACCAGCCGCGCCTCGATCTCGCGCCGATCCATCTCATGGAGCTCGATCTCGATCCCGGGAAAGCGGCGCCGGAAGCGCGCCAGCGGTGCCGGCATGAAATAGCCGGCCACCGTATAGGTCATGGCGACCGAAACCTTGCCGGTCAGATCGACCCGCACCTGGTGCGGCGCCCGCAGCGCATCCTGCACCGCCGCCGTCACATTGCGGGCATGCAGCAGAAACTGATTCCCCTCCGGCGTCAGGGCCACGCCGTTGCTATAGCGGCGGAAGAGCCTTGCGCCCGTCTCCCGCTCCAGCACCTTGATCGCCTCGGTCACGGCCGATTGCGACACACCCAGGGCCGAGGCCGCCGCCGAGACCTTTCCGGCCTCGGCGGTGGCGATGAAATAGCGGATCTGGCGCAGCGAGATGGACATCTGATTTTCCGATAATGAAGGCAGGGTTTTTGTGATTTTACAATATCTAGTCGCTGCGCAAGGATCAGCCCGCAATCTGAAGCCGGTCGATCGAACAGGCCGGTCCAACGAGATGGAGGGAGGCTTAAAACAATGACACGCAAGGGTTTAGCCGTGCTCACGGCAGGGGTCGTCGCGGTCGCGATGTCGACGGCGGCGATGGCCAAGGAGTGGTACCCGTTCCCGGTCCAGATCTGGGACGGGTTCGATTTCGCCGGTCCGCACAAGGATGGGGATTACACGCCGCTCGATAAGGCGGCGAAGAAGTGGGACATCTGCGTCTCCTTCCCGCATATGAAGGACGCCTATTGGATGGCGGTCGATTACGGCGTCTATGCCGAATCGAAGCGCGAGGGCGTGAAGATGACGCTGGTCGAGGCCGGTGGTTACACCAATCTCGCCAAGCAGATCTCGCAGATCGAGGATTGCGTCGCGGCCGGCGCGCAGGGTGTGGTGATCGGCGCGATCTCCGCCGACGGCCTGAACAACCTGGTCTCCGAGCTCAAGAAGAAGAACATCCCCGTCATCGACGTGATCAACGGCATTTCCTCGCCGGACGTCGCGGCCAAGTCGCTCGTCTCCTTCGGGCAGATGGGCTACATGACCGGCGAATATCTGGCGAAGATGCATCCCAAGGGCTCGGGCAAGGTGCAGGTCGCCTGGTTCCCGGGACCGGCCGGCGCGGGCTGGGTCGAGGACGGCAACAAGGGCTTCCTCGATGCCGTCAAGGACAGCGACATCGAAGTCGTCGACACCAAGTACGGCGACACCGGCAAGGAAGTTCAGCTGAAGCTGGTGGAAGACACGCTGGAAGCCTATCCGGACGTCAAATATGTCGTGGGCACCTCGCCGACGGCCGAAGCCGCCATGGGCCTGCTGCGCGACCGCGGGCTCGAGGACAAGGTGAAGGTGCTCGCCTACTACTTCACCCCGCGGGTCTATGAGGGCATCAAGGCCGGCCGCATCATGGCGGCGCCGACCGACTCGCCCGTGATCCAGGGCCGCGTCGCGATCGACCAGATCGTGCGCATCCTGGAAGGCCAGTCCTTCGACAAGCGCGTCGGCCCGAAGATCTATGTGATCGACAGCGCCAACGTAAAGACCTTCGACCGCGACTCGTCGCTGGCCCCGGACGACTTCAAGCCGACCTTCACGGTCGAATGACGTCGCCCGTGCCGACGACCTAGCGCAAAGAAGGCCTACCGCAAGTGACGATCGGACTTGCGGAGCCGGTCAGGAGCCCGCCTGAAGGCGGGCTCCCACTGCTCCGGCTCGAATCCGTCAGCAAGCAGTTTCCGGGCGTGCTCGCCCTCGATCGCGTCGATTTCGATCTGCGAGCGGGCGAGGTGCATGTCCTGTTCGGCGAGAATGGCGCCGGCAAATCCACCTTGATCTCGCTTGTGGCCGGCGCCCACAAGCCGACCGGCGGGCGCATCCTCTTCAAGGGCCAGCCGATCGACCTCCACTCCGTGCATCAGGCGCGCGGGCTTGGCATCAGCGCCGTGTTCCAGGAGTTCTCCCTGGTGCCGCAGATGTCGGTGGAGCAGAACCTCTTCCTCGGCGCCGAGTCGAAGTCCGGCCCCTTTCTCGACAAGGCCGCGATGCATCGGCGCGCGGTCGAGATGCTGGACCGGCTGGGCTTCCCGCTGAAGCCCACCCGCCGCGTCGATCATCTCAGCCGCGCCGAGCAGCAGATGGTCGAGATCGCCAAGGCCTTCCGCTCGGATCTCTCGGTGCTGATCCTCGACGAGCCCACGGCATCGCTCACCGAGCGCGAGACCGCGCGCCTGTTTGCGCTCATCGCGCAGGCCAAGGCGCAGGGCGTGGGCGTCATCTACATCACGCACCGCCTGGCCGAGATCAAACGCATCGGCGACCGCATCACGGTCTTGCGCGACGGCAAGTATGTCGCGACCCTCCCGGTGGCCCAGGCCAGCGAGGCCCGGCTGGTCGAGCTCATGACCGGCCGCGTGATCAGCCAGATCTTCCCCAAGGTCGCCTACAAGCCGACCGAGACCCTGCTCGAGGTCGAGCATCTCACCACGGCGACCGATACCGTCCGCGATGTCTCGATCCGGGTGCGGGCGGGCGAGATCGTGGGGCTCGCGGGCCTGGTCGGATCGGGTAAATCGGAGGTGGCGCGGGCCTGCTTCGGCATCGAGCCGATCCAGTCCGGCCATGTCCGCTTCCTGGGGCAGGACACGACCCGCACCACCCCGCGCCAGATGCTCGATCGCGGTTTCTTCTACGTGCCGCCCGACCGGCGTGCCGAGGGCCTGGTGATGGGCCGTGGTGCCCGCGAGAACATCGCGCTGCCGGCGCTTCATGCCGACGTCTTCTCGGGGGCCCTCTTCCTCAAGCGGGGCGTCGAAAAATCCACCGCGAAGGCCCTGGCGCAGAAGCTGCAGCTCAATCCGCTCAATGTCGAGCGCCCGGTCGAGCATTTCTCCGGCGGCAACCAGCAGAAGGTGCTGCTGGCCAAGGCCTTGACCCGCGAGGTCAAGCTCTTCGTGTTCGACGAGCCCACGGTCGGCGTCGATGTCGGCACCCGTGTGGCGATCTACGAGTTCATCCGCGATCTCTGCCAGGCCGGGGCGGGCGTGCTGCTGATCTCCTCGGACCTGCCGGAGATCCTGCATCTGACCAACCGCGCCTATGTCATGTATCGCGGGTCCTTGCGGGCGGAGCTGCAGGGGGCCGATATCACCGAGGACAAGGTGCTGAGGCATTTCTTCGAGAGGGAGGCGGCGTGATGGGGGCCGAACCGGTGGAGGGCGCGAAACGGACGCGCAGCGTCACCGAATGGATGCAGGTGGCGTTCGTTCGCCTGGGCGTGCTGCCCTTCCTGCTGGTGATCGCCGTCATCATCTTCACGTTGATGTCCGGGAAGTTCCTGTCGGGCCAGAACCTCATCAATGTGGCGCGGCAATCGACCTACCTGACCATGGTGGCAATGGGCCAGATGCTGGCGCTCCTGACCGGCGGCTTCGATCTCTCGGTCGGCACCATCCTGGCCCTGACCTCGGTTGTGGGCGCCATGGCCATGTCGGGCATGATCGCTCTCTATCCCGACGCGGTGGCGCTGGCGATCGCCGTGGGCATCCTCGCCGGCGTCGGCGCCGGGGTCGCGATCGGCATCGTCAACGGCGCCGGCGTCGCCCTCTTCAACGTCTCGCCCTTCATGATGACGATCGGCATGGCCTCGGTCGGATTCGGCATCGCCCTCTTCCTCACCGGCGGCGTGCCCGTCTATGGCATGCCCGACAGCTTCGGCAAGCTCTTGGGCTTCGGCCAGCTGCTGGGGATTCCGGTTCCCATCTATGTCACCGGCGCGCTCATGCTTTTCATGTATGTGCTGTTGAACTGGACGCGGATGGGCCGATATTTCTATGCGATCGGCGGCAACATCAAGGCGTCGCGGCTCTCCGGCATCAATACGCGCCTCAACCTCTTCATGGCCTATGTGCTCTGCGCCGGCCTGACGGCGATCTCGGGCATCATGCTGACGGCGCGGCTCGAATCCGGCGAGGCCAATATCGGCGCCACCATGCCGCTGGAATCGATCGCGGCCTGCGTCATCGGCGGCGTCTCGTTGCGCGGGGGCTCGGGCCGGCTCGTCAATGTCGTGCTGGGCGCCATCTTCATCGGCCTGGTGCAGAACGGCATGAACCTGGCGCGGATCGAATCCTAT
Source organism: uncultured Alphaproteobacteria bacterium (assembly GCA_963696655.1). Taxonomy (GTDB): domain Bacteria; phylum Pseudomonadota; class Alphaproteobacteria; order Dongiales; family Dongiaceae; genus Hypericibacter. Next base: position 17,510 of record CAVOLB010000044.1, read on the forward strand.
CTCCAGACGGTCGTGATCGGCGTGCTGCTGATCCTGGCCGTGGTCGCCGACCAGGCACGGCTGCGCTTCGTCGCCAGCCTCAAGGACTGAGGAATTTCCATGTTGCGTGCCGCATCCGTCGGATTGGGCTGGTGGTCGGACGAGCTGGCAAGCTCGATCCAGGGCAAGTCGAACGCGCTGCGGATCACCGCCTGCAGCTCGCGCTCGCCCGACAAGCGCAACGCCTTCGCGCGGAAGTTTTCCGCCCAGCCCTACGAGACCTACGAGGCGGTGCTGGCCGATCCCGCGATCGACGCGGTGATCCTGACCACGCCCCATTCCCTCCATGCGGCCCATGTGATCCAGGCGGCCAAGAGCGGCAAGCATGTGTTCGTCGAGAAACCGTTCGATGTCAGCGCCGCCGCCGCCAAGGACGCGGCCGACGCCTGCCAGAAGGCCGGTGTCGTGCTCGCCGTCGGCCATAACCGACGCTTCGCCCCGGCGGCGCTGGCGATCCGGAAGATGGTGAGCGAGGGCGGCCTCGGGCAGCTCCTCCATGCGGAAGCGCAGTTCTCGAATCCGAGCGCCATGAGCTACACCCCCGATCGCTGGCGCGCCAGCCGTGCCGAGAGCCCCGGTGGCGGCATCGCCGGCATGGGCGTCCATATGATCGATCTGCTGCAATGGATGCTGGGGCCGATCGCGCGCGTGCGCAGCATCGCCAAGCGCCAGGCGGTCAAGGTCGATATCGACGACACCACCAGCGCCCTCTTCGAGTTCGCCTCGGGCCAGACCGGCTATCTCGGCACCCTCACCGCCTGTCCGCGCCAGGGCTATTTCTATCTCTACGGCACCGCCGCCAACGCCTATGCGCGCGTCGACGATCACGAGCTGAGTCTGCAGCGCGCCGGCGCCGCCAAGCCCGAGCCGGTGATGCTGACGCCGGTCGACACGCTCCATGCCGAGCTCGAGGCTTTCGCGCGCGCCTGCGCCGGCGGGCCCGAATTCCCGGTGCCGCCGCGCGACGCCATCCATACCGTGGCGGTGATGGAGGCCATGGTGGCGTCGGCCGCGAAGGACGGCGCCCCGGTCAAACCCGCTTTCTGAAGGTTCGAACAAGGACAGCCGGGACACCGGCGACGGCAATCCAGGGATCAGCGATCAAGGAGAAGAGAGATGGGACTGGCGATCAATTGCGACATGGGTGAGGCCTTCGGCCTTTACCGCATGGGCGACGATGCCGGCATCATGCCCTATATCAGCATCGCCAACGTGGCCTGCGGCTTCCACGCCTCGGACCCGCTGGTGATGCACAAGACCGTGAAGCTGGCCAAGGCGCATAACGTCAAGGTCGGCGCGCACCCTTCCCTGCCCGACCTCCAGGGCTTCGGCCGGCGCGAGATGAAGATGAACCGCGACGAGCTGGCCGCCTCCATCATCTATCAGGTGGGCGCGCTCAAGGGCTTCCTCGACGCCGAGGGCATGAAGCTCAACCATATCAAGCCGCATGGCGCGCTCTATGGCATGGCGGCCCGCAACGAGGAGACCGCCCACGCGATCTGCGACGCGGCCGACGCCTTCAAGGTCACCCTGCTCGGTATGGCCGGGACGCTGCATGAGAAGATATACAAGGCGCGCGGCCACAGCTTCCTCGCCGAATATTATGTCGATCTCGATTACGACCAGACCGGCAAGCTCATCATCACGCGCGAGCATCACGCGGTCGATCCGCAGCAGGCGGTCGCCCGCACCTTGCGCGCGATCAAGGAGGGCAAGGTCAAGTCGGTCGAGGGCCCGGACATCCCCATGCGCGCCGACTGCATCTGCGTCCATTCCGACACGCCCGGTGCTGTCGAGCTGGCGAAAGCCGTGCATGATGCGCTGAGGCCGATGTTGAATTAGTGGGGTAGGCTGATTGAGGAAGGCGTGTGTAGCCTACCCCCCACCCTAACCTCCCCCTCAAGGGGGGAGGGGATCGTTTTAGTTGGGGAATGCTGAGATCCGCCGCCTCTTGCCCTTGCTTACTTGGCCCCTCCCCCCTTGAGGGGGAGGTTAGGGTGGGGGGTGGCTTCAAGGACTCGCTGTCAAACTGGCGGAGCTTTCTACCGATGCCCATCACCAAAGTCCTGATCGCCAATCGCGGAGAGATCGCCTGCCGCGTCATGCGCAGCTGCAAGGCGCTGGGGATCAAGACGGTCGCGGTCTATTCCGAGGCCGACGCGAAATCGCTGCATGTGGCGAGCGCCGACCAGGCGGTCGCGATCGGGCCGGCGCCGGCCAAGCAGAGCTATCTCGTCATCGACAACATCCTGAAGGCCGCCAGGGAGACGGGCGCCGACGCGATCCATCCGGGCTATGGTTTCCTCGCCGAGAATTCCGATTTCGCCAAGGCCGTGGCCCATGCCGGCATGGTCTGGATCGGCCCCACGCCCGAGACCATCGACGATATGGGCGACAAGGAGCGCGCGCGCCTGCTGGCCAAGGCGGCCGGCGTGCCGGTGCTGCCGGGGTCGGGCCGCTTCGTGCCGGGGGATCCGGACGGGCTGGAGGCCGCGGGCCAGACGGTGGGCTTCCCGCTCCTGGTCAAAGCCGCGGCCGGCGGCGGGGGCATCGGCATGCGCCGGGTCGACAGTCCGGCCGATCTCAAGGCCGTGGTCGACAGCACCCAGACCCTGGCGGAGAAGGCCTTCGGCGACGGGTCGGTCTATCTCGAGAAGCTGATCGAGAAGGCGCGCCATATCGAGATCCAGGTGTTCGGTTTCGGCGACGGGCGCGGCGTCCATATGTTCGAGCGCGAATGCTCGATCCAGCGCCGCTACCAGAAGATCGTCGAGGAAAGCCGCGCGCCCAACCTGCCGCTCGAGACCCTCTCCAAGATGGCCGAGAGCGCCGTGGCGCTGGTGCGCCAGGAGCGCTATCGCGGCGCCGGCACGATCGAGTTCGTGGTCGATGCGGTCACGGGCAACTACTACTTCCTCGAGATGAACACCCGCATCCAGGTCGAGCATCCGGTGACGGAGGCGATCACCGGCCTCGATCTCGTGGGGCTGCAGATCAAGCTCGCCGGCGGCGATGCGCTGCGCGAGGTGACGCAGGAGAAGATCACGGCCACCGGCCACGCCGTCGAGCTGCGGATCTATGCCGAGAATCCGGCCAAGAACTTCATGCCCTCCCCCGGACCGCTCAAGACCTTCCGGCTGCCGCCCGCGGGCGACGGGCTTCGCGTCGATACCGGCGTGCGCGAGGGCGACCAGATCAGCTTTCACTACGATCCGATGATCGCCAAGATGATCGCCCATGGGCCGAACCGGTTGGCGGCGATCGACCGCATGCTGAAGGCGCTCGACGGCACGACCATCGACGGCGTGGCCACCAATATTGCGTTCCTGAAGAAGCTCCTCTCGCATCCGGCCTTCCGCGCCGGGGATTGCTGGACCGGATTCATTCCGGCCCATGCGGCCGAGCTGCTCCAGGGATGACCGAGAGAAACAGGGAAAGAGGGGGAGGTCCTTCGCGATGATCTACGAAGAACCGAGATTCATGCCCGGCGGCGATCGCTACATGCTGATCGAGTTCGGCAACGAGATGAATCTCGAACTGAATTTCATGGCCCAGGGCCTCGCCAGCGCCATCGAGCAGGGCAAGACCAAGGGCGTGATCGAGACGGCGCCCAGCTTCGCCTCGATGCTGATCCATTACGACCCCGACCGGATCGACTTCAAGGATCTGACGAAGGAGATGAAGTCGCTGATCGGCTCGCTCGGCTCCTCCGACGATATCGAGCTCGACAGCCGCCTGTTCTACTTCCCGACCTGCTACCTCGATCCCTGGACCAAGGAATGCATCGAGGATTACTGCAACAAGATCACTCCGAAGAAGTACGACCCCGATTTCGTCGCCGAGATCAACGGCCTGAAGGATGCGCAGCAGCTGGTGCGCGTCCATTCCGGCACGGAATATTGGGTGGCGTCGCTGGGCTTCTGGCCGGGCCTGCCCTTCATGATGGCGCTCGACCCGCGCTGCGTCATCACCGCGCCCAAATACAATCCGCCGCGCACCTGGACGCCCCAGGGCACGGTCGGCATGGGCGGCGCCTCGACCGCGATCTATCCGGTGGCGACGCCAGGCGGCTATCAGATCTTCGCGCGCATCCCGATCCCGATCTGGGACACGGCCAAGCGCTTCCCGCAATTCGAGAAGTCGATCTGCCTGTTCCGCCCGGGCGACCGGGTGAAGTTCGTGCCGGTCTCGCCGGAGGAGTTCCTCCATGTCGAGGCCCAGGTGAAGGACGGCAGTTACGTTTACAACGTCGTCGAGTATCAGCGTTTCTCGGTCCGGAACTACAAGAGCTGGATCGCGACGCTCGACAAGACGCAGCGCTTCTAGGAGGAGACCTCGCCATGTTCGAAGTCATCCAGCCCGGTCTCGAAACCTCGATCCAGGATTATCCCGGCCGCATCGGCTTCTGGAACCAGGGCTTCCCGCCCTCCGGCCCGATGGACAGCTGGTCGTTCCGGCTCGGCAATCTGCTGGTCGGCAATCCAGCCGATGCCGCGGGACTCGAATGCCAGTATATGGGCTCGACCCTCAAATTTCAGCGCGACGGCGTGATCGCCATCACCGGCGCCGACATGCAGGCCAAGCTCGACGGCAATCCGGTCCCGCTCTGGGAAAGCATCGCCGTCAAATCCGGCCAGACCCTCGCCATGGGGCCCGCCAAGTCGGGCGTGCGCGCTTACATCGCTTTCGCCGGCGGCATCGACACGCCGCCCTGGCTGGGCTCGCGCTCGACCTTCCACAAGGCCGGCGTGGGCGGCATGGAAGGCCGCGCGCTCAAGGCGAAGCAGGTCATTCCGGTCGCGACCGGCGTCAAAGGCACGGTCGGCAAAAAGGTGAAGCCGGAGGCGCGGCCGCATTTCGCGGCCGACAAGCGCTGGGAGATCGAGGTGGTGCCCGGCCCCAACGACGACTGGATCGACAAGGCCGGCCAGGAGCGCTTCCTCTCCAGCGACTGGAAGCTCTCCTCCAAGAGCGACCGCACCGGCTTCCGCCTCGACGGGCCGCAATGGACCTTCACCGAGAAAGCCTACAAGAAGGCGCCCGAGAACGGCTCCGAGCCTTCCAACATCATCGACCATGGCTATCCGCTGGGCGCGATCAACCTCGCCGGCCAGACGCCGATCATCCTGGTCAATGACGGCCCCAGCATGGGCGGCTTCATCAACCCCTACACCGTGCCCTCGGCCGCCTTCTGGAAGCTCGGCCAGTCCAAGCCCGGCGACGTCTACCGCTTCAAGGCGGTCTCGGTCGACCAGGCCCAGGAACTGCGCAAGAAGCTCAATGCGATCTGCACGGCGGCGAGTATCGCGTAGGCGGCATAGAACGAGACCGCGGCTCCCCTCCCCCTACCCCCTCCCGCAAGGGGAGGGGGCGTGGATTTTGCCTTCGCTGAGGAGACGAAATAGAGAAATGAAAACCCCCTCGCCCTTGCCGCAGCGAGACGGGGTTTGGATTTTTCCCGCCCCCTCCCCTTGCGGGAGCAACCATGATCCGAAGTTCAAGGGGTGGCTTCGCTATCGCGCCATGGAGTAGCTCTGGCGAGAATGGCATTGGCGATCTCGACGAGCTTTCTGGCGCAGGCGACGGTGGCGACTTTGTGATGCTTGCCTGCGGCGGTGAGGCGCTTATAGAGGGCCACGAGGATGGGATTCCAACGCTGGGAAGCGGAGAAGGCGGCCTGGTAGACGCTGCGTCGAAGCCGCTTTCTGCCGCCGGCGATATGTCGCTCGCCGGTATGCTCGCCGCTGTCGTCGTCGAGGGGGGCGAGACCGACCAGGGCGGCCGCCTCGGCGCGGGTCATGCGGCCGAGCTCGGGCAGGCGCAAGACGAAGCTGAGGGCGGTGAGCGGGCCGAGGCCGGGGATGCTCTCCAGCAGATCCAGCTTGAGGGCCAGATCGGCATGGTGGCGCAGCTTGGCCAGCAGAAGGGCGATCTCCTTGTCGCGCCGCTTGGACAGACGAAGGATCTCGCTCTCGAGATAGCGTTTGGGCGCCGGCAGGCTATAGCGGTCGCGCCGGGTCTTGAGCCGGGCGACATCCTCGCCGATCTGCTCGATCAGGGTGAGATGCTCGGCAAGGGGCGCCAGGCGCTCGTCGGGCGCCGGACGGATGCCGTCGGGATCCATGGCCGCGGTTACCGCCGCGATCAGGCGAGCGTCGATCGCGTCGTTCTTGGCCCGCTTCTTCTTGAACCGTCGAAAGCCTTTCACCTGACCCGGCTCGAGCAGCAGGACGCAAAACCCCGCCCGGCGCAGATGCACCGCCACCGCCGCCTCGTAGTGGCCGCTCGCCTCCAGCCCGACCCGCTCGACACCGTGCACACGCAGCCAGCTCTCGATCTGCTGGTGTCCCACCGGATCGTTGCTGGCCTGCAACTGGCCCGGCCCACCGGCCAACGCCACATCGAGCTTGCGCTTCGACACGTCGATACCAGCACTTTCCGTGATAGACTTGCTCATCTTCGTCGACCCCACCTTGCGTTGATCCGAACCAGGGTGTTCTTGCAACCATCCGGGTCCGATGAAGGGTCGGCTGCGATCCCGCTCCCGCGCAGTCCAGAAGACTTCGAGGATGTCGATCCGACAACCGACCGTCCGGGCCGGGGTGGCCACCCCGGCCCGGACCTTCCTCAATCCTCGCACATTCCCCTCATACAAGGGGGTAGGGGGAGGGGTAACGCGGTGGACAAAGACCAGCGCGATGCGCGACAAGGTCTTCACTTCAGGGAGTGAAAACGATGGCTGAGCAGATTTCGACGATGGTGCCGGGGAATGTCTGGAAGGTGCTGGTGAAGCCCGGCGACAAGGTGAAGGCGGGCGACGTGCTCTTCATCCTGGAAGTGATGAAGACCGAGGTGCCGCATCCGACCGAAGAGGGCGGCACGGTCAAAGCCGTCCATATCACCGAAGGCCAGGAGGGTGTCGATGCCGGCATCCTGGCGGTCGAGATCGGGTAGATCGATCCCCTCCCCCGGAACGGGGGAGGGCTAGGGAGGGGGAAGACGCGATCGAAGATGCAGGGCGTGCGAGCCTTGCTTCATCCATCGGTACCGCCGACCGAGCAGCCCCCTCCCCGACCCTCCCCCGTTCCGGGGGAGGGGAAAGAATTCAAAGCATTCCCGGAAGAACCCCCATGAGCATGATTCTCTATAACGGCCCGACCAGCCCGTTCGGCCGCACCGTGAAGGTGACGATGCTGGAGCTGGCCCTGCCGGTCGAGGAGAAGGCGATCGACGTCTATACGGCCGAGTTCCTGGACAAGAAGAACCCGCTGCGCCAGATCCCGACGCTCGAGCTCGCCGACGGCCGCGCGATCGCCGACAGCCGCATCATCTGCCGCTATTTCGACAGCATCTCCGGCCGCGAGACGCTCTATCCCAAGGCCGATTACTGGGATCTGGAAACCCGCATCTCGCTCGCCATCGGCATCATGGAAGCGGGCCTGCAGCGGCGCATGGAGATCGTCCGTCCCGAGGGCGAGAAGAGCCCCGGCTTCATCCGGAAGCAGGAAGCCCGCATCGACCGGTCGATCGATCATCTGGAAACGCTGATCGACAAGATCGCGGCCAGGACCCTGGCCATGGATCAGATCGTGACCGCCTGCGCGCTCGCCTATACCGACTTCCGCTACAATGACGGCTGGCGCAAGCGCTGCCCCAACCTCGACCGCTGGTCGCGCGACTTCGCCAGGCGCCCGAGCATGGTGGCGAGCCAGCCGGGCTAACCTTTCGGGTCGGTCGACCGATCTCTTTGGCGATTCGGACGGCGCGCCGCCGATCTGTTAGGCTTGCCCTGAACAAGCCTGCCTGACGGCGAGCACCGGGGAAGGAAGCGACGCGCTCCATGCCGAGTTGGCGCGAGATCGAGAAGACCCAGGCCGTCCTGGTGCGCAAGCTGCACGACTATTGGCAGTCCAAGCGCCGCGGCCGCGACGTTCCCGACCGCGCCGATATCGACCCCGCCGAGATCAAGCTGCTGTTGCCCAACATCCTGCTCAGCGAATGGAGCGAGCCGCCTTTCCGCATCCGCTACCGCCTGGTGGGCGGCCGCGTCACGCAGGTGACGGGCATCGATTTCACCGGCCGCTATCTCGACGAATTGCTGTCGACCGATTTCGAGAATCGCTGGCATGAGGACTATCGCGAGGCCCGCGATCGGCGTATTCCGATTTTCGGCGCCGTGGTGGTGCCGACGATCCAGGGCGATCAGTTCCGCTACGAGTTCGGCATCTTTCCCCTGACCCTCGGGGCCGAGGCCGTGCGCCAGTTCATAGCCATCGAGGATTATGGCGGCCGCGAGCCGCGCACCCGGCAGATCGAGGACAATCTCAAGCCTTGGGGCGCCAAGAGCTGACGCCTTCCGGCCCTCTTCATCCGGATGACCAGGTCCGATCCGGGATGTAAGGTGGAAAGCGACGTCGAGTTGGCGGCAATCGCGCCGCCGCCCGCAGCACCAGGGTGGGTTCGGCCCGCATGGCCAGTTGGACCGACATCGGCCGGACGACCTCGCCGATGATAAGGCAGCTCCATGACTACTGGCTGTCCAAGCGTGGCGGTGCGGCCCTGCCGGACCGAGCTCGAATCGACCCGGCGGAGATCAAGAGCCTTCTGCCCAATATCCTGATCGCCGAGGTGAGCGATCCGCCCTTCCGCGTGCGCTACCGGCTGATCGGCAGCCGGATCGCGGCCGCCTCGGGCATGAATCTGACCGGCCGCTATCTCGACGAGCTCGTGGCGGCCGACGACGAAGATCGCTGGCTGGATTACTACCGGCAGGCCTGGAGCGAACGGATCCCGGTCTATGGCGACGCGATGGTGCCCACGCTCCATGGCGACGCGTTCCGCTACGAGTTCGGAATCTTTCCCCTGACCAAGGGCGGGACCGAGGTCGCGCAGTTCATCGCGCTCGAGGACTATGGCGGACGCGAGCCGAAGCTGAAGCAGATCGAGGACCGGATGACGCCCTGGCGCGCGGCCGACAAACCGAAGCGCTGAGGGCGCTGCCGCCTCACGTCATCAGAGTCTTCCCGACCAGCATGGTCACGCCCAGCGCCGCGAAGATCGCGGCCGCCGCATAGCGGACCCAGCGCGGATCGATCTTATCGGCGAAGGCATGGCCGCAGAGGACGGCCGGCACGTCGGCCAGCATCATGCCGGCGGTCGTGCCGATGACGACCGGGATCACGGTCTCGAAGCGCGCGGCGAGCGCCGCCGTGGCGATCTGGGTCTTGTCGCCCATCTCGGCCAGGAAGAAGGCGATGGTCGTGGCGAGGAAGGCGCTGTGGGCGCCGAAGCTCTTGACCTCGCCCTCGTCGAGCTTGTCGGGAATGAGGGCCCAGCCCGCCATGGCGAGGAAGAGGATGGCGATGCCCCAGCGCAGCCAGTCGGGATCGACCGTGGCGGCCACCCAGCTGCCGGCCAGGGCCGCGACCGCATGGTTCAGCACGGTCGCGACGAAAATACCGAGAATGATCGGCACGGGGCGGCGGAAACGGGTCGCGAGCAACAGCGCCAGGAGCTGGGTCTTGTCGCCGATCTCCGAGATGGCGACGACGCCGGTCGAGACGAGCAGGGCTTCCATGAGACGGCAACCGGGGGCCAGGCGAGTTGTCAGGACCGATGGCGCCGATGCCCCTCGCCCGGCCCGGGTGAAAGGAATCGATGCCAAAGGTCTCGCCAGTCGAACGAGGTTTCGATCCCCCGCTTCGCCATTCGCGCCATGGCGGCCCGCCGAAACGAGCGACCAAGTGTGTTGACGCGAACTCTCCGATGAAGGCCGGAGACGGCTACTCCCCAATGGATGGCGGGAAAGTAAAGACGACCGGCTGGAAAATCAACACCCTGTCCGGCGGCGGAACGGCACAGGCATTGACCCGCAAACGAGATTGAGAACGGCTTGCATCACACCCCGTTCGCCGGCCTTGGCTCATGCCGTCTTCTCGAGCCAGCGGCCCAGCGCGTCGAAGCCCGCCAGCAGCAGCGTGTCCATCGGCACGTCGACCGGCAGCGGCTGCGAAGACTGCTTCGCGATCACCATGTCGGCCGCCGGATCGACATAGATCCACTGGCCATGGATGCCGACCGCGCAATAGGCGCCGGAGGGGTAGCCCATGATGTACCATTTGCTGCGATAGCGGCCCTCGGGCGCGAACAGCTTGCCAGCCTCCGAAATCTGCCAGGGCTTGGGATCGCCGGCTTGCGTGATGTCGTCGACCCAGCCGCCCGGCACCACCTGCCTGCCGTCGACGAGCCCGCGCAGCCGCATCATCTCGCCGAAGCGCGCCAGGTCGCGCAGGGTCACGCAGATGCCGCCGGCCGAGCGCGGCGCGCCCAGGCGGTCGACCGTGATATAGGCGTCCTGCTCGGCGCCCATCGGCTTCCAGATCGCGTCGCTCAGGAGCTGCGCGTAACTCACGCCCGAGGCGCGCTCCAGGATCCAGCCCAGCAGATCGGAGTTGGGCGACACATAATGGAACAGGCTGCCATGGGCGCGCGGCGCGCGCTTCAGCGTCACCAGGAAGCCGCGCAGGTCGGTCGGCTTGGTGCCCTCGGGCAGCGGGTTCCAGCCGGTCGCGAGCCGATAGCGTCCGAACACGCCATGGGGATCGAGATAGTTCTCCTCGAAATCGATCGAGACCGTCATGTCGAGCACATGGCGCACCGTACCGTCGCCATAGGCCGATCCGGCCGCCTCCGGGATGTAGCGCGTCACCGGCGCGTCGGGATCGAGCTGGCCGCGGTCCACCAGGATGCCGGCCAGTGTGCCGGAGATCGATTTGCTGACGGAGAAGACGATGTGCGGCGATTGCGGCGTCTGGCCGGCATCGTACCACTCGGCCAGCACCCGGCCGCGCTGCAGCAGGATGAAGCCGTCGGTGAAGGTCTCGGACAGCAGCCGGCCGATGTTCCATTCCTTGCCGTCCGCTCCCTGGAACGCCACCTGCGCGATCTTGCGCTCGGAGCGCCTCAGGGCGGCGCCAGCCCCACCGCGCGCGATGTTGGCCGTGGGCAGCACCTCGCGCACATGGTGGAAGGCCCAGCGGCTGAAGGGCGGCAGCCGCCAGTTGGCCAGCGTCACCTGATGGTCGGCGTCGGGTGGGAAAGCTTGCATCAGCCGGGTCTGGGTCATGAGTCGCATTGCCTGTGGGTTGCAGCTGCGGAGGGTCGGTCAATTATTGAGGCAGGAAAGCGGGCCCCGCGGACCCGCGCAATACCCCCGGCGGGTGGTCCGGCCCCAGCCTGTGGCCGTCGGTCGGAGGGTGCATCACGGATTTACCACAGCATAACCGCACCCGGCGGAAGGACGCAGGCGGAATGGATTCCTCGAATCCGCCGGCCTCGCAGGCCTCCTCGACGCCAAGCCGACTCCTCCCCTGCCGCTTGATTGACGAACCGTCCGCCGGCGCAACTCCATGGATATTGCGAGTGGTGCTGCACCGGCTGGGGCGGGTCGGGAAGATCCGCGATGATGACAAGCGGATCACGCCGCAGGGCCATGGGCTCAATATCTACGGCGCCTGGATCCCGTGCCGGTGGCAGGTGGCGCGCGACGGCTCCGGTCCCGAGGGTGCCGCCCTTCCCCGATCAGGAGACCGTCAAGCAGGTGCACCCCGCGCGATGCGCCACCTTGTGCGAGGTGCTGCCGAACACCAGCCCCTGCAAATCGCTGAGGCCGCGGCTGCCAATGACGATCAAATCGGCATCCCAGGCTTTCGCCACATGCAGGATGACGTCAGCCGGATCGCCGGTTTCGATGCTGATCTCGACGCTCTCGATGCCCCGCTGCAGTATGTCCCGGCGTGTATCTTCGAGCTGGGACTGGGCGATCTTGGTTCGCACCCTGACCGATCCCGGCGAGGGCTGGTTTTCAGCGACGGGGAATCCCAGTCGCGGATCCGCCCCGGCATTCGCGACCGCCGTCGTCGGCGGTTCGCCCTCGAGCCCCCTCACGCCGTATTCGGTTTCGGCAAGTTCGCGTTCGGCATCGGTCAAAGGCGCATCGCTCAAAGCGCGAACGAGCACGAGACTCGATCGGTAAATGCTCGCCATCTCCGCCGCGATTTCCAGCGCCTTCCGGGCATGATCCGAGCCGTCGAGACCGACAACGATGCGCTTGAACATGATGTCCGTCCTTCGCTTGCATGAGCTTGGGCGAGGCCGACGATCGATCCGCGCCTCCTCAGAGTTTTGCCGACAGGCGAACGTTCGTCATCGTCGAATTCGACGCCCGATATTCGCCGGGAGAGACCGCTCCTGTCTTTGACCAAGATCAACAGCCGCCGGCGTCCCCGGGAGCTCTCCGGCGCGGATGCCCCCGCGCCCGGCGCGCCGTCTCGGGCCGGTCCCATGGTCCGCCGGCCTGAGGCTGGCCTGCATCTGCCGCCGCCGATCAGGGCGGGCATCACGACCGGTTTCGATTGACCCAGGTCATGGATGAGCGGGCTGAGTCAGGGGCAAATAGAGGGACCTGATCGATTTTCCGCATGTCTGTGAGGAGGCTCCGATGAGCGCCACCGGCCTAGCCGTTTTCGACAAGACGCTTCAAGAGACGAATGCCTGGCTGAAGATCGTCGCGCACGAGCTGGAGATGGAAGACCGCGAGAGCGCCTATACGGCGATCAAGGCGGCCTTGCATGCATTACGCGACCGGATCGGGCCGGAGAACTGCACGCATCTCGGGGCGCAGCTGCCCTTGCTTGTCCGTGGCGCTTATTACGAAGGCTGGCATATGGCAGGGACACCGACCAAAGAGAGGCATCTCGAGGGCTTTATCGAGCATGTGCGCCGTCAGTTGCCCAAGGGATCGACGATCGATCCGGAGCGGGCGGCACGGGCCACGTTCATCGCGTTGCGGCAGCGGTTGGATCCCGGCGAGTTCAACAAGCTGGTCAAGATCCTTTCGCCGGAATTGCGCCAGCTATGGCCGACGATTCCAACGAGCGAGTAAGGTGGGCCCGCTGCAACAGCTTGATTTCCTGCCCCGACGACGTGGGCTGGTGCGCCGGCGGCTCATGCATTTCGGAGAACCGTGATGGTCAATGCGGAACTCGTGCTCTTTGCATTGAATGCCTCGCACGACTATGGCGAGCGGGTGGCCCGGAACCTCGGGCAGCCGCTCGAACGCCACGAAGAGCGAGAATTCGAGGATGGCGAGCATAAGGCGCGATCGCTTGCCAACCTCCGCAACAAGGACGCGTTCGTGGTTCAGTCGCTTTACAGCGATACGAGAGAGAGCGTGAACGACAAGCTGTGCCGCCTGCTGTTCTTCATCGGCGCCTTGAAGGACGCATCGGCGGCCAGCGTAACGGCGGTGATCCCCTATCTCTGTTACGCCCGGAAGGACAGGAAAACGCAACCTCGCGATCCCGTCACGACACGCTATGTCGCAGCCCTCTTCGAGGCGGTCGGCACCGATCGGGTGGTGACCGTCGATGTGCATAATCTGATGGCGTACCAGAACGCCTTTCGCTGCCGTACCGATCATCTGGAGGCGACCGGTCTCTTCGTGCAGCACTTTGCAGGTGCCCTCGCCGACAGCGACATCACGGTCGTGTCCCCGGACCCCGGGGGTGTCAAGCGCGCGGAGCGCTTTCAGGCTCAGCTCAGCCGGCGCATCGGCCGGCCCGTCGCGAGCGCGTTCGTCGAGAAGTACCGTGCGGGCGGCGTTGTCCGGGGTAGCGCGCTTGTGGGCGAGGTGAAAGATCGGACCGCGATCATTTTCGACGATCTGATCAGCACGGGCGGCACGATCGTGCGCGCGGCGCGGGCCTGCCGTGAGAACGGCGCGCGGCGCGTTCTTGCCGCGGCCACCCATGGGTTGTTCATGGGCAAGGCTGAAGCCCTTTTAAGCGAAGAGACGCTGGAGCGGATCGTCGTGGCCGACACGGTTCCCCCCTTCCGGCTCCCCCCTGAGGCCGTCGGCTCCAAAGTAACCCTGCTGGACACGACGCCCTTTGTGGCGGATGCGATCCGGCGCATCCACAGCGGCGGATCGCTCGTAAGCCTGATGGAGGGCTAGGCCCCGTCCTGTCCTCGCCGTGAGATGCGATCAGGAGCCTGACAAGAGCTTCCCGGCGTAGCGGTCGGCAAGGGCCAGGTAGCGCTTGGCCAGAGCGGGCCAGCGGGCGGGATCCCGCACTGTCGCCTCCCGGATGTGCCAGATCGAGATCTTCGACCGAAGGCAGGCGCGGTAGCACCGGTAGAAGTCGATCAAACGCGACGGCGGGTCGTCGCTTGCACATTGACGATAGCGATCGAGAACCGTGACGCCGACATCGCCTGCTCCCAGCATCTCGCATTCGACGCCAAGAAATGCGAGCTCGTCGACCGGATCGAGCACGCGATACTCGAATTTGAACTCCAGGCAATCGATGATCTGAGGGTCGGCCTCGAGCAGCACATGCTCGGGCCGCAAATCGCCATGCGCCTCGATGATGCGGCGCTCGGCAACCCGCCGATCGAAGAGCCAAGATGCATCGCGGAGAACGGCGAACTGCCGCGAATGGATCCGCTCGACGGCATCCGGATCCAGGACGCCCTGGAACTTCCTCAGCTCCTCCACGTTCCCCGTCACGTCGGCCTCAAATCGCTGCCGGTATTCCAGTGGCGTGATTTCTACCGGCGGGGCGGCGCGATAGAACGCGGCGAGCCGCCATGCCAGGCGATCGATGTCTTCGCTCGTGGCCGTGCCATGCAGGATGGCATAGTCGAGCATCCGCTCGGCGTTCACCCGGTGCATCTTGACGAGCCAGTCGATCGCGTGGCCCGTCCCGGCGATCGACAGGGCGCCGCCTTCTGCAGCGGTCAGCGGCAATGTCCCGATATACACGCGCGGCGCCAGGCGCCGGTTCAGCCGGATCTCCTCCTCGCAGAAATGCTTGCGCAGCTCGACCGTCGAAAAATTCAGGAACGGAAATCGCACCGGCTTTTTCAATTTGTACGCAAAACGATCCGTCAGGAAGACCCAGGACATATGGGTTTCGATCGCTCTTACCTCCTGCGTCGGCTCCGGATAGCTTGCCGGCTGGAGGAGGAAACGGACCTTGGCGGCAAGCTCGCCATCGAGGCCCTGAGAAGCCGCTGGCGCTATCGGCATGCCGAGATCCTCGCATCGAGGCCTGCCATGGACATCCCATTACTCATCACCCCTGCACGACCCTCGGCAGCGATCAGGGAGTCACATGAGCGGCTCACCTTAACCTGGGTCAACAGCCTTGTCACATCACAGCCGGAACGACCGCCCCCGGCATCGAAGCTCCGTTCTGATCTGTGTCAATGCAGCTTTCCTGGGTTCGCCCAATTCTGATGGGGATTGGCGGATCGGTTACACCAATGGTGCTGGCAGCAGCGTCAATCCTGACAGAGGAGGCAAATCCATGCTTGTCAAGGAAGCGATGTCGACCAAGATCGAGACGATCGCGCCAGACACCACGGTTCGGGAATGCGCGCGCAAGATGGACCAGACGGGCATCGGACTGCTCGCCGTCTGGGAAAACGGGAAGCTCATTGGCGTCTTGACGGACCGGGATATCTGCTGTCGCACCGTTGCCGGTGGCCACGATCCGGCAACCGCGACCGCGCGAGACATCATGTCCCGCAACACCGCGTCTTGCTTCGAGGATCAAGATTGCACCGAAGCGGCCCGTATCATGGAGCAAAAGCGCGTTCGGCGGTTGACGGTCATGAACCATAAGGATGCCATGGTTGGCCTTCTTTCGGTCGATGACCTGGCGCGCTATTCACATGATCTCGCCGGCGCGGTTCTGGAAGCCGCGTCGCCCTGGCCTCATTGAGAAGCGGTAAGGGGTTCCCGCCAAGCTGAGTCCGGTGCAGCCCTTCGGCGGGCTGACGGAAGCTTGGCGGCGACCTTTATGCTCATCGACACCGCGCTGCAGGTCTCCGCTGTCAGAGCT
Source organism: uncultured Alphaproteobacteria bacterium (assembly GCA_963696655.1). GTDB lineage: Bacteria > Pseudomonadota > Alphaproteobacteria > Dongiales > Dongiaceae > Hypericibacter. The sequence goes on from CAVOLB010000044.1 coordinate 33,457, forward strand.
CGCAATAGATCTTGGTCATGGTCGGATCGTTGCGCATGTAGCCGGCGCGCGGGGCTTCGAAACTGTCATCCAGGACTGTGAAACCACTGATCTCATCGACATGGAACAGCTTCCAGCCCTGTTCGCGCGACTGGCTGTAACCAGACACTTGGTAGGCGCGGAGCAGCGGCTTACCGCCATCGCCGACGCCATAGGCATAAGGTTCGACAGTCCGAATCCCGCCGCGGTATCGAAACCGGACGCAGTGCCGTTTGTGAATGGCATCGCAGATCTGGTGCGCTTCCATCGCAGCTCCCTCCTTCTCGCACCGAGCTTGAGGTCTCGTTTCCTCGTCTAGAACATCGCCGCGCCAGGTTCGGACGAGCCGCGACGGCTAACGGCTGACGGCTGACGGCTGACGGCTGACGGCTGACGGCACTCATAGCCAGCCTCAAGCCTTGCAAGTCAAGTATAACTAGCCGAAACGGCGGGCCAGGGAATTGATCCAGATTAAGGGCGCGCGGGGCCGATCGAGGAACGGCGACGGCGATCGGCCGGCCCTCTGGGCCAGGGGGCCGCCCGAGGGGGACCGCAAGTCGAATCCCATGGTCCTCGTCAGCGCCAACGCAAGCTCAAGGCGCCATCTGGCTCTGCCTCCGCAGCCGTTCCGAACTTCCGGCCTTCCCTTGTCAGGACATCGCGCAGCCAGGAGGCGTCGCCAGGCGAAGCGCGATTGAGACGGAACTTGCGGATTTGGAAGGGCACCATCGCGAGTCCGGCCAGCGCGCCGTCGGAGGGCCTGACGCTCGCGAAATAGAGCAGCACCAGATCGTCGCGATAGCCCTCCTCGCCCACGATCCCTTCGTAATCGTCGAGGAAGTCTCCGCAGCCATAGAGGATCAGCCGGTCGCGATAGACCTCGATCGCCTTGACGTGATGCGAGGAATGGCCATGCACCAGATCGACCCCGGCCTCCTCGACCAGCCCGTGTGCGAAGTCGGTCTCCTCAGCTCCAATCTCGTAACCCCAATTACCGCCCCAATGGACCGACGCCACCACGATGTCGCCCGGCCGCTGCTTCGTCCGCAGTTGTTTCGCGACGGCGCTCAAGGTTCGTGGGGACAGGTCGGGCAACAGATTGACGCCGGGTCGGTTTGCGGCCGCCGCCCAATTGCGCGGAATGCCGCTGGTCGGGGATCCGAAGGCGAAGACGAGCAGACGTCCGCCGCCCGGGATCGGACAAATCGCCGGCGCGCCGGCCTCTTCGCGGTTGCGTCCGGCGCCGGCCGTGCGGATCCCAGCCGCGTGCAGGTTCTCCAATGTGTCGATCAGGCCCGATGTTCCCCAATCGAGCACATGATTGTTGGCGAGCGCGCAGACCTCGATCCCGGCGGCGCTGAGGACGGGCATGTTGGCCGGATTCATCTTGTAGTTGATGCCCTTGAGCATGGGCTCGGCGCTCGCCGTCACTGCTGTTTCGAGGTTGACCAGCCTGAACTGCGGCTGCCGCCGTTCCAGCTCGGTCCGCGCATCGCCCCAGACATAGGCAAAATCCACCGGCTTCGGGATCGGGCCATGGGCCGCTTCCGCCAGCGCCACATAGTCGCCCGCGCAATCGGCATAGGGCTCGAAGAGAGTGGGGTTGCCGGGATGAGGAAGAATTTGATCGATGCCACGGCCGGTCATGACATCGCCCGCCAGGCAGATCGTCACCAGATCGCCACGACGGCCCGGCGCTTCACGCGGGATCGGGTGCGGCTCTCTTGAAAGGGTGCGCGACTGTGCAGGTTTCGTGACCATTGCCCACATACCCGGTGCCGCAAGTTGGAGCAACATCCGGCGAGGCATAGCAACACCAGATCGACGGGGCAACGTGAACATGGATCGCAACGTTGGCACCGGAGGACATCGCGTACGGCTCGAGACCGGATCGCCGTCGCATGCTCAGGCGACCTCGTGGATCCAAGGATGACCGCCGCAGTTGATGTCGAGCGCCATGGCCGCATCGATCGCACGCCGGAGAACGTCGTCCGGCGCGAAGACGGTCTCCAGCGACTGCAGCGCATGGATGGCGCCCAGCGCAATCTCTCGGCCGCTTCCTTCCGCCCACGCTGTCCCTGGGGAGACCGTTGTGATCGAAAAATCCGCCCCGATCACCCATGCGCCCGCCGAATTGGCGAGAATGAGCGTCCCACCGAGCGCGACTGGACCGCGTTCGTCCGGCTCGCCCTGATAGCCGTCGGATTTCATGATCTCGCGCGCTCGCAACGCAAAATCATAGGCGCCCTTCAGGCTTCCCGTGAGCCCTTCAATGTTCTGCTCGATAAGGTTCACTGTCCTCAAATGCCCCGCCACGCCTATCGCCCATGGCACGTGCACGACCCATTTGGGTCCATAATCCTGTTTGAGATTGCCACCGCATATCAGGGTGTCACTGCCGACCCAGGTTGAACGTCCGTCGCTCGCTCGCACCACGACGATCACACTCATGCAATGGGCTCCTCAAAAATAGCCTAAGGGCGCCCTGCGGATTCCCCCGAGGTGAAAGGAATCCTTACAAAGCCCGCCGACAGTATCATCGCAGAGACACTCTCAAGCCATTGACTTGAGTCAATGGCCGCCGCAGATGGCTTTGGTGCTACGCGGTCCGTCGATGCCTTGGCGACGTGCGACCTCGGAGTGTGAAGGGGCGCCCGCAGCCTGGTCGCCGCCGAGATCGAGCGCCTCGACCGCGCCGACCTGCCGATCTTGATCTGGGCCGATAGCCTGCCAGATCACTTCTCGACATAGAGCGCCGGCAGCTCGACCTTGAAGTCGTCGAGCTTGGGCGCGTCGTTGATCATGATGTAGGGGCTGTAGGGGTTATGCACCGCGTAATCCTGGTGATATTCCTCGGCCGGGTAGAAGGCCTTGAGCGGCACCACCTTGGTCACGATCGGCGACGGATAGTTTCCGGCCGCGTTCAACTGGGCGATATAGGCCTCGGCGATCTTCTGCTGGTCGGCATCGGCATAGAAGATCGAGGAGCGGTACTGGGTGCCGTCGTCGGGCCCCTGCCGGTCGAGCTCGGTCGGATTGTGGGCCACCGAGAAATAGACCTTGAGGATCTCGCCATAGGTGACCTTCGAGGGATCGAACTCGATCTGCACCAATTCCGCATGGCCCGTGGTCCCCGAGCTCACCACCTCATATTCCGCGGTCGAGGCCTCGCCGCCGGAATAGCCGGCGGTGACATGCTCGACGCCCTTGAGATGCTCGAACACGAGCTGCATGCCCCAGAAGCAGCCGCCGGCGAGGACGCCAGCGGTGCATCGACCGCGGGATCGGGAATCGGCACGCCGGCCGTCGCATGGGTGAAAGGCAGGGCGGTCGCCAGGCCGAGCAACAGCACGGCGCAACCGCCGGCGATCTTCAGGACATGTTTCATGACGGATCCTCCCGAGCTCGTCTGCACGGAGACTAGCACTCCGCCGCCACGAAATGAGCATGGCGAGGTCCCCCTGCAAGCCGATCACGCCAAGTTCAGACGGCGTGATGGGGCTCTTTGGCGCTGTCCGCGAAAAGAGCGCGGCGACGATGCCGACTGTCGGCGGTGGCGCGAGCCGCGGGACCACCGCAACCGCTCAATGCGCGTCGGCGGTCGGCGCCTTCGGGGGAGCCACTTTCCGCATCAGCGGCACCATCGCGGTCGCGATGACGAAGCAGACGAAGATGATCCAGAACGCATCGGAGAAGGTCTGTACCTGCGCCTCGCGCCAGGTGAGGGCCCAGAGCTGCTTGAAGGCCGCGGTCTGACCGGCAATTGCGTCGCCGCCCATCGCGTCGCTGTAGATCGTCCCGACACGCGTCATCAACTCGGTCAGCGCGGTGTTGGTCGCGTTCAGATGATCCGCCAGCCGCAAGAAATGCAGGTTGGTGCGGTCGTTGAGGATGGTGGCGCAGGCCGCGATGCCGATGGCCCCGCCCAGATTGCGCATCAGGTTGAAGAGGCCCGAGGCGAGCTTGAGCCGGTTGGGGGCCAGGGCGCCCAGGGTCAGGGTCACGGTGGGCGCCACGGCGAACTGCTGGGCGAAGCCGCGGAAGGCCTGCGGCAGCAGCAGCTCCCGCCAGCCCCAGTCATGGGTGATGGGCGTGAAGTTCCACATGCTGATGGCGAAACAGCCGAGGCCGAACATCATGAGCCAGCGCAGGTCGATGCGCCGGGCGCAGAAGGTGTAGATCGGGATCCCGAGGATCTGGAACACGCCGGTCGAGAAGATGGCGAGCCCGATCTGAAGGGCGCTCAATCCCCGGACATGGGCCAGGAAGATCGGCGTCAGATAGATGGTCGCGAAGATGCCGACGCCGGTGACGAAGGAGAAGAAGCAGCCCAGCGCGAAATTGCGGCTCTTGAGCGCGCGCAGATCGACGATGGGATTGGCGAAGGCGAAACTGCGCCAGACAAAGAGCAGGCCGGAGATCGCCGCGGTCCAGGTCGTGATACGAATGGTGTCGTCCTCGAGCCAGTTCCAGCGCGGGCCTTCCTCCAGCGCATAGGCGACGCAGCCGAGAAAGATCGCCATCAGCGCCATGCCGAGATAATCGGCGCCGCGCAGCAGCGACCAGTCGGGCCGGTCGATCCGCACCAGGATCGGCACCATCACCGCCACGAAGATTCCCGGCACCAGATTGACGAAGAAGAGCCAGTGCCAGGAATAGCTGTCGGTGATCCAGCCGCCGACAGTCGGACCCAGGGTCGGCGCCAGCGAGGCGAGAGCGCCCACGGTGGCCGCGGCGATCACACGCTGATGGCCGGCGAAGAAGATGAAGGCGGTGGTGAAGACGGTCGGGATCATCGAGCCGCCGAGGAAGCCCTGCAGCGCACGGAAGACGATCATGCTCTGGATGTTCCAGGCCCAGCCGCAGAGCAGGCTGGTGAGCGTGAAACCGACGGCCGAGACGCAGAACAGCCAGCGGGTCGACATCACCCGCGACAGCCATCCCGAGAGCGGAATGACGATGATCTCGGCGATCAGATAGCTGATCTGGACCCAGGAGACCTCGTCGGGGCTGGCGGAGAGGCCGCCGCCGATGTCGGCGAGCGAGGCCGAGACGATCTGGATGTCGAGGAGCGCGATGAAGAAGCCGACGCACATGGTGGCGAAGGCGAAGACCTTCGCCGGCATCGAGAGCTGGGCCGGATCGGTGAAGAATCCACCCGCCGCCCTCGACGCGACGGCGCTCACTTGGGCTCTCCGCCGTCTGGCCGCAGATCGACCGAGACCGTGACCGAGAGGCCGGGACGCAGCAGCCCCAGCTCGGAGGCGTCGCCGTCGAGCAGGATGCGCACCGGCACCCGCTGCACGATCTTGGTGAAATTGCCGGTGGCGTTCTCCGGCGGCAGCACGCTGAACAAGGCGCCCGTGGCCGGCGCCAAGCTCGCCACATGGCCATGGAACTGGCGGCCCGGCAGCACGTCGGCCTCGACCGTGGCCCCCTGCCCCGGCGCCATCCGGGCGAGCTGGCTCTCCTTGAAATTGGCGTCGACCCAAAGACCGTGCGCCGGCACCACCGCCAGCAGCCGCGCGCCGATCGTGGCATAGGCGCCGTCGCGCGCCGCGCGGTTGCCGATCACGCCGTCGATGGGCGCCCGCAATTCGGTATAGCCGACATCGAGCCGCGCCAGGTCCCGCTCGGCCACGGCCTGCGCCAGGGCTGCCTGGGCCTGCTGCTTCTGGGTGCCGATGACGTCGAGCTGGCGCTGGGCGGCATCGAGGGCCGCGCGCGCCTTCTGCCCGTTGGCGGTCGCGGCCTTGTAGGTCGCATCGGCCTGCTGGAAGCGCTGGGTCGAGGCGTCGGCGGTCGCCAGGAGCTTCTGGTAGCGGCTCTGATCGTCGCGGGCCCGCGCGGTCTCGGCGTCGGTCGCCGCGATGTCGGCCTGAGTCTGCGCGATCACCGCCTCCTGCAGCCGGCGCGTCGCGTCGAGATTGGCGAGCGTCGCCTGCTCGGCCGCAACCGCGGCCACCGCCTTGGCGAGCGCCGCCCGATAATCGCGGTCGTCGAGCTTGACCAGCAGATCGCCCGCATGGACGGTCTGGTTGTCGGTGACGGCGACCTGGGCGATCAGGCCCGAGACCTTGGGCGAGATCACGGTCACGTCGCCGCCGACATAGGCATCGTCGGTGCTCTCGATGAACCGCCCCGCGCTCCACCAGTCATAGCCATACCAGGCGGCACCGACCGCGATCGCGAAGCCGAGACCGATCGGCAGAATCCGCTTGAGGCGCCTCTTGAGCGCGCCCTTGGGCGGGAGGGAAACCAGGGTCCGGTCCAGAACGACGGCGTTCATGACGGGTCTCCGCGGGGGGCGGTCAAACGTTCAAACGGGGAATCAGATATCCACTTCGCCGGCGTCGGCGACGCCGAGATCGCGGGCGCTGATCGAACGAAGATTGGCGCGCAGCTCGGCACTCCGCTCGCCGCCGAAGGCGGCCTCGAATTGCGTCTGCGCCTCGAGCCATCCCTTCGCCGCCGCGCGCAGCCGCTCGAGACCGGCGTCCGTCAGATGCAGCTCCTTGCTGCGCCGGTCGGTCCGGCTCGGCTTGATCTCGATCAGGCCTTCGCGCTCGAGCGGCAGGATGTTGCGGCCGAGCGTGGTCCGATCCAGCACCAGCTCCTTCGCCAGCGTATTGATCGTCATCGGCCCGATCCGGCGCAGCCTCGCGAGGATCCCGAACTGGCTGGTGCGCAGGCCCGTCGGCACCAGGAACCGGTCGTAAAACTGGGTCACATGGCGGGCGGCCTGGCGCAGCGCCAGGCAATGGCAGAGATCGGCTCTCGGGAAGCCTTCGGATGACAACATGCTGCCTCTCCACATCAATTAAGCGTACATGCGCTTATATAAGGGTATATGCACCTAAATCAAGCGAGGCATCTCCCGGGCCGATCGTGGCCCTCATAATATCAAGACTTTACAATTAGTTATTGGGAGGCTGGAGCAGCCACGGATCGTGGCATCCGAACCGTCCGACGCTCGATCGCTGGGGAGGATCCCGGAAACCGGGCCGCTCAGGCCTTGGGCTCGAACAGGCCCAGCTTGTCGGCAACACGCACCAGTTCCGCCAGCGACCTGACGCCCATCTTGCGCATGACGTGGCCGCGATGAACCTTCACCGTCACCTCGCCAACCTTGAGCTCGGCGGCGACCTGCTTGTTCAGCTGGCCCTTGACGACAAGGGCCATGACCTCGCGCTCACGCGCGGTCAGGGACTCGTAGCGTTCTCGCACACCGGCGACCGCCGTCCTCTCCTGCCGCCAGGCCCGGCTCTTCTCGAGGGCGAGCCAGACCGCGTCCAGCAGGTCCTGGCCGCGGAAGGGCTTTGCCAGAAACTCGACGGCACCGGCCTTCATCGCCCGCACGGTCATGGGAATATCGCCATACCCTGTGATGAAAATGATCGGCAGATGGATGTCCGAGAGGGCCAGCTCCTGCTGAAGATCCAATCCGCTCTTGCCGGGCAGCCTGACGTCGAGGATGAGGCAACCGGGCATGTCCGCAATCTTGACTTGCAGAAACTCCTTGGCCGAACTGAACGCATGCACTTCCAGGCCAACGGAGCGCAAGAGGCCCTGAAGGGATTCACGCGTGGCCAGATCGTCGTCGATGACGAAAACGACGCCCCGTGGCACCGTCATGCGGCGCTCCCTGCTCGTCCCTTCGGCAACTCCCGGGGCCTCTCGAACGCCGGCTCAACTCTTCGCTCTGCCACGGCTGCGTTTCGCTCCTCGTTCACGACCGGAACGATGACAGTCTGGCAAGCTCGCGCGCCCGGGTCCAGCGCTGGCCCCCACGGAATCAGACGCGGCCACGGAGCGGACGCCGCTCTGCCGGGATGTCGCCGTCGCTCGAGACGCTCTCTCCCGTTCCCGGCTCGAACGATCGACGCCGGTGTCAGTTCAGATTGTTCGGCTTGTCTTCTTCCCCCTGCGCGCGGCCGAGGGCGGCGTTGATGCAGATCATCAGCCGATCCTTGCTGAAGGGCTTGGCCAGATAGCAGATGACGCCGGCCTCGAGGGCGCGCGCCCTCATGCTGTCGTCGGGATAGGCGGTAATCAAAATGGTCGGAATCGGTTCCCCGGCCGCGACCAGGCGACGATGCAGCTCCAGCCCGCTCATGCCAGGCATCTGCACGTCCGCAATCAGGCAGTCCGTACTGCGCAGGCGATCGAACTTCAGAAAATCCTCTGCGCTCTCGAAGGTCTCTGCCAGGAATCCCAGCGCCCTCATCAACCCCTTTGTTGCCTTGCGAAGCGATTCATCGTCGTCGACGATCGAGATCAGGGGCTTGTTCGGCAAAATCCAACCTTCCTGTGCCGGCTACTGCTGAGACCCGGCCTGGCGCAGCCCGGAGGCGCCGCGCCCGTCACATTGAACAGGGAGGATCGGACAAAGAGTGGGCGCTCGATATTGTACCTTGGTGTAAGTATCCCCGGTCTGTCGCGAGCAAAGGTCGCTGCCGTTCGCAACTGCAGCGGTATCATTAACCAAGATAAATGGCGCGGGAGCGAGACGTCATTCGAGTGCCTCCGCTTCCACGGGCACCGTGAGGTGAAATACGGCGCCGCAGGGCGCATTGGCGGCCGCCCACAAGCGGCCCCCATGGGCGGCAATGATGGCCCGGCTGATCGACAGCCCCATGCCGGTACCATCCGGCTTGGTGGTGAAGAACGCATCGAAGATCCGGTCCGCGGGCTGCGGAGGCAATCCAACGCCGGTGTCCCTGACGGAAACCATGACGGCCTCGTCATCCGTTCGCCCGGACCGGATGTCGAGGTCGCGCCGGCCGTCCATCGCCTTCATCGCATCGATGCTGTTGAGCATCAGGTTCATCACCACCTGCTGCAGCTGCACGCGGTCGCCCATGACCGGCGGGAGATCCGCCGCGAGCTCCGTCCTGATCGATATCGCGTATCTCGTCGCCTCGTTTCGCAGGATGCCGATCATCTCCCGGATGACCTCGTTGACATCGACCAGCTCCCGCAGCGAGGTGTCCTTCTTGAAGAGCCGGCGGATCCGGGTGATGATTTCCGCGGCCCGCATCCCGTCCCTCACGATGTTGCCGGCGGCGGCGCGCGCCTCCTCGATATTCGGATTGTCGGCGGCGAGCCAGCTCAAGCAGCTCTCGGCGTTGGTGACGGCGGCGCCGATCGGCTGATTGACCTCGTGGGCCAGAGCGGCCGTCAGCTCTCCCATCGTGGTCACCCGGTTGACATGCGCGAGTTCCCCTTGCGCCTGGCGCAATGCCTCCTCTGTCTGCTTCCGGTCATGGATATCGATGTCGTTCCCGTACCAGCCCAGAAGGTTTCCCGAGCCGTCGAGCAGGGGAAGGGCCTGAACCAGCAGCCAGCGATACTCGCCGTCGAACCGCCGGAATCGCGCCTCGACCTCGAAGGGCTTGACCTCCGCGACCGCGCTCGCCCATCGCGCCCGCACCTGATCGATCTCGTCGGGATGGATCTGCGCGCTCCAGCCCTCGCTCAGTTTCTGCACCGACGTCTGCCCCGCGAATTCCAGCCAGCGCCGGCTGATGAAGTCGAACGAGCCGTCGGGGCGTGCGTGCCAGATCAGGCCGGGGACGGTATCGATGATCAGCTGAGCCTTGTTCTCGGCTTCCTTCGCCTCGGTGATGTCCATCATCGCCCCGACGAACTCGGTGCCCCCCGCTTCGTCGGTCACGGCACGAGCGACGATGTGGACATGCTTGACCGCGCCGCCGGGCATCAGCAACCGATGTTCGACGTCGAAATCCTCGCCGTCCCTGGCGGCACGCTCGATCGTCTTCCGGACGAGCTCGCCATCCTCCGGATGGACACGGTTCATCACCATGTCGAGGGAGACCTTGCCGACCGGCTCATACTCGAAGATCCGGAAGCTTTCGCCGGACCAGAAGATCTCCTCCTTCGACACGTTCCAGCCGAAACTGCCCGTGCGGCTGAGCTTCTGGGCTTCGGCCAGATAGGCCGCCTGGCTTTGCCGCAGCGCGTCCTCGGCCCGCTTGCGCTCGGTAATGTCGGTATTGGTTTCGAGCGTGCCGATCGGCCGCCCTCGCGCATCCCGCTGCAGGGACCAGCGGCTGGAGGTGACTATCCTTCGCCCGTCGCGCGCCGTGTGGAGGAGTTCCCCCTCCCAGCGTCCGCTGCGTGACAGCGATTCCATGATCTCGCCGAGGGGAGCGGGATAGACCGCCTGCAGCAGTTGCTGCGCGTTCTTGCCGATAGCCTCGCTCCGGCTCCAACCGTAGAGCTCCGCCGCGCTGCGATTCCAATAGACGATCCGGTCCTCGATGTCGCAGACGAAGACCGAATCGCCGGTGAGATCGAGGAGTTGCGCCTGCTCGCGCTTCAGCTCCTCCAGGCGGCGCAACCGGCGCACGAGGCTCGTCACGGCCAGCGACGCGATCAGAAACGCAGCGAGCGTGGTGAGATCCTGCGCGTCCGATATTTCGAAGGCGAAGCGCGGCGGAATGAAGAAATAGTCCAGACAGCCGACCGCGATGATGGAGAAAATCGCCGACGAGATGAAGCTGTCCATCAGGGACAGGAGGACGATGACGATCAGGAAGGCAAAGGCCGTCGCCGCGTCGTCGAGGCCGAGCGTGAAGCAAAGCAGAGTGACGAGGGCAAGCGCGATGCTGCCGAAGAGCCATAAGAGGCCAAGATGCCGGACCCGCGCGGCCCCGCCCGACGTCGCCAGCGAGAGCGAGGCACCGGAAGGACGGCGATCGCGGGGAAGTCCCCGCAAGGTTGCCGGCGATGCGCTCCGCCAGCCCCCTGACGCCAGCAAGCGCCTTCGAAATCTGCTCGAGACTGCTCATGCCCTTGCGTTTGCCCCACCCGCCCCGTCCGAAGTTGCCGGCCCCATCGGCTCCGGCCCGAACGGCATAGCGACGAACCCGGATCGACGACGATTCCGAGCCGTTGCGCAAGCCGGAATCTAGCAGGAAACGACCCTGGAACCGGCGTTTCGCCTTGGCCGCCTGGCGCCGGGCAAGGCCCTCTGCCGGCGCCCGCCGCCGACCACCGGCAATGGGCACTCACGGGATGGGTGCTTGCTTTAGGCGCATATGCGCCCATATCCCGGGTTGCGCCAGGCCGTGACCTGGATCGAAGGAGATCAGCCATGACATCCCCCCGCTCGGTCGTTTTCGTGAGTCCCGTCCGCACCGCGATCGGTGCCTTCGGCGGCAGTCTCAAGAGTGTTCCGGCCGCCGATCTGGGTGCCGTCGCGATCAGGGCGACCCTCGAGCGCGCCGGTCTCGCGCCCGGCGCCGTCGATACGGTGGCGATGGGTCAGGTGATCCAGGCCGGCGCCAAGATGAACCCCGCGCGCCAGGCGGCGATCCATGCCGGCCTGCCGGTGACGGTCCCGGCCATGACGGTCAATCGCGTCTGTGGCTCGGGCGCGCAGGCGGTCGTCTCGGCCGCGCAGGAGATCCTGTTGGGCGCGATCGACAGCGCCGTCGCCGGCGGCATGGAGAATATGGATCTGGCGCCTTATCTGGTCCCGCAGGCCCGTCGCGGCTATCGCATGGGCGACGGCCAGCTCGTCGACAGCATGCTGCATGACGGACTCTACGACGCCTTTTCCGACCGCGCCTCGGGCTGGCATACCGAAGATCTGGTGCAGAAATTCCAGATCGCGCGCGAGGCGCAGGACCGGTGGGCCCTGCGTTCGCAGCAGCGTTTCGCGGCCGCGCAGAAAGCCGGAAGGTTCAAGGCGGAGATCGTCCCCGTCGCGACCGGCGACCGAAAAGGGCCGACCCTCTTCGAAACGGACGAGGCCAATCGGCCGGAGACGACGCTCGAGAAACTGGCGGCGCTGAAACCCGCGTTCCGCGATGAGGGAACCATCACCGCCGGCAATGCGCCGGGATTGAACAGCGCCGCCGCGGCGATGATCCTGGCGGAAGAGAGATGGGCCGAAACGCACCGCCTCGAGCCTGTCGCCCGTCTCGTGGCCTACGGAATCGCGGCCGTCGAGCCGGGCTTCTTCGGATTGGGTCCGATCCCGGCCGTGAAGCAGGCGCTGACCCGCGCCGGATGGAGCACCGGCGCTCTCGATCGCATCGAGATCAACGAGGCCTTCGCCGCCATCGCCATCGCCGTGACTTTGGGGCTAACGAGTTTTGACGAACATTATCACTAACACGACTACTAGTCCTGTGAGAGCAGCTGCACGCACTCACGCCGCCAAAGATGAGTAAAACCTTTTTGTTCATATATACAAGTATAACCTTTCAGAATTAGTTTGTTGAATATTACTTTTCTCAAAAAAGTGACGTTAGAAGTAAATGAAAACACTATATGTACTTGCAGATACGCGCATCTTACTGTAGTTACCCCATCCTGATCCACCTGCATTATAGTAGTTGTACTGGCTAATAGTAAGTGTTCCGTCGGAATTCACGCTATCGATCCAGACTGTATGCCCGTACTGCCCAGCCATTATTACTCCGACTGAATTGGCACGAGGCGTCGTTCCTGTCTGATAGCCTGCGGCTCTCGCACTCGACGGCCACATATTCGCATTACCCCAGTAGCGAGGGTAGTTGCCAGTTCGCTGGCCAACCTTAAACGCCGTGTAACTGACGCACTGTCTACAACCGTACCCTAGGGGATCGGTGCCGTTGCCGTTCACTCCGCCATAAGACCATGCGTTTGCATCAAGCCAGCATCCGGCTTCCCAAGGATAGTCACCTTTGCTAGGGTCGCCGATGAGTACCGGTCCTATACCTCCACCAGCTCGTCGAATCGCAGC
>CAVOLB010000045.1:0-105002 GCA_963696655.1 uncultured Alphaproteobacteria bacterium
GCGCCATGGAGTAGCTCTGGCGAGAATGGCATTGGCGATCTCGACGAGCTTTCTGGCGCAGGCGACGGTGGCGACTTTGTGATGCTTGCCTGCGGCGGTGAGGCGCTTATAGAGGGCCACGAGGATGGGATTCCAACGCTGGGAAGCGGAGAAGGCGGCCTGGTAGACGCTGCGTCGAAGCCGCTTTCTGCCGCCGGCGATATGTCGCTCGCCGGTATGCTCGCCGCTGTCGTCGTCGAGGGGGGCGAGACCGACCAGGGCGGCCGCCTCGGCGCGGGTCATGCGGCCGAGCTCGGGCAGGCGCAAGACGAAGCTGAGGGCGGTGAGCGGGCCGAGGCCGGGGATGCTCTCCAGCAGATCCAGCTTGAGGGCCAGATCGGCATGGTGGCGCAGCTTGGCCAGCAGAAGGGCGATCTCCTTGTCGCGCCGCTTGGACAGACGAAGGATCTCGCTCTCGAGATAGCGTTTGGGCGCCGGCAGGCTATAGCGGTCGCGCCGGGTCTTGAGCCGGGCGACATCCTCGCCGATCTGCTCGATCAGGGTGAGATGCTCGGCAAGGGGCGCCAGGCGCTCGTCGGGCGCCGGACGGATGCCGTCGGGATCCATGGCCGCGGTTACCGCCGCGATCAGGCGAGCGTCGATCGCGTCGTTCTTGGCCCGCTTCTTCTTGAACCGTCGAAAGCCTTTCACCTGACCCGGCTCGAGCAGCAGGACGCAAAACCCCGCCCGGCGCAGATGCACCGCCACCGCCGCCTCGTAGTGGCCGCTCGCCTCCAGCCCGACCCGCTCGACACCGTGCACACGCAGCCAGCTCTCGATCTGCTGGTGTCCCACCGGATCGTTGCTGGCCTGCAACTGGCCCGGCCCACCGGCCAACGCCACATCGAGCTTGCGCTTCGACACGTCGATACCAGCACTTTCCGTGATAGACTTGCTCATCTTCGTCGACCCCACCTTGCGTTGATCCGAACCAGGGTGTTCTTGCAACCATCCGGGTCCGATGAAGGGTCGGCTGCGATCCCGCTCCCGCGCAGTCCAGAAGACTTCGAGGGTGTCGATCCGACAACCGACCGTCCGGGCCGGGGTGGCCACCCCGGCCCGGACCTTCCTCAATCCTCGCACATTCCCCTCATACAAGAGGGGACAAGAAATCCACGGCCTTTCGCTTTCCCTCCCGCACAGTCATGACAGCGCCACCCCGCGCGGGGTAAAAGCGGGGCCCTGATTGAAGAACGAGGATTGATGATGTCGCAGGATCGTCTTCTGGTCGCGATCGATACCGCGGAGCTCGACGGCGCCGTCAGGCTGGCCCGTTCGCTGGCGGGGTCCTGCGGCGGCCTCAAGCTCGGGCTCGAGTTCTTCTCGGCCCACGGGCCGCAGGGCGTCGCCAAGATTCTGGCGGCGGGCGCCAAGCTGTTCCTCGATCTGAAATTCCATGACATTCCCAACACGGTCGCGGGCGCAGTGCGGGCGGCATCGGCGCTCGGTCCCTTCATGCTCAATGTCCACGCCTCGGGTGGACGCGCCATGATGGAGGCCGCGGCGGCGGCGGCGGCCGAAGGCGCCGCCAAGGCGCGCAAGCCCAAGCCGATCCTGCTGGCCGTGACCGTTCTCACCAGCCTCAGCGACGACGATCTCTCGGCGGTGGGCCAGCATGGCTCGACCGCGGACCAGGTCAGACGCCTGGCGGTGCTGGCGCAGAAATCCGGCCTCGACGGCGTGGTCTGCTCGGCGCGCGAGGTTGCAAGCTTGCGCGCCGAATGCGGCCCCGACTTCAAGCTCGTGGTGCCGGGCATCCGTCCGACCTGGTCGGCGGCGCAGGATCAGAAGCGGATCATGGGGCCCGCGGACGCGATCCGGCAGGGCGCCGATTATCTCGTGGTCGGACGGCCCATCACCGGCGCACCCGATCCGCGCGCGGCCGCGCGCTCGATCGCGCAGGAGATCGCCAAGGGCTTCGACAAGGGAGCCGGGGCGTGACCCATGGCCCCCTGGGCAACAGTCCAAACCGCCGCGATGGACCCGATCTGAATCCGGCGCTGTTGATTCGCGACAGCGTCCTCGGACTTCGCGACGCCAATCTGTTCCTGCGCCTCGCGATCCTGCCCGCGATCGGCATGTTCATCGGCGAGCTGCTGCTGCTCTGGTGCGGACTGACAATCGACATCGATCCGACCGGGGCGACGCCGCCCACCGCCAGGACCCTGCTAGCGGCGTTCCTCACCTATCTGGCCTATCTCGTCTTCAGCACGCTCTTCGGCGTCAATTGGACCCGGGCTCTGCTTCTGGGGCCCGGCGCCGTCGCCGGATTCGGATTTCAATGGGGTATCCGCGAGACCCGCTATCTGCTGCGGGCCGCGGCGATCGCGCTCGTTCCGGCGTTCGCCAGCATGCTGGCGATCTTCTTCGTGCTGGCGATTTTCGGCCAATCCGCCATCACCGGCATCGCCGCCCTGATCCTGGTGGTGATCTATCTGTTCGTGATGGTGCGGTTGACGCTGCTGCTGCCGGCCGCG
The DNA here is from genome assembly GCA_963696655.1 of uncultured Alphaproteobacteria bacterium. GTDB lineage: Bacteria > Pseudomonadota > Alphaproteobacteria > Dongiales > Dongiaceae > Hypericibacter. The sequence continues at coordinate 2,517 of CAVOLB010000045.1, forward strand.
GCCCTCGATCATCCGTTCGGGCTGCGCGACGCGCTGGGCCTGCGCGGACGGCTTGCGGCGCGGCTCCTCGCCACCCAGATTCTGGTGACGCTGCCCTATCTGCTGCTGCTGGTCTTGCTGGGAATCGTGATCGACCGTCTTGGCCTCTTCGCGGCCGCTCCCTATGCCAGCCAGTTCGTCTTTCTGGTCTTGAATTTCCTGTTCATTGCGGTCTCGACCGGCATCTTCGCGTTCGCCTTCCAGGCCATCGTCAATGGTCGATCGCGCGGATCGCTGACCGTCTGACACGAGATTTCGCGTTCGCGCCCGAGGAGCATCATGGCGATCGAGGTCAAGATTTGCGGCATCAACAGCGCCGAGGCGCTCTCGGCGGCGGTCGAGGGCGGTGCCGCGCTGCTGGGATTCAACTTCTATCGCAAGAGCCCGCGCTTCCTGACGCATGACGCGGCAGCCGCGCTCGCCCGCACCGTGCCGGCCTCGGTGAAACGCGTCGGTCTCATCGTCGATCTCGACAATGAGGCGATCGCGACTCTCCTGGCCGCCGTGCCGCTCGACATGCTGCAGCTCCATGGCTCGGAGGACCCCACCCGCGTCGCCGCGATCCGCGCGCGGTTCCGCAAACCCGTGATGAAGGCGATCCCGGTCGCGCGCGCCGAGGATCTCGCCGTCGCCGATGCCTATCTGGCGGTCGCCGACCGGCTGCTGTTCGACGCCAAGCCGCCGCCTTCGATGAAGAATGCCCTGCCCGGCGGCAATGCCATCTCCTTCGACTGGCGGCTGCTGCAGGGCCATGACTGGGCCAAGCCCTGGATGCTCTCCGGCGGCCTCAGTGCCGACAACCTCGCCGAGGCGGTCGCGATCTCCGGCGCCCGGCGCGTCGACCTCGCCTCCGGCGTCGAGGACCGCCCCGGCCTCAAGAACCCGGCCAAGATCAAGGCGCTGCTCGATTTGGCCAAGACGCTGTAATTCTTGTTCCTCTCGATGTTTTTCCGCTGTCATCGCCGGGCTCGACCCGGCGATCCAGGGCCTGCGAGACTGGATGCCCGGATCAAGTCCGGGCATGACAGGAAATCGCAGCAGGACTCTCCCTTGAGGGGACGGCGAAGAGATTGCAAGCCACTGATCTGGCTTGTTTTTCTGGTTACAGGGTGCCCGGCGCCATTGTTTTGACCCCGGGGCCTGCTTGTGGTTCATTGCCGCGCTTGTTCCTGAATTAGGAACAAAACGTTCCGCCCGAACCCGCAAGGACCGCTTTGACCTCTCTCAACACCTATCGCGCCGGCCCCGACGAGCATGGCCATTTCGGCATCTATGGTGGACGCTTCGTCGCCGAGACCCTGATGCCGCTCATCCTGGCGCTGGAGAAGGCCTATGAGGCGGCCAAGCGCGATCCGAGCTTCGCGGCCGAGCTTGCCTATTACCTCGAGCATTACGTCGGACGGCCGAGCCCGCTCTATTTCGCCGAGCGGCTGACGCGCCATTTCGGCGGCGCCAAGATCTATTTCAAGCGCGACGAGCTCAACCACACCGGTGCCCACAAGATCAACAACTGCATGGGCCAGATCCTGCTGGCCAAGCGCATGGGCAAGACCCGCATCATCGCCGAGACCGGTGCGGGCCAGCATGGTGTGGCGACCGCGACGGTGGCCGCCCTCTTCAATCTCCCCTGCACCGTCTATATGGGCGAGACCGACATCGCGCGGCAGAAGCCCAACGTGTTCCGCATGCGCCTCCTGGGCGCCGAGGTGAAGCCGGTCAAGAGCGGCACCGCGACCTTGAAGGACGCGATGAACGACGCGCTTCGCGACTGGGTCGCCAATGTCGAAAACACCTTCTACATCATCGGCACGGTGGCGGGCCCGCATCCCTATCCGGCGATGGTGCGCGACTTCCAGTCGATCATCGGCCGCGAGGTGCGCGAGCAGATGCAGAAGGCGGAAGGCCGGCTCCCCGATACGCTGGTCGCCTGCATCGGCGGCGGCTCCAACGCCATGGGGCTGTTCCATCCCTTCCTCGACGATCCGACCGTGAAGATGGACGGCGTCGAGGCGGCCGGCCTCGGCATCGAGACCGGCAAGCATGCGGCCTCGCTCAATGGCGGCGAGCCCGGCGTGCTCCATGGCAACCGCACCTATCTGCTGCAGACCGAGGACGGGCAGATCATCGACGCCCATTCGATCTCGGCCGGCCTCGATTATCCGGGCATCGGCCCGGAACATGCCTGGCTGCATGACATGGGCCGCGTGAACTATGTGTCGGCCACCGACCGGGAGGCGCTCGACGCCTTCCAGCTCTGCGCGCGCACCGAAGGCATCATCCCGGCGCTCGAGCCCGCCCATGCGCTGGCCCATGTGACGCGCATTGCGCCGACGCTGCCGAAGGACCATCTGCTGGTGATGAATATGTGCGGGCGCGGCGACAAGGACATCTTCACCGTCGCCGACGCGCTGGGAGTGACGCTGTGAGCGCCGCCGTGACCGCCGGCGCCAAGCCCGCGGCTGCCCTACGCGGCGCCGATTCCGGCCGCATCCGCCGGCGCTTCGAGGCGCTCAAGGCCCAGGGCCGCGGCGGCCTCGTCACCTTCGTGACCGCGGGCGACCCGGACTACGACACGGCGCTTGCCATCGTCAAAGGCCTGCCCGAGGCCGGCGCCGATCTGATCGAGATCGGCATGCCCTTCAGCGATCCGATGGCCGACGGCCCGGCGATCCAGGCCTCGTCCTTGCGCGCGCTCAAGGCCGGCATGACCTTGAAGAAGACGCTGGCGCTGGTGACGGCCTTCCGCACCAACGACAAGGACACGCCCGTCGTGCTGATGGGTTATTACAATCCGATCTATCGCTACGGCGTCGATCGCTTCCTCGCCGATGCGAAGAAGGCCGGCGTCGACGGGCTGATCGTGGTCGATCTGCCGCCCGAGGAAGATCAGGAGCTCTGCATCCCGGCCCTCGCCGCGGGCGTCAATTTCATCCGCCTCGCCACGCCCACGACCGACGACGAGCGCCTGCCCGCCGTGCTCGCGAACGCCAGCGGCTTCGTCTACTACGTCTCGATCATGGGCATCACCGGCACGCGCTCGGCGGCCGATTCCGAGATCGCGGCCGCGGTCGGGCGCCTGAAGCGCCATACCGATCTGCCGGTCGGTGTCGGCTTCGGCATCCGCACGCCGGAGCAGGCGGCCACCGTCGCCGGCATCGCGGACGCGGCCGTGGTCGGCTCCGCCATCGTCGAGAAGATCGTCGCGGGCATCGACGGCCAGGGCAAAGCCAAGCCCGGGCTGGTCAAGGATATGCTGGGCTTCGTGGCGCAGCTCGCGCAGGGCGTGCGCGGCGCGGCCCGCAAGCGTTGAGAATGGGGGCGACCCTTTTGCGAGGTCATCCATGAGCTGGCTCACCAACTTCGTGCGTCCCAAGATCCAGGCGCTGGTCCGCAAGACCGACGTGCCGGACAATCTCTGGGAGAAATGCCCGGCCTGCTCGCAGATGATCTTCCATCGCGATCTCGAAGCGAATTTGCGCGTCTGCACCCATTGCGGCCATCATTTGCGCCTGTCCTGGCGCCGCCGGCTCGAGCTCCTGTTCGACGAAGGCAAGTTCGACCGCATCGATCTGCCCAAGGGCGAGATCGACCCGCTCAAATTCCGCGACCGCAAGCGCTATGCCGATCGCCTGAAAGAGACCCAGACCAAGACCGCCGAGCAGGACGCGATCGTGGTGGCCCATGGCAGCATGGGCGGCCAGGCGACCGTGATTGCCGTCTTCAATTTCGAGTTCATGGCGGGCTCGATGGGCAAGGCCGTGGGCGACGGGCTGATCGCGGCGGCGCGGCTCGCGGTCGAGAAACGCGCGCCCCTGATCGTGATCCCGGCCTCGGGCGGGGCACGGATGCAGGAAGGCATCATCTCGCTGATGCAGATGCCGCGCAGCATCATCGCCGTCGACGAGGTCAAAGAAGCGGGCCTGCCCTATATCGTGCTGCTGACCGATCCCACGACGGGCGGCGTCAGCGCCTCCTTCGCCATGCTGGGCGACATCCAGATCGCCGAGCCGGGTGCCGTCATCGGTTTTGCCGGCGCGCGCGTGATCGAGGAAACGATCCGCGAGAAGCTGCCCGAGGGTTTCCAGCGCTCCGAATACCTGCTCGATCACGGCATGGTCGATCTGGTCTCGCCGCGCATCGAACTGCGCGACACGCTGATCCGCATCCTGAGCCTCCTGGGCCAGCGCCGCCTCCAGACCACGAGCCCGGTCCCCTACGGCGCGATTTGAACGGCGCGGCATCGTTCATGGATCTTTTCGGTATCGGTATTGTCCCCTCCCCCGCTTGCGGGGGAGGGTTAGGGAGGGGGCTGCTCGGTCCGTCGATAGACGCAGCGTCTTCCCCCTCCCTATCCCTCCCCCGTAAAGGGGGAGGGGACAGAAACGCGCGACACCCCTTATGACCGCCACCCTCGGCAGCGATCTCGTTCTCGAGCGACTAACGAAGCTGCATCCGAAGCTGATCGATCTGGTGCTGGACCGCGTGCAGCGCCTGCTCGATCGCGTCGGCAATCCGGAGCGGCGCCTGCCGCCGGTGGTGCATGTGGCGGGGACCAACGGCAAGGGCTCGACCGTCGCTTACCTGCGCGCGATCCTCGAAGCCGCAGGCTACCGCGTCCACGCCTATACCTCGCCGCATCTGGTGCGGTTCCATGAACGCATCCGCCTCGCCGGCAGATTGATCGAGGAGCCCGAGCTGCTGGCGCTGCTCGAGGAATGCGAGCGCGCCAATGGCGAGGCGCAGATCACCTTCTTCGAGATCACGACCGTGGCGGCCTTCCTCGCCTTCACCCGGCACAAGGCCGACATCGTCTTGCTGGAGGTCGGGCTCGGCGGCGAGTTCGACGCCACCAACGTGATCGAACGCCCGCTCGCCTGCTGCCTGACGCCGATCTCGATGGACCATATGCAGCATCTGGGCCATACGCTGGCCGAGATCGCCGCGACCAAGGCCGGCATCATGAAGCGCGGGCGCCCGGTCGCGATCGGGCCGCAGCCGCCCGAAGCCGAGGCCGTGTTCGAGGCGCGCGGCACCGAGCTCGGCGCCCCGCTCCACCGGTTCGGTCGGGAATGGAATGCCCGGCGCGAAGGCGATGCGCTCCTCTTCCGCGACAAGCGCGGCGAGGCAAGCTGGCCGCTGCCCGCACTCCCCGGCCTGCACCAGATCGAGAATGCGGGACTGGCGCTGGCGACCCTGCCGCTGCTCGACGGCTTCACGATTTCCGACAGCGCCGTCGCCAAGGGCTTGCGCGGCGTCGAATGGCCGGCGCGGCTGCAGCGCCTGCAACGCGGACCCGTGGTCGAGGCGCTGCCGCCCGGCTGGGAAGCCTGGCTTGATGGCGGCCATAACGAATCGGGCGGGCAGGCGCTGGGCATCCATGCCGCGGGCTGGCGCCGGGAGCGTCCCGACCTGCCGATCCGTCTCGTCTTCGGCATGCTCTCGACCCACGATCCGGTGGGATTCCTCAAGCCGTTGCTGCCCCATATCCAGGACGTGACCGCGGTCGCGGTCGGCGGCAATCACCAGGCGCTCGATGTCGGAGCCCTGGTCGATGCCGCCAAACGCGCAGGCGCCACTCGGGTTCGCGGCGCGTCCTCGGCCGATGAAGCGGCGCGCGCGATCGTCGCCGCCGACCCGACGCCGGCGCGCCTGCTCATCTGCGGTTCGCTCTATCTCGCCGGCGAAGTCCTGGCGAAGAATGGTTGAGCCGGCCCCTGCGATCCGGATCCGCAGCGAAGCCACACGCGACATCGCCGCCATCAATGCGCTCAACCTCTTGGCCTTCGGCGGCCCTGGCGAATGGCAGATCGTCGCCCGGCTGCGCGAGGCGAAGCTGATCGCGCTCTCGCTGGTGGCCGAAGAACAGGGCCGCATTGTCGGGCATATCCTCTTCAGCTGGCTCCCCACCCGGATCGACAGTCGCGAGGTGCCGGCCGTGGCGCTGGCGCCCATGGCCGTGCATCCCGACCGCCAGCGCCGGGGCATCGGATCGCAATTGGTGCGCGAGGGCCTGAAACAACTGCCGGCGCTCGGCGCCACCGCCGTGATCGTGCTCGGCCATCCCCACTTCTATCCGCGCTTCGGCTTCTCGGCCGAGATGGCGCGTAACCTCGCCGGCCCCTTCTCGGGCGAGGCCTTCATGGCGCTGGAGCTCGAGCCGGGCGCGCTTCGGGGCGAGAACGGCAAGGTCACCTACCCCGCCGCCTTCGGCCTCAATGGCTGATCAGTTGGTCTTCGGCGCCGTCGCGCGGAAATGCTCCTCGGCCGCAGCGACGCCGGAGCCCGGCGCCAGGGTGGCACCCAGGTCGCGCATCGTCATCTCCGCGCCCGACAAGGCCGCCAGCACCATCAGCTCGTTGAGTTCGCCCAGATGGCCGATGCGGAAGACTTTCCCGGTGAGCCGCGCCAGCCCGACGCCGAGCGAGAGGTTGTAGCGGCGATAGGCATGGCGCACGAGCTCGGCGCCATCGACGCCCGGCGGCGTCCAGATCGTACTGACCGTGTCCGAATGCCATTGCGGCGCCTTGGCGACCAGCGACAGGCCCCAGGCGCCCACGGCCCGGCGCACGGCCTCGGCCATGCGATGATGGCGCGCGAAGACGTTGGGCAGCCCTTCGCCCAGCAGCAGATCGACCGACGCCCGCAAGCCCCGCAGCATCGTCATCGGCGGCGTGTAGGGGAAATAGCCGTCCCTGTTCATGCGCAGCATGTCGTCGAAGGAAAAATAGCTGCGCGGCAGCCTGGCGGTGGCCATGGCAGCCAGCACCTTCTCGCTGACCGCGACGATGGCGAGGCCCGTCGGCATCATGAAGCCCTTCTGCGAGCCGGCGACGGCGATGTCGACGCCCCATTCCTCCATGCGGAAATCGATCGACGCGATCGAGGAAACGCCGTCGACGAAGAGCAGGGCCGGGTGTTTCGCCTCGTCGAGCGCGCGGCGCACGGCGGCCACGTCCGAGGCGACGCCGGTCGCCGTCTCGTTATGCGTGACCAGCACCGCCTTGATCTTGTGGCCGCGGTCGGCCTTGAGCCGTTCGGCATAGATCGCGACCGGGACGCCCTCGCCCCACTCGACATCGATCGCATCGACCGCCAGGCCGTGGCGCTGGCAGAGCTCGGCCCAGAGCTGGCTGAAGAGTCCGAAGCGCGAGGCCAGCACGCCGTCGCCGGGTGAAAGCGTGTTGGTGATGGCCGCCTCCCAGCCGCCGGTGCCAGTCCCGGCGAACACCAGCACTTGGCCGGTCTTCGTCTGGAAGACCTTCTTCAGATCGGCGAACAGCGGCAGGGTGAAATCCGGGACGTCGGGAGCTCGCTGATCTTCCTGGGCACCGCCCATCGCACGGCGAACCGTCTCGGGCATATTGGTGGGACCGGGAATGAACAGAAAATTGCGACCCGCCGACATCGTCACTCTCCCTGTCAGGCCAGCGCCTGATTCGATCTCGAACCCACCGGCAAAATGCCGGCGTCGCCGGATCGGATTTCGATCCTAGGGGTGCGACGCGCGAAGCCACCGCATGGAATCGCTGTGGATGGACAATTGGCCGCAGCGACCGCTCCCTTTCATGACTGGCCGATCAGAAAAGGGAGCGGGTGGAGGGGATGAAATGGATTTCCTTGTGCTCGGATCGTCGCAATCTTGCGCCCGTCATGTCAGCGAAGCCAATCCACGGACGCGCTCGGATACGGCCCTCCTCACGGAATCGTGGATGAACGCGGGGAAACGGGCCGGCAGTTCTTCTTGTACCCGTTCCAAGGCGCCATCGGCAGCGGCGACGACTTCCTCGATCGCGGCCGAGGCAATCGCCCTGGGCAGGCCGGCGGCTTGCGCCGTTTGCATGAAATGCCGCCCGTGGATGCCGTCGATCCGGTAGTGATTCTTCTCGCCCACGGCCATCGCCAGCTTCATCTGCTTGCGCTCGATCTGCCGTGCATCCAGGCTCGGTTGCGCCGTGAGCACGTCATAGAGCGGCGTCAGGCTGTAGCTGCCGCCCGGCCCGAGGAAGATGCTGAAATTCTTGGCATGCCCGTCCGTGGCGCCAATCAGCCAGAACAGGATCTGCGCCTTGAATACGGTCTTGCGGTCTTCGTCGGGCGTGTCGCTGCCCTTGAGCAGGTCGAGGATGTCGACGAGTCCCGGCCCGCCATCGCTCTGATATTTCCGGCTGGGCGGCACCGAAAGCGCCTGACAGCAATCCTCCTGTGGCAAGCGCAGCAGGCGCCCGTCGCGCGTCCAGCGCCGGTCGAAGCGCTCGATCACGAGCGCCTTGGTCTTGCCGAAGGTCTCGATGGTCGCACTGTTGACAGGCAGGCCGAAAGCCGCAAGCAGTCTGAGACAATAGAATTCGTTTTCGACGCTGTTCGACAGATCGATGCCGTTCGGCAGTTCGCCGATCTGGGGTTTCAGAATATGCGTTGTCGGGGTCGTGCCGAGCGGCTTGCGCCAGCGCTTGCCATCCCAGAGCAGCGCGGTCTTTTCCTGCGCACCTGCGATCGAGATGCGGAAATCCTTGTCTCGCGAAAGGCCGAGCGGAGCTTGCGCAAGATTGCGCAGCAGCTTTTCGACGGCCGCAGCGTCGACAGGCTCGCCTTCGATCCTGGGAGTGGGGTCAACGACGACGTCGTCTCCTGCGATGAATTGAAGCGCACCGACACAGTCGCGCCCGATCGCCGCGAGCAGGCTGTAGGCATCGCTGCCTTCGGCGCCCACTTGCTCGGCGATAAGGCGGCGCAGCGCCTCGGAATCGGGGAGCAGATTCTCAAACACTGCCGAGACCGGCTCGCCGCGATAGGCGTCCTCGCGAAGCGGCAGCGAAAGAGACACCGGAATGGCGCTCTTCCAGCCCAGCCAGCTTTCATCGTACTGGAAGCTGACCGCGCCGCTGGGCTCCTTGAGCAGCTGCCCGACGAGGCGGTTGTTCAGATAGATGCGCAGCGGCGCATGCCGCTTGCGGCGCGGCATCAGAACAACGCCTCGATGGCGGCGTGCTGCCCTTGGGTTCGCGGTGCGACCCGGAACTCCAGACTGAGTGCGGCCAGCACCGAAAGGATCGTATCGATCTTCGTGGCCGGATTGCCGGCCTCGATCAGGGAAATGGTTTCCTGGCGCAGCCCGGCCTTCTCGCCAAGCTGCGTCTGATTCCACCCGCGTTTTCTGCGGGCGTTACGGATGACGTTCCCGATCTGCTTCGGGTTGCGGGCGAGGTCTAGATCCATCATCAGGTTATTATGATCTGAATCCGATAAAATGACAATATCGGATTTAACACATATATTAATATTATGCGTTAATGACGATAAACCGCAACCTGTGCGAACGGACGCATATGCCCCTCTTCGCGGGCGGAAGGAGGCAAAGGAGGAGACGTCGCTGTATCCCCCGGAAAAACAAAAAGACCGCTCTCCTTTCAGGAGAGCGGTCTCGATATCTCGAAAGACGAGTTTGTGATCGTGCCGGTCAGATGACCAATTCGACCCACTCGGAGAGCTTGTTCTTCGGCAGGGCGCCGATCTTGGTGGCGGCCACCTGGCCGTCCTTGAACAGCATCAGCGTCGGAATGCCCCGCACGCCATATTTGCGCGGCGTGTTCGGGTTCTCGTCGATGTTGATCTTCGCGATGGTGACGCGACCGTTCATGCTGGTCGCGATCTCCTCGAGCGCCGGCGCGATCATCTTGCAAGGGCCGCACCATTCCGCCCAGAAATCCACCAGCACGGGGCCGGGCGCCTTGAGCACGTCGCTGTCGAAGCTCGCGTCGGAAACCTTGGTTGTGGACATAAACACTCCCTAACGGGTGGGGCGGCCTTGTGGGGAAAGATTAAGCCGCCCGGACCTCAGACTCGACGCAAAACTTAGGAACCGGCCGGTTCAGCGTCAAGCCGCGCGTGGTCGGCGGAGAGCCTGATCGCCTCAAGTCGAATCGACTTGAGGCGTGAATCAGCCTCTCTAGCTATTTGAATCAGAGCAAGATTCACGAATCAGCTTGATTCAAGCTGATTCGACCTTGCTCTGGGATCATGGCAGATGCGCGTCGAGGAGCTCGTCCGGTAACCGCATCAGCAACGGGGTCTCTGTCCAGAGCAGGTGGCAAGCGATTGGCAAGCCGGGGTAAATGCCCGCCAGCAGCGCGCGGTAGGCGGCCATCTGGCGCAAATAAGCCACCGGCACCTCGTCGAGACTCGAGGCCGGCGGCCGGTTGGTCTTGAAATCGACGATCCAGACACCGCTCGCATCGACGGCGAAGCGATCGATCTGACCGGCGATGGCAAGGCTCTTCCCGTGCCGGCCGACCACCTCGCCGGCGATGGGCTGCTCGGCGCGGGCGCTCGGCGACCAGATCGGCGCCAGCTCGGGCCGCGCCAGCAGATCGAGCACGCGCGTCAGAATCTCATCGCGCGCCGCCGGATCGAGTCCATAGAGCGAGCGCTTCAACAATTGCTGCGCGGCCGCTTTGCGTCGCGACGGCGCGATCTCCGGCAGGCTTTGCAGCAGGCGATGGATCAGCAGGCCGCGTCCGAAGCGCGTCGCCTGCGCGTCGCCCGGACGCAGCGGCGACAGCAGGCCCGGTTCGGCCACCGCGGGTCGCGACGGCGCCACCGGCCGCCAGGGCTCGGGCTCGCGCGCCACCGGCTGGCGCAGCGAGTCGGGCGGCGGCGGCGGAACCAGCACCAGCGTCCCTTGCGCCCTCGCCTTGTCGGGTGCCGCGGTCGAGGCGGCGGCAATGGCGCGGCTCGGGCCCTGCCAGCCCTCCGGCCGCGCTTCGGCCGGCGCGAAGCTCAACGCCTCGCCCTTATCCGCCAGGGTCGTCACCAGATGCTCATACCAGCTCAAGGGCTGGCCGCTCTTGCGCGAATCCCAGCCGCAGAGATAGAGCCGGTCGGCGGCGCGCGTCAGGCCGACATAGAGCAGCCGGCGATATTCGTCCGCCTGGGCCGCGTCGCGATGCGCGCGCGCCGCGGTCGCCAGTTTCTCGTCGAAGCCCTTGCGCCGCACCCAGAGCGGCAAGGCGGTATCGCCTTCGCCCGACCAGAGAATGCGCTCGGTCTGCTTGGGGACCTGCGCCGTGTCCGGCAGGATCACGATCGGCGCCTCCAGGCCCTTGGCGCCATGCACCGTCATGATGCGCACCTGGCCCGCGCTCCCGGGTTCGTTGGACTCCTGGTCCAGGTCGCGCTTGACCTCGATCGAGCCCGCCTCGAGCCAGGCGAGGAAGCCCTGCAGCGAGGGCGGATGGCTGCGGCCGTGATCGAGGGCCAGGCGCAGGAATTCCTCGATCGGATCGGCCGCATCCGGCCCCAGCCGCGCCAGCATGCGCCTGCGCCCGCCCCGCGCACCGAGAATCTCGGCATAGAGCTCGAAGGGCGGCAGGAAATCGACATGGGCGAGGAGGTCGGCCAGGAGCGCATGGGCCGCGGCGAATTTCGGCCGCAGGCCCGCGCGTTCGGCCAGGCTGCGCCAGAGCGTCTGCGTGCCCCGATCATGCGCCAGATCGAACAGCGCCTCCTCGTCGAGCCCGACCAGCGAGCTCTTCAGCACCGTCGCCAGCGTGAGATCGTCTTCGGGCATCAGCAGGAAGTGCCCCAGCGCCATCAGGTCCATGACGGCGATATGCTCGTCGAGCTTGAGGCGGTCGATTCCGGCGACCTCGACATTCTTGTCCTTGAGCTCGCGCACCAGCTCTTCGACGAAGGCGTTGCGGCGGCGCACCAGCACCAGGATGTCGCCCGCCCGCACCTTGCGGCCCCGCGAGGGCAGCTCGTCATGGCCGATCATCTCGGCGATGCGCGCCGCCAATGTCCGCGCGAGGCGCGCGCGCGGCAGATCGACATCGTCGACCACCGTCGGCAGGCTCCAGGCTTCCGGCTCCTCGCCCTTGATCTCGACCGCGATCGGCCAGAGCTCGACCCTTCCGCCTTGTCCGGGCCGGGCCGAGATATGCGCGACCGTCTCGCCGGGCGGGGCGACGCCGGCCGCGGCCTGCGGGTCGGCGAAGACCGTGTCGATCGCTTCCAGCACGGTCGGCACCGAACGGAAGGAGACATGCAAGGGCTCGTCGAGCAGCACCTCCTTCACCTCGTTCAGCTTGGCGCGGAAATGCTCGCGCATGCGCCGGAAGCCTTCCGGATCGGCACGCTGGAAGCTGTAGATCGACTGCTTGGCATCGCCGACGGCGAAGAGCGTGCGCGGTGTCGCGCGCGTCTCCCAATTGGCGAAGAACTCGTCGGCGATCGAGGCGACGATGTCCCACTGCTCCGGGCTCGTGTCCTGCGCCTCGTCGATCAGGATATGGTCGATGCCGCCATCGAGCTTGTAGAGGACCCAGGGCGCCAGGCCCGGGCGGCGCAGCAGGTCGCGCGTCAGCACGATGAGATCGTCATAATCGAGCGCCGCCATGTCGCGCTTGCGCTGCGCATAGCCGAGAAGCACGGCGCGGCCCAGGGTCAGCAGCGCCTCGGTCGCGGTCGCGATCTCGGCGGCGTTGAGCCGCTCGCCCAGCTGCACCAGGCGATCCTGCTCGGCCGTCAGCGCCTCGGCCGAGCCCGGCAGCGCGTCCTCGCCGGCCTTGGTGATGAGCTTCGCGCGCGGCGAGCCGCTGCCCGTGAAGAAGACGCCGCGATAGAGATCGAAGCCCGCGAGCCGCGCCGCTTCGTCGCCGGCCAGCCAGTCGGCCAGGATCGGTGCCTGGGCCTTGTCGGTCTTGCCGCCCAGGCTCAGCGCCTCGGCCGCGCGCGTCAGACCGGCACGATCGAAGGCGCCCTCGGCGACCGCGGCCGCCATGAGCGAATCGATCGTGTCGTCGGGCTTCAGCCGCAGACGCTGGCGCAGCCGCTTGACCGCGGCTCCCAACCCGCCGGTGCCGGCGGCCAGGGCCTCGAGCCGGCGGCGTTCGATCATCAGCTTCTGCAGGAGCTCGTCGAACTCGGCCTCGCTGCCGACGCGCTCGGTCACCGCGCCCAGCGCTCTCGCGAGCGCGGGATCGCGCCCTGCCCTCGCGTCAGACAGCACCTCTTCGCGCAAGGCCGCGCGCAGGGCTTCCGCGTCGCGTTCCTCGAGCACGGTGAAATGCGGCGCGATGCCGGCCTCGACCGGGAAGCGCGCCAGGAGCGACTGGCAGAAGGCATGGATCGTCTCGATCCGCATGCCGCCCGGCGCGTCGAGCAGCTTGGCGAAGAGCTGCTTCGCCTTGTCCTGCAGCTCGGTCGTGGCGACTTGCGGCGTGAGCTCGGTGAGCGCCTTGCGCAAGGCCTCGGGATTCGACGCGGCCCAGCTCGCGAGCGTGGCGTCGATGCGATTGCGCATCTCGGCCGCAGCCGCGCGCGTGTAGGTCAAACAGAGGATCCTGGTCGGCGGCACGCCGTCGAGCAGGAGCCGGAGCAGCCGGTCCACCAAGAGCTTGGTCTTGCCACTGCCGGCGGACGCGCTGACCCAGGCCGAGTGCCGCGGATCGGCGGCCCGCGCCTGCGCCTCGCTGGCGAGCCTGATCGGATCCTGCGGGCCGATCCCGGCGCGGTTCATTCCTCGCCTCCGGCGGCCGACCATTCGGCGATGCGCGCGAGATGCCCGTAATCGCTGTAATGCGGCGCATAGGCCGGATGCGGCTCGGAATCGTAGGGCGTCGCCTCGTTGGCGAAGGTGACGACGAGGCGAATCAAGCCCGCCAGCGCGTCCTCGGCCAAGGCTACCGCGTCGGCATCCTTGCCGCCCGCGGGCTCGATATGGCCGGGGGGCTCGCCACCGGAGAGGCGCCAGTAGTGGAGCCGCGTCGCGACCGTGCGGCCCAGGTCGGGGAAGCCTCCCAGCGCCGCCATGGCCGCCTCCAGCGGCAATTGCGGCGCATAGCCCTGTTTCACCATCTTCGCCGTGGGCAGCGCGCCCGTCTTGTAGTCGATGATGGCGGTGCTGCCGTCGCGCAGGCGATCGATGCGGTCGGCCTTGGCGGTGAGGGTAAAGGCGAAGCCGCCGGCATCGATCTCGATCTTGCCCCGGAGCTCGGTGAGCGATTCCAGGATCGCCGGCAGCTCTTGCGAGCGCTGCTCGAGGAACCAGCCGGCGATGCGCTCGAAGCGCGGCCACCAGAAGGCCCAGACGGCAGGACGATCGAGCCAGCCGCCGAAGGCCTCGCGCCCAAAGCGCATCAGCGCGCCATGGGCATCGGCCGGCAGGCGGTCCGGATAGGCGCGGATGAAGGCATCGAGGGCCTGATGGATGATGGTGCCGCGCTCGGCCGCCTCCGCCGCCGCGTCGATCGGTTCCATCGGCCTGAGCTTCAGGATATGGCGCGCATAGATCGCGTAAGGATCGCGCTTCCAGGTCTCGATCTCGGTGACCGAGAGCCGGTGAGGCCGGACCTCCACGGGCGGCCTGGGCGAGGGCCGCGCGACCGGTTGCGGCGGACCCTCGGGACGATCCCAGGCGGCGGCCCAGGCGAGCCATTGCGGCGCCTGGAGCAGCGCCGGCTCGAGCCCCGCGGCCTTCATCAATGCGTCGATGCGCGTCACCCAGCGCGAGGGCACGCTGGGCGTGCCATCCACCTTGCGCGCGCGCGTCAGCACCACCCGCGGCGCGCCGCAGGCCTGCTGGAAATCATGGGCCGAGAGACCGATGCGCCGTTCCGCCGGCGGCAGACCGAAGGCCTCGCGCATCGGCCGGCTCATCCAGGGATCGGGCGGGGGCGTCACCGGCCAGGTGCCCTCGTTGAGCCCGCCCAGGATCATCAGATCGACCTGCTGCAGCCGCGCCTCGAGCGGGCCCCAGACGAAGAGCCGCGGATGGCGGCCATAGCGGGGCCGCACGCGCTGGGCCGCCATCAGGGCATCGAGCAGGGCCGGATATTCCGGACCCGCGATCGGCTCATGCTCCTTCGAAGCCGCCAGGAACTCGGTGAAGAAGCCCACCGCCGCTTCGCCGGCATCGCCGCGCCACAGCCGAGAGGCGCCGGTCTCGCCGTCGTTCGCGGCCAGCGCCTCGGCCACCGTCAGATGGGCGCGGATCAGTTCTTCCAGCGTCACGCGCCGTGAAGCCGCAAGGTCGAGATAGGGCGCCGCGGCGCGGGCGATGCGGTCGAGCCAAGCGGACAACCCCTCCAGCTCGGGATAGCGCTCGATCGACGGCGCCAAGGCCGCCTGCAGGCCATCGAAGCCCGGCGCTGGCCGCGGCCCCCGCAGAGCCGCGCGTTCCAGTGCCCGCAGCTTCGCGCGAAACACCGCCGTCGCCTCGCCCCCGGCCGCCAGCGGATGCTTCAGCAGGGAGAGCAACGGCACCGGCGCCACGCCGTCGAGCGGCAGGGCTGCCACCAGCCGCAGGAAACTGCCGGGCGGCGTCTGGCCGAGATCGGTGCCGGCGGAATCGTCGATCTCGATCGACCAGCGCTTGAGCTCGGTGGCGACGCGGCGCGCGAGCGACCGATCCGGCGTCACCAGCGCCGCGCGCTGTCCCTTCTTCTCGACCGCCTCGCGCATGAGGAGCGCGATGGTGAGCGCTTCCTCGCTCAGGCCCGGGCAATCGAGCCGCGTCAGGCTGAGCTCATGACCTTCGCCCTTGAGCGCAATCCGGTCGGCGGCCGCATCGCGATCGGGGCGGCTCCAGAGATGGGTGAGATCGGCCGGCGCCAGCGCCTCGGTCAGGAAAGCCTGGCGGCGCGCGACCGCCGGATGGGCCTGCGCGTCCGGCCAGGGTAGAACCGAGGCCGGCGGGACATCGAGACGCTGCAGCAGCAGCCGGAGCCCATGCTGCGGATGGCTCGGATCGGCCTCGACCTTCTGCCAGAATTCCGCATTGCCGCCGGTGGCCAATCCTGGCAGCACCACGCGGCCCTGCGGCAATTGCGCGACCGCGGCGATCAGATCGGCCGTGGCCGGGATCGAGCCCGTCGAGCCCGCCGCGATCACCGGATCCTGCGGCGGCGATTTGGCCCAGAGCTGCGCCTGGCGCTCGAGCAGGAGATTGCGCCGCTCGGCGGCCCCGATCGCGCCCGCCGCCTTCTCGATCTTCGGCCAGGCCTTGGTGACGATCTCGAGGAACTCGACCGTGAGCTGCCAGTGCCGTGCCAGCTCGCCCGGCACGATCTCGCCCAGCCGCTCGAAGGAGAGCCGCTCGGTCGCGACCTGGTCGACCAGCCGCGCCAGCTCGCCCGCGAGCGAGGCGGCCCGGTCGGCCGACATCGATTCGCCGCGCGCCTCCGCCGCACGCGCGACCAGGCGCGCCAGCATCAACTGGCGCATCAGGGGCGGCAGCGCCGGCGGCAGGTCGAGCGCGGCGCCCGGTTCTTCCGCCTCGGCCGCGAGCGCCAGCTCCTCCTCGTCGATATCGCCCAGCGGCGTCAGCTGCGGCAGCAGCAGCGGCCGGCCTTCGCGCAGGCGCAGGAAAGTCTCCTGCAGCGCACGGCAGGCACGGCGCGTCGGCAGCAGCACGCGATAGCGCCCGAGCGCCAGCGGATCGTCATGGGTCTCCGCCAGGAGCCGGCGCGCCAGCGCGTCGAGGAACGGCACGCCCGCGGGGATCGAGAAGATGCGATCGGGCGGCAAGGTCTGGTCTGTCATCGCCACCGCGCCCCGCTCTTACTTCCCCTCCCCCCTTGAGGGGGAGGCTGGGGTGGGGGGTGCCACGATCTCGATGCGAGACGTGTTAGCGTGGCGGATACGTTCTGCAGCATCGCGTTCTTCGATCACCCCCCACCCTAACCTCCCCCTCAAGGGGGGAGGGGACAAGAGATGCGTGCGCCGCGCGCCCCTTGCTGATCGTCAGCGCCTGAAACCGACCTCGGCCAGGCGCTCCTCCACCTCGGTCAATTGCCGCGGCGTGCTCACATGATACCACTCGCCGTCATGGCGCAGCCCATAAAGCCGCCCCGCCTCGATCGCCCGGTCATAGAGGAGATTGAGCGAGAAGAATCCGTCCGGCGAGTTGTCGAACAGGCGCGGATGCAGGAGCTGGATGCCGGAATAGAGAAAGGGACTGACCTCCCATTCGCGCCGCCGCCGGATGACGCCTTGCGGATCGAGCGCGAAATCGCCTTGGCCGTCATAGCCGACGGCCGTGGCCGTGGGCTGCAGCAGCAGGAGCGCGTCCATCCGGGCATCGTCCCAGGCGGCGGCCAGCCGATGCAGGGCGTTGGTCTTGCCGTTGAGCCAGAGGATCTTGGCATTGACCGCGAAGAAGCGCCCCGTCCCCAGCAAAGGCAGCGCCTTCTTGATGCCGCCGCCGGTTTCGAGGATCTCCTCCTCATGCGAATAGACGATCTCGGGTGCCTTGCGGTGCGAGAGATGTTCGACGATGCGCTCGCCCAGCCAATGGGTGTTGACGACGGCGCGCTTGACGCCGCCCTCGACCAGCCGGTCCAGCACCCAGTCGATCAGCGGGCGGTTCGCGACCTTGACCAGCGGCTTCGGCGTTTCTTCCGTCAAGGGCCGCAGGCGCTTGCCGAAGCCGGCCGCCAGAACCATCGCGGTATCGGGAAATGACATCAGGGCTGTTCCAGGAACTCACATGGAGATCGCGCCGCGCTTGGCGCGCGGCACGTATCGGTCGAACCAGTCTTTGAGCGGCGCCATGGCGGGCGCCGCCAGCGCGCTTTCGAGCTGACGCCAGACGCGCGGCAGATGCACCAGATAAGCGGGCTTGCCGTCGCGTTTCCAGAGCCGGACGAAGGTGCCGATGATGCGCGAATGGCGCTCGGCGCCGAACACCGCGAAGGCATCGGCGAAGGCCGCGCGATCGAGCCCCGGCAGGCCGGCGACAAAGCGCTCATAGAGCTCGGGCTCGAGCCCCGGCTTCAGATCCCGCCGCGCATCCTGCAGCAGCGACATCAGGTCGAATCCCATCGGCACGCGCACGGCATCCTGGAAATCCAGCAGGCCGCAGGCGGCCACGCCCTTGCGCCGGGGCAGCCAGAGCAGATTGTCGACGTGATAGTCGAAGAGGCCGATCGATTCCGGCGCCCGCCGGCCGCGCGGCAGCACCTGCCGCCAGGCCTCGCGATACTCGCCCAGCACCGTCTCCGGGATCGGCGCGCCCATCGCGGTCGGCCACCACCATTCGGTCAGGCGCGAGACCTCGTCGAGGGCGCGCGCATCGTCGAGCGCCGGCAGCGACTGCAGGTCCTTCGGCTGGATATGTTTCGCCAGCTCGATCAGCACATCGACGGCCAGGCGATAGAGCATCGGCTCGTCGGTGCCGCGCTGGAGCAGGCGCGTATAGGTGTCGTCGCCCAGATCCTCGAGCAGCAGGAAGCCCTGCACCTCGTCGGCGGCATAGAGCTCGGGCGCCGACAGGCCGAGGCCGCTCAGGATCTTCCGCACCGCCACGAAAGGCCGCACGTCTTCGTGCGGTGGCGGCGCGTCCATCAGCACCGCCGTGCGATCGCCCAGGGTCAGGCGGTCATAGCGCCGGAATGAGGCGTCGCCCGCGAGCAGCCGGCGTTCGGCGCTGCCCCAGCCGGCCCGCTTCAGAAATTCGTCGCGGCTCGCGACGCGCTCGGGCTGTTCGTGAAGCTTGAGGGATGTCGTCATGGCGCGCGCGGACGGCTCCGTCATGCCGCGAGACGGTCGATGCGCGCGGCCCAAGAGCCATGGCCGACGAGATCGGCATGCCGGGCGCCGGGGCGATCGGCAAAGCGCAGCCTGAGATCGAGCCGCAGCGGCGGCAACAGCCGGCCCAGCCGCTCGGGCCATTCGACAAGCGACATGCCCTCGGCCAGCGCCTCCTCGAAACCCAGCTCCCAGACTTCATCAGGCGCCGAGAGCCGGTAGAGATCGAAATGCCAGAGCGGACCCTTGGGCGTCTCATAGGTCTGGACCAGGGTAAAGGTCGGGCTCGGGACCTCCTCCGGACCGCCCCTGAGGCTCGCGATCACCGCCCGGGCGAGGCAGGTCTTGCCGGCCCCGAGCTCGCCCGACAAGGCCACCAGATCGCGCGGCGCCAGAGCCGCGGCGAGGCTGGCGCCGAGCCGTTCGGTCGCGGCTTCGTCGGGCAGAAACAGGGACCGGACAGGGGATGAGGCGACGGGATCGGTCATGCCGGATGGGTTGTAGCGAGGGGCCAGGAGCGACGCAACCGCCGGACCCCAAGGGCGTGAAACCGGGCCTCGGCGGCCCAAATCTGGCGGAAACCGGCCCCCCGAGTCGGTCCCGAATGGCCCCCAAGGGCCTGCTTGCCAGGAGAGCGACAGGCCGCCATGTTCCCGGACAAGTTCGGCCGGCCTTTTGTCCGGCCCCGCTCTTTTGACGCCTTTCAATCCGGAGATTCCGCCCATGACCGCCAGCGCCACGCATCAGACCGACGTCGCCATCATCGGCGCCGGCCCTGTGGGGCTCTTCGCCGTGTTCGAATGCGGCATGCTGAAGATGAAGGCGCATGTGATGGACGCGCTCGACATGGCGGGCGGCCAATGCAGCGCGCTCTATCCGGAGAAGCCGATCTACGACATCCCCGGCCATCCGCGCATCGACGCCGCCGAGCTGGTGCGCCAGCTCGAGGCCCAGGCCGCGCCCTTCAAGCCGGTCTATCATTTCGGCCATGCCGTCACGCGGGTCGAGCCCCATGGCGACCGCTTCCTGGTGTCGAACGCGGGCGGCGTCACGGTCGATGCGCGCGCGGTCATCGTCGCGGCCGGCGTCGGCGCCTTCGGGCCCAATCGCCCGCCGCTCGACGGCATCGAGGCCTATGAGGGCAGAAGCGTCCATTACCTGGTGAAGCGGCGCGAGGATTATCGCGGCAAGCGCATCGTCATCGCCGGCGGCGGCGATTCCGCGCTCGACTGGGTGCTCTCGCTGGCCGATCTCGCGGCGCAAATCTATGTGATCCATCGCCGGCCGAAGTTCCGCGCGGCGCCCGAGAGCGTGGCGCGCATGGAAGCGCTGGTGAAGACCGGCAAGGTCGAGATGGTGGTGCCCTATCAACTCTCGGGGCTCGAAGGCAGCAATGGCCAGCTCAGTGCGGTCGTCGTCGCCACGCTCGACGGTCAGAAACGCAGCCTGCCGGCCGATGTGCTGCTGCCCTTCTTCGGCCTCTCGATGAATCTGGGGCCGATCGCGCAATGGGGCCTCAATCTCGACCACAACCATATCCTGGTCGATCCCTCGAGTTGCGCCACCAGCCGCGCGGGCGTGTTCGCGATCGGCGATATCGCGCATTATCCGGGCAAGCTGAAGCTGATCCTCTCGGGCTTCGCCGAAGCCGCCGCCGCGGCCCATGCGATCTATCCGCTGGTGCATGTGGGCGAGGTGCTGCATTTCGAATATTCGACGACATCGGGCGTGCCGGGCGCCTAGCGCGCGCCGGCCACGGGGCGAAGAAACGGGATCGCAACGGCCATGCTTCTTCGCCAGCTCGAATATCTCGTGACGCTCGCCCGCGAGCGGCATTTCGGCCGCGCGGCGGCCGTCTGCCATGTGACGCAGCCCACCTTGTCGGCCGCGATCCGCGAGCTCGAATCCGAGCTCGGCGTCCTCATCGTCGAGCGCGGCCAGCGCTTCCGCGGCCTCACGCCCGAAGGCGAGCGGATCGTCGAATGGGCGCACCGCATCATCGCCGATCGCGACGCCATGCATCAGGAACTGGCGCTGCTGAAGGAGGGCCTCAGCGGCCATCTCACCATCGGCGTGATTCCGACGGCGCTGGCGGCGCTGGGCCTTCTCACCACGCCCTTTCGCGCCACCCATCCGCGCGTGCAGATCAAGGTCTTGTCGATGAGCTCGATCGAGATTCAGCGCGGCCTCGACAATTTCGATATCGACGCGGCCCTGACCTATCTCGACAACGAACCGCTCCTGCGCGTGCGCAGCCATCCGCTCTATCACGAGCGGTACTATCTCGTGACCGGCGATCTCGATCTCTTCGCAGGCCGGAAAAGCGTGAGCTGGGCCGAGGCCGCGAAGGCGCCGCTCTGTCTTTTGACCCCCGACATGCAGAACCGGCGCATCATCGATCACGCCTTTCACGAGGCCGGCGCCATGCCGACGCCAGTGGTGGAATCGAACTCCATCCTGGGCCTCTATACCCATGTCCGCAGCGGCCTGGCCGCGGTGCTGAGCCAGGCGTCGCTGCATCTGCTGGGTGAGCCCAACTGGCTCAAGGCCCTGCGTCTGACCGATCCCAACCCCGAACGCGTCATCGGGGTGGTTTATCCGGAGCGCGAGCCGCTGCAGCCGACGGCCCGCGCCTTGGTCGAAGTGGCCCAAACCCTTGATATTGAAGCCGCTTTGGCGCCGATCGGGCCGTCTCGGCCCTAAGGTTTGATAGAAAATATCTATCAACCTATAGCCTATTCCATTTTGATATAGGCGTCGGCTATCAACTAGTATCTTCAAACAGATACCGACCAACGCGTGGGAGAGCGCCATGGGCGTGATGCCCTGGTCGGCGGAAAGGGCGGCGCAGCTGATCGAGCAACATCGATCGCAGGCCGGTGCCTGTCTGCCGATTTTGCATGCCTTGCAGAAAGAGTTCGGCCATGTGCCCGCGGAAGCGGTGCCGCTCGTGGCCGAGGCGCTGAACCTGTCGCGCGCCGAAGTCCATGGCGTGGTGTCCTTCTATCACGACTTTCGCAAGTCGGCGCCCGGCCGCCATCTGCTGAAGCTTTGTCGCGCCGAGGCCTGTCAGTCGGTGGGCGCCGAGGCGCTCGCGAGCCAGGTAAAAGCCCGCTTCGGCATCGACTTCCATGAGACCAGCGCCGACGGCAGGCTGACGCTCGAGCCGGTCTTCTGCCTCGGCAACTGCGCCTGCGGTCCCGCGGCGATGCTCGGCGAGCGGATCCTCGGCCGGGTCGATCTGAAGAAGGTCGAATCCCATCTGGCGCGCCATGTCGCCGAGGAGCGTCAGTCGTGACGCGCCTCTTCGTTCCGATCAATTCGACGGCCCTCTCGCTCGATGCCGAGGAGGTGGCCGAGGCCCTCGGGCTCGCCCTGAAGCGCAACGGCGCCAAGGCCGAGATCGTCCGCAACGGGTCGCGCGGCCTCTTCTGGCTGGAGCCGCTGATCGAGGTGGAAACGCCGGCCGGCCGCGTCGGCTACGGGCCGGTGACGCCGGACGATGTGCCGGGGCTTCTCGCCGCCGGATTGCTCGAGGGCGGCGAGCACAAGCTGCGCCTCGGGCTGGTCGAGGAGATTCCCTGGCTCAAGCGCCAGCAGCGCCTGACCTTCGCGCGTTGCGGCATCGTCGATCCGCTGTCGCTCGAGGATTACGAAGCCCATGGCGGCTATCGCGGCCTCGCCAAGGCGCTCGCCATGGAGCCCGCCGCCATCGTCGACGCCGTCACCACGTCTGGCCTGCGCGGACGCGGCGGCGCGGGCTTCCCGACCGGCATCAAATGGAAGACGGTGCTCGGCGCCCAGGCCGACCGGAAATACATCGTCTGCAACGCCGACGAGGGCGACAGCGGCACCTTCGCCGACCGCATGCTGCTCGAAGGCGATCCCTATGGCCTGATCGAAGGCATGACGATCGCGGGGCTCGCGGTCGGCGCCAGCCAAGGCTTCGTCTATATCCGCTCCGAATACCCGCACGCCTTCCGCACCTTCAAGCGCGCGGTTGCGAATGCCCGCGACGAAGGCCGGCTCGGCCCCGGGATCCTCGGCAGCGATTTCGGCTTCGATATCGAAGTGCGCATGGGCGCCGGCGCCTATATCTGCGGCGAGGAAACCTCGCTGCTGGAAAGCCTCGAGGGCAAGCGCGGCGTGATCCGCTTCAAGCCGCCGCTGCCGGCGCTCCAGGGCCTCTTCGGCAAGCCCACGGTGGTCAATAACCTCGTCACGCTCTCGACCGTTCCCTTCATCCTTGCCGAAGGCGCCGAAGCCTATCGCGATTTCGGCATGGGCCGCTCGCGCGGCACCTTGCCGGTGCAGCTCGCGGGCAATGTGAAGCGCGGCGGCCTCGTGGAGCTCGCCTTCGGCGTCACGCTCGACACGCTGATCAACGATTTCGGCGGCGGCACCGCCTCGGGCCGGCCCTTGCGCGCGGTCCAGATCGGCGGCCCGCTCGGCGCCTATTTCCCGGCGAGCCTGCTCGATCTGCCGATGGACTATGAGGCGCTCGCAGCCAAGCGCGGCATGCTGGGCCATGGCGGCATGGTGCTGTTCGACGACAGCGTCGATCTCGCACGCCAGGCGCGCTTCGCCATGGAGTTCTGCGCCGTCGAATCCTGCGGCAAATGCACGCCCTGCCGCATCGGCTCGACGCGCGGCGTCGAGATCATGGACCGCATTATCGCCGGCCGCGACATCGAGGCTCAGACCGCGCTCCTGCGCGATCTCTGCGAGGTCATGACCGACGGCTCGCTCTGCGCGCTGGGCGGCCTGACGCCGCTGCCGGTCCTGAGCGCGCTCGACCATTTCCCCGAGGATTTCAAACGGCCGGTTGCGGCCGCGGCCGAGTAGCGGTCGAGAGAAGAGGAAGACCTCCCATGGCACTGCACCCCGAGATCGATTACGGCACCCCCGCCCGCGTCGGCGCGCCGGTCACGCTCGAGATCGACGGCCAGGCGATCACGGTGCCGGCCGGCACCTCGGTGATGCATGCCGCGGTCGAGGCCGGGCTGTCGATCCCCAAGCTCTGCGCCACCGACAATCTCGAGCCCTTCGGCTCCTGCCGCCTCTGTCTGGTCGAGATCGAAGGCCGCCGCGGAACGCCCGCCTCCTGCACCACGCCGGTCGAGCCCGGCATGAAGGTCAAGACCCAGACGCCGCGGCTGGAGAAGCTGCGCAAGGGCGTGATGGAGCTCTATATCTCCGACCATCCGCTCGATTGCCTGACCTGCGCCGCCAACGGCGATTGCGAGCTGCAGGACATGGCCGGCGCAGTGGGCTTGCGCGAAGTGCGCTATGGCTATGAGGGCGCCAACCATTTCGCCGCCAAGAAGGACGAGTCCAATCCCTATTTCAGCTTCGATCCGGCCAAATGCATCGTCTGCTCGCGCTGCGTGCGGGCCTGCGAGGAGGTCCAGGGCACCTTCGCGCTGACGATCGGCGCGCGCGGCTTCGCCTCGCATGTGTCGGCCGGCCAGGACGAGGATTTCCTCGGCTCCGAATGCGTCTCCTGCGGCGCCTGCGTCCAGGCCTGCCCCACCGCGACCCTCATCGAGAAATCGGTGATCGAGCTGGGCCAGCCGCGCCGCGAGGTCGTCACCACCTGCGCCTATTGCGGCGTCGGCTGTTCCTTCAAGGCCGAGCTCAACGGCAACACCGTCGTGCGCATGACGCCGTGGAAGGACGGCAAGGCCAATCACGGCCATTCCTGCGTCAAGGGCCGCTTCGCCTGGGGCTATGCCGCGCATAAGGAACGCATTCTGAAACCGATGATCCGCACCAGCATCGACCAGCCCTGGCGCGAGGTCTCCTGGGACGAGGCGATCGGCTACGCGGCCTCGGAGTTCAAGCGGATCCAGGCCAAATACGGCCGCAACTCGGTCGGCGGCATCACCTCCTCGCGCTGCACCAACGAGGAGACCTTCCTGGTGCAGAAAATGATCCGCACCGCCTTCGGCAACAACAATGTCGATACCTGCGCGCGCGTCTGCCATTCGCCCACCGGCTATGGCCTCAAGACCACGCTCGGCACCTCGGCCGGCACGCAGGATTTCGATTCGGTCGATGAGAGCGACGTGGTGCTGGTGATCGGCGCCAACCCGACCGACGCCCACCCGGTCTTCGCCTCGCGCATGAAGCGCCGTCTGCGTCAGGGCGCCAGGCTCATCGTCGTCGATCCGCGCCGCATCGACCTGGTGCGCTCGCCCCATATCGAGGCCCAGTTCCATCTGGCGCTCAAGCCCGGCACCAATGTGGCGGTCGTCAACGCGCTGGCCCATGTGATCGCGACCGAGGGCCTGCTCGACGAGGAATACATCAAGGAGCGCTGCGATCTCGAGAGCTTCCGCGAGTGGCTCGCCTTCATCCGCCAGCCGCTGAACTCGCCGGAAGCGAGCGAGGCCCATACCGGCGTCCCGGCAGCCGAGCTGCGCGGCGCCGCGCGTCTCTATGCGACCGGCGGCCGGGGTGCCATCTATTACGGCCTGGGCGTCACCGAGCACAGCCAGGGCTCGACCACGGTCATGGCCATGGCCAACCTCGCCATGCTGACCGGCAATATCGGCCGCAACGGCGTGGGCGTGAATCCGCTGCGCGGCCAGAACAATGTGCAGGGCGCCTGCGACATGGGCTCCTTCCCGCATGAGCTCTCGGGCTACCGCCATGTCTCCGACGCCCCGACCCGCGCCCTGTTCGAGAGCGCCTGGGGCGTCGCGATCGATCCGGAGCCGGGCCTGCGCATTCCCAACATGCTCGATGCCGCCGTCGACGGCAGCTTCAAGGGCATCTACATCCAGGGCGAGGACATCCTGCAGTCCGACCCCAACACCCATCATGTGGGCGCGGGATTGGCCGCGATGGAATGCGTGGTCGTCCAGGATCTGTTCCTGAACGAGACCGCCAGCTACGCCCATGTGTTCCTGCCGGGCTCCTCCTTCCTCGAGAAGGACGGCACCTTCACCAATGCCGAGCGGCGCATCAGCCTGGTGCGCAAGGCGATCCCGCCGATGGCGGGCAAGGCCGACTGGGAGGCCACGATGGCCCTCTCGGCGGCGCTGGGCTATCCGATGAACTACAAGCACCCCTCCGAGATCATGGACGAGATCGCGCGGCTGACGCCGACCTTTGCGGGCGTTTCGTTCAAGCGGATCGAGGAATTGGGCAGTATCCAGTGGCCCTGCAACGACAAGGCGCCGGAGGGCACCCCGATCATGCATGAGAAGGGCTTCGTGCGCGGCAAGGGCCTGTTCGTGCTGACCGAGTTCGTGCCGACCGAGGAGCGCACCGGTCCGCGCTTCCCGCTGATCCTGACCACCGGCCGAATCCTCAGCCAGTACAATGTCGGCGCCCAGACGCGGCGTACCGCCAACTCGGTCTGGCATGAGGAGGACCGGCTGGAGATCCATCCGCATGACGCCGAGGAACGCGGCATCAATGACGGCGACTGGGTGCAGCTGAAGAGCCGCGCCGGCGACACCACCTTGCGGGCGCGCGTGTCCGAACGGATGCAGCCGGGCGTGGTCTACACGACCTTCCACCACCCCGACACCGGCGCTAATGTCGTGACCACGGAATTCTCGGACTGGGCGACCGACTGCCCGGAATACAAGGTGACCGCTGTCCAGGTCTGCCCGACCAACCGCCGCTCGGATTGGCAGGAGGAGAATGACGAATTCACCCGACGCGCGCGGCGCATCGCGGCGGCGCCGGCGGCCGAGTAGGGGCATGGGCTCGATGCTGTCGCGCTCTCGCGCCCCGCGCGCGACGCCGATGCCGGCCTCGGAATCGCTCAAGATTCCGGCGGCCTCGGCGCGGTTGAGCGCCGAGCACTGGCAGGGCGGGAACCACCAGGCCATCGAGCAGACGGTCGCAACCGAAACGCCCCTGGCCGTCACCTATAACGGCGAATCCTATGTCGTGATGATGGGTAGCCCAGCCGATCTCGAGGATTTCGCGCTGGGCTTCAGTCTCGCCGAAGCCATCGTGAAGCGCGCCAGCGAGGTCGGGGCCATCCAGGTGACCGATCATGGCCGCGGCCTTCAGATCGATGTGACCATCCCCGAACGGCGCGCCCGCATGCTGGGCGTGCGCTCGCGCAATCTGACGGGCCGCGCCGGCTGCGGGCTCTGCGGCATCGCCGAACTCGACCAGGCGCTGCGGCCCCTGCCTCGGCTCGCGCCCGGGCCGGTGGTTTCGAGCCGCGTCATCGCCGCTGCGGTCGAAGGCCTTCCCGCCTTGCAGCCGCTCAACCGGGACGTTCGAGCCGTTCATGCCGCGGCCTGGTTCACGGTCGACGGAGAGCCGGTCCTCGCGCGCGAGGATGTCGGGCGTCATAACGCGCTCGACAAGCTGATCGGCGCCCGCGCGCGGATGTTCCCCGAGGGCGATTACGCGCCGGGCTTCGCCGTCATTACCAGCCGTATGAGCGTCGAGATGGTGCAGAAGGCCGCGACCGCCGGCATCGGGCTCCTGGTGGCGGTTTCCCTCCCCACCACGCTCGCGATCGAGACCGCCCAAGCCTGCGGCCTTACGCTGGTGGCCGGCGCCCGCGACGAAGGCTTCCAGGTCTATACCCACCCCGAGCGAATCGCCGAGACCAGACCATGAATCCCGACCGCCTCGTCTATATGGCGAATCAGATCGCCAAGGGCTTCCGCCTCAAGAGCGAAGACCGCGCGGTCGCCGACACGCTCGACCATATCCAGAAATTCTGGGAGCCGCGCATGCGCCGCGAAATCCTGGCCGTGCTCGCCGCCGGCGGCGACGGCCTCGAACCCATCGCCCGCAAGGCCGTCGAACGGATCACGGTCAGCTAACCCCCCGCTGTCACCCCCGCGACCGCGCATAGGCGCTAACTTATGGCGGTGACGATTTGAATGGGTCTTTGCCGTGGTGGGTCGAGCAATTTGTTGGCGATCTTGGCGAGGCGCCGGAGTGCCGTGTTGAAGGGTCGATTGGTCTGGATGGCATAGCGACAGAAGCCCAGGGTGAGCTTCAAGGCGCGCCAGAGAGAGAAGCATCGGGCAGATTTGCGCTCAGGGGGGAACGTCGAGGACTTCGATGGCGAGGTCCTCGGCGATGAGCGCGACGATGAGATTGGCGTAGATCCAGGTTCGAGCGAGTTGAGGGTTCCTGGCGGGGAGGCCTTTGAGCTCGGCGAGGCTCTTCAGTCGCTTGATGGCGAGCTCGATCTGCCAGCGCAGCCGATAGAGATCGGCCAGGTCGTTGGGATCGATGTCGCTGGCGGGGATCGAGGTGATGAGGATCAGATGCTCGGTGGCGGCGACGGCGGTTTGGCTGGGCGTGTAGACCTCGCGCTGGGCGGCCCGGGCGAGCCGTTGCCGGGCTTTGACGGCGGCCTCGGGGGAAAGCGGCAGGACCACGAGGCGGGCTGGGACCGGCTCGAAGCGGGCGTTGCGGCCATGAGCGATGCGCACGGGCTGATCGAAGAGGCCCTTACGGGTGGAGACCAGAAGAGCCTTGCGAATGTCGAAGCGCTGCCCCTTGGCGGTCAGCAGACGCAGTTGGCGTGACCCGAGCCGATTGAGGAAGTCGCCACCGGCTTCGACCGCGGCCCGCAGATCGTTGGGTCGCACGAAGCCGCGATCGGCCACCACCAGATCGCCGGTCCGCAGCGTCAGGCGCGACAGGCTCTCCCCCTGGCGAGCCGGCGTCAGCGTCAACTCGTCGATGCGCCGCCCAACCAGATCGAAGCTCACATGAAGCCGCCAATCCGGCCGCCGGCGTCCGGGGGCGCTCAGGGTCGTCCCGTCGATCAGGCGCAGGCTGCGACCCAGCTTGGACAGTCCTTGCGGCACCCGCTCCGCCAGGATCGCCCCCAGCAATCGCTCCAGCCAGGGCGCCGCCGCCTGCAGGCGCTTCATCACGGCCACATCGGACAGCGTCGCGATCTCTTCGAGCTCGGCAATCGCTGCCACGGCCCGCAGGGACAAGCCGCAGGCACCATAGAGCAGCGCCAACCGCAGCAGCCCAGCCGCATCGCGAACCGCACGCGAGCGCGTAAATGCACCGCTCTCCCGCGCCGTTGCTTCCAGATCGAAATCGACCGGCAGCCGACCCAGCAGCTCCCGGTACCCACCTTGTGTCTGCGAAGGATTCATCCCAATGGTGAATCACATCGCGACGCCCCCGTGAATCCCTAAGTTAGCGCCTATGCGCGAAAGCGGGGGCCCATATCGATCCAGCGGTGTCGGTTGAGGGTTGGGTCCCCGCTTTCGCGGGGATGACGATGAGCGCCTTACCCCGCCGCGCGGCGTTCCGGCGTATCGGCGGGGGCGTCGCTGGGCGTGGCCGGGAGGCGGCAGGTGACGCGGGTGCCGACGCCGGGCTTGGAGACGAGCTCGACCTCGCCGCCATGGAGCTCGATCAGGCTCTTCACCAGGGCGAGGCCCAGCCCGCTGCCGCTCTGGCGCCGGCCGCCGACGCGGGCGAACTTCTGGAAGGCCTGGCCCTGGTCCTGCTCGGCGATGCCAACTCCATTGTCGACCACCTCGATCTCGAGCCGGCCCTCGACGCGCCTTGCGGTCATCCGCACGGCGCCGCCCAAGGGCGTGAACTTCATCGCATTGCTGATGAGATTGTAGATCGCCTGTTTGAGGCGCCGTTCGTCGCCGGTGACGCGCCCGATATCGGGCGGGCAGTCGAGCTCCAGCGCCACGCCGCGCGAGCGCGCACGCTCGGCACTTAAGGTCACGAGATCCTTCAGCATCGCCGCGACATCGACCGGCGCCAGCTCGAGCTGGAGATAGCCCGCCTCGATGGTGGCGATGTCGAGGATGTCGTTGATCAGCAGCAGCAGCTGCTGCGAGGCGTCGATGATGCCGTGGCTGTACTCCGCCTGGCGCTCGGTCAGTGGCCCGAAATATTGCTGATCGAGGATCTCGGCGAAACCGATGATCGCGTTCAGGGGCGTGCGCAGCTCGTAGGAGACGTTGGCGATGAATTCCGACTTGAGCCGGTCGGCGGTCTCGAGCGCGGCGTTGCGTTCGGCGAGCGCGCGCTGTACCCGCACGCTGTCGCTCACATCCATATAGATCATCAGGCAGGCGCCGTCGGGCAGCGGCACCGCCGCGAAATCGATGGTCGAGCCGTCGGCGCGCTCCATGCGGCCGGTGCGCGCGGTGCGGTCCTGGAGCCGGTCGATCATGCGCTGCTTCAGGCGCGGCCAGGCGACCGTGTCGAAGAAATCGCGGATGAGGTCGACCAGCTGGGTCGCATGCGGCTCGTCGGTGAGGTCGCCCTCATGGAAGCTCCACATCCGCACGAAGGCCGGGTTGAAGAGCTTGAGCCTGCCGTCGGCGCCGAACACCGCGACGCCCTCGAACAGATTGTCCAGCGTCTCCCGCTGGACATCGATCAGCGTGTTGTAGGAGCGCTCCAGCGCCAGCGTGTCGGTCACGTCCTCGAAGGTCATGACGATGCCGCCGAACGGGTGCGGCGCGGCCACGCGCCGGATGGTGCGCCCGTCGGGCAGATGCAGCAGCGCTTCGAGCGGATTGATGGCGCTCATCAGGCTGCGCCGCAGCTCGCGCTTATAGGCCGGGAAATCGGGCTGCTCCGGCAGGCGGCGCTTTTCGCGCAGCTGCTCCAGGAGCTGCTCCAGGGTCGGCTCGCTGCGCAGGAACTCGGCCTCGAGGCCCCAGAGGCGGGTATAGGCGCTGTTGAAGAACTTCACCCTTGCGTCGGGCCCCAGGATGATGATCCCGGTGCTGAGCTGCTCCAGCACCTCGCCATGGGCCTGGATATGGCGCGCCAGCTCGAACTGGGTCGATTCGACGCTGGTCATGTCGCGGGCATAGCCGACGAGGCGGCCGTCGGGCAGCGGCTGCTCGATGAATTCGAACAGCAGCCGCTCGCCGCCGACCACGGTCGGCCGGCTTTCCGACTGGCCCAGCCCCAGATCGCGCGCGCGCTCGGCCAGCGCCCGGCCGCCGGCCAGCTCGGTCTGTTCCAGGAGCACCTTGGGCCGGTCGGCCTCGACCGCGCGGGCATAGGCGAGATTGACGAAATCGAGGGAGAGATCGGCACGCCGGCGCCAGACCGGGACGGGGATGCTGTCGAGGATCTGCTGCAACCCGTCGCGCTGGCCGGCGATCGCGGCGATCTGGCCGGCGGCCTCGGCGCGGGCATTTTCGAGCGTGGTGCGTTCGATGGCGGCCTCGCGCTCGCGCGCGACCGCGCGGGCCCGTTCGCGGCGAACCAGGAGGCCCGCCGCCACCAGCCCCGCCAGCAGGCCCAGGAGAAGGGCCGCCAGGAGCCAGGCAAGGCCCCAGCCGGGCGGCATATCGTCCGTCTCGGCCGCCAGCGCCCAGCGCGGCGCGCCCAGCCCCACGACCGCGATCGCCAGCCAGGAAGAGGCAGCCCTCACCAGACCCAACATGTTGTGTCGAGACCCCACGCGAATCACTTTATCGCGGATTCGTCACGGAGGCCATGCGCGTGGCCGGCAAAGGAATGGGCCATTTGCTTTCCCTCCCCCGTCTTCGGGGGAGGGCAGGGAGGGGGATGACTGGATAGGCGATACGGGCCTGAATGCTGTTCGGTCCCAACCTTATTGACCGAGCAGCCCCCTCCCTCACCCTCCCCCGGAACGGGGGAGGGGACAGCACGACCTACGCCTCAGTAGCGGTAATGTTCCGGCTTGTAGGGGCCCTTCTGGGCGACGCCGATATAGTCGGCCTGCTGGGAGGAGAGCTTGGTCAGCTTCACGCCGATCTTCTCCAGATGCAGGGCCGCGACCTTCTCGTCCAGATGCTTGGGCAGCACATAGACCTTGCGCTCATACTGGCCGTGATTGGTCCAGAGCTCGATCTGCGCCAGCACCTGGTTGGTGAAGGAGGCGCTCATCACGAAGCTCGGATGGCCGGTGGCGCAGCCGAGATTGACCAGCCGGCCCTCCGCCAGGACGATCAGCCGCTTGCCGTCGGGGAACACCACCTCGTCCACCTGCGGCTTCACATTGTCCCATTTGTAGTTCCTGAGCGCGCCGATCTGGATCTCGCTGTCGAAGTGGCCGATGTTGCAGACGATCGCCCGGTCCTTCATCTGACGCATATGGTCGAGCGTGATGACGTCGATATTGCCGGTCGCCGTCACGAAGATGTCGGCATGCGCAGCCGCATCGTCCATGGTCGTGACCTGATAGCCTTCCATCGCCGCCTGGAGCGCGCAGATCGGATCGACCTCGGTCACCATGACGCGGGCGCCCTGGCTGCGCAGCGAGGCGGCCGAGCCCTTGCCGACGTCGCCATAGCCGCAGACCACGGCGACCTTGCCGGCCATCATCACGTCGGTGGCGCGCTTGATGCCGTCCACCAGGCTTTCGCGGCAGCCATAGAGATTGTCGAACTTCGACTTGGTGACGCTGTCGTTGACGTTGATCGCCGGCACCGCGAGCGTGCCCTTCTTGGCCATCTCGTAGAGGCGATGCACGCCGGTGGTGGTCTCTTCCGAGATGCCCTTCACGTCCTTCAGCATCGCCGGATATTTCTCATGCATGATCTGGGTCAGATCGCCGCCGTCATCCAGGATCATGTTGGGGGTCCAGCCATCGGGCCCCTTGATGGTCTGCTCGATGCACCACCAGAACTCCTCCTCGTTCATGCCCTTCCAGGCGAAGACCGGGATGCCGGCGGCGGCGATCGCGGCCGCGGCCTGGTCCTGGGTCGAGAAGATGTTGCAGGAGGACCAGCGGATCGTGGCGCCGAGCGCGATCAGGGTCTCGATCAGCACCGCGGTCTGGATCGTCATATGGAGACAGCCGGCGATCCGCGCGCCCTTGAGCGGCTTCTTCTCGCCGAACTCGCGCCGCAGCGCCATCAGGCCGGGCATCTCGGTCTCGGCGATGGCGATCTCCTTGCGGCCCCATTCGGCCTTGGAGATGTCGGCGACCTTGAAGTCCTGACGCGCGCTCATCGGGCAAATTCTCCTGATTCTCGTAGGGTCTAAGAGGGAAATGGCGGGCCCCTATAGCAGGGGGCGGCGGGCCGGAGCAAGGGCTGCCGGCAGGGCACCGGTAACCCCTTGGCCGGATGCCGCAAATAGAGCAGTCCCCATCGGCCCGGACGGTCCCGCAGGGGCTTCGGCGGTGCCGTTACCGGGCGGCTAAAGCCGGAATCGCCGCTGGATCGCCCGGGCGCATTCCGTCGCCGTGGCGCGGCTGGTATCGACTTCGAAATCATAGCTCATGCCCTCGTGGAGCCGGGCATATTGCCGGCGCGAGGTGCCGATCAGGCGGTCGCCGCGCTCCCGCTCCCGGGCCTCGATCACGTCGAGGGGCGCGAAGACGCCGACCTTGACGACATCGAATCCCTGGAGCAGCGACGCATACGCCGCCCAGTCGGTCGCCGTCATGACCTCGTCGACGATCAGATTGTTGCCCTGCGCCGCCAACGCGGCGATGGCATGACGCATGCCGCGCATCACCCGCTCGCCGATCGGACCCGTCTTGATCTCGACCGAGGGATGGCCGTCTTCCTCCAGCACCTCATAGAGGAAGGTGTCGGGATGATCCTGCATCGCCAGCGGCAGCATCTCGAGGAAGCTGTCCATCGCGACCAGCAGGAAGGTCTCGGCTGTCAGGGTCTGGAGCGCCTTGGCGATCGAGCTCTTGCCGACGCTGCCCACGCCATTGAGAAAGACGATGCGCGCGGGTTTGCTCAAGGCCGCTATGCCAGCGTGTTGAAATCGTCCAGCAGGGCCGCGATCCGACCCGGATCGGACTGGTCCATGATGGTGCTGGCGCAGCGCGTGGCCGCCACCAGATCGAGGTCGCGGATGCGCTGCTTGACGCGGGGCAGCGCCGTCGAGGCCATCGACAGCTCGCGGATGCCGAGCCCCAGCAGCAGCGGCGTGTAGCGCGGGTCGCCCGCGATCTCGCCACAGACGCTGACCGGAATGCGCGCGCGCAAGGCCGCCTCGGTCGCGAACTGGATCAGTCGCAGCACCGCCGGATGCAGCGGATTATAGAGATGCGCCACCTGCTCCTCGCCGCGGTCGATGGCGAGCGTGTACATGGTGAGGTCGTTGGTGCCGATGGCGAAGAAATCGACGATCTGCGCGAAGGCATCGGCCGACAGGGCGGCGCCGGGGACCTCGATCATGACGCCGATGGGCGGCAGCGGATCGGCGATCTTGACGCGGCGGCGGTGGAGCCTGCGCACCACCTTGTCCAGCACCTCGCGCACCTGGCGGATCTCGATCAGGGTCGAGATCATCGGCAGCAGGATGCGCAAGGGCCCATGGGCGCCGGCGCGGATCATGGCCGCGAGCTGGGCTTCGAGCAGCGAGCGCTCGCGCAAGGAGAGGCGGATCGCGCGCAAGCCGAGCGCCGGATTGATGCCGCCGCCCAGATGCGCCGCCAGCGAATAAGCCAGCTTGTCGGCGCCGACATCGAGCGTGCGCGCCGTGATCGGGCGGCCGTCCAGACCCTGGATCAGCTCGACCAGCGTCTTGTACTGCTCTTCCTCGTCCGGCAGATCGTCGCGGTTCATATAGAGGAACTCGGTGCGCAGCAGGCCCACGCCCTCGGCACCGGCATCCATCGCCATCTCGAGCTCGCGCGGCAGCTCGAGATTGGCCTGCAGCCCGATATGGATTCCGTCGCGCGTGATCGCCGGCAGCTTCTTCAGCCGCGAGAGCAGGCGTTCTTCCTTCTCGTCTTCGGCATGGCGCACCTTCAGGAGCGCCAGGGTCTTCGGACTGGGATTGAGATAGACCCGGCCCGCATCGCCGTCGATCGCGATGATGTCGCCACTGCGGACATTGCCGATCAGGCCGGCCACGCCGAGGACCGCGGGCAGACCCAGCGAGCGCGCCATGATCGAGGTATGGCTCTCGGCGCCGCCCAGCACCGCCGCCAGGCCGCCCACCATGTCGGGATTCATCAGCGCCGTATCCGCTGGCGTCAGCTCCTCGCCGACGATGATGCTGCCGGGCGAAAGATGGGAGAAGGCTTCATAAGGCGTCTGCGTCAGGTTGCGGATCAGCCGGTCGCCGACCTCGCGGATGTCCTGGGCGCGCGCCGCCAGATAGGCGTCGTCGAGGGCCGCGAAGTCCTGCGCCACCTTCGAGATCTCGGTCTGCACGGCCGCCTCGGCATTGAGCCCGTCCTCGATCAGCTTCTCGACCCCGCGCACGACACGCGAGCCGGTCAGCATCTGCAGATGCGCGTCGAGCAGGAAGCCGATTTCCTCGGCCGCCGTGCCCGGCAGGTTGGTCGATTTGGCCTTGAGCTTGACCAGCTGCTTCTGCGCCTTGTTGACGGCGGCGGAGAAGCGCGCGCGCTCGGCCTCGATCTGCTCGGGCTCGATTCGGTATTCGGGCACATGCACCGAACCGCCCTCGACCACATGGGCGGGGCCCACGGCGATGCCGGGCGAGACGCCCAGGCCTTCGAACACCAGTTCGGATTTGGCCGGGGTCGCGCGTTTGCGGGGCTTGGGCGGGCGTTCGCGTTCAGTCTTCATCGAATTTGCGTCCGATCAGGGATTCGAGCGCCCCCAGGGCGGCGGCGGCATCGGGGCCCGAGGCGCGTATCTCGATCACCGAGCCCGGGCCCGCGGCCAGCATCATCAATCCCATGATGGAGCGGCCGGAGACTTCCATATCGCCTTTGACGACGACGATGTCGGCTTGGAACCCGTTCAGCGCCTGCACGAACTTCGCGGCGGCACGCGCATGCAAGCCCCGCTGGTTGCGGATCTCCGCATGGGCCGACAAGGGGGCCGCGCCGGAAGCGAGGCCGGAGTTCATTGACCCGCACCCGCGAGCAGCTGCGAGGCGACGTTGATGTATTTGCGGCCCGCTTCCTGGGCCGCGGCCACCGCGGCCGGCAGTTTCTGCGTGCCGCGGATCGAGGCGAGCTTGATCAGCATCGGCAGATTGACGCCGGCGATCACCTCGACATTGGCGCGATCGAGCACCGAGATCGCGAGATTGGACGGCGTGCCCCCGAACATGTCGGTCAACAGCACCACGCCCTCGCCGTCATCGACCTTGGCCACCTGGTCGAGAATCTCCTGGCGGCGGCGTTCCATGTCGTCATCCGGGCCGATGCAGATGGCCGCGATGTTCTTCTGCTTGCCGACGACATGCTCGAGCGCCGAGACGAACTCCTCGGCCAATCGACCATGCGTCACCAACACCATGCCGATCATGCTGCTTTTCCCCACCCCATGCCCGATCCTTCCGCCTTCATCGATCTGCTCCGGCCCCCCGGTCGAGATCGCGGTGGCGCAAGCTGACATGACGCCCCTGCTCGCGCAACCACTGGGCCAGGCGTTCGGCGGCAAAGACCGAGCGGTGACGGCCGCCGGTACATCCGACGGCCAAGGTCAGATAACTCTTGCCCTCCCGCTCGAATCGCGGCAGCAGCGGCAAGAGCAGATTGCCGAGCGCCGCGAAGAAGGGAGTCCAGGCGGGGTCGGCCTCGATGAAGCGTGCCACCGGCTCGTCCTTGCCGCTGAGCGGGCGCAGCTCGTCGCGATAATGCGGGTTGGTCAGGAAACGCGCATCGAACACCAGGTCGGCTTCGCGCGGCAGGCCGTGGCGATAGGAGAACGACATCACCGTGATCGCGGCCGCCGAGGCCGCGCGGATGCGGAAATGGCCCTGCAGCAGATGCTTCAGATCGCCGATCGCGAGATCGGTGCTGTCGACCACGAGATCCGCGCGCTCGCGCAAGGGATCGAGCAGCTCGCGCTCCTGGCGGATGCCGTCGGCCACGGGGCGGTCGAGCGCCAGCGGATGGCGCCGCCGCGTCTCGGTGAAGCGCCGGCGCAAGACCTCGTCGCTGCAGTCAAGAAACAGGAGCTTCACCTCGAGACCGGAATCGTCGGTCAGCAATCGGAGCCGTTCGATCAGGGCCTCCGCCGAGAAGTCGCGCGTACGGCTGTCCACCCCCACCGCCAGCGGACGCGCCAGCTTGCCGCCGGCAAGCCCGTCCATCAGGGTCAGGGGCAGATTATCGACGGCTTCGTAACCGAGATCCTCGAGGATCTTGAGCGCGGTGGTATGGCCGGCGCCGGACAATCCGGTCACCAGCACCACCGGCAGGCGCTCCGGGCGGGACGCGATCGATGCATGCCCGCCCACGGTAGACGCTGGCGCCTCGGGCGCTGCCTGTTGGGTCATGGGGGTGGGATTATAGACCCGGGGCCGAGCTTCACCGCAAGCCGCAGCTTGGCGGCCGCCGAGGCGGCAAAGGGATCCAGGGCGATCAAAGGCAGGGCAACCCCTAGATAATGACAGTTTTGCGCCGCCGGCAGCCGTTCCGGCGCCGGGCCCGGCACCAGATCGACCGCCAGGATCAGCGGCGCTTCGGCCAGGCCGGGGAGGCTGGCGATGCCGATTCCGCGGATTTCGATCTTGTGACGCAGCGCCTCGGGAATACCCGGCGGTGCCACCGCCCAGAGCGCCGTTCCTCGCCGCTCGATCCGGACCCGATCGTCGCCGATCAGCCGCGCGCCCCCGTCCACCAGTTGCAAGGCCAGATCCGATTTGCCGCTGCCCGAGGCGCCGCGCAGCAACAGGGCTCTGCCCTCGATCGCGACCGCGGTGGCGTGGACGTCGATCGCATCGGCCGAAGCTCCAGCGCCGCGCGTCATGAGCGCCGGCTCAGCGTTGCCAGTCGCGGGACTGGCGATCGCGCGGTTGACGGTCGCGCGGCTGATGCTCGCGGGCGGGCAGCAGAATCACGAAGCGCGCGCCCAGAATCTCGCCATGGGCATCCTCGATGTTCTCGGCCCAGATCCGCCCGCCCTGGGCTTCGACGATCTGCTTGGAGATCGAGAGGCCGAGGCCCGAATGGGCGCCGAACTTCTCGGCCTTCGGCCGTTCGCTGTAGAAACGCTCGAAGATCGCCTCGAGCTTGCCGGGCGGAATGCCCGGGCCGCCATCCTCGACCAGGATGCGGACCATGTCGCCCTGCCGCCCGCAGGCGAGCCGGATGCGCCCGTCGGGCGGGCTGAAGGAGACGGCATTGGCGATGAGATTGCGCAGCACCTGCACCAGGCGGCTTTCGATGCCCATCACCTCGAGGCCTTGACGCTCGGCGACATCCAGCACCAGCCGGGGTCCCTCCTGGCCGATCGTGTTCTCGTGAAGATCGGCCAGCGCCTGCAGCAGGCGCGGCAGATCGATCGGCTCGCTCTCCGCGCGCGACAATTCCGCATCGAGGCGCGAGGCGTCCGAAATGTCGGTGATGAGGCGGTTGAGCCGCTGGACGTCGTCGAGGATGATGCTCATCAGCTTCTTCTGCTGCACCGGATCCTCGATGCGCGCCACCGTCTCGACCGCGCTCCTGAGCGAGGTCAGCGGATTCTTGATCTCGTGCGCGACGTCGGCGGCGAAATGCTCGATCGCATCCATCCGTTGCCACAGCGCGTTGGTCATGTCGCGCAGGGCCTCGGCCAGATCGCCGATCTCGTCCTTGCGCCTGCCGAAATCGGGAATCGCCACCTGGCGTCCCGGCACGCGACGCACGCGGTCGGCCGCCTCGGCCAGGCGGTGAATGGGACGCGCGATGGTGCCGGCGAGATAGAGCGAGAGCAGCGTCGTGATGGCGGCGGCCACCGCGAAGACCTTGAGGATGCCGAGCCGCACCCGACGCAGCGAATCCTCGATCTCGCGTCCGTCGGTCGAGACCATCAGCGCGCCCAGCACCTGACGGTAGCGCTGCACCGGCACCGCGACCGAGAGGATCATCCCGCCGGCGCCGTTGCTGCGGACCATTTCCGCGGTTTCGCCCTGGAGCGCGCGCTCCGCCTCGGGATAATCCTCGGCCTTCTGGTCCGCCGCCTCGCGATAGAGCGGCATGCGCCGGTTGCCCGGCATCTGCGCGATCACCCAGTCATAGATGTCGGCCACCAGATTGCCGAAGAGGTTGTGCTGCTCCTGCGGCGGCAACACCTCGATATCGACCTGGCCCGAGGGTCCGACCAGCTTGAAGCTGTCCGCGAGCAGGACGCCGTCGGAATCGAACAGCCGCGCGCGCACCTTGGAGACGTCGACCAGGCGGCGCACCGTGTGACGCGTGGTCTCGGGCAGGATCTTTTCCTCCCCCAGCGGCCCGGTCACCACGCCGCTGGTGCCCAGCGCACCGGCGAAGAGCTCGGCCTGGGTGCGCAAGCCCGCCAGCTGCGAGTTCACCAGGTCGTCGCGATAGTCGCCGAGATAGAGCAGGCCCGCGACCGGGATGGCGATCGCCAGCACATTGAGGGCGAGAATGCGCCGGGTCAGCGGCGACAGCCGCCGTCGCCGCCGGCGGCGGCGCCGGATGGCGGCCTTGGTGGCCGCGTCCGGCTCGCGTTTGCCGGGCGGCTTCGCGATATCGGGATCGGGGGCCGGGGGCCGGCGCGCCTCGGGCTTCGCTTTGCCCGCGGGCCGGTCCGAGTCGAACGCGCGGACGCCGTCCAGGCCCGGTGCGCGCGGGCCGGAATCGCGGTTCGCCACCAGCGGAGGATCGCTGTCGCGGCCGGGACCGCGCTCGGGCCGCGAGGCCCGGAACTCAGGCTCCGCCGACATCAAGGATCGGATCGATGGGCGTCGGCCGGAAGCGTGACAGTGATCTCAGCAGCGTCGGAGGTCTCCGGCCCGATCAGTTCTCGCGATATCGATAGCCGACGCCATAGAGCGTCTCGATCATCTGGAACTCGCCATCGGACGATTTGAATTTCTTGCGCAGCCTTTTGACATGGCTGTCGATGGTCCGGTCGTCGACATAGATATGCTCGCCATAGGCCGCGTCCATCAGCTGGTCGCGGCTCTTCACATGGCCCGGGCGCTGCGCCAGCGCCTTCAGCAGCAGGAACTCGGTGACGGTCAGCTGCACCGCCTGGCCCTTCCAGGTGCAGGCATGGCGCATCGGGTCCATGACCAGCTCGCCGCGCACGATGCTCTCGGGATTGCCCGCCCCTTGCGGCGAGGCCTCGGCCTCGCGCACCAGGGTCTCGCGCCGCAGCAGCGTGCGGATGCGCTCGATCAGCAGGCGCTGCGAGAAGGGCTTCTTGATGTAGTCGTCGGCCCCCATGCGCAGGCCCATGATCTCGTCGACCTCGTCGTCCTTCGAGGTCAGGAAGATCACCGGCAGGTCGCTGGTGCGGCGCAGCCGCTCCAGGAGCTCCATGCCGTCCATGCGGGGCATCTTGATGTCGAGGATGGCGAGATCCACCGGCTGTGCCGTCAGCGCGCGCAGGGCCTCGGCCCCGTCCGTATAGGTGCGCACGGTGAAACCCTCGGCTTCCAGCGTGATCTGGACCGAGGTCAGGATATTGCGGTCGTCATCGACCAGCGCGATCGTCGGAGCCATGGCTCTGTATCTTCCCCCAGGAGCAAGTCTAAAGCGTTGATC
Organism: uncultured Alphaproteobacteria bacterium; assembly: GCA_963696655.1. Lineage (GTDB taxonomy): Bacteria > Pseudomonadota > Alphaproteobacteria > Dongiales > Dongiaceae > Hypericibacter. The sequence continues at coordinate 42,442 of CAVOLB010000045.1, forward strand.
GGATCCCCGCCAGCGAACCAGTCCCAGCCTGGTTCCGGGCCGCGCGGCGGCCGAATTGCGACGCTCCTGGTTGTCGGGGTGGAATATGGCGCCATTTTGGCGCTTGCCAAGGCAATTCCGAGACGAAATGCTCGATTTTCGAGGTGTTTGCCCCGACTTTGCCATGTTGGTAACCGGGCCGCTTCCCTCGCCCGCTCAAACGCTCGGGAGTTGCCATGCCCTTTCCTCGAGTCAGCAGGCCTGACAGGCGCCCGAATCGCGCCCAATCCCCGTCGGCACCGCGATCCGAGGTGTCGGCTTGAATGCGACGCCGGCGGGCCCGGCCGAGCCTTCGGGCCGCACCGAGACGCCGGGGCAGCTCGCGCGCCGGCTGCTGCGCGAGGCGGTCAAGGCCACGCTCGCGACCCGTCTCGAGGGCGGCACGATCGAGGGCTCCTGGCCCTACGCGTCGCTGGTCCTGGTCGCGGCCGACGTGGACGGCACGCCGATCCTGCTGCTCTCGAAGCTGGCGCAGCACACCCACAATATCGACGGCAATGCACATGTGAGCCTGCTGGTCGACGGCACCGACGGCCACAAGGATGTGCTGACCGGCCCGCGCGCCACGCTGCTCGGCAGCGCCCGCCTGACCGAGGATCCGCAATCGAAGCGCCGCTTCATCGCGCGCCACCCGTCGGCGGCGCTCTATGCCGGCTTCAAGGATTTCCATGTCTATCGCGTCGAGCTCGACCGCGCCCATCTGGTGGCGGGCTTCGGACGCATCGAATGGATCGAGCGCGACCAGCTGCTGCTGCCGGCATCGCAATGCCAGAGCTGCGGCGATTCGGAAGCAACGATCCTGGCGGCCGCCAACGAGGGCCGCGACGAGCACCAGTGGCAGGCGGTGGGGCTCGATCCCGAGGGCGTCGACCTGCGCCGCGGCGCGAGCTTGCGCCGGGTCGCGTTCGAGGAACCGCTCACCAGCATGAAGAAAGCCCGCGCGTTGGTGACGCGGGCGCTGGAAGAAGTCGCGAGTTGATTTCTTTCCTCTCCCTCACGCGGTGAGGGAGAGGGATGCGAAGAGTTAGTCCGCGGGCGAAGGCCCGCTACTTGTTTTATCGCCGGCGAAGCCGGCACGCGCAGCGGAGACTTACTCGGAGCTGGGTGAGGGTGAACCTTCGACTCACCTCACCCTACCCTCTCCCCCCGCTACGCGGGCGGAGAGGAAGGATTTTTTCTGCAGCGCTATCGTTCTAATGCGCGTCGGCCCAGTTGTCGGCGGTGCCGGTCTCGGCGACGAGCGGCACGTCGAGCTCGAGCGCCGGCGCGCAGGCGCCTTCCATGACCTTCTTCACCAGCGCCGCGGTGTCCTTGGCTTCGGCCTTCGGCACCTCGAACAGCAGCTCGTCATGGACCTGCAGCAGCATGCGCGCCTGGAGCTTCGCGTCGGCCAGCGCCGCCGGCACGCGGATCATGGCGCGTTTGATGATGTCGGCGGCGGTGCCCTGCAGCGGCGCGTTGATCGCGGCGCGCTCCATGAAGGAGCGGCGCGCGGGATTCTTGTCGAGGATGCCCGGCACATGGCAGCGCCGGCCGAACAGCGTCAGCACATAGCCATGGTCGCGCGCGAATTTCTTGGTGCGGTCCATATAGCCCAGGATCTCGGGATAGCGCTTGAAATAGGCGTCGATATAGGCGCGCGCCTCGCCCTGCGGGATGCCCAGCTGGGCCGCCAGGCCGAAGGCGCTGATGCCGTAGATGATGCCGAAATTGATCGCCTTGGCGCGGCGGCGGACCATCGGGTCCATGCCCTTGACCGGCACGCCGAAGACCTGGCTCGCCGTCATGGCATGGATGTCGATGCCTTCGCGGAAGGCCTGCTTCAGCTGCGGCACGTCGGCCATATGGGCGGCGAGGCGCAGCTCGATCTGCGAGTAATCGACCGAGAGCAGCACCCAGCCCTTCTCGGCGACGAAGGCGCGGCGGATCTTGCGGCCCTCCTCGGTGCGGATCGGGATGTTCTGCAGGTTCGGATCGGTCGAGGAGAGACGGCCCGTGGAGGTCGCCGCCAGCGCGAAGCTGGTATGGACGCGGCCGGTGCGAGCGTTGATCTGCTCCTGCAGCGAGTCCGTATAGGTGCTCTTGAGCTTGGAGAGCTGGCGCCAGTCGAGCACGCGCGCCGGCAGATCGTGGCCCTGGGCCGCCAGCTCCTCGAGCACGTCGGCGCCGGTCGCATAGGCGCCGGTCTTGCCCTTCTTGCCGCCGCCCATTCCCATCTCGTCGAACATCACCTCGCCCAGCTGCTTGGGCGAGCCGATATTGAACTCATGGCCGGCGAGCTTGTGGATCTGCTGCTCCAGCTCGATCAGCCGCGCGGCGAAATCGGCGGAGAGATCCTGCAGCACCTTGCGGTCGAGCCTGACGCCCGCGCGCTCCATCGCCATCACCACCGGCACCAGCGGCCGGTCGATGGTCTCGTAGACGGTGGCGAGCCGCTCGGCCAGCATCTGGGGCTTCAGCACCTGATGCAGCCGCAAGGTGACGTCGGCATCCTCGGCCGCGTAGGCCAGCGCCTTGTCGAGCGGCACGCGGTCGAAGGTCACCTGCGCCTTGCCGGTGCCCGCGACCTCCTCGAAATGGATCGTGCGGTGGTTCAGATGCAGCTCGGAGAGCTCGTCCATGCCATGACCATGGGCGCCGCCGGCGAGGACATAGGAGATCAGCATGGTGTCGTCATGGGGCGCGACGGCGATGTCATGCGCCGCCATGATCGTCATGTCGTATTTGATGTTCTGCCCGATCTTGAGCACCGACGGGTCTTCGAGCAGCGGCTTGATGAGGGCGAGCGCCTTCGCCATGGGAATCTGGTTGGGCAGAAGCCCGCCTTCCCCGTCCCCGCCGAGATCGAGCTGGCCTTGCGGCGGCCCGCCGCGATGGCCGACCGGCACATAGCAGGCGCGGCCCGTCTCGATGGCGAGCGAGAATCCCACCAGCGAGGCCTGCATCGGATCGATCGAGGTGGTCTCGGTGTCGAACGCCACCGCGCCCTTCTCGCGGGCCGCCGCGATCCACTGGGCGAGCTGCGCCTCGGTCGTGACCAGCTCGTAGGCCGCCTCGCCCGAGGGCTTGGCCGAGGCCGCCGCCTGCTTGGCGGCCGCATGGCCCTTGCCGCTGCCGTCCGCCACGGCCGCGTCGCCGGCGCTCTTCTTGGCGAACTGGCCCTGGACCCGCGCCAGCACGGAGCGGAACTGATTCTCCTCGAGGAACGGGATCAGCAGCGCCGCGTCGGGCTCGCGCCGCGCAAAGGCGGTGAAGGGCTGCTTCACCGGCACGTCGTTCTTGAGCAGCACCAATCGGCGGCTGATCCGCGCGAGCTCGGCATTCTGCTGCAGCGCTTCGCGCCGCTTCGGCTGCTTGATCTCGCCCGCGCGCGCCAGGAGCTCCTCGAGCGAGCCATAGGTCTTGATCAGCTCGGCCGCGGTCTTGACGCCGATGCCGGGCACGCCCGGCACGTTGTCGCTCGAATCGCCGGCCAGCGCCTGCACCTCGACCACCTTGTCGGGACCGACGCCGAACTTCTCCTCGACCTCGGCCGGGCCGATCGGCCGGTTCTTGATCGGATCGAGCATGCTGACCCGCGGGCCGATCAGCTGCATCAGGTCCTTGTCGGAGGAGACGATCGTCACCTGCGCGCCGGCTTCGGCCGCCTGGCGCGCATAGGTCGCGATCAGGTCGTCGGCCTCGAAGCCCTCCATCTCGAGCTGCGGCACGTTGCAGGCCTTGGTCGCCTCGCGGATCAGCGCGAATTGCGGGATCAGCTCGGGCGGCGGCGGCGGACGGTGGGCCTTGTAGTCCGGGAAGATGTCGTTGCGGTAATTCTTGCGCGCGGTGTCGAACAGCACGGCGATATATTCCGCGTCCGTGTCCGAGACCAGCTTCAGCAGCATGTTGGTGAAGCCCAGCACCGCATTGACCGGCGTCCCGTCGGGGCGCGTCAGCGGCGGCAGGGCATGGAAGGCGCGGAAGATGTAGCCGGAGCCGTCGATCAGGAAGACGTGATCGGGCTTCTTGGCTTGGGCCTTCTCGTCGGACGGGCTGGTCTTGGCCGCGCTCATGTCGGGCTCTCCTCGCGCGGTGGACGATGGGCGGGCGAAATCCCGGGGGAAAAGGCCCGGCGCCAAGGTCGGCGGGTGAACAGGCGGCGGCGCAGCGGACGAGGGCTCAGTGGCCGCCGGCCTTGGCGCCGGGCCTCAGCACATAAAGCCGGCTGCAATAGGGGCATTCGACGCTGCCGGAAGCGCCGATCTCGAGATAGACGCGCGGATGGCCGAGAGGACCATCTCCGCCGTCGCAGGCGACCGTCCGGCTGTCGGTCTGGATGGTCTCGAAAGGCTCGCGGGTCTGCGTCGCCGTTGTCATTCGATCTTCCGACTCTCTGAAACAGACCCACATAGCCTTGGCGCGGTGGGGTCTTGGCGCCCGCGGGTCTGACGATCCCGTAATGCCGGCAGGGTCTTGGCCGCGGCGGGCCGCCGCTGGACAGCGCCCGGCGTTGACCCCCAAGCGGCGCGGATGATACCCATGGCGTGGCCCCCAGACAAGGCAAGGAGCCGCGGCCAGGACCGGCGTCCGAAGCCCCGCCGCGGAACCCCATTCCGTGCCGCCCTGCCTTCCTCGATCACCCGTGAGATCAGCCTCTTGTCCGCCATTGCCGCCGAAAACCGCCTGACCCGCAGCCCCGACGCCGCCGTCGGCACGGCCCTGACCGGTGCCACCGCGGTCGATCCCGCGGAGGCCGCCGTCTCGATCCAGGGTCTCAACAAGATCTATCGGCGCAAGAAGGGCGGCGACAAGCAGGCGCTCTTCGACATCAATCTGACCATCGGGCGCGGCGAGCTGTTCGGCCTGCTCGGCCCCAACGGCGCCGGCAAATCCACCATGATCAACATCATGGCGCAGCTCGTGAACAAGACCAGCGGGCAGGTCGGGGTCTGGGGCCACGACCTCGACCGCGAGCCGCGCCAGGTGGCGGCGGCGATCGGCGTGGTGCCGCAGGAACTCAACATCGATCCCTTCTTCACCCCGCGCGAGCTTCTCGATCTGCAGGCCGGCCTCTATGGCGTGCCGCGCGCCGAGCGGCGCACGGCCGATCTGCTGGCGGCCATGCGCCTGACCGAGCAGGCCAACTCCTATGCGCGCTCGCTCTCGGGCGGCATGCGGCGGCGGCTGATGGTGGCGAAGGCCATGGTCCATACCCCGCCGGTGCTGGTGCTGGACGAGCCCACGGCCGGCGTCGATGTCGAGCTGCGCCAGCAGCTCTGGGCCTATGTGCGCGAGCTCAACCGCGCCGGCACGACGGTGCTGCTGACGACGCATTATCTCGAAGAGGCGGAAGAGCTCTGCGGGCGCATCGCCATCATCAATCACGGCAAGCTCATCGCCTGCGACACCACCGATGCGCTGCTGGCGCGCCTCGACAGCAAGGAGATCGTGTTCATTACGGGCCGCGATCTGGCCGAGCCGCCGGCCTCGCTCGCGCGCTGGGACGCGGCGCTGCTGGACCCGCGCCGCCTGCGCCTGCGCTATCGTCCGAGCGCCACCAAGGTGGCCGAGATCCTGGCGGCCCTGCAGAGCGCGGGCATCGAGGTCATCGACCTTTCGACGCTCGAGACCGACCTCGAGGATATCTTCCTGCAGCTGACGCGCCGCGACGACGTCGCGATCGATGCGACGGCCGCCGCGCGAGGCCGCCGCCCATGATCCGCGTGCGCCATCGGCGGCGCCTGACGACCCTGCTCCTCGCCGGGCTGCTGTCGCTGGGCGCGATGTCGATGAGCGCCTGCGCCCCGACCGTCATGGCGGAGGGCCCGCCGGTGACGAGCCCGCATTTCGACGATGACAAGCTGGTGATGGCGGACGGCGTGGCGCTGCCCTTGCGGCAATGGCTGCCCGAGGGCCAGCCGCGCGCCATCATCCTGGCGCTGCATGGTTTCAACGACTACTCGAAGTCGTTCGAGGAACCGGCGGCCAATTGGGCCTCGCACGGCATCGCCACCTTCGCCTATGACCAGCGCGGCTTCGGCTATGCGCCCGATTTCGGCTATTGGCCCGGCACCGACACGATGGTGGAGGATCTGCGCAGCGCGACCTCCGTGATCCGCGCGCGCTATCCCGGCACGCCGCTCTATCTCCTGGGCGAAAGCATGGGCGGCGCCCTGATCATGACCGCCGAGACGGCGCCCAATCCGCCCGCCTGCGACGGCGTGATCCTGGCGGCCCCCGCGATCTGGGGCCGCGAGCTGCAGGGGCCGGTCGGCGCCGGCGCGCTCTGGTTCTTCGCCCACACCGTGCCCTGGCTCACGGTCAGCGGCGGCGGTTTCAATGTGAAGCCGTCGGACAACATCAAGATGCTGCGGGCGCTCGGCGCCGATCCGCATGTGATCAAGGAGACCCGCGTCGACGCGGTCTATGGGCTGGTCGACCTCATGGATCGCGCGCTGGCCGCCGCCCCCGACCTCAAGACCCATGCCCTCGTGCTCTATGGCCAGCGCGAGCAGGTGCTGCCCTCGAGCGCCGCGATGACGATGCTGCGCCGCCTGCCGCCGCCGCCCGAGCGCCCGCGGATCGCGATCTACCAGTCCGGCTACCACATGCTGCTGCGCGATCTCGGAGGCGACGTGGTGCGCGAGGATGTGGCCGCCTGGGTGCTCAATCCAACCTTGGCGGCCCTGCCCTCGGGTGCCGACGCAAGGGCCGAGGCGATGCTGAAGAGCGATGCGCCGGAGCTCAAGCCCGTGACGCAGGCCGCGGTGCCCTGAGGGTACACGCGAAGAGATAATCCCCTCCCCCCTTGTGGGGGAGGGTTAGGGAGGGGGTCGCGGTCCCGAGCGCAAAACGGGATCTCCGAATGTATGGGGGAGACCGAGTCAGTCACCCCCTCCCTGCCCTCCCCCATCAAGGGGGAGGGGATATGTTTTCTTTCGAAGCCTCGAAGACCGGCATCACTCCATCACAGCCCCGCCCGGCAGCTTGCGCCGCGCGGCGGCGATGCTCGCGGGCAGCACCTGGCTGTCGGTCGCGAAGGCCATGAGATCGGGCTCGTGGGCCAGGAGGAAATCCAGGATCGCCCCCAGGAGGTTCGGGTCCTGCGCCCGCGCCTTCAGGCCGTCGAGATCCAGCCCGGAGAGCGCCAGGAAACGCTCGAGCAGGTCGCTGTCGCCGGCGATATAGGCCAGCGCCATCAGCGCGAGCGTCTCGGGGTCGGGAGCGGGATCGGGGCGGACCATGCGAGGCCCATTCTCGCGGGGCCGCCCCTCCCGGCGCAAGCATCCATCGGATGAGCGATGCCTATTCCTTCTTCACCAGCGGCGGCGGGAAATACTCGCCGGCCGTGATGGCCTGATCGGGCCCGTAGAACCGAAGGGTCAGATTGTAGTTCTCGCCGTCGGGCGTCGGCAGCCAGTTGGCCTTGGGCACGCCCGAAGGCCGCTTGGACGCGAACACCAGGGTCACGGAACCGTCCTCGTTCGGCTTCAGCTTCGACTGGTCGTTGAGACGATAGCGCTTGAGCGAATTTTCGATCACTTGGAACTTGACCGAGTCCACCGCGGTGATCGACCAGAAATAATGCGCCAGGCTTTCCGGCAGCTGGTCCTTGGGGAAGGTCATCGTATAGACGGTTCCACCGTCGAGCTTGGTGCCGTCGCCATCGCTGTCGGTCTTGAAATAGACCACCTCGCCATTGTTGTTGGCCCAGATGCCGGCGAAATCGGCCAGGCTCCGGCTGGCATAATCCGAGCCGTAATTGCCGACCGTAGCGGGACGGGCCCAGCCATTCCCCGATTTCCCGAGCGTCTTCATGTCGGCATAGAACTGGGGAATCGACTGCTCCCGGATCACCTGCTCGACATGGGCGCGTTGCTTGGGGTCGGAAGCGGCCGCGACCGTCCCATGAACCTTCGCCTGGATCGCTTCCATGCCCGGATTGATGTCGGGCTCGGTCGCCAGGAGCGCATCGGCGCGGTCGAAGACCTCGACGCCGGGCAGCTTGTCATTGGCGAAGTCCGGCTGGTCGAAGGTGGGGGCGATCGTCGGCGTGCCGGTGGCGATCATCGTGATCTTGCGCTGCAGCTTCACCGCCAGGGCCGGGTCGGCCCCGAGCTCGACGCGCGCCAGCATCCGCGATTTGCGGCTCGGCAGATCGACCCGCTGGACACTGCTTTCCAGCAGCACATTGGCGCCCTTGAGGCACAGCGCGAACTGGCCGGAGGGATGCTCCGGATAGGTGCGCTCGTTGATATTGGCGATGGTCTCGCCCCAGCCATTGAGCAGCTGGATCGTGTAATAGCGATCCTTGATGCTGGGCACGGTCACCAGCGTGCAGCTGGCCTCGTCCACCGCGATCCAGGCCTCGCTATAGACGACGTCGAGATTGGGGTTGGCCCATGCCACGCCGCCGGAGTCGCGATGGATGATCTGGTTCCATTTGAAATCGGATCCCAGATCGAGCTGCTCCTGGCGCACCACCAGCTCGCGGCCGAGCAGGTAGATATAGGCGTCGGTGATGTCCTGGTCGGTGAGCTTGGGGGCCGGGTGCAGGCTCTGGTTCAGGGCCTCGCAGGCCGTCAAAGACAGCGACCCCGCCAGCATCAGCCCCAGGATGCCCAGACGGCCGAAAGCACGGCGCGAGATGCACCGAGTCCACACGCAATTCATGATATCCGTCCCCTCATAGACCCCCGGAGAATTCAGACTGGAGGACGGCAGGGCCGTGTTTCAACCCGGAGGAGCCCCATAGGCTGGGGCAAAAAAGTGGCCGGACGTCCCGCTGCGGGCGAAAAGAGCAGAAATCCGCCAATTTTTGCGAAGTCGCCGGCGTCGCGCCGTTAACTCATCCCTCGGCGAGAACGCTCGGATCAAAGGTCCCCGGATATCGGCGCGCTCTTACGACAGCAGGCTGACGGACACGCCCTTTGCTTTCATCAATGCCACCGCCTCTTTGTCGAAGGAAATGAAGGTATCCGCGCCAAGCCAGTTTCCTTCATAGGCGATGACGCCGTCGGCGAAGTCACCCCCCGCATCCAGAAGCGCTAGTCCGGCCTCCGCCGCGGGCCGGTTCACCACGACATTCGCGCCGTTCATCAAGCGCCGGATCGCTTCTGCGATTTCGGCCGAAGGAATCTTGTAGCCCTGCGACAGAACCCAGACCAGTTCGCAGAGCGCCGGCAGCGCCAGCGCAACCATATCCGCCTTCGCCAGCGCGGCCTGGGCGGCCTTGCTCTGCCGCTCGTTATCGCCCGTCATGGCCCGGACGAGAACGTTCGTGTCGGCCGTGATCTTCATCGCTTGCCGGCCCAGCCCCGGGCAGCGATCTTTTTCATCTCCTCGATCGACAAGGCGGGGCCGTCCTTCCGCTTCAGGAAATTGAAGACGTCCGAAATCTTGCCGGACGGCCGCACGGCCTTCACCTCGATCCGGCCATCGGGAAGCTTGTCCACGGTGATCTTCTCGCCTGGACGGATGCCCAGATGCTTCAGGATGTCCTTGCGGAGGGTGACCTGCCCTTTGGCGGTGACGGTAAGCGTGCTCATGACATGACCTTGCGTTGGCAGGACTCTAATGTAAGGTAAAAACGCCTTACTTTCAAGACCCGCCCGAACTCACAGGCCACCGGCAGGATTGCAACCGCGACGATGGATCGTTATGGTCTCGCCGGTTTCGCACTCGAACGAAAAGGAGGGCTGCGTGGACATTTTCTTCAGTCACCATCGTCAGCGTGGCCCCGTGTCGGCCCTGCGGCAATTGCCTGCAGGGCTGGCCAAAAGCGGGATCTGACGGCTTCCTAGCCCCTTTCCTCTCCGGTCCGCCCTTCGTGGCTGTCGACAGGCTCGCGCGTTGCGCCGGCGTTCGACAGCCGAAGTTGGCCTTGGCAGCGTTCGCCCCTGGGGCGCCTGCCGAACCCGAGAAAAGAAAATGGGCTCTCTCAGTCTCCGCCATCTCAGCCTCCTCATCGGCACGCCCCTCGTCACCGACCTCAACCTCGTGATCGGCGACGGCGACCGCGTCGGCCTCGTCGCCGGCAATGGCGGCGGCAAGACCACGCTGCTGCGCTGCCTCGCCGGCCAGGCCGAACCCGCCAGCGGCGAGATCCATCGCTCGCGCGGGCTTCGCATCGGCTTCGTCGAGCAGGACGTGCCGGCCTCGCTCCTCGATCTCACGCTCTATGAAGCGATCCGCCGGGCCATCCCGCCCGAGGAGCGCGAAGAGCAGAGCTGGCGCGCCGATGTCGTGCTCGACGAGTTCGAGACGCCTTCCGCCCTGCGCGACCGTCCGGTGCGCCAACTCAGCGGCGGCTGGCAGCGCTTGGCCCTGATCGCGCGCTGCTGGGTGACCCAGCCCGACGCGCTGCTGCTCGACGAGCCCACCAACCATCTCGATCTGGCGAAACTGTTCCAGCTCGAGAGCTGGGTCCAGGGTGCCTTGCAGCAGATCCCGGTCGTCATCGCGAGCCATGACCGCGATTTTCTCGATGCCTGCACCAACCGGACGCTGTTCCTGCGGCCCGAGGCCTCGCATTATTTCGCGCTACCCTACAGCAAGGCGCGCGCGGCGCTGGCCGAGATCGACGAGGCGGCGGCCGCCAGGCGCGAGCGCGACCTGAAGGAGGCGAGCAAGCTGCGCAAGCAGGCGGCCAAGCTCACCAATATCGGCATCAATTCCGGCAGCGACCTCCTGACGGTGAAGTCGAAATATCTGCGCGAGCGCGCGGCGAAGATCGAGAGCGGCGTCAAATCCCTGCATAAGGAGCGGCCCGGCGAGATCCGGCTCGCCAACAGCGGGACGCATGCGAAGCTGCTGGTCTCGATCGAGGATGTGGCGGTGACGACGCCGGCGGGCGATCTGCTGTTCCGGATCGAGAAGCTGCCGGTCTTCCAGGGCGACCGCATCGTGCTGCTGGGCCGCAACGGCGCCGGCAAATCGCAATTCGTGAAGCTTCTGCATCGCGCGATGGCGACACCGGAGGGCGTGCAGGGCATCCGCGTCACACCCTCGCTGGTGCTGGGCTATACCGACCAGGACATGTCGCAGCTGCCGGCGAAGGGCACGCCCTGGGACCTGATCGCGGCCTTCGGCGTCGGCGACCAGCGCTGTCGCGGGCTGCTGGCCCAGGCGGGCTTTCCGCTCGAGAAGCAGCAACGCCCGATCGCCGAGCTCAGCTTCGGGCAGCGTGCGCGGCTGGGGCTGCTCGCGCTGCGACTGACCGAGCCGAACTTCTATCTGATGGACGAACCCACCAACCATGTCGACATCCCGGGCCGCGAGACCCTGGAGGCGGAGATCCTCGAGCATGAGGCGACCTGCATCCTGGTCTCGCATGACCGCAGCTTCGTGCGCGCCATCGGCTCGCGCTTCTTCCTGATCGAGGGGCGGAAGCTCCGGGAGGTCGACAGCCCCGAGGGGTTCTTCGCCGCGATGGCGGCGGAACGGGAGACCTGACGGGCCGCCGGGTCTGAAGGGGCGGGCGGGGCCCGAAAAGGGCCCGCCACCCGGCCGGAATCCGCGAAATTCGGCCGCAGCCGCAAGCCTTTGCGCCGCGCTTTACCGGGGACCGCCCGTTGCAGTATGGTCCCCCGCTCCAAGGCTTCCAGCCCCTGCGCACCCGTAGCTCAGCTGGATAGAGCGCTGCCCTCCGAAGGCAGAGGTCGTGAGTTCGAATCTCGCCGGGTGCGCCAATTCCTGAACAAAACAGGGCACCCTGCAAAGCCGGGGCGACGGCACGGGCCGCGACCCCTTTGACGAGGTTCGCCGGGCCTCCGCTCGGGGGAAGCTTCCCATCCATCGCTACGGCACTTCCCACACCAGCAGTCGGACAACGATCGCCGGCGCTGCGGTCGCGCGGGCTACAATGCCCGCAGATAGGCTTCCCAGCGCCAGTCGCGCAGATGGAACCGTCCGCGCAGATTGAGCCAGGCGCCATATTTTGCGTAGTCGAAGCGAAGGGTGGAAAGGCGTCTCTGGACCGACGCCCATAGGGTCCATTTGATGCAGATCAGGACCTTGTAGACGGCGACGCGCGCCTTCAGCTCGGGTCGGCAGGCGCCGAAATAGGCTTCGATCAGCTCGTCCTCGATCGTCTCGGGAAAGAACAGCTCGAAGAACCAGATCGCGAGGTCCGCGCAGCGGTCGTTGTTGGAAGCATATTCGAAATCGACGAGCTTGATCTCCTTCCGCTCGTTGACCATGAAGTCGGTGACGTAGGTATCGTTGATGCAGGGCACGATATCCAGGCCTGCCGCGGTGAGCGCCCGACGGATCCGGTCATAGTGCCATTGCAGCGCCTCCCAATCCCTCGGGAGCGCCGCGGAGAGATCGTCGACCTGCCGGCGATGCTCCTCGATCATGTCGAAGTAGGTCTTGGTCAGGCGCAAAGCCGGCCCGTGATGGAGCCGCTTGAGCGCGGCGAGGGCATTCATGCGGAGGTCGCGGTCCCGGAAATCGATGCTGTTGCAGCTCCGGTATCCTGTCAGGTACTCGAAAACCTCCACGCCGCTGTCTTCCTGGTAGTGGAGGACGCGCGGCCCGACGCCGACCAGCGCCGCCGTCATGTTCGCGTCATGGGCGGCCTTGCGGTCGATGAACAGCTCCGTCCCCGTCCCGGGCACCTTCAGGAACAGCAGCTCGTTGCCGGGCTTGCGGCGAATCCGCCAGTTCGCGTTGGTGATGCCCGCGGCGATGCGCTCATAGGTGAGATCCTGCCCGTGCAGCTCGGGGATCCGGCGCAACGCGTTCTCGACAGCCGCCTCGTCCGCGGTGGAGGCCTGGCCCAGTCGTCGTTCGGACATGTCACAGTCCCCGCAGCATCTCGTCCACCGGCCAGATGCGCAGGTGATATCGGCAACGCAGCAGCCGGAACTCGCCGTATTTCAGGAACTCGACGTGACGGCGCGGCGACGAGTCCGCCGCAATCAATGCCAGCCGGGCCCACATCATGTCGTCGAGGATCATGTGCAGCTTGATCCGGTTCGCCACTTTTCTGTCGACGGTCCCGCAATAGATCTCGATCGCTTCCTCGATACCGTCGTCCCATGGCTCGATGTCGAGCAGTGTGGCGGCGAGGTCGTAGAGCGGATCGTTGTTGGCCGCAAAGTCGAAATCAACGAGGAAGATGGCATCGTCCGGTCCCAGCAGGACGTTGGACGCATGGCCATCCCCATGACAGGGGCGCACCTCGTATCCCGATGCGACGAAGGCGGCGGTGATGCGGTCGGCATGGTCGGCGAGCATGCGATGGTCATCGGGCCAGATCGTGCCGAGATGATCACCCAGCCCGGTGAGCTCCTGAAGATGGCTGAAGATCGTGCGGTAGCGGGGAAATATGCGTCCGTCGTGAAGCCGCTTCTTCAGCCTGATCAGGGATTCGCGGCGCGGGCCTCGCTTCAGGTCGTCCATATAGGCGTTGCGCCAGCCCTCACCCAGCCAGGGCAGTGCGATGGCGCCGCTGGCGGCATCGTAGGCGATGGGGGGCGGCGTCACGCCGATGGATGCGGCGGCGGCGATTGCGCCATGAGCGGCGGCGGGATCGAGGAACGGTTTCATGTCGGGGCTCGGCACCTTCAGGAAGGCCCGCGTCTCTCCCGATCCCACCAGCCAGCAATCATGGTCGACGGCGCAGAACATCGGCACGGCGACCGTTGCGGCGGCGGGTTGCAGGCCGAGCTCGGCGCCGGCCCAGCAGGCCATCCGTCTGGCTGCCGCCTCCGCGCGCTCGCTCGGCGAAGCTGATTCGAAATTTTCTGCGGCCATCACCAAGGCACCCTGTCAGAGAGCCGGCAGGCCTGCGCGCAGCCCGCGGAGCAATTCGAAGGCGGCGGCCAGCCGCAACACGGCGTCGTCGGCAAATCGCTGTCCGATGATCTGCAAGCCGATCGGCAACCCCTCTCGGTCGAAGCCGCAGGGAACGGAAAGCGCCGGCTGCTGCGTCTGGTTGTAGGCGGCGGTGAAGAGGAGATGGGACCAGGCGCGGTCTCGATCCGGAAAGGCGATATCGGCGGCATAGGCCGTCATCGGCATGACGGGGGACAGCACGAAATCGACGCCGGCAAAGGCGTCGTTGACATGCGCCCGCAATCGCTCGAGGCCGTTCATGGCCTCGAGCAGGTCCGCGGCGGAGAGGCCTTTCGCGGCACCGCACCAGTCCTGCACCTCGGGGTGGACCTCCGCCTGGCGATCGGGTGGCAGATGCTGCAGCTCCGAGAGCACGCGCGCCCTGAAATATGTCTCGACCGCCCACTCGGCATTCTCCGGGAACGGCGCGGGCATGGGCTCCACCTTGGCCCCGTGGGCCGCGAGCAGCCGGCCCGCCCCCTCGACGGCCGCGCGGATCTCGGGGCCGGCGGGTGTGCCGGCGCCCAGGTCCAGCAGGAGGCCGATGCGCGCTCGGCGGACCACGTCCTCCGGTGCTTCCGGGGGTGGGCTGGGCGGCGGGGGAAAGGGCAGCGACAGGCAGTCGCGCCGGTCGGGCTGCGACAGGACCGCGGTCAGCAACGTGGCGTCGGTGACGGAGCGGGCCAGGGGACCGGCCGATCGCATGTTGCTGGCGGGGGTATGGGGAATCCGGCCTTGGGTCGGCTTGAACCCGACGAGGCCGCAGAAAGCGGCAGGAATGCGAACCGATCCCCCGAGGTCGGTGCCGATCGTCAAGGGGCCGAGGCCGGCGGCAACGGCCGCCGCCCCGCCGGATGTCGATCCGCCCGGCGTGCGGGCGAGGTTCCAGGGGTTCCGCGCCGTCCCGTGCTGGCTGCTGAGGCCCGAGGCCAGGCAGCCGAGATCGGGCATCGTGGTCTTGCCGAGGAGGATCGCCCCGGCCTCGCGCAACCGCGCCGTGGGCGGCGCATCGACGGATGACGGCACCGCCGGAGCATAGGCCCTGCTGCCGCGGTACATCGGTCGCCCGGCCACGGCGATGCTGTCCTTGATCGATACCGGCACGCCGTCGAGCGGGCCCGCAGGCACCCCGCGCATCCAGCGTGCCTCCGAGGCGAGGGCGGCCGCCATGGCGCCAT
Organism: uncultured Alphaproteobacteria bacterium; assembly: GCA_963696655.1. Classification (GTDB taxonomy): domain Bacteria; phylum Pseudomonadota; class Alphaproteobacteria; order Dongiales; family Dongiaceae; genus Hypericibacter. The sequence goes on from CAVOLB010000045.1 coordinate 57,483, forward strand.
CGTCATCGACCAGGTAGAAGGCCAGGAGCGCGGGATTGAGACGATGAATCCGGCCGAGGATGGCCGCGGTCACATCGACCGGCGAAAGCCGGCGCGCCGCATAGGCCGCGATCAGCTCGGTCGCGGTCAGGCGGCACAATTCGTCGGGCTCACCCGCGGGCGGCGCGCCGACCATCGACGATGAGTTGTCCTCCGTCATGACCCGACCTTAGGTCGATGCCGGCGGCGCGCGACAGCTAGCAAAATCGTTAGGTGGGATCCCGCGCGGATCCCCGGCGAGGAGGATTGTCGGGACCGGGAAACGAAGCGGCTTTCAGATGCCGTCGATCAACTGATTCTGGACGGCCAGGGACACCGCGTGTGTGCGGTTCCGCGCGCCCAGCTTGCGCGTGGCGTTCTGCAGATGGAGGGTCGCGGTGCCGATCGAGCGGCCAAGCCTCGCCGCGATCTGCTTCGCCGAATAACCTTGCGCGCTCAATTTCAGGCACTCGACTTCACGCCGCGTGAGCCGGACCGGCGTCGGGCAGCCAGTGGCCGGACGCAGCTTCGGCATGGCGAAGTTGTGGAACATGTAGGCCGCCAGGCCGATCTCGCTCAGATGCTGTTCGAGGTCGCGATGGAAGTGTTGCTCCGGATCGACGTGGATGCCGGTGAAGGTCGCGAGCGCACCGTTTCCATATCTGATCGGCACGGTGACACCGATCGTCAGGCGGGTGTCGTGCAGGTATTGCGCGACGGGGCGCGCCCGGTCGTCCAAAATAGGCGTGAGCGGCGAAAGCGTGTTCTCGAAATAGGACCAGGTGAACGGCACCGTCCGCGAGTTGGCGACCCGCATGACCGGATCTATCTGGTAGTAGCCGGCGTTACGCCACAGGTCGATCATGCTGTCCGGGGCGTTGCGCGTCACCAGAAGGATGGGCGTGACGATTTCCTCGTCCTTCGTCAGCGGCACCGGGGAATAGTCGTAGTTGATGCTGCTGAGGCCGAAACGGGAGAGGGCGCCGACCATGACGTCCAACCCGGCATCGAGATCGGCCGCCCCGTCCAACCCCTCTTCAAGAGCGAGAAACCAGTCTTCCATCGCAAAAGTCTAGCCCAACGTCTTGGGCAGTCAACTGATCGGGTCGCCGACCGACAGTATTCCCGCGTGGACCGGTCATGCCGATCTTCCCGCCTGGGTCTTTGCCACGCCCGCCACGATCCGCGGCCGGCGGTTGGGCCCGCAGCCTAGGAGTTTTGCTAGCTAGGCCGATCGTCGACGGCGACGATACCGTTGCCAAACTACGCATCGCCTCCCTGGGGAGGCGGAAGGGGCGCGATGCCGCTGCCTTCGATTTGGAAAGATGCGCAGGGAATCGCAATCCAGCCATCGGAGAACTGGCAAATGAAACCAAGCAGACGGAAGGCATCATTTCTTGCGGCAGCTTGCGTGATCGCGGGCCTGGCGTCGGCCATGACGGTCAGCGGCGATGTCAGGGCGGACGACATGGCCGAGCACAGGGGCGGCACGCTGCGCCTGGTGGCCCGGTCGGCGGCGGGTACGCTCGACCCCCACGTCAATTACACATTGCAGTACTGGCAGTTGTTCCAGCCCCTCTATGACGGGCTCCTCGCCTTCAAGAAGGTCGCAGGGCCTGACAGCTTCACCATTGTGCCCGACATTGCCGAAGCCATTCCGGAAGCGCAGGACGGCGGCAAGACCTACGTCTTCAAGATCCGGCAGGGCATCAAGTTCTCCAACGGGCAGGAGGTCGGCGTGAAGGACGTCGTCGCCTCCTATCAGCGCATTTTCAAGGTGGCCGGGCCGACCGCCGGCACCTTCTATTCCGTGCTGGTGGGCGCCGATGCATGCCTGAAGGCGCCCGCGGATTGCACCCTGGAAGGCGGCGTGGTGGAGAACGAGGCGGCGCGCACCGTCACCTTCCATCTGACGCGTCCCGACGCCGAGTTCTTCGACAAGCTCGCCATCCCGCACGCGGCGATTCTTCCGGCCGACACGCCCGGGACCGACGCCGGTACGACGCCCGTTCCCGGCACCGGCCCCTATCACATCGTCTCCTACGACCCGAACCAGCAGATGAAGCTGGAGCGCAATCCCTACTTCAAGGCGTGGAGCAAGGATGCCCAACCGGACGGCTACGCGGACGAGATCGTGTACGATTTCGGGCTGATGGAACAGGCGCAGGTGAATGCCGTGCAGAACGGCCAGGCCGACTGGATGTTCGATCAGCCGCCGCCCGACCGGTTGGGCGAGCTGGGCACGAAATACGCCGACCGTGTCCACATCACCCCGCTCACCGCGATGTGGTACGTTCCCATGAACACGAACCTGCCGCCCTTCAACAACGAGCTGGCGCGGCGGGCGGTCAACTACGCCATCGACAGAAAAGGTCTCGTGAAGCTGTTCGGCGGCCCCAACCTCGCGACGCCGACCTGCCAGCTTCTGCCGCCCAACTTTCCGGGCCACGAAGACTACTGCCCCTACACGCTCAATCCCGGCAAGGTCTGGTCGGCGCCGGACCTGGAGAAGGCCCGGCAGCTCGTCAAGGAATCAGGGACGGCCGGACAGGAGGTCACCATCATCGCCGAGGACACGACGATCTCTCGAAACATCGGCGCCTATCTGCAGAGCGTGCTGAACGATCTCGGATACGTCGCCAAGGTCAAGGCCATCTCGCCCGACATCCAATTCACCTACATCCAGAACACCAACAACAAGGTGCAGATGAGCATCTCGCAGTGGTATCAGGACTATCCGTCGGGCTCGGACTTCCTGTACACGCTGCTGAGCTGCGACTCGTTCCATCCGGGATCGGATGCCTCGGTCAACATCTCCGGCTTCTGCGATCCCGCGATCGACGCCGAGATGAAGAAGGCCATGGACCTTCAGATCACCGATCTCGCGGCCGCCAACGCCAAGTGGGCCGAGATCGACCGCATGGTGGTCGACAAGTCCCCGGTCGCCGTGCTGTTCACGCCGAAGCATCTGGATTTCGTCTCGCAGAGGGTCGGCGGCTTCAGCTTCAGCCTGCAATACTACTTCCTGTTCGCGAACGCGTGGGTTCAGTAGTCGTCGGAGCATGACCGGGTCCCTCGGACGACTTCTGCGCGCATGCCGATCGGGTTGGACGAGGAGCACGAAGGAGTGATGACAGCGAACCTGTCTCCGGCCGCTCCATCGCCGGTGCGGGCGGCGGGATCCGCTTGGACGGTGCGGGCACCCGGGCCATGGCGCGTTGCCATGGCCCGTCTCGCGCGAAATCGGTCCGCCTGGGCCGCATCGGCCCTGTTGCTGGCGATCGTGTCGCTGTGCCTGATGGCCCCGCTCTACGTCGATCACGTGACCGGCGTCGATCCGTTCCAGTCGAATATCGAAGGGGTCGTCCAGATCGACGGCCAGGTGAGGAGCCTCCTGGAGCCGAACACCGAGGGGCTGGGAATCGGTTCGACACCGATCGGCCCGACCTGGAGTCCGGCGGTGTATTTTCTCGGCGCCGACGCCCAGGGCCGCGATGTCGCCGGGCGACTGCTCTACGGGGGCCGCAACTCACTGCTGATCGGCGCGGCCGCGACGGCCATCACCTTGACGATCGCCTGCTTCGTCGGCATCGCCGCGGGTTACTTCGGCGGCGTCACCGATACGATTGTTTCGCGGGGCCTCGACGTGCTGTGGGCTTTCCCGGTCTACCTGCTGGCCATTTCGCTGTCGATCGTGCTGATCAGCGGCGGATTCGAGATCGGGCCGTTCACGTTAACTGCCGGGAGCCTGTGGCTGCCAATCTGGATCGTCGGCGCCGTGTACGTGCCCTATGTGGCCAGGCCCATCCGCGGCCGCGTCCTCACGCTACGCGAAAGCGAATTCATTCTCGCCTCGGTTTGCCTCGGCGTATCCCCGCATCGCATCCTGCTGCGCGACATCCTCCCCAATGTCGCGACCACGGTGATCGTCTTCGCGCCCCTGATGATGGCGCTCAGTGTGCTCGCGGAATCGGCATTGTCGTTCCTGTCCATCGGCGTGCAGCCGCCGGATGCGAGTTGGGGGACGATCATCCAGGACGGGCTGGAGCTTCTCTACAGCCGGCCGACTGTCGTGCTGGCACCCGGCGTGGCGCTTGGGCTGACGGTGCTGGCGCTCAACGTCCTCGGCGAGGCCTTGCGCGAGGCGATCGATCCCCGCGCCAAGCTCAGGGTCGCATGAGCGATGGTAACGCTGCTCCTGAGACGCGTCGCCCAGATGCTCTTCGTGATGTTCGGGATCAGCGTGCTGTCCTTTCTGATATTCTTCGCGACACCCGGATCGGATCCGGCGGCACGCATCGCCGGGCGCAACGCGGCACCTGAGACGCTCGCCGAGGTGCGCCGGGATTTCGGCCTCGATCGGCCGCTCTACGTCCAATATGCGCTGCTGATGAAGCGGCTGTTCATCACCCGCGACCTCACCTCGTTCGTCAACCGCGGCCACAAGGTGATTCCCCAGATCATCGACGCGACGCCGGTGACGCTCTCCCTTGTGCTCGGCGCCGCCATATTCTGGATCATCGGCGGCATCTCGATCGGCGTGCTGTCCGCCGCGTTCAAGGGCGACTTTCTCGATGCCGCGCTGATGGGCTTCTGTCTCATCTGCATATCGATGCCGGTTTATTGGCTGGGCGAGGTCCTCAACCTCATCACCCAGAGCCGGATGCATGACGGCTGGCTGTTTTCCTGGGTGCCGCCACTGGGGTATGTGGCGCTGACCGTGGATCCCTGGGGCTGGTTCAAGGCGCTGGTCATTCCCGCCCTGACCCTGTCGGCGTTGTATATCGGCCTGTATGGGAGGGTTCTGCGCGCCGCCATCATCGAATCGAACCAGGAGGACTTCATCCGTACGGCGCACGCGAAGGGTCTGAGCGCGATCCGGGTCATGCTCAATCATTCGCTGCGGGTCTCACTGGTCGGCATCGTCACGATGTTCGGCCTCGACTTCGGCGCACTGGTCGGCGGCGCCGCGCTCCTGACCGAGGTGGTGTTCGGCCTGCACGGCATCGGCAAGCTGACCTATGACAGCCTTCGCACCCTGGACCTGCCCGTCATCATGGCCACGGTGCTCTACGCTTCGTTCTTCGTCGTCGCGGCCAATTTCATCGTCGACATCATTTATGCGGCCATCGATCCCCGTGTCCGCCTTGGCTGACGTGGGCGCAGCACCTTTGCTCGACGTCCGTGATCTGAGCATCTCCTTCCGGACCGGACGCGGCCTGGCCCGTGTCGTCGATGGAATCTCGTTCGCCATCGCACCGAAGGAGATCGTCGGATTGATCGGCGAATCCGGGTCCGGCAAGACCATGACCCTCATGAGCCTGATCGGGCTGATCGATGATCCGAACGTCGTCATCGAGGGGTCGATCAGGTTCAAGGGTCGCGAGCTCGTCGGCCTGGGGAAGTCGGGTCTGCGGGCAATGCGCGGTAACGAAATGTCCATCGTCTTCCAGGATCCGATGACGGCCCTGACGCCGGTGCTGAAGATCGGCGAGCAGATCGAGGAACAGATTCGCGCGCACGAGCCGGTCGGCCGGAAGGCTGCGCGCGGCCGGGCCATAGACCTGCTCGCCGCGATGGGCATCGGCGATCCCGCCGCAGCGGCCGAGCGATATCCGCATCAATTGTCGGGCGGCATGCGGCAACGGGTGTGCATCGCGATGGCGCTGTCTTGCCGGCCCTCCCTCCTGCTTGCCGACGAACCGACAACGGCGCTCGACGTGACGGTGCAGGCGCAGATCCTCGATCTCATCCGTCATCTTCGCATGGAGTTCGGGTCATCGATCATCTTCGTCTCGCACGACCTCGGCGTGGTCGCCGAGGTGGCCGATCGCATCGTGGTCATGTATGGCGGCACCATCGTCGAAAGCGGCACGACGGAGGACTTGTTCGTCAGGCCGCTGCATCCTTACAGCCAGGCTCTCAAGGCATCGATTCTGCCGCTTTCGGGCGTGCGGCCGAAGCGTCTCTGGTCGATCCCCGGGGGACCGCCGTCGCCGCTGATGATGCCTGCTTCCGGCTGTGCCTTCGCCCCGCGCTGCCAGCATCGCTTCGATGCCTGCAGCGAGCGCCCGCCGCTTTCCGGCGCGGCGGCGCACGTCGTCGCCTGTCATCTTGCGTCCGGCCGGCGGCAAGCCGATGAAGCCGCCGCGCCGGAAAGGCACCCATGATGCCGTCGCTTCGACAAGATTCCCCCTTGGTGGAGGCGATCGACCTACGCAAGGAATTCACGGTCGGCCGCAACTCGTGGCGCAGTCCCCGACGGCAGACGGTCACCGCCGTGGCCGGCGTCACCTTGTCGGTCTCGGCCGGCGAGACGCTCTCGCTGGTGGGCGAAAGCGGGTGCGGCAAGTCGACATTGGCCCGCTGCCTGGTGCGCCTCTACGACATCACGGCCGGGCGGGTATTGGTCGACGGCGTCGATATCTCCGGTTTGTCGCGGCGCCGGATGCAATGGGTGCGCCGGCGCATCCAGATGGTGTTCCAGGACCCCGGCGCGTCGCTGAATCCGCGCCGGCGCATCGGCGATCTCATCGCCGAGCCGGTGCGGGTCCATTTCAAGGCCGACCCCGCGCAGATCGAGGTGCGCGTGGCCGAGCTTATGGAGCAGGTCGGCCTGTCGAAGCATCAACGCGATCGGTTTCCGCACGAGCTCTCCGGCGGGCAGCGGCAGCGCGCGAGCATCGCCCGGGCGTTGGCCGTGCGCCCCGCCGTGATCGTGGCGGACGAACCGGTCTCCGCCCTCGACGTGTCGGTGCGGTCGCAGATCATCAATCTCCTCGCCGAGCTCCAGGAGACCCTTGGCTTGGCCTACATCTTCATTTCCCACGATCTCTCCGTCGTTCGCCAGGTATCGCACCGGGTGGCCGTCATGTATCTCGGCTCGATCGTGGAGACCGGCACCACCGACCAGCTCTACGAGTCGCCGGCGCATCCCTACACGCAGGCCTTGCTTTCTGCCGTGCCGGTGCCGGCATATGGTGCTCGCCGTGAGCGGATCGTGCTGAAAGGCGACGTCCCCAGCCCCATGAATCCGCCACAGGGATGCGGATTCCATCCACGCTGCTGCTATGCGAGCCGGCTTTGCCGCGAGGTGCGCCCGACGCTCGCGGCCCTGCCGGACGGCCGCAATGTCGCATGCCATCACCCCTTGCCGCTTTCGATGCCGGGGTGATGCCGGAGGTCGGGCGCCAGCAGGCCGGCAATGGGTTCGCCGGCCCAGGCTGAGAAGGCGGCAAAAGAGGGCCCCCTATGGGCCTCCGCCTTTCAATCGCGGGGCGAAGGCTAAGAGATTGATTTCCTACAAAGCATTGTCACCCGGAGCGGCGCGTCCTCTTCCCGAACAAGACCCGGCTCGAACGAAGCCCGCTATCGGGCGAGGCCGCATCGCTGGCGTCCGGAGACCTCCGTCCCTGGAACCATCTGCGCCATCCGCCGGACCCGAGCGTCGAGTTCGGAACCGGTCCGCATGCCGGCGATCGGCGCACCGCCTGTACCGGCACACGGTTCGTTAAGGAACTCGCACCGAAGATGGTATGATTGGTGCTGTGGTCGTGATTCCGTTCGATCCGTGATCCCGGACGGCGACATCACGCCATGCCAGCGCAGGGCTGGCCTTCGGCGGTGATTCGCGGATTGAGCTGCTCGCCATCGGCCCCGTATGGTCGATCGGGCTTTCTCGCCGGCTTCCGCGCGCGGCGCGTCGCTCCCCCGTGGGGCGTCGGATCAGGCGGAAGCGGGCGAGGGTGGGGGCAGTAAAGGCGATTTTCGGCGGCTACTCTCCTCTTGCGTAGAGCTCGCAAGGTCGATGCTGCCGACGAGTCCATTCGAACGGATGCGACGCGGAGCCTGCTCGATCGCGAGGATCACCGGAAGGGTGTGAGCCGGATCGAGACGATAGACCATGCTTCATGTCGCGATTGTCGTTCATCGTCACGCCCGCCTTGCCGCCAACAGCTACTGGCTGCGGGCGATCGCGGAGTGCTGGCACGACAGCGGTGTTCGCCTCAGCGTGGTCACCGATCCGAAGGCCCGGATCGAGGCCGACGTCGCGATCCTGCATGTCGATCTCACGGTCACGCCCTTGGATTATATCGAGTGCGCGCAACGCTGCGCCGTGGTCGTCAACGGCGCGGTTTCCGACATCTCCAAGCGATCAGCGCGCATCTGCTGCGCCGCGGCGATCGGTATGAGGGCCCGGTCATCGTCAAGACGAATCGGAACTGCGCGGGCCTCCCGGAGGCGCATGTCGCCGACATGGGCCGGATGTCGCGCAGACCCGGGGTTTTCGACGCCAGCGCGCTCGACTATTCCAACGAGATGTATCTGCGCGACCGGCGCCTGCGGCGCTACGGCTCAGAGGAGGCATTCCTCGACTATCCTGTCTTCGAATCGATGAGCGAGGTTCCGGTCGCGGTCTGGAGCGACAGCGAGCTGGTCGTCGAGCGCTTCCTGCCCGAGAAGATCGGCGACCGCTACTGCATCCGCACCTGGCTGTTCTTCGGCGACCAGGATCGCCACGCGATCTTCTATTCTCACGATCGCGTCATAAAATCGCACAACGTCCTCGATTTCGAGCGGCTTTCCGAGGTTCCCGACGAGCTGCGGCAGATACGCCGGAATCTGAAGTTCGACTTCGGAAAGTTCGATTACACGATGGTGGACGGCCGGCCCATCCTGTTCGACGCGAACCGCACGCCGACGATCGGGAATTTTCCGAAGGAACGATATCGTCCCCTCGCCGAGTCGCTCGCCCGCGGCATCAACGCCTTCCTGCGCGACCCTGTCGAGATCCTGCCGCAACCGGCGGCATCACCGGCGCCGGCAGAACGCAGCGGAATGGAGGACGCATGACGCGCGGCATTTCCCCGGACTGGGTCGCCCGTCTCCTCGAATGCCCCGATCTGCAGCGCATGGGACATCACCAGCGGGTGGAAGACCAGAATCTGGGGCTCGGATGGCTCTATTACGCCTTCGGCCGCATTCTCCGTTCGCGGCTGGCGGTGGTCATCGGGTCATGGCGCGGCTTCGCGCCGATCATGATCGCCAAGGCGCTCCAGGACAATCTGGAGTCCGGCGAAGTGATCTTCATCGACCCTTCCCTGGCGGACGACTTCTGGAAAGACGCAACCCGGGTGAAGGAATATTTCCGGGGGTACGGGGTGGCGAACATCCGCCACTTCCCCATGACCACGCAGCAGTTCGTCGCCACCGGCGACTACCGCGCGCTGGGCAAGCTCGGCCTGGTCTTCATCGACGGGCTGCACACCGCGGAGCAGGCGAGCTTCGACTACGGCGCCTTCTCGGGGCTGCTGGAGCCGCGCGGCTTGGTCATGTTTCACGACAGCATGATCGTGCGCCCCGACAAGGTCTATGGCAGCGAGAAGGCCTACGGAATGAGCGTCAAGCTCTTCGTCGACCGGCTGAAGCAGGACCCCTCGCTCCAGCTTCTGGATCTGCCGTTCGGCCACACCGGCCTGACCTTGCTCCGGAAACTCGACGAAGAGGCGTGGAGGAATCCGTATGACTGGCTCGACGACGGCCCGCGCTGAGACCGGACATGGCGCAGCCCGTCGTCGCCGTCTTCTGCATGCCGGAGCATGGACACTTCAGGCAGCTCCGCGCGCTCATCGCCGGTCTTGTGCAATCCGGATTCGCCGTCCAGGTCTTCACCCATCGACGCTACGGCCCCGATGTCGAGCGCATGGGGGCGAGGATCGTCGATCTCTTCAGCCCATGTCCGCTCGAGCAGGCCGACAACGAATCCGTCCCGATTCCATGCCGCTATGTCAGCTTCGCCGCCGTCTATGCCGAAGCGGTGCTGGAGGCGCTGAAGGCCATCGGGCCGGCGCTCGTGGTCTGCGAGAGCTTTGCCGTGATCGGCCGGGTGGCCGCCGAGCGGCTTGGCATTCCCTTCGTCAACATACTGTCAGGCCATAATCTCGATCCCGCCCTCTACCTTCCGGCCTTGCGCGTCGACCCGCGCGTCGCGATCTCCGAGCGCTGCCACCGCGCCGTCGAGATCCTTCGCGAGCGCTATGGGCTGCAGGACGCCTCGCCCTTCTCCTACATCGCGGGCCCCAGCCCCTATCTCAATATCTGCTGCGAACCGGCCGCGTTCCTCACCGCGCAGGAACGCGCGAATTTCGAGCCGCTCGCCTTCTATGGCTGCATCCCTTCGCCGGAGAACCAGAACGAGCGGCCGCATGGCGCGGCCGCCGCCCATTTCGGCGGGCCGAACGGTGTCAGGATCTATGCCTGTCTCGGAACCGTCGCTTTCCGGTACTTCGCCGATGTCGCCACCCGCGTCCTCGAAGCCGTCTCGGAATGCCTCGCCGGCATGCCGGAGGCCCGCGCGCTGATCAGCCTGGGCGGTGCGACTGTCGAGGATGGGCTTCTCCGCCGCCTCAGGAGGCCGAACGTGGAAGCCGTCGATTATGCCGATCAATGGTCGGTCCTGGGAGAGGCCGACCTCTTCCTCACCCATCACGGCCTGAATTCGACCCACGAAGCCGTTTTCCGGCGCGTGCCCATGCTTTCCTACCCCATCTTCACGGATCAGCCGGCCCTTGCGGAACGATGCCGGCAGCTCGGGATCGCCGTCCCGCTCGTGGAATCCCTGCGCGGGCCCGTCGATGCCGACGATGTCCGCGCGGCCCTGGAGACCTTGTCCCGGAAGAGGGACTCCATCGTGGCGAGCTTGGAACAGGCGAGGGCGTGGGAGCTGGAGGTGATGGGGCAACGGCCCGCGGTGCTCGCACGGATCCGGGACCTGGCGTCCGTCACCGCCCGCGGATCGTGATCTTTCCATCCGAGCGCGGGATGAAGATCAAACCGGCAGGCACTCGATGACGCTGTAGACGGGGCCGGCGGGAACGATTCTCGAGACCCGCAGTCCTGCGGCCGTCAGCAGGCCCTTGAATTCGCGCTCCGTGCGCTCTTGCGCCCCCAGGGCCACCAGCATGGTCAGATCATGCTGCGACAGGGTCGCCTGAAGGGCGGAGGCTTCGCTTCGCTCCGGCAGAATCGGCTCGATGACCAGAAGGCGCGCGTCCTTCGTCATGGCCCGTCGGCAGTTCGCCAGGATTCGAGCCGTGCGTTCGTCGTCCCAATCGTGGATCACGCTCTTGAGGATGTAGGCATCGGCCCCCTCGGGAATCAATTCGAAGAAGTCGCCGGCGACGAAGGCGGAACGCCTCTCGAGATCGGGGTGGTTCTTCTTGAAGTTCGCGGCGGCGCCCTCGACCGCGATGGCGAGGTCGAACAGGGTCCCCGCGGCTTCGGGATTTGCCCGCAGGACGAAGGCGAGCATCTCGCCATGGCCGCCCCCGATATCCACAATCCGTTTCAGCCCCGAAAAGTCGTAGGCCTGCATGACGAACTGCGCCGTCAGGCGGGTCAGTTCGATCGTGACCCGGTAGAAGATGGCGGCGGCCTCCGGATCCTTCTGGAGATGCGCGAAGCCCTCCGTTCCGAATAGGAGCTTCCGGGCGCTCTCGCCGGTTCTGACGCTGTAGAGCAGATTGCCCCAAACCGGCCAGAGATGGCGTCCCCACCACATCGTCCAGGCGCGTAAGGAGTGCGGGGACCCCTCCTGCAGCAGCGCGCCCAGCGGCGTCAGTTCGAAGCCGCCTTCCTCGCGCTCCGTGCACAGGCCGAGCGTGCTCAGGGCCCGCATGAGGCGATGCAGGGACTGGGCATGGACACCCAGGGACAGAGCCAGATCGGCGCTTGTCCGGGGGCCCGCGGCCAGAAGCTCCGCGATCCGCAGCTCGGCCGCCACATAGAGTGCCTGGGTCTTCCAGCTGCCCGTGAGGATCGACTGAAAGCGCTCCGTCAGTTCGAGGGCATCGGCGCTGGGCGCTGCTGGCGAGCTCATGGGAGATCCGATTCCTGCGATAGAAGCACGCGACCCCGATAGGGCCCGGTAATACCCCTTATGGCAGTCAATTCGAGATCGCCTCCAGGGAGAGGTTGCGGGTGCGTGGCCCCATCAGCCCGATCGTGAGCATGACCACCAGCATCGCCGCCGCGATGAAGACGAAGACGCCCGTGACGCCGGCATTCTGCAGGATGAAGGCGATCATGAAGCTCGTGAAGATCGCCGAGAACCGGCTCCAGGAATAGACGAAGCCGACGGCGCGCGCCCGGATCCCGGTCGGGAACAGCTCCTGCTGATAAGCGTGATAGGTGTAGGACATGACGTTGTTCGCGAGCGTCAGGCCGGCACCGAGCAGGATGATGGTCACGGCGGCGCCGGCCTGGCTGAAGGCCAGCCCGCACAGGATGATGACCAGCGAGGCGATCACGATCACGGATTTGCGCTCGAACCGGTCGGCGATCGCGAGGCCGAGGAGCGGCCCGACCGGTGCCGCCAAGGCGATGAACGTCGTGTAGAGCAGGCTGTGGGTGACCGTGATGCCCTGCTGGATCAGAAGCGTCGGCACCCAGTTGGCGAAGCCGTAGAAGCTCACCGTCTGGAAGACGTTGAAGATGATCATCATGATGCTGCGCTTGAGATAAGGCGGTGCCCACATCTCGCGCATCGCGCCATGCGGGGCCGCCGGCGCCGGTGGGGCGGGCGGCGGCAAGGGGCGCCCATACTCGGCCTCGACCCGTTGCTCCAGGGCCGTCATGACGCGGTCGGCCTCCGCAAGGCGGCCCCGTTCCGCGAGCCAGCGCGGGCTTTCCGGCAGGGCGCGGCGGATCCACCAGATGAAAATGGCGCCATGCGCGCCGATCAGGACCACCCATCGCCAGCCATCGAGTCCGAACGGCGCCCGCGGCACGAGGAGGTAGGAGAGAAAAGCGACGATCGGCACGGCCGAGAAGCCGACGGCCTGGCAGCAGGCGAACGCCCGGCCGCGCACATGCTTGGGCACCAGCTCCGAGAGATAGGTGCCGATCACGATGAGCTCGACGCCGATGCCGATGCCGGAAACGAAGCGCCAGAAATTGAGCCCGAAGGCCGTGCTCTGGAAGGCCATGACGATGTTGGCGGCCGTGTACCAGAGCAGCGAGTAGGTGAAGATCGCCCGCCGCCCGAACTTGTCGGCGAGGAAGCCGCAAGCGATCGTGCCGACGAACAGGCCGGCGAACAGCGCCGCGACGAAGCTCGCGATGCCGGTGCTGCCGAACAGGCCCGGCGTCGTCGGCACCAGGATGCCGCTCTGGACCAGTCCGGGCGCGATGTTGCCCGTGTAAAGAAGATCGTAGAGCTCGAAGAAGAAGCCGAGGCTGAGCAGGATGATCAGCTTCCAGACCGTGAAGGTCTGCGGCAGCCGGTCCAGCCTCGCGGCGATTGCGCCCGCTTCGAGAGCTGGATCCTTCGCGGCCGGATCGTTCTTTTGCATTGCCATGAGGGGATTGACCATCGGTGCCGGATTCGCCGCAGTTTAACGTTGCCGGGGAAATAGTCGATGAAGGCGCGCATGCGCGCCGGCAGCAGCCCGTCTCGCCCGATGAAGACGGCCTGGAGGGTTTGCCGATCCCATTCGAGCGGAAAAGTTTCCGAGACGGGGTTAAACGGCGGGGGGCGGATTCTCGAGATCCACCGTCTCGACCAGGAAGTCGATGAAGGCGCGCACGCGTGCCGGCAGCCTTCCGCCGGCGCCGACATAGACCGCGTTGATCTCCTCGACATCGCCCGGGTTGTAGTCCTGCAGCAGCGGGATCATCCGTCCGGCGGCGATGTCGGGACCGATATGGAAGAACGACAGCCGCGCGATGCCCTGGCCGGCCAGCACCAGGCGGCGCGAGATCTCGCCGTCACCGGCGGCGACGTCGCCCCGGGCCGGCAAGGCGATCCGGCTGCCCGCCACGACGAACGGCCACTCGTCGCTATGGCGCGCGAAGTTGAAGCCGATGCAGTTGTGCCTCTCCAGCTCGGGGGGCGTCTTGGGCTCGCCACGACGCGCCAGATAGGCGGGCGAGGCGACGAGGGCCATGGGGCTTTCCCCCAGCTTGCGGCTCATCAATTGCGAGGGCCGCATGGGGCCGACGCGAATGGCCACATCGGCGCGCTCCTCCATCAGGTCGATGACCTGATCGGTGAGCACGATATCGAGCGTGACCTCGGGATGGGCCGCGGTGAAGCGGGGGACCAGCGGCAGCAAATGGTGCAGCCCGAAGGGGACGTTCGAATTGATGCGCACGCGGCCCCGCGGAACGGCGCCGGCCGCGACCGCCCGCTCGGCCTCGTCGATATCGGCCAGCACGCGCAAGGCCCGCCCCCGGAAGATCTCGCCCTCCGCGGTCAGCTGCAGCTTGCGGGTGGAGCGGTTGATCAGCCTTGCGCCGAGCCGCGCCTCGAGCCGGGCCACCAGCTTACTGACCGCCGAGGGTGTCATGCGCAGCGAGCGCGCCGCCGGGGAGAAGCCGCCCAGCTCCACGGCCCGCAGGAACACCTCCATCTCGCCGGAGCGATTGACATCGAGCCGTGCCATGATGAATTCACCTCATAGATCCGTATCTTTCCGGCAATCTAATTCATAGGCCGATAAGGTTCTATCTGGCAGCTCCACAACCCGTCCCTTCGTGGAGCCACGCCATGCCTCTCGCCCTCTATGCCCTGACCGTCGGCGCCTTCGGCATCGGCGTCACCGAATTCGTGATCATGGGCCTGCTCTTGCAGGTTTCGGGCGATCTCGGCGTCTCGATCCCGACGGCGGGCCTGTTGATGACGGGCTATGCCCTGGGGGTCTTCGTCGGCGCCCCGGTCCTCACCCTCGCCACCCGCCGGCTGCCCCGCAAGACCACTCTGCTGGTGCTCATGGCCATCTTCACCCTGGGCAATCTGGCCTGCGCGCTGGCGCCGACCTACGGCCTGCTGATGGCGGCCCGGGTGGTGACGGCGCTTGCCCACGGCACCTTCTTCGGGGTCGGCGCGCTGGTGGCGACCAGCCTGGTCCCGCCGCAGCGCAAGGCCTCGGCCATCGCCGTCATGTTCACCGGCCTGACCATCGCCACGCTCCTGGGCGTGCCGCTGGGCTCCTGGCTGGGCCAGGCCTTCGGCTGGCGCTCGACCTTCTGGGCGGTGAGCGGCGTGGGCCTGCTGGCCCTGGCCGTGCTGGCGCTGTTCGTGCCGAAGGCGCAGGAGAAGCTCGCCCTCGCGCCCTTGTCGGAGGAGCTCGCGGTCCTGGCGCGTCCGCAGGTCCAGCTCGGCCTGCTCATGACGGTGCTGGGCTTCGGCGGCGTGTTTGCCGTCTTCACCTACATCCAGCCGATCCTGGTCCAGCTCGCCGGCTTTTCGCAGCAGGCCGTCTCGCCGGTCCTGCTGGTGTTCGGCGGCGGGCTTGTGGCCGGCAACCTGCTGGGTGGTCGCTGGGCCGACCGACGGCCGGCGCCGGCGCTGCTGGGCACGCTGGCCCTCTTGAGCCTGGTGCTGGTGGGGGCGGGTTTCGCGTTCCACGATCGGATCGGCGCGGTGATCGCGGCCTTCCTGCTGGGAGCCGCCGCCTTCGCCACGGTGGCGCCCTTGCAGATGCGCGTGCTGCAGCAGGCGAGCGGGGCCGGGCAGGCCCTGGCCTCCAGCCTCAACATCGCCGCCTTCAATCTGGGCAATGCTTTCGGCGCCTGGCTCGGCGCCACCGTCATCGCGCAGGGCCCGGGCCTCGCCGCCGTCGCGCCGATCGCGGCCCTCGTTCCCCTCTCGGCGCTGGGTCTCGCGGCCGTCAGCCTCGCGCTCGAGCGCCGCGCCGCCGTCCCCGGCTGAACCGACATCCTCTGCTGAACCCACGAAGGAGCACGCATCATGGAATATCGCCGCCTGGGGGCCTCGGGCCTGATGGTCCCGGCCTTGAGCTTCGGCGCCGGCACTTTCGCCGGCCAGGGGCCGCTCTTCAGCGCCTGGGGCAATACCGATGCGAAGGAGGCGCGCCGGCTGGTGGATATCTGCCTCGAGGCCGGGGTGACGAGGTTCGACACGGCCGATGTCTATTCGAACGGCGCGTCGGAGACAGTGCTGGGCGAGGCGATCAAGGACCGCCGCGACCAGGTCATCATCTCCACCAAGACGAGCCTGCCGCTGGGCGAGGGCCCCAACGATGCGGGCTCGTCGCGCTCGCGCCTGATCCAGGCCTGCGAGGCGGCGCTGCGCCGGCTCGGCACCGATTATATCGATCTGCTCCAGCTGCACGCGTTCGACGCCGGCACGCCGATCGAGGAGGTGCTGTCGACGCTCGACAGCCTGGTGCGCGCCGGCAAGCTCCGCTATGTCGGCGTCTCCAACTTCTCCGGCTGGCAGCTGATGAAGTCGCTCGCGATCGCGGATAAGCACGGCTATCCGCGCTATGCCGCGCATCAGGCCTATTATTCGCTGGTCGGCCGCGACTATGAGTGGGAGCTCATGCCGCTGGGCCTCGATCAGGGCGTCGGCGCCCTGGTCTGGAGCCCGCTCGGCTGGGGCCGCCTCACCGGCAAGATCCGCCGCGGCCAGCCTCTCCCCGCCACCAGCCGCCTGCATCAGACCGCCGAGTATGGTCCGCCGGTCGATGACGAGCGGCTCTATCGCGTGGTCGATGCGCTCGATGAGATCGCGAAGGAAACGGAGAAGACGGTGCCGCAGATCGCCATCAATTGGCTGCTGCGGCGCCCCACGGTTTCATCCGTCATCATCGGCGCGCGCAACGAAGAGCAGCTCCGCCAGAATCTGGGCGCCGTCGGCTGGGCGCTCACGCCCGAGCAGGTGGCCCGGCTCGACGCCGCCAGCGCCGTGACGGTGGCCTATCCCTATTTTCCCTATTATCGGCAAGCGGGATTCGCGCGGCTCAATCCGCCGGCGGTCTAGACGGAGATATCATTCGCGGCTGGTCTCGAGCAGCGCCTTGAGCCGCTCCAGATCGCGCCGCACCCAGTCGGCGTCGGCCGCGAATTTCTCTTCCGTCATCCCCGGCAGCCGGAACAGGGTCAGCGCGACCTCGCTGCCGCTGCCATTGGCGACGACGCGCAAGGGAATGAGGATCTCGACGCCCGGCGCCAGGGTCACGACATGGTCGAGCACGCCGAACTCGTTCGGCGGCGAGAAGCGGATCCGGATCGGCCCCTCCGGACCCTGCGCGGTCCAATCCTCGCCCGCGCGCTCGAGGCCCGATCCGAGGCCGGAGGCCCAGCGGGCGAAGTTCTCCGGGATCGAGGCGAACTCATAGACCTCGCGCCAGTCGCGCTCGATCGAGATGCTGACGATCCGGGCTTCATGGGTTGGCATGGACTCTCCCGTTACCGCGTTGCCGTTTCTCGCGACGGTGCCTGTTCCCACAGCACGGCCGCGGTCGTCACGACGGGGATCGCCAGGCAGGCGAAGCCGGCGAAGCGATAGCCCAGCGCGCCGGCGAGCGCCCCCAGCGTAAAGGTCGCCACGGGAAGCACCATCTTGCGCAGCCGCGCGAGCGCTTCTGCGCGTTCGGCATGGGGTGGGCAATCTCGACCAGGTCGATGACGATCTGGGTGACGTTGCCGGTCATGACCGTGGTGGGCGCCAGGCTCGCGAGGACCGTGCGCGACGCCGCGTTCTGGATCGCCATGGCGATGACGCCCATCATGCCGGTCAGGATCGCCATCGGCGCATTGCCCGCAGCGAAGGGCGCCGCCTCGACCCCGACCGCCAGGAACAGCAGCAGGAACAGGATCTGACCCGCCAGCACCCAGCGCGCCGTGTGCCGGCTGATGCGGCGATGATGAAGCACGAAGAGATGAGTGAGGGCGACCGCGAGGATGAAGACCGGAAAGGCCAGCAGCTTGCCGATGATGCCCGCATGATGCCCTGCGAGCGCCGCGCCGATCAGCACGAAATTGCCAGTTACATGGGCGGTGAAGAGGCCGAAGAGGGCGATGAAACCGCAGGTGTCGACGAAGCCCGCGGTGAAGGCGAGCAGTGCCGCCGTCATTTGCGGGCTCGCGAGTGCCGATGGGGGAGGCGTCGCCGCTCGGCTCGCGGATGCAGCCGGTTCCATGAGGCGATTTTCCCCTATGGTCGTCCTCCGTTGCAATCTCGGTTTCTTGAATCGAGGTTTGGGCCGCCGCCCGGCGATGGACATCGCCGGGCGGGAGCGGGTTTGAGATCAGGCGGCGTCGACGAAGACCAGCTCGGCATCCTCGACGGCGGTCACGCGGACGATCGATTCGTCCTGGATGGCGGCGCCGTCGCGGGCTTCGAGCCGGACGCCATTGACCTCGACCGTGCCTTTGGCCGGCACCAGATAGCCGTGGCGGTTCTTGCCCAGCGTATATTCCGCCGTCTCGCCGGCCTTGAGCGTGGCGCCCAGCACGCGCGCGTCGGTGCGGATCGGCAGCGCGTCGGCGTCATTCTCGAATCCGCTGGCGAGCGTCACGAAGCGGCCGGAGCGATCGCCCTTGGGGAAAGGCTTGGCCCCCCAGGAGGGCGCGCCGCCGCGACGGTTCGGAACGATCCAGATCTGGAAGATCCGGGTCTGACTCGGTTCCAGATTGTATTCCGAGTGGCGGATGCCCGACCCGGCGCTCATCACCTGGACGTCGCCCGCTTCGGTGCGGCCCTTGTTGCCCTGATTGTCCTGATGCGTGATGGCTCCCTCGCGGACATAGGTGACGATCTCCATGTCGGCATGCGGGTGGGCGGGAAAGCCGGTGTTGGGCGCGATGGTGTCGTCGTTCCACACCCGCAGGGCGCCCCAGCCCATGCGCGCCGGGTCGTGATAGTCGGCGAAGGAGAAGTGATGCTTGGCGTCGAGCCAGCCATGGTTGGCGCCGCCCAGCGATTTGAAGGTCCTGCGTTCGATCATGATGGTCTCCGTCCGTTTCTTCGGGCGACCGGCCCTCGAGGGCGTGGGTCGCGTTTCCATGGCTTGAAGAATGGCGACCGGCGGGTTATACGAAAATAGAAAATATAGAAACGGATTGTTTCCTTTTTTATGTCGAAGCTGCCTGACCTCGAAGCCTGGGCGATCTTCGCGCGCGTGGCCTATCTGGGCTCATTCTCGCGCGCGGCCGAGGAACTGGGCTTGTCCAAAGCCACCGTCTCGAAGGCGGTGAGCCGGCTCGAGCGCAATCTGGCGACGCCCCTGTTTCATCGCACCTCGCGCCGCCTGTCGCTGACCGAGAGCGGCCGCGCCGCGCTCGAGCGTGCCGAGCGGATCCTCTCGGAAGGCGAGGCGGTCGAATCCGAGCTGCGGGCGCAATCGGCGACGCCGCGCGGCCGGGTCCGCATGGCGGCGCCCATGTCCTTCGGCATCGCCCATCTGGCGACGGCGCTGCCGGATTTCTTCGCCGTCTATCCGGAAGTCTCGATCGAGCTCAATCTGAGCGATCAGCAGACCGATCTGGTGAGCGAGAATTTCGACCTGGCCCTGCGCATCGCGACCCTGGTCAATTCCTCGCTGATCGCGCGCCGGCTCTGCGAGGTCCGTATTCTGCTGGTCGGCGCGCCGGCCTATTTCCGCGCCCATGGGCGGCCGAAGCATCCCAAGGATCTCGCCGCCCATCGCGGACTTTTCTACACCTATGGGCGCTCGCAGGATGCCTGGCGCTTCTTCCACAAGCAGCAGGGCGAATATGCCGTGCGCATCGAAAGCCCGTTGCGGGCGAACAATGCCGATGTGCTGACACCCTCGCTGCTGGCGGGGCTGGGGCTGGCGCTGCAGCCGGAGTTCCTGGTCTGGCGCGAATTGCAGTCGGGGGCATTGGAGGTGGCGATGCCGGACTGGACGGTGCCGTCCATAGCACTCCATCTGGTGACGCCGCCGAGCTTCATCCGCCCGGCGCGGGTCGAGGTGCTGCTGGATTTCCTGGCGAAGCGCTTCGCGACGGGCACGGCGCCTTGGGCGGCGGCGCGCAGAAAGAAATAGCGGCGCCCGCGGCGCTCAGACCGGCAGACCGTAATGCTGCCGGGCGATGAGGCATTCCGGGTCGCCGGGCTGGCAGGCGCGGCAGACCTCGGGGCGAACCGCATAGATCGAGCAGGCGGTGGATTTCCCGACCTCGCCTTTCAGCGCCGAGCAGCGATCGCCCTCGCAGCGCATGCGCCCACGGTTGTCGTCGACCAGGGCCGGCGGGATGAGTGCCAGCGCCTCCTCGCTCTCGAGCGAGAAGCGCGGCCACTCGGCCGAGTAGGCGCAGCAGGCGCCACAGCTCTGGCATAGCAACATCGCGGCTTCGGGCGAGAGACCGGCCCCGAACATCGCTCCGTCCTTCACGGCTTGGTCTTGCGGCGGCGTTTGGTTTTAGACAGCCGGCGCTCATTGGCGCGAACACGGGTCCGGTAGTGCCGGACGACGGCCCCGGGCGAACCGCCGGTGGCGAGAATCGTGGCGGCCTCGGCCATTGCTTCGCCTTTCTCGGCGACCATGCGCTCGGCTTCCCGCTCGGCGGCAGGCCCGCCCGCGGCCATCTTCATCAGGCGCAGACCAATCACGCGCTGCGCCTCGAACGCCAGCAGCGTCGTTCTCATCGTCAGATCGAACCAAGCCTTGAACATTCCGTCTCCGGTCGGCGCGATCGTCTAGCGTTGGCGCGCCTTTCGCGCCGCGTAACGGGCGTCGCGGGCGATCTTCTGCTGGGCGAGGAGCTCGATCCGCGCGGCTTCCTCGGCGATCGCGCGCTCGGCCTTCTCCTTCTTCTCGGCAGCTTCCCGGACGGCCTTCTCTTCGGCCAGCCGCTTCGCTTCCAATTCCTTCGCCGCCTTGCGCTCGGCATTGCGGGCCTCGCGGGCGGCGACCAGCGCCTGGCGTGCCGCGCGCTGCTCGACCACGCTGGGGTCGTCAGGCCGGGGCTGCGCCTTGTGCTTTTCCAGCAAGGCGCGCTTCGCGTTGGCGGCGCTGCTCAGCCGCTCGTTGAATCCTTGGTCTTTGTAACCGCTCATCGTCCTCGACTATGCCTCGATCTCGATTGCCGTCTCGTGTCTCTCGCGGGACAACCCCGCAAAAAGCAGAAAAGCCGCCCCTTGTGGGGGCGGCTTCCAGGGCCTTGACGGCCCCGCTAGTCTGAAAGGCTTAGAGAGCCTGGATCGTGCCGACGGCGATCTTGCCGGTGCGACGGTCTTCCTGGGTGTCGAACGACACCTTCTGGCCTTCATTCAGCGTGCGCATGCCCGCGCGCTCGAGAGCCGTGGCGTGGACGAACACGTCCTTGCCGCCATCATCCGGCTGAATGAAACCGAAACCCTTTTGCGTATTGTAGAACTTCACTGTACCCGTCTTCATAGGACTGTCCTTTTGTGACTGACGTTGGTGCATTTGGGCCGAACACGCGCAGCAAGCGCGACATTCAACCCGGATCGTCGATGTTTGGAGAAGATCTGAACCTGCGCCCAGCGGTCAGCCAAGGCGAAACGGCCCGATAGTCCGGCCAAATGTCGATCGGAGAAACATAGGGGGCGCCCGGTCGCTTTGCAAGGAGAGGCTGGCATGCCCTCTCTAATATCGCGCTTTTCCCCCAAATTTCGCCCCCGGATGTTGGCGCGCTCATCAATATCCCGCCTCTCGGCCGCCGCCGATGGCTCTGGGGCGAATTCGGGCCGGCCGCACCCGCGTCTCTACAATCAATAATAGTATATCCCCGGCATCGCTGCCGCCAGTGCCGGCGGTTCGCGGGCCAGGGCGGCAACGACCCCTTGCGAGCCCCCTTGCGAACCATCGCTAGGCAGGCGGCCGCCGTTTGCATTAACATCGTCGCACGCATGCCGATGGCAGAGGGACGGGATGCCACGCCCTCCGGCCGCGCCTCGATCGCCCGGCCGACCGCGCTCTTGGTTTCGCAATTGCGAGATGATCCGCTGTGCAACTGCAGCATGGATCATTGTGCAACCGCAGCATGAACAGTATCGCCTTGAATAGCCTTGACGGGTCATTGGTCACGGTGCCAAAGTTCATTCCCCCGATAGCTGTTCAATAGAATGAACGGGCGCGCCCGACGGGCTGGTTGCAGACCAACCGCCACGCTGAAAGAAGCTGCGAAAAAGCGGCCACTATCGAGACAAACTAGGGAGGTAGGACAAGATGAAGCTATTCCGAAGACTGAGTTATTTGCTGGCTTTGACGCCTTTGTTCCTGTCCGGCGCGGCCATGGCCGAGGGCCTGGACGAACTGCCGCAGGACATCCAGCAGCAGGTTTACAACAAGGACATGCTCGATCCGCAGCAGCCGCTCGGGCCGAGCGCCTATCGCGACTGGAAGGCGAAGCGTTCGCCGCCCTGGACGATCGGTTATGCCAGCTCCTACGCCGGCAACACTTGGCGGGCCATGGTGATGGATCGCCTTCAGAACGAGCTCGTTCCTAAATGGAAGGCGTTGGGGCTGCTCAAGGATCTGGTCGTCACGCAATCGAACCTGAAGGACTCGGTGCAGATCCAGCAGATCCGCCAGCTCGTCGATCAGGGCGTGGATGCGATCATCGTCTGCTGCTCGAACCCGACCGCGCTCAACCAGTCGGTCAAATACGCCTATGACAAGGGCGTGCCGGTATTCTCTCTCACCGGCTACCTGACCTCTCCTTACGCCGTCAACTCCTCCAACAACTATCAGTTGGGCGGCTATCAGGTCGGCAAAGCCCTGGCCGAGCAGCTCGGCGGCAAAGGCAATGTTCTCGTGGTCGAGGGCATCCCGGGCACCTCGGGCTCGGATTCGCAGGACCGCGGCATGAAGGCGGGCTTGGCGGCCTATCCCGACATCAAGATCGTGGGCGATGTGGCCGGCATGTGGACCGATCAGATCGGCCAGGCCGAGGTGCAGAAGTGGCTGGCGACGCATCCGGGCCAGCTGGACGGCATCGTCGTCCAGTCGGCGGCCGAGCTGGGCGTGCTGCGCGCGCTGCAGCAGTCGGGCCGCAAGATGGTGCCGATCACCATCGGCGGCGAGACCGGCGCGCTCTGCTATTGGCGCAAGAATCCCGACTATCTCAAGGAGTCCTACCAGCTTTGGCCTCCCGGAGACGATATCGAGCTGATCTGGAACATCATGATGCGGACGCTTCAGGGCCAGGGCCCGAAGATCCAGTCGATCCTGGTGGCGCCGGTGCGGTTCACCTTTGACGATGTAAAGGGTCGCATGGACGAGAATTGCGACGAGAATTCCGACAAGTGGGAGAATGTCGGGGTCGAAAACTGGGGCGGCAAGAGCTATCTGGATCAGTTCTTCCTGCATCCGGCCGATCCCGAGGCGTACAAGCCGTAAGACATCGCTCGCAGCGTCTTTGACGCTACCCGCGTCAGCCTCTGCGGCGAGATCGATTATCAGATGTCTTCAGCCACTCACGACGCGTCGGGTCATCAACCGAGCGGTGCCGCCGAGGAATCCTCGGCGGCGCCGCCGGTCTCTGTCACCGGCGACATCACCGTTACCGACGTCCGCAAATCCTTCGGCGTCACCCGGGCGCTCGACGGCTGCAGCTTCCGCGCGTCGCTGGGCGAGATCCACGCGATCGTCGGCGGCAATGGCTGCGGCAAGAGCACGCTCGCCAAGGTGATGTCGGGGGTTCTTCCGGTCGATTCCGGCCAGGTCTCGGTCATCGGCCATACGCCGACCTCGCCGCACGAGGCGCGGGCCGCCGGCATCGCCACCGTCTTCCAGGAAGTCCTCGTCGCCGACGAATGCTCGGTCGTGGACAATCTCTATCTCGGCGCCGACCGGCTCTGGTCGAAGACCCTGCCGATGAAAGCGAAGATCCGCGACGCCGCCATCATGATGCGGGAGCTGACCGCCGTCGACCTCGATGTCGAGGCGCCGGCCGGCACGCTGCCGCTCAGCATCAAGCAATGGATCACCATCGGGCGGGCCCTGCTGTGGAAGCCTAAGGTCCTGATCCTCGACGAATCCTCGGCCGCCCTCGATCTCGATTCGACCGAGCGGCTCTTCGCCAAGATGCGCGAGCTGCGCGACCAGGGCTCGGCGGTCCTGATCGTGACGCACCGGATCGCCGAGCTGATCCGCATCAGCGACCGCGCGACCGTGTTGCGCGACGGGCGCGACGTCGGCGTGCTCAGCAAGGGCGAGATCACCGAGAAGAACCTGCTGGGCCTCATGACCGGCCGCAGCGAATCGCCGCATATCCCGACCGCGGTGGCGCAGGAGGTGTTGCGCCACGACGTCGTCATGAAGACGGCCAAGCTCAAGGTCTGGCCGGAGAGCCAGCCGATCGATTTCGCGCTCCACAAGGGCGAGGTGCTGGGCATCGCCGGGCTGGATGGGCAGGGGCAGAGCGACTTCGTGACGGTGCTGGCGGGCGTGCGCCGCGCGGCCGAAGGCCTGCCCCTGGTCCGCACCGCCAGCAACGGCTTCGCCGAGATCAGGGGCCTGGCCGAGGCGGCGCAGCACGGCGTCTCCTACGTGTCGGGCGACCGCAAGCGCGAAGGCATCTTCGCGAATATGAGCATCTTCGAGAATCTGCTGATGCCGCTCTACCGCCGCACCGCGCGCGCCGGCAAGCTCGCAGTGATCGACTGGGGGAGCCTGACGGCGGTCTTCGACTGGGAGGCCGAGCGGCTGTCGGTGCGCATGGGCGAGCGGACCAACAAGATCACCTCGCTCAGCGGCGGCAACCAGCAGAAGGTCCTGATCGGACGGGCCTTCGCGCTCAATCCCGACATCCTGGTGCTCAACGACCCGGCGCGCGGCGTCGATGTCGGCGCCAAGGCCGAGCTCTACAAGCATCTGACCGCCTTCGCCGAGCGCGGCAAGTCGGTCATCTATCTCTCGAGCGAGATCGAGGAGTTCGTCGGCTTCGCCACCCGCGTCGTCGTGTTCCGCAATGGCAGCATCTTCGACGAGTTCGCCGGCAATGCGATCGAGCCCGCCAACATCCTCGAGGCGATGTTCGGCCAGCCGCGCGGATCGCAGCGGCGCGTCGATTCGGCACCGGGCGAGCCCAAGCCGGCCCAGGCCAAGGTCCACGGGCTCATTCCCGGCAGCGCCGGGCTGCCGCCCTGGATGAGCCGCCGCAATCACCGGGACCGGGACGCCGGCTCCGAGGAATCGGGCACGCGATGAGCCCCCATCTCCCGGCATCGTGCAGGGCTGTCCGGTTGACGGCCCTCAAGAAGAATCTCGGTGGTCCGCTTTCTTCCCCTCCCCCAACTTTTGGGGGAGGGCAGGGAGGGGGATGGCTCGGTCCACGATCTCGTCGGGGTGCGAAGGGGCCGATAGCGAGCAGCCCCCTCCCCAACCCTCCCCCAAAAGTTGGGGGAGGGGATGAAATAGAGCGGTGGCGCGAGATCGAAGAAACCTCGACCGGACAGCCCTGGACATCGCGCGCCGATGACGGGCGCTCCATGACGGCGGGGAGGTGGCCATGGCTGCCACCCCGATAAGGTCGTCATCCGCGGCGGCCAGTACCTATCTGCTGGTCCCGATCGTCCTTTTCTTCGCGCTGCTGATCGTGGCGGTCCTGCGCAGCGAGAGCCTGGTCACGGCCAACGGCCTCGGCAGCGCCGTGATCGTGGCGACGCCGCTGATCCTCGCGACCTATGCGCTGATGGCGACGACCATCGCGGGCCGCGGCACCGTCGATCTGGCGATCGGGCCGCTGCTGGGATTCATCAACGTGACCCTGGTCCAGCTCTTCGGCCAGGACATCATCTCCTCGCCGGTCGCCTTCTTCCTCTATGCGCTGGGCGTGGGCGTCGCCTATCAGGTCTTCATGGGCCTCATCATCGTCTTCGTCCGCGTGCAGCCGATCATCGTGTCGCTCAGCGGCTACCTGGCCCTCTCGGGCATCAATCTGGTGATCCTGGAGCGGCCGGGCGGAACGGCGCCGGACTGGATGATGCCCTGGGGCCTCGGCATTTCGATCATCTCGCCGGTGACGGCGATCCTGATCCTGGCCACGGTCGCCTGGCTGCTCTTCACCCGCACCGCCTTCTACGGGCATCTGCGGCTGATGGGCTCGGACGAGCGCGCGGCCTTCACCAGCGGCGTGCGGATCAACTGGGTGCGCCTGGGCGCGCATGCCATCTCGGGCCTGTTCGCCGGCCTCGCGGCCCTGACCTACACCTCGCTCATCAGCTCGGGCGATCCGACCCAGGGCACGACCTACACGCTGATCGCGGTGACGGCGCTGGTGCTCGGCGGCGCCAGCCTCGCCGGCGGGCGCGGCGGCGTCATGGGCTCGCTGCTGGGGGCCGTGAACATCTATCTGATCACCTATGTGCTCGCGACCTTCAATTTCGGCGCGGTGCAGAGCTTCGTGACCGACCTCGCCTACGGCACGATCCTGGTGTTGTCGCTGCTGCTGACGGTGGTGCTGCCGCATATGCGCGGCGTGGTCCGCAGCATCTCGCCGCTGCTCTTCTTCGTGATCCTTTCGCTGGTGGCGTTGGGCGTCATCATCCACGCGACTTACGACTATTCGGCGCCGGCTCCTGTGGCAGCGGCAGCGAGCGGCACAGCCGCCACGACCGACACGACGGCCGCAACCGCCACGGCTCCCGTTGCGCCGCCGCCGAGCGCACCGGCACCCGGGTTCATCTTCGAACAGACCGGCGAGGCGGCGGCGGTCGCCGGCGGCGCCAGTCTGGCGGGCCCCCTGGCGGTGGCGGGCCTCCTGCTGCTGTCGGTGCTGATCATCCTGCGGACCATGGTGGCGCAGGCCAAGACCGCGCGGAGCCTGTCGCCGCTGGTCTATGTCGTGGTCGCCGCCTTCATTCTGCTGGGCGTCTATGTGGTCGCCAATCCCGAGACCGTGAGCGGGCTTGGCATCTCCGCGACCCAGAGCGCGCCCTGAGCGGTCGGGAGAGCGAGCGATGACATCATCGACCCAGACAGCGCTGAAATGGACCGGGCTCGCGGTCGCCTTCATCGTCGCCGGCATCGGTCTCATCTTCGGCTTCTATCAGGACCTGCCGGCGCAGCAGGTGATCCTCTATACCGCCGCGACCTTCGCGCTGGTGGCCTGGGCCTGGCGCGCCTTCACCTCGCGCTGGGGCGACGCCGCCAAGGCGGCGGTCGTCGTCGAGGGCGTGGATGCCGACGGCAACCCGGTTCAATCCTCGGCGAAAGCCGCGCGGCGCGCCTTCATCCGCAAGAACCGGCCGGTCATCGCCGGGCTGATCCTGCTCCTCCTCGTGTTCGGCATCTGCTCGATCACGATCGAGGGCTTCTTCTCGGTCCTCAATATCATCTCGCTGCTGGTGCTGATCGGGCTCCTCATCTTCTCCGCCTTCATGAGCAAGTTCGTGGTGGAGAACCGCAGCGCCTTCATCGGCCTGACGGTGCTGGTGGGCCTCTTCGTCGTCGGATCGCTCAAGGTCGAGGGCTTCATCTATCCGGCCAACATCAAGTCGATGCTGCTCTTCGCCTCCTTCCTGGGCCTCGCCTGCGTCGGCCAGACCATGGTGGCGCTCCTCGGCGGCCTCGACCTCTCGATCCCCTTCATCATCGGCTCGGCCAATGTCGCGCTGCTCTATCTGATCGGGCTCGGCGTTCCGCCCTGGCTCGCCGTCATCATCATCGTCGTGATCGGCATCGCGATCGGATTGCTCAATGGGTTCCTGAGTTTCCGGCTCCAGGGGCAGGCCCTGATTCTGACTCTCGGCGTCGGTTTCGCGACCTCCGGCATCACCCAGATCATCACCAGCCTCGGTTCGCGCTTCGCCGGCAATGTGTTCGGCGCGGTGCCGGAATGGCTGACCAATCTGGCCGCCATGAACGGCAGGACCTTCGGGCTCGATTTTCCGCCGGTGATCCTGATCTGGCTGGTGGTGGCGGTGCTGCTGATCGTCGGCATGAAGAACACGGTCTATGGCCGCTATCTCTATGCGCTGGGCGGCAACCGGACCTCGGCCTCGCGGCTCTCGATCTCGGAGCGGCGCTACTGGGTGGGTGCCTATGCCGTCAGCGGTGCCGTCTCGGCCTTGACCGGCTGCCTGCTGCTGGGCTGGAGCGGCGGCGGCTTCATCGGCGTCGGCCAGCCTTATCTGTTCATGACCCTGGCCGCGGTCGTCATCGGCGGGACCTCGCTCCTGGGCGGCGCCGGCGGTTATGGCTTCACGGTGATCGGCGTGCTGGTGCTCCAGGTGCTGACCTCGTTCCTGGTCGGCATCGGCCTCGATTATCAATGGCAGCAATTCATTTTCGGCCTGCTGATCCTGCCGATGGTCGCGCTCTATGCGCGCTCGCCGCATATCCGGACGCAGGTCTAGCGTGATCAATTCAACGGCAAGAAGCGCGTTGCCTTGGGAGGCGTCTGATGGAACTTAAACTGCTCCAGTCGACCGACATCACCGGCGGGACATTTTCCCTGACCCTGGCCGGCATGTTCGCGACGGCGGTATTGCTGTTTCTCGGGACCGGGTGGGTCGCGAAGAAATGGAAGCTCCCGGTGGCGCTCGCCGGTCTCGTCGCCCTGCTCGCCACGGCCTATTACTGGCAGGCGCGCGAGGTGTGGCTCGCGGCCGGCCAGATGCCGGTCATCTATCGCTATATCGACTGGCTGATCACCGTCCCGATCCAGGTTCTGACGCTCTATTTCTTCATCGGCGCCGTGGCGCGGCCGCCGGTGGGCCTGTTCTGGCGTCTCCTGGTCGTCTCGGTCGTCATGATCCTCGCGCGCTATATGGGCGAAGTCGATTTCATGCACCCGACGCTGGGATTCCTCATCGGCATCGTCGGCTGGCTCTACATCCTGGGCGAGATCTATTTCGGCAAGCTCGGCGAGATCAATTCCAAGAGCGCCACCGAGACGGTGCAGACCGGCTTCTTCTGGCTGCGCCTGGTCGTGACGGTCGGCTGGGCGATCTATCCGCTCTGCTATTTCATCGCCAGCTTCGCCGGCGGCGTCGACGAAGGCACCTTGAGCATCGTCTACAACCTGGCCGACTTCGTGAATCAGATCCTGTTCGGCCTGATCATTCTCTTTGCGGCGATGAAGGAATCGGCTTCGACCCGATGAATGAGGTTCGCTCCCCATTTGTCCAGAGATGCGAAACAACAAACCGGCGGCGGCCAGGTCCTGGGTCCGATGCGCCTGCTCCGGTACGAGACGAGGCCCGATTTCGGGCGCCCGTCTCGACAATGCTATGGAGGGATGAGACATGAACGGCGCAAACATCATTGCCATCATCATCTTGGCGACGATCGTCATTGCGGTTGCCGTCTACCTGCTGCACTGGCTCTACCGGCGATCGACCAAGGACATCTCCTTCGTCCGCACCGGCTTCGGCGGCGAGAAGGTCGTGATGGGCGGCGGCGCCCTGGTGCTGCCGATCGTCCATGACGTGACGGAGGTCAGCATGAACACGCTGCGCCTCGAGGTGCGGCGCGCCAAGGAGCAGTCGCTCATCACCAAGGACCGCATGCGCGTCGAGGTCACGGTCGAGTTCTTCGTCCGCGTCATCCCGCAGCCGGACGCGGTCGCGACCGCGGCCCGAACGCTGGGCCGGCGCACCATGAACCCGGAAAGCCTCAAGGACCTGGTCCAGGGCCGCTTCGTGGACGCGATGGGCATGGTCGCCGCCACCATGACCATGGAAGAGATGCATGAGCATCGCGGCAAATACATCAAGGGCGTGCGCGATCAGGTGGCGGGCTCGCTCACCCAGAACGGCCTCGAGCTCGAGACCGCGTCGCTCACCAGCCTCGACCAGACCGACATCAAGCTCTTCAATCCGTCGAACCAGTTCGACGCCGAGGGCTTGACCCGCCTGACCGAGGAGATCCAGACCCGCAAGAAGAAGCGCAACGACATCGAGCAGGACACCGCGATCGCGGTCCGCAACAAGAACCTGGAATCGGAAAAGCTGGCGCTCGATATCGACAAGGAGAGCGAATATTCGCGCATGGAGCAGGAGCGCGAGATCGCCATGCGCCGGGCCCAGCAGCGCGCCGAGATCGCGATCGAGAAGACCGAGCGCGACCGCGAGATCGAGGAAGCCCAGATCCGCGCCTCCGAGGAGATCGAGCGCGCCCGCATCCGCCAAGAGCGGGTCCTCGAGGCCGAGCGCATCGAGCGCGAGCGCGA
Organism: uncultured Alphaproteobacteria bacterium; assembly: GCA_963696655.1. Classification (GTDB taxonomy): domain Bacteria; phylum Pseudomonadota; class Alphaproteobacteria; order Dongiales; family Dongiaceae; genus Hypericibacter. The sequence continues at coordinate 87,417 of CAVOLB010000045.1, forward strand.
GACCGAGCGGCTGGAGGTGCAGCGCCGCCGCACCCTCGAGATCGAGGAGCAGGAACGCGTCATCGCCGTCGCCACCAAGTCCAAGTCCCAGTCCGAGGCGCAAGCCGCGGCGGAGCAGGCCCGCTCGCTCATGGTCGAAGCGCAGGAAAGCGTCACCACGATGCGCGAGAAGCAGATTGCGGATCGCCGCAAGCTGATCGAGCTCATCGGGGCCGAGCAGGAGGCGGAACGCGAGGCGATCAAGATCGTCACCATGGCCGAGGCCCATAAGAAGGCCGCAGTGGAGCGCGCCTCGGCCGACAACGCCTCGGCCGATGCCGCCAAATATCGCTACGAGGTCGATGCCGAGGGCCAGCGTGCCCTCAACGAGGCGGAGAATCTGCGTTCCGACGCCAGCCGGCGCAGCGCCTTGCACCGGCGCCTGGTCGAGAACCTGCCGGAAATCATCCGCGAGAGCGTCAAGCCGATCGAGCGGATCGAATCGATCCGTATCCTGCAGGTCGACGGCCTGCCGGGTCTCAGCAGCACGGGCGCGCTCGACGGCGCCGGTGGTGGTGGGGGCGGCGATCAAGGCTCCGGCGGCGGCGATGGCGGCGGGCCCAAGGGCCGCAGCCTCGCCGACAGCGCGGTCAATGCCGCGCTGCGCTACCGCGCTCAGGCGCCCTTCGTCGACGACCTGCTGCAGCAGATCGGGATCTCGGCCGGGTCGGTCGGCAATCTCGGCAATCTGCTCAAAGGCCCGGCGCCGAAGGACCCGAAGCCGAGCGACAAGGGTTGAGACGGGCTGCGAAGGCGTGGCCATCGGCTTCCGCCGCTAGCCAGCCTCGCCTTCCGCCGGCTTTCCGATCACGAGGTCGATCATGATCACCATCAGGCAGACAGAGAGACGGCTCGCGGTCATCGCGAATTGGGGCCTGTTCGGCGCATTCGGGCTGGGCCTGATCCAGTCGGGCATCGGCAGCGGCGCGGTCGTTGTCGGCCTCGTCGGCTTCGCCCTCATTCTCGTGGGTTTCGTCTCGCAGGTGATCATCAACCGCTTCTATGGCGACGGCTTCACGACCGGCGAGGTGGCGCTGGGCTTCATCGCCTTCGGCATCGCGGTCCTGGGCTTCGTCGCGAGCTGGATCTTCGATCCGACCTTCGGCACCACCGACATCGTGATCGGCCTCTCCGGCTTCGCCGCCATCATCATCGCCTTCATCGTCTATCTCGTGACGAAATACGGGCTGAAGGGCTCCTTCTCGATGTTCCACCAGATGGGTCGCCATTGATGGCTTTGCGGGCACCCCGGATTCCGGCCGGACGCGCCGCCCTTCGAGGGCCGGCCGCGACAGACAGGGAGGGCCATTCCCTTGTCTGAAGGAGCCGTGTGGCTGCTCGCCTTCGTCGGGGCCTACTGGGCCTATTGCGTCTATTGGGGCGCGGCCAGCGCGCGCCTGATCGGCACGACGGCCAACGACTATTTCCTCGCCGACCGGGGCATCTCGCCCTGGATCTTCGTGCTGGCGGCGACCGCGACCTCCTTCTCGGGCTGGGTCTTCCTCGGCCATCCGAGCTTCATCTTCCAGGACGGATTCCAGTTCGCGCAGCTCTCGCTCTGCGCCATCACGATCCCCCTGACCGGCGTCATGTTCCTCAAGCGCCAGTGGCTGCTGGGCAAGCGCTTCGGCTATGTCACGCCGGGCGACATGTTCGCCGACTATTTCGGCAGCGAAGGCATGCGCCGCCTGGTCGTGCTGATCGCGCTGGTCTTTTCGATCCCGTTCCTCGCCATGCAGCTCACCGCCTCGGGCTATCTGCTCCAGATCCTCTCCGATGGCGAGGTCGATCGCCATGTGGCCATGTGGGTCCTGACCGCCGTCCTGTTCCTCTATGTCTGCGTCGGCGGATTGCGCGCGGTCGCCTATGTCGGGACCTTGCAGGGACTGCTGATGGCGGCCGGTCTCGCCGCGATCGGGCTGGTCGCCTATGGCAGGCTCGGCGGCTTCGCTGCCTTCAACGATGTGCTCGCCAAGCTGGGCGCCGGCGCGATCGCACCCTTCGGCAGCACGGCCGCCGGCTATAACAGCTATTTCGAGATCCCGGGCGTGATCCAGTTCACGCGCGGGCTCGGCGTCGAGGCGCCGGTCGGCGGCACCTGGACCGGCTCCATGATCCTCAGCTACAGCTTCGCGCTGATGGGCATCCAGGCGGCGCCGGCCTTCACCCTATGGGCCTTCGCCAGCCGCAGCGCCAAGGGCTTCGCCGCGCAGCAGGTCTGGGCCTCGGCCGCCGTGATCGGGCTCATCCTCGTCTTCTTCTCGGTCCTGATCGGCATGGGCGCGCTCTTTCTCGGCGCCTCGCCGGCAGTGACGGCGGCCGGCCTCGCCACCGCCGCCTGGCTGCCGCCGATCGCGGGCCAGGACCCCGGCAATCTGGTGGCTTTCTTCATCCGCGCGATCGGCAAGAGCGATCCCTGGTTCACCGGCCTGCTCGCGGTCTGCGCGCTCGCCGCGATCCAGGCGATGATCGCGTTCTACGCCTCGACCGCCGGCACGATCCTCGCGCGCGATGTCTATAAGCGCTATCTCAACCCCGAGGCCGGCGATCGCGAGCTCAGGCTCTATGGACGGATCAGCATCGGGCTGGTGCTGCTGGCAGCGCTCCTCACCGCCTCCTATCTGCCGGCGACCGAAAGCGAGCTCGGCGCGCTGGCGCTCTCCTTCGGCTTCCAGCTCTGGCCGGCGCTCGCCGCCGTCTGCTGGTTCCCCTGGCTGACGCGCCAGGGCGTGGTGCTGGGGCTGGTGTTCGGGCTGGTGGCCGTGGTCTTCACCGAGCCCTTCGGCCAGTCGCTCAGCGCCTTCGTCGGGCTCCATCTGCCCTGGGGCCGCTGGCCCTGGACCATCCATTCCGCCGGCTGGGGCATGTTCTTCAACCTGCTGGCCTGCCTCATCGTCTCGGCCATGACGCAAGGCGGCCCCGAGCGGGCGCATCGCGGCAAGTATCATGACTATCTCGCCGAGAAGGCGGGACTCTCGCCCGAGCGGCGCCTGCTGCGGCCGGCGGCCTGGGCGATCGCGCTTGCCTGGATCTTCTTCGCGGTCGGGCCGGGCGCCGTCTGGGGCAATGATTTCTTCGGCGCGCCGAATGGCGGGGTCGCCGCCTGGGTGCTGGGGCTGCCCTCGATCTGGGCCTGGCAGATCCTGTGGTGGGCGCTGGGCGTGCTGGTGATCTGGTTTCTGGCCTACAAAATGGGCATGTCGACAGCGCCCCTCGGCAGCGTCGATACCCATATCAATTACAATCCGCCGACCCTGTCGCGACAGGCGCTGGCGTCGGATTGGCGAAACTGGTTCTGGGGGCTCGTGATCGGATTGGCGGCGCTCACCCTCGCGCATTGGATCTTCGGACGGGCGTGAGGGGCAGGGCGGATAGAGGAGGCAGACCATGACCGCATTCAATTTCAATACCTCACCCCGGATCGTCTTCGGCGACGGCGCCGTCGCCCGGATCGGCGAGATCGCGGCGGCCCAGCTCGGCAGGCGCGTGCTGCTCGTCACCGATCCCGGTCTCATCAAGGTTGGATTGATCGCCCCGGCCCTGAAATCGCTCGAGGCTGCCGGCGTCGCCGTGTCGGTCTATTCCAAGGTCGAGGCCGATCCGCCCGAGGCGGTGATCATGACCTGCGTCTCGGCGGCGCAGGAATTCGAGGCGGACGCGGTCATCGGCCTGGGCGGCGGCTCCTCCATGGACAGCGCCAAGCTCGCGGCCCTGCTGGCGCCAGGCCGGGAGAAGCTCGCCGACATCTATGGCATCGGCAACGCGAAGGGGCCGCGCCTGCCGCTGCTGCTGGCACCCACGACGGCCGGCACCGGCTCCGAGGTCACGCCGATCTCGATCGTCACCACCGGCGCCAGCGAGAAGAAGGGCGTGGTCTCGCCCCTGATCCTTCCGGACGTGGCGCTGCTCGACCCGGAACTGACCCTGGGCCTGCCGCCGCATGTGACGGCGGCCACCGGCATCGACGCGATGGTCCATGCGATCGAGGCCTTCGCCTCGGCCAGCCCGAGCAACAATCCCGTCTCGCGCGCCCTGGCGCGCGAAGCCCTGCGGTTGATGGGAGCGGCCCTGGAGCGCGCGGTCAAGAATGGCCAGGATCGCGCCGCGCGCGGCGACATGCTGCTGGGCGCCATGCTGGCGGGCCAGGCCTTCGCCAATTCGCCGGTGGCGGCGGTCCATGCGCTGGCCTATCCGATCGGCGGCCATTTCCATGTTCCGCACGGACTCTCCAATGCCCTGATGCTGCCCCATGTGCTGCGCTTCAACGCCGAGACGGCGAGTGCCGCCTATGCCGAGATCGCGCCCTATGCGTTCCCGGAACTGGCGGAGGTCGGCACGCAAGGACGGGCCTCGGCCTTTGCCGAGAAGCTCGCCGGGCTCTCGATGCGCTGCGGCCTGGAGCAGCGCCTGCGCGACGTCGGCATTCCCAAGGATGCCGTCCCCATGCTGGCACGGGATGCGATGAAGCAGACGCGCCTCTTGGTCAACAATCCGCGGCCGCTCACCGAAGCCGACGCGCTCGCCATCTATCAGCAGGCCTGGTGAGGCTCGGGACCCGCGATGCGATCATTTCACCATCAGTTCCTGCAGCGCGCTTCGCATCGCCTCGCCGATCGCGACGGGGCGGTTGCTGGCGCGGTCGACATAGACATGGATGAAATGGCCGGAAGCGGCCACGGCGGGTTCGTCGTTGCGGAACAGCCCGACCTCGTAGCGCACGCTGCTGCGCCCCAGATGCGCGACCCGCAGGCCCGCCGCGATCGCGTCGGGAAAGGCGATCGGGCGGAAATAGCTGCAGGAGGTCTCCACCACCAGGCCGATGGTCTCGCTGCGCAGAAAATCGAGCAGCCCGGCGTCGATCAGCCATTTGTTCACGACCGTGTCGAAATAGCTGTAATAGACGACGTTGTTGACGTGGCCATAAACGTCGTTGTCCATCCATCGCGTCGGGATCGTGAGGAAATGGCGATAGGCCGCGCGGGTCTCGTCTTTGGAAGGCTGGGAACTCACATCGTCACCCTGAAGGAAAGTTCAGATCGGGCCGGCGTCATGACGGTGAATCCATGCTCGCGTGAACATGAGGCATCGTTGCGCCATCGGCGTCGGACTTCTCGGCACGAACGGCTCGAATTCGCGCGACCTGCCGCACTTGATTGCGCGGGTCGCGATTGCATCTTGAAGGTCAACCGACTCAACGCAGGCGTTTCGCCCTGACAGGGAACTCCCCCAGGGCAAGAGGAAGAAGAGGCAACCATGGCTATCGATGTCAAAGGCTGGGCGAGCAAGTTCAAGAGTCTGACCGACAATGATCAGACCATTGCGGCAATGGGAAAATACTACACCTGCACCTTCATGTACGACATGACGGACCGCAAGGTCATCATCGAGATGCATGATGGCAAGGTGAAGAACATCAACACCAACCCGCAGCCGCTCGACGCCTACGACTTCGCGCTGCGCGCCAGCGCCCAGACCTGGCGGGAATTCGGCCAGCCGATGCCCAAGCCGATGTTCCACGGCATCTGGTCGGCGAGCTTCCGCGAGGATCTGAAGCTTGAGGGCAATCTGCTGGTGCTGATGCAGAATCTGCGGAATTTCACGGTGCAGTTCGAATTGCTGCGCAAGAGCGGCGTCCCGGTCTAGGACGCGGCCCGCGGAAACCGAACGAACACGCCAAACCCAACGCTCGAGGATCGCCCCCATGGCAAAACACTCGCCAGTCACCGGCCGCTACGTCACGATCGAAGTCGACGGCCTGGAATACAAGGTCTTCTATCTCCATAACGGCCAGGGCCAGCCGCTGGTCTGCCAGCACACCGCCGGCTGCCATAACCATCAGTGGCGCGGGCTGCTCGAGGACGAGGAGATCACCAAGAACTACAACGTGATCGCCTACGACCTCGCCCGCCACGGCAAGTCCGATCCCCCGCTCAACAGCGAATGGTGGAAGTCGGAATACAAGCTCACGGCCGACCATTATGTGAACTTCATCGTGAAGTTCTGCGACGCGCTCGAGCTCAAGAACCCGATCTTCATGGGCTCCTCCTTCGGCGGCAATGTCGCGCTGCAGCTGGCCCTGCGCCGCCCCGACCGCTTCAAGGCGGTGATCCCGGTCGAGGCCGCCGACTACGCGCCGGGCTTCTTCCTCGATTGGTGGCGCCATCCCCATGCCAATGCGGCGCAGGTCTGCGCCAGCGGCGTGTGGGACCTGATGGCGCCGCAGTCGCCCGAGATGGACCGCTGGCTCACCTGGCACTATTACACGCAAGGCTCCGAGGCCTTCAAAGGCGACCTCTATTTCTATTCGGTCGATCACGACCTGCGGAAGCAGCTCGCGGACATCGACGGCAAGCGCTGCCCCGTCGTCATGATGACCGGCACCTACGATTATCTGACGCCGCCCGACGCGACCGAGAACACGGCCCGTCAGATCAAGAACGGCGTCTATATCGAGATGACCGACATCGGCCATTTCCCGATGAGCGAGAACTATCCGCTGTTCCGGACCTACCTCAAGGAAGCCTTGAGGATCATCCGAGAACGGACTGGCGACTGACGATCGAGGCGTGACGGCAGGCGGGGACCCCGAGAACAGGATGCCATGACATGAAGATCATCGATTTCGGCAAGGACGGCGGCGGCAGCAAGAGCACCGCCAAAGATCGTCCGGAGCGGATGAAGATCCTGGAGTTCGGCGACGGGGCGCAAGGAGCGCGGCCGCCCTCGGGCTCTAGGATCGAAGTCAGGCCGGCTTCGGCCGCCCCGCAGCCGGAGACGAAATGGGAGCCGGCGACGGCGCCCGCCGCCAGCGCCAGCCTGGCGGCGGTGCCGAAACCGAAAGCGTCGCGGAGCCCCTTCGTCGGCTCCCGGTCGCTCAAGATGCATGTGCTCGATCTGGGCAAGCTGCGTCTCGACAAGAACTTCATGGTCGCGAACTCGACTGTGGCGATGGCCAAGAATCCGAACCCGCCGGGCAAGCTGATCGATATCCCGGTCTCGGCCTATTACATCGAGCATCCCGATGGCAACGTCCTGTTCGACACCGGTTGCCATCCCGACTGGGCCGGCCCCAACGGCCGCTGGCCGCAGAACCTGCAGGACGTCTTTCCGGTGATCGGGCCGGACGACTGCTATCTGCCGCACCGGCTGGAGGCGATGGGCATCGGGCCGAACCAGATCCGCCATGTGGTGCTGTCGCATCTTCATTGCGATCATGCCGGCTGCATCGAGTTCTTCCGCAAGTCGAACATCGTCGTCCACGAGGACGAGTTCGCGGCGGCGGCCACGCATTACGCGAAGCGCGACCACAGCACGCCATATGCGCTGCGGGACGTCGAGACCTGGATCCGGCTCGACCTCAATTGGCGCGAGGTCGGCCGCGCGGAACCGGACCGCAACATCGTCGATGGCGTGAAGCTGCTCAATCTCGGCGCCGGCCATTCCTTCGGCATGCTGGGGATGATGGTGTCCTTGCGCGATTCTCCGAACGTGATCCTGGCGTCGGACGCCTGCTACACCGCGGAGAATTACGGGCCGCCGATGAAGCCCGCGGGCATCAGCTACGATTCCATCGGTGCCGCCCGCACGATCCAGCGGATCCGCTCGATGGCGGAAGCCAATCACGCCGAGGTCTGGTTCGGTCACGACATTCCGCAGTTCGAATCGCTGCGGAAGGCGTCGGAGGGCTGGTACGAGTGACGGCGCCGTCCGGGCCGGGGGGCCGGGATCGGCGGTTTCATTTGAGGAGGCTGGCGATCATGCAGCGACGGGAACGGGGATAAGCGGGCAGGGCCGGATTGCGTGAAAGGGACGCCCGAGACCGCCGCGTTGGCGGAAGGGGCGATCCGGGGGGAATCTCAAGTGCGCGAGTTTATCTTGCCGGAATTCGGATCGAAGAAGCAGCTCACCAAACTGCCCATCGGCGTCGGCGAAAAGGGCGTTCCCGCCCTCATTCGCGGCAGCCGGGTGCTCGATGCCGTGGTCGCGTCGGACCAGCCTCTGACCGTCTCGGATCTGGCGCGGAAACTGAGCCTGCCCAAGAGCACGGTTCACGGGCTCTGCGGCACCCTGGTCGATCTGGGGCTGCTCGCCAAGCGCAGCGGCAACTCCTTCCTGATCGGGCCGCATGTCATGCGCTGGGCCAATGCGTTCCTGGCCCAGACCGATCTGACCGCCGAGTTCTCCTCGCTCTGGGACAGCCTCACCGTCCTCTCCGACGAGACCATCACGCTCTCCGTGCTGGACGGCTCGGAGGTGGTCTATATCGCCTGCCGCAACAGCTCCTCGTCGCTGGGCATCACCTTCCGGATCGGGATGCGGCTGCCCGCCCCCTTCACCGCGACAGGCAAGGCGATCCTGAGCACCATGTCGGACGCGCAGGTGCGCAAGCTCCTGGCTGGCCACTGGCCGCAGCCCCTGACATCGCGCAGCGTCAAGAATATCGAGGGTCTGATGGCGGAGCTCGCCGACTGCCGGCGCCGCGGCTTCTCGATCGACGACGGCCAGACGCGGGACGGCATGTATTGCTTCGGCACGGCCGTGCGCGATTCCTCGAACCAGGTGGTGGCGGGCGTCGCCGTCAGCCTGCTGGCGACGCGCGTCGACGACCGCACCACCGATCTCGCGGCCAAGAGCATCCAGACCATCGCCCATCAGTTCTCGGTGCGCCTCGGCGCCGACATGAAGAAGCTGCCGGCTTGAGCCCCGTCCTGCGCCGGCACTTCAGTCGTAATGGTCTTCCAACGGGTAGTCGGAAAGCAGCAGCGGTCCCTCGGCCGTGATCCAGACCGGCTGCTCCAACTTCACGCCCTCGTTTCCACCCACTGCGCCGACATAGCTTTCGCAGCAGACCACCATGTTCTCCTCGAACATCCCGTCATAGGCGCCCCATTCCTCGTCCTCGGGATACCAGATCAGCGGATATTCGACATTGAGCCCGCAGCCATGGGCCAGGTCGGCATAGCGGTTGGGGAGATAGATCTCGGGCAGCGCATAAGCTTTCGCGGAGAACTCGAGGAAGCGGAGGCCGGGCCGGAGCAGCGCGATGTTGTGATCGAGCTGGGCACGCGACGTCGCATAGAGCCGGCGCTGCGCGTCGCTGGGCCTGCCGCCGCCGAGGACCCAGGCGCGCGAGATGTCGGTATAGAAGCCCATTGGCCCGATCAGGTCGGTGTCGAAAGAGAGCATCTCGCCCTTCTGCATCGGCCGGTCCGAGGCCTCCTGGAACCAGGGGTTGGTGCGGGGGCCTGCGGTCAGCAGCCGGGTCTCGGGATATTCGCCGCCGCGCGCGAGGCTCGCCTTGAGCAGCAGGCCGAAGGCCGCCTGCTCGGTCGTTCCCGGTACTATGGCGCTGCGCATCTCGGCGACCGCTCCATCGCAGGCCTCGAAGGAGCGTTTCATCGCGCGGATCTCCTCGATCGATTTCTGCGCCCGCGCGCGCTCCAGCATGATCTTGCCGTCGACCAGGGCCAGGCCTCGAGCCTGCAAGGCCAGCGCCGTGGGCACGTCGAAGCGATCGATTGCAAGGCGCCGGTTGGCGCCGCCATGGGCGCGCATCAGCGCGTCGATCTCGCCGGCCCATTTGTGCGCGATCTCGTCGGCACGCTCGGCCACGATCACATAGTCGGCCGACCAGGCGGGCCTGATCTCGTCGATGGTCTCGAGGCCGGCCGCGAGATGCTTGCTCGTCGCCAGATCGAACAGCACGCAAGGTCCGTTAGCGGCGACGAAGGCATAGCGGACGAAATTATGCATGGTCCAGACCTGCATGTTCCGGCTGCCGGTGGCGTAGCGCAGATTGATCGGATCGAAGATCAAGGCCGCGGGCACATCATGCTCGGTCAGCTTGCGCCGCAGCCGCGCCAGCCGGTCGCGCCGGATCGCCGCCTCGTCGATCGGCCGCCGGTCGGCGAGGAGCGCCTTGGCTTGCGCAAGCGAGAGGGAATCGGAGGGCACGCTAGCCCGCGACCGCGAAGGGCTGGCCCAGCGCCTTCTCATCCACCTCGATCCCGAGACCCTTTCCGCGCGGCGCCGCCATGGAGCCGTCGCGAGCATCGAAGACCTTCTCCGCGAAGCCGGGCCTGGTGTGGCGCGTCGTCACCCAATTGTAGAAGTCGCAGGTGTGCTGGCGGATGCCCTCAGGCGTGGACATCATCAGATGCGCCGTCGCCGCGGTGTTGAGCTCGGCGCCGCCGGTGTCCTCGATCGTGACGCCGAGCCCGAGCGCTGCGGCCGTGTCGCGGATGAGCTTGGCCTTGGTCACGCCGCCCACCCGCGCCACCTTGATGGTGATGCCGTCGATCAGCCGGTCGCTCCAGGCGCGCATGAAGACATTGAGGCTGTCGATGGTCTCGTCCAGCACCAGCGGCCGGTCGCAATGGCGGCGCACCGCGAGATTGGCCTCGTAGGAGGCGCAAGGCTGCTCCAGCGTGTAATCGAGATCGCGGGTGGCGCGCAGGAACTCGATCGCCTGCTGCTGGCGCCAGGCGGCGTTGGCGTCGGCGAAAATGACGGTTCCCGCCGGCACCGCGCCCAGCACCGCTTCCATCCGCGCGATATCGTCCTTGACCTCGAGCCCCACCTTCACCTGGATCCGGCGATAGCCCTCGGCGATGTATTTTTTCGCGCGCGCCGCCATGGCCTCGGGGGCCGCCTGCGGCACCGAGCGGTAGAGCGCCATGCGCTCGCCGAAGCGCCCGCCCAAGGCTTCTGCCAGCGGAATGCCGGCCTGCTGCGCCTTCAGGTCCCAGCAGGCCATGTCGAGGGCGGCCTTCGCGTAAGGATGGCCGTTCAGCAGCAGGTCCAGGCGCTCATTGACGAGGTCGACCTGCGCCGGATCCATGCCGATCAGCGCCGGCGCCAGCTCCGTCATGCCGGCCCTGGCGCCGCCGAGGAAGGACGGGTCGTAGAACGAGCCCAGCGGCGCCATCTCGCCCCAGCCGGTCAGGCCCGCATCGGTCTCGATCTTGGCGATGCTGGATTCGAAGCCTTCGGCCGAGCGCCCGCCCGAGCAGGTATAGGTGCCGTCGCGAAAGGGCTGGCTCTGGGCGAATAGCGTGACTTTCGTGATCTTCACAAATCGGCTCCCGGGGATGAAGACCCGCCTACTCTAATCCAGCCGCCGGCCCTGTCATGAGGCTTAGAGATCGCGCCGGAGCCACTCGATGAAGGAGAGGACGGTTCGCTTCTGGCTGCGCGAATGCGGATGAACCGCGCAATAGGCATAGCCCAAGGGGAGTCTTTGCGGGAACGGGGCCAGGAGGCGACCGTCCGCCAGCTCGTCGCGCGCCAGCAGCCGCTGCCCCAGGGCCACGCCGAAGCCCGACAGCGCGAGATCGATGGCCAGACTCGACATCCCCACCCTGTGGCCGAGGCCCAGTTGCGGCGCGCGCTCGCTGCCGGTCGCGTCGAACCATTCGGCCCAGGTCGGGTAGGACGCGAAGCTGGCGCCCCAATCGACATGGATCAGATCCTGGTCCGGGATCGAGCCGGGCTGGCCCGCCTGGAAACGACCGCGCGCGAGGAATTCCGGCGAGCAGAGCGGCAGCACCTCGTCCTGCAGGAGCGGGATCGTGACCAGCTCGGGATAGAGATGCTGCCCATAGCTGATCCGCAGATCGATATGGTGCCGGGTGAAATCCACCGGATCGTCCTCGACCCGGATCTCGCAGCGGATGTCGGGCTCCATCGCGAGGAATCCCTCCAGGCGGCGATTGAGCCATCGCACCGCGACCGAGGGCAGGGTGCTGATCACGAAGCGGGAGGGCAGGTTCCCCTCCAGCATCCGCTGCGTCATGGCCGAGAGACGGTCGATGATTTCGGCGCTGTCGGCATAGAGCGCCAGGCCGGCATCGGTCAGCTGGAGCTGGTTGTTGCGGCGATCGAAGAGGCGCTTCGAGAAGAATTCTTCGAGGATCTTGACCTGCTGGCTGATGGCACCCGGCGTCACGCCCAGCTCGCGGGCCGCGAGGCTGAAGCCGCCATGGCGGGCGCTTGCTTCGAAGGCCTTCACGGCGTTGAGGGGCGGCAGGCGCCGGGTCATGGCGATGAGGAGTCTCTCAAGTTCTTATACAAATTCTATTGGAATATGATTATTTCTGCAATGCGATCTGAGTTTTTCTGTAGGTATAGTGTCTCCAGCCCCTCACCGGGGCGGCGGAGAAGAGATGGACGACAACGTCATCCGGGAGCTCGGCGAGGCTCTCGATCGCTCCCGAACCCAGACCTATGACCGGGCCTGGTCGATGCCGCGGGCGTTCTACACCGATCCGCGGGTGGTGGCCCTCGAGCGGGACCAGCTGTTCCTGCGGGAGTGGGTCTGCATCGGCCGCGCCGAGGAACTCGCGCAGGCCGGCGACTTCGTGACCTTCCAGATCGGCAGCGAGCCGGTCGTCGCCATCCATGGCGAGGACGGCACGATCCGCGCCTTCTCCAATGTCTGCCGCCACCGCGGCGCGATCGTCGCCACCGGGCGCGGCAACCAGAAGCGCCTCGTCTGCCCCTATCACCATTGGTCCTACGACAGCCGAGGCCGCCTCGCCGGTGCGCCGGGCATCGGGGAGCGCGCCGATTTCGACCGCCGCGATTGCCGGCTGCCGGAATTCGCCTGCACGCTGTGGCAGGGTTTCCTGTTCGTGTCCTGCGCTGCGAACCCGCGTCCCCTGGCGCCGCAGCTGGCCGGGCTCGAAGCCTTGATCGCGCCCTATCATCTCGAGCAGATGGCAGTCCGATACGCGGCCGAGGAAATCTGGGAGACCAACTGGAAGTGCCTCGTCGAGAATTTCATGGAGGGCTATCACCTCACGCCGCTCCATCCCGAGACGCTGCATCCGGTCAACCCGACGCGGCTCTGCCGGCACTTCGCGCCGGGCGACGCCTATTTCGGTTACAACGCCGGCTTCTCGCCGACGCTGCCGCGATCGCAGAAGGGTCATCCGGATCTGACCGACGCCGAGGTCGATAACTGCGTCATGTTCGCGGTGCCGCCCGGCCTCGTCGTCGGCTGCGCCGGCGACTACAGCTCGTTCCTCTGCATCCAGCCCGAAGCGACCGACCGCGTGCGCGTGAAGATGGGCCTCATCTTCTTCGGCCCCGACTGGCCGCAGGACAAGGTCGATTGGGCCATCGACCTGTTCCAGCGAACCATGGCGGAAGACAAGGCGGTGCTGCTCCGGCTGATGCGGGGCCTGAATTCCCGCCATCACGCGGCGGGGCCGCTGGCCGCCGCCGACCTCGAAGGGCCGGTGCTGGATTTCTATAGGTATCTCGGCTCCCGCCTCGCCGCCTCGATGTTATCCGCCACCCCGAGACCGTCATGAGAAACCTCCTCGACCTGGAGCGCTACCCGATCGACCGCCTCGATTCGCCGGAGGCGAAGGCGCTCGTTGCCCGCTGCCAGGCGGACCTGGACGAGCAGGGCATGTTCGATCTCGAGGATTTCGTACGCCGCGAGGTGATCGAGGCTTGCGCCGAGGAGATGCGACCGCGGATGCATCGCGAATCCTTCACGCATACGCGCAGCCACAATGTCTATTTCCAGAAGGACGTCCCCGGCGTCTCGCCCGATCACCCCGCGCTCCGGCAGGTCGACACCACGCACCACACTCTCTGTGGCGATCAGCTCGGCAATTCGCCCCTGCGCCGGATCTATGAGTGGAAGCCGCTGGCCGACTTCCTCAGCCGCGCGCTGAAACTGCCGGCGCTGCATGTGATGGATGACCCGTTGGCCCGCATCAATGTCATCGGTTATCGCGCCGGCGAGACGCTGAACTGGCATTTCGACCGATCGCAATTCACGACCACGCTCCTGATCCAGGCTCCTGAAGCCGGCGGCGAGTTCCAGTATCGCAGCGATCTGCGCTCGGAAACCGATCGCAACTTCGACGGCGTCGCGCGCGTCCTGCGCGGCGAAGACCCGGCCGTTCGTACCCGGGGCGTGAAGCCGGGGACGCTGAATGTCTTCAAGGGCAAGAACACGTTGCACCGGATCACCCCGCCGGTTGGCGAGAGGGCGCGCCTGATCGCCATCTTCTCCTACTATGAGCGGCCCGGCGTCAGCTTCAGCGCCGAGGAACGTCGCGGCTTCTACGGGCGCACGGGCTAAGCCGGGCGCCCGGCAAGGCAAGCTGGTTCCCCGGACAGGTATTCCGTCCTGGGGCGGATTTCGAACGGGTCCGAGCCCGGCGGCACGGGGTTCCGGTCCGGATTGGTTTCCGGATGGCAATGTTATTTCTTGTGGGCAGGAACGGAGCGCCTCGCGCTAGGATAGCGGCGGGATTTCGGGAGCATTGCCATCGACCGAAGCGCGGATGAAGCGGCTCAACCGACCTTCCGCGGCCGGATCGCTCTATGTTAACGTGTTGAAAACAAACACAGACTGGGAGACTTCAAAATGGCCAAAGACTATCGCCTGCTCGATCTTTTTCGGCGCAATCGCACCGAACATGAAAATCATCTGATCGACGGATTGCTGGATGGCCGGGTCAACCGGCGCGACTTCCTGCGCCATGGTGCGGTGCTCGGCATGTCGGTGCCGCTCCTCGGCAGCATCGCGGCGGCGGCGGGCGTGGGCGGCTGGCCCAATTTCGCGCGTGCGGCCTCGAGCGGCGGCACGGTCAAGATCGCGATGACGGTTCCGGCCGCCGCGATCGAGCCGGTCAGCGTGGCCGACAATGGCGGCCTCTGCATGCTGAGCCAGGTGGGCGAGTATCTCTGCGTCGACGGCGCCGACCTGACCTTGCGCCCCGTGCTCGCCAACAGCTGGAAGCCGAACAAGGACGGCACGGTCTGGACCTTCAAGCTGCGCCAGGGCGTGAAGTTCCATGACGGCTCGCCGATGACCGCGAACGACGTGGTCGCGACCATGGACCGGCTGGCCGATCCGGCCAATTCGTCCAACGCGCTCTCGGCCTTCACCGGCTATCTGTCGAAGGGCGGCACCAAGAAGATCGACTCCTACACGGTCGAGTTCCATCTCGACGCGCCCAACGGCAACTTCCCCTATCTGGTCTCGTCGGACAATTACAACGCGATCATCATTCCGGCCGACTACAAGGGTGATTTCGAAGCGCATTTCAACGGCACGGGTCCGTTCAAGCTCGACAAATACACGCCCAAGGCCGGCGCCTCCTTCGTGCGCAACGACGATTACTGGGGTGCCAAGGCGCTGCCCGACCGGCTCGAATTCACCTTCTACACCGACATCCAGCCGCAGATCCTGGCGCTCCAGGGCGGCCAGGTCCATGTCGTGCAGCAGACGCCCGTGCTGGCGGCCGTGCCGATCATGAAGGATCCGAAGATCGAGATCATGAGCCTGCCCTCGATCGCGCATCAGCAGGTGCATATGCGCACCGACATGGATCCGTTCAAAGACAAGCGCGTGCGCCAGGCGATCGCGCTCTGTCTCGACCGTCCCAAGCTGATCAAGGGCCTGATGCAGGGCCGAGCGCAGATCGGCAATGACAGTCCCTTTGCCGGCGCCTATCCCTCGACCGACAAATCGGTGCAGCAGCGCGAGAAGAACATCGCCGAAGCCAAGCAGCTGATGGAAGCGGCCGGCATGAAGAAGGGTTTCGAGGTCACGCTCACGACCGAGAAATATCTCGAGATCCCGGAATATGCGCAGCTGATCCAGAGCGCCGTGAAGGAGATCAAGGGCAAGATCACGCTCAAGATCGAGGACCAGGGCGCCTATTACGGCGATGCGGTCTATGGCAAGTCGGACTGGCTCGACTCCACCATGGGCATCACCGACTACGGCCATCGCGGCGTGCCGAACGTCTTTCTTTCCGCACCGTTGCGCAGCGACGGCACCTGGAATTCGGCGCATTTCAAGAACACGCAATACGACCAGCTGGTCTCCGCCTACATCGCGGCCCTCGACCTCGAAGCGCAGCGTCAGGAAGCGGGCAAGATTCAGCGCCTGCTGCTGGACGAGACGCCGGTCATCTTCAGCTACTTCTACGACTACCTGACGGCGATCCGCAAAGGCGTGATCGGCGTTCAGCCGACGGCGATGGGACATCTGTTCCTCAGCCAGACCACCGGCGTCTGAGCGGTCCTACGCAAGTCGATATGCGTTCCCCGCGGCTGGCCTGAAGGCCGGCCGCGGGGTCTTGCGATCAGGAGCAAGGGTCATCGCTGGCTTTCTTCTCAAACGCGTCCTGCTGTCCCTGGTGACGCTCTGGGTCCTGAGCGTGATCGTGTTCGCGGGTGCGCAGCTGCTGCCGGGCAATGTCGGGCGCGCGATGCTGGGGCCGCTCGCCGACAAGCGCGCGGTCGACAATCTCAATCACGAGTTGGGCGTCGACCGGCCGGTGCTGGTCCAGTATGGCGACTGGATCGTCCATTTCGTGCAGGGCGACATGGGCCAGTCCTACACCCTGCGCCATCCCGTGACCGGCTTCGTCGTCGATGCGATCAAGAACTCGCTGAAGCTGGCGATGGTCGCCTTCGTGCTGGTCGTGCCCTTGAGCATCTTCGGCGGGGTCTGGGCGGCGCTTCATGTCGGAAGACCCATCGACCGCATCATCACCATCTTCGGCCTGTCGTCGACCGTGCTGCCGGAGTTCGTCTCCGGCATCGTGCTGATCCTGGTCTTTGCCGTCTGGCTGCCCTGGCTGCCGATCTCGGCGACCTGGCCCGACGGCGCGGGCTTTTTCGAGCAGATCTATTATCTGATCCTGCCCTCGATCCCGCTGGTGCTGGTGCTGTTCGGCTATATCGCGCGCATGGCGCGGGCGGGCACGGTCGAGGCGCTCGATTCCGACTACACCCGGACCGCGGTGCTGAAGGGCCTGCCCTTCCCGGTGGTGATCTGGCGCCATGTTCTGCGCAATGCGTTGCTGCCGACCATCACGGTCATCGCCACCCAGACCGGCTATCTGATCGGCGGCCTCGTGGTGGTGGAGACGCTGTTCCATTACCAGGGTATCGGCGGCCTGATCTACACCGCCGCCAAGAGCAAGGATTTCCCGATGCTCCAGGCGGGCGTGCTCTCGGTCGGCATCGTCTATATGGTGGCGACCCTCACCGCCGACATTCTCTATTCGGTGCTCAATCCCCGGATCCGCTATGGGAGCCAGGGATGAGCGCCACCACGACCGGCCCCGGCGCAGCGCCCGCGGCACCCTCCGCCGGATCGACCCGGCTCCAGGAGTGGGGTGAGACCCTGGGGCTGCTGCTGCGCTCGCCGACCTTCTTCGCCGGCGCGCTGATTGTCGGCTTCTGGGTCTTCTGCGCGCTCTTCGGCGAGCTCATCGTGCCCTACGATCCGCTCGAGACCGACCTGCTCGCGGTGCTGGAGCCGCCTTCGGCCGATCATTGGTTCGGGGCCGACCAGCTGGGCCGCGACGTGTTCTCGCGCGTGATCGTCGGCTCGCGCGACATCCTGACGATAGCCCCCCTGGCGACGCTCCTGAGCACGATCATCGGCACGCTGCTGGGCCTCGTGACCGGCTATTTCCGCGGGCTGGTGGACGATGTGCTGAGCCGCATCATCGATGCGCTGCTGTCGCTGCCGACCGTCCTAATCGGCCTTGTGGCCCTCGC
>CAVOLB010000046.1:0-4516 GCA_963696655.1 uncultured Alphaproteobacteria bacterium
GGGGTTCATGCGAGATCGATCAGGGACGCGCGCCAAAATCCTTGCAGCAATCCGCCCGTCATCGAGACCCTCCCCCTACCCCCTCCCGCACGCCGCCTGCGGCGGCTGGGAAGGGGGTGAGATTATTCCGGGCCGATGATGCAAACGGAGAGAAAACAGAAAGGGACTCACCCCCTTCCCCTGCGAGAGGGCCTCGCGCGAGATAGAGCGGAAGCACTCGCAGAAATCAGTGCGGCAATCCGCCCGTCATCGAGGCCCTCCCCCTACCCCCTCCCGCACGCCGCCTGCGGCGGCTGGGAAGGGGGTGAGATTATTCCGGGCCGATGACGCAAACGGAGAGGAAACAGAAAAAGACTCACCCCCTTCCCCTGCGGGAGGGGGTAGGGGGAGGGGTACTTGCGAGATCTATCAGGAGTGCGCGGCGGCGCCTAAAACCCGAACGCCACGTTCACCGTGCCCACATGGCGCGCGGCGCCGGAGCCGTCGGACGCGGCGGCGGCGTTCTCGAAATGGTAGTTGGCGGTGAGCGTCAGGCCTTCGATGCTGTCGCCGCCGATGTCCCAGTCGGCTTCGACATCCATGCGATGGAGCGCGTCGTCATGCTGCTGGATCGCCTCGTCGTCGAGCGAATAGCTGGTGCGGTTGTCGTAGGAATAATTGAGCCCGAGGCGGAAGGTCGGGCTCAGCGCCCAATGGGTGCCGATGCGGGGCCCTTGCGCGCGGCCGGAGAACTGCCCGAGCTCGGCGTCGCTCTGCGCGAAGCGGTAGCCCAGATCGAGCGTGCAGTGGGCGGGCAGGTCGAAGGAGAGCCCGACCTCGGCCATGGCCGCATCGGCGCGGTGCGCGTTGTCATTCTCCTGCGTCTCGCGCGTGAAGCCGGAGGAGATCTTGGCGCTCACGCCCTCCCAGAGTCGTTGCGCGGCCCAGGCGGTGAGGCCATAGCTCAGATGCTGCAGGACCGCCTCGGCCGAGCCCAAGGCCATGTTCGGCTGCAGGGCGACGGTCAGATCGCCGTCGTGATAGGAAAGGGTCGCACCGCTCCAGGCGTTGCCGGTGCCGAGCGTGACGTCGGCCTCGTTGCGCGAGCGGCTGCCGATGGCCTCGAGCGTCAGCGACAGCTTGTCGTCGAGTTCGACACGCTGGCGGCCGGCGATGCCCACGGTCAGGCCCGCGGCCGAAGCGCCGTCGATCGCGGAGAAGCTCACCGGAATGCCGCCCAAGGTCTGCGGCCTGCCGCCCTCCAGCGTCAGATCGGCCTCCACGGGCTGCTCGCGCGCGAAATCGACGAAGAGCCGGAACGGTCCGGATTGGGCATTCGTTGAGGAGTCGGCGTTCGCGGAAGAGCTCCCGCAGCCGAGGAGAAGCGATAAGCCGATGAAGGTCGAACTTGCCAGCCTTCGCCACGGACGGTTCCGTGCGTGCGAAGAGGGCCTGATCTGTCTCAGCCGCGGTCCCCTAACCCGCGGCGGCACGGCCGCGGTCAGGGTAAGACTGCGCCATTATGGTTAGCGAGAGGTTAATAAGGGGCGGATGTCACAGGCCCGGCCATTTTGTGACAAGGTGGGATCCCTGCCCTGCTCCGACTCTTCCCCTTGATAAGGCTGAAAAAATCCCGGAGGCCCGTCATGACAACCCAACTGACCGATCATTACCGCGCCATGGCCCGCAACAATGCCTGGGCCAATGCGCGACTGCTGGCGGCCTGCGGCGAGCTCACGCCGGCGGAGTTCATCGCGCGGCGGGTGAGCTTCTTTCCCTCGCTCTGCGAGACCCTCAACCACATCCTCGTCGTCGACCGCTATTACCTGGCGGACCTCCAGGGCAGCGGACGGGTGCTGCTCGAGAACGAGACGCCCTATACCGACCTGCCCGATCTCGCGGCCGCGCAGAGCGAGACCGACCGGCAGCTGATCGCCTTCTGCGACGGCCTGACGACGCGCGACCTCTCGCGCCGCGTCACCATCGACCGCAAGGACGGCATCGATTATCGCGAGACGGTGGGATCGATCCTGCCGCATCTGTTCCAGCACCAGATCCACCATCGCGGCCAGGCCCACGCCATGCTCGCCGGCACGAGGGTTCCGCCGCCGCAGCTGGACGAGTTCTTCCTGCTCTCCGACGCGCCGAGGCGAGCCGAGGAGTTGCGGAAGATGGGGCTGGAGCCGGCCTAATAAATCTTATCCCCTCCCCCCTTGTGGGGGAGGGCTAGGGAGGGGGGTCTTCTTGCAACATCGCATCCCGTCATCACCCCCCTTCCTCACCTTCCCCCACAAGGGGGGAAGGGATTCTGACAGGGATAGTTCGACGATGAACGGGAAACCCGCTCACTCCTCCGCGTAGGGATTCTTGATCTTGCGCAGGGTGGTGCGGATGGGGACGCCGGGGAGCTCGAAGGTCTCGCGCAGGCCGTTGACGAGGTAGCGCATATAGTCGTCGGGCAGCTTCTCGGGCCGGTTCATGAAGAAGGCGAAGGTGGGCGGCCGCGTCTTGATCTGGGTCATGTAGCGCGGCTTGAGGCGGCGGCCCGACACCAGCGGGGCGGGATGATTGTCGACCATGCCGCGCAGCCAGCGATTGAGCGGCGAGGTGGCGAGGCGCCGGTTCCACTGCTTGTGGAGCGCGAAGGCGGCGTCGATCAGCCGGTCGAGATTCTGACCCGTGAGGGCGGAGACCGGCAGCACCGGAATCCCCTTGGCCTGGGTCAGCGATTTCTCGACCCGGTCGGTGAGCTTCTTCAGCGCCTTGGGCTTGTCCTCGATGCGGTCCCATTTGTTGGCGGCGATCAGGAGCGCCCGCCCCTCCTCCAGCACCATGCGGGCGAGGGTCAGATCCTGCTTCTCCAGCATGACCTCGGAATCGAGCACGAGGATCACCACCTCGGCAAAGCGGATGGTGTTGAGCGTGTCGCTCACCGAGAGCCGCTCGACCTTGTCGATCACCTTCGAGTGGCGCCGCACGCCGGCGGTATCGACCAGCCGCACGCGCCGGCCGCGATGCTCCCAGTCGATGGCGATGGAATCGCGCGTGATGCCGGCCTCGGGGCCCACCAGCAGCCGGTCCTCGCCGATCAGCCGATTCACCAGGGTCGATTTGCCGACATTGGGGCGGCCGACGATGGCGAGCTGGAGCGGGCGCTTCTCGATCTCCTTCTCATGCGCGGCGGCGGCCGCCTCGTCGAAGGCGTCGGCGTCCGCGAATTCCGGCTCCTCGGCCGGGAGCGCGAACTCGTCGTCTTCCTCGACCGGATCGCCCAGCTTGGCCTTGTCGCCGAGCTTGTCGCGGATCGCATCGAGCAGCAGATCGAGCCCCTGCGCATGCTCGGCCGAGACCGGGATGGGATCGCCCAGCCCCAGACGGTGCGCCTCGCCGAGGCCGGAGAGCGCCGCCTTGGATTCGGCCTTGTTCGCGACCAGCACCATCGGCCGGTGCTGCTTGCGCAGCCAGCGCAGGAAATGCTGATCCAGCGCCGTGACGCCTTCGCGCGCATCGATCAGGAACAGGATGAGGTCGGCCTCGCCGACCGCGCGCTCGGTCTGGTCGCGCATGCGCGCCTCGAGCGTGTCTCCCTTGGCGTCCTCGAAACCGGCGGTGTCGATCAGCCGGAACGTGAACTCGCCGATCCGGCCGTCGCCATAGCGGCGGTCGCGCGTGACGCCCGGCTGATCGTCGACCAGCGCCTGGCGCCGGCCGGTCAGACGGTTGAACAGCGTGGATTTGCCGACATTGGGGCGGCCGACGATCGCCAGCGTGAGCCCCATCGTCTCGCCTTCACGGCGCATCGGATCGGCCCTCTCTCGTCGCAGCGAAAACCCGAACCGCGACGCGCCTCAGCGCATCGCGATCAGATCCGCATTGTCCAGCACCAACAGCAGCGTGCCGTTGACGATGATCGGCTCCAGATGGGAGCGCCCCGGGAGCTGGATCTTGCCGAGGAACTCGCCGGTATAGGGCGAGATCGAATAGGCCTCCGCGTTCGAGCCGGTGACGACCAGGCGGTCGCCCGCCAGCACCGGGCCGGACCAGGTGATCGGGCGCTTCTTGTCTTCCATGTTCTCGAAGGTCGGCAGCGACTGCACCCAGCGCAGCCGGCCCTGATCGCGCGTCAGGCAGAGCACGTCGCCTTCGCGCGTCAGCATGTAGACATAATCGCCCGCGGCCCAGGGCCCCTGGCTGCCGCCGAAATTGTTGGTCCAGACGCGCCGGCCGTTGGAGAGCTCGATGGCGGCGGTGACGCCGCTATGGCTGACCGCCAGCACCAGGTCGCGATCGATCACCGGCCGGCCGCGGATGTCGGCCAATTGCGACAGCGATTCCGAGCGCTGCCCGCCGGCGAGGCTCTCGGTCCAGAGCACACGGCCGGTCTCGGCGCGGATCGCCAGGAGCTCGCCGGTGCTGAGCGGCACGATCACATTGGGGCCGACCACCGCCGGCGCCGGACCGCCGAGGAGGGCGGCCGCCGGCGGCACGCCGGCGTGGGTCCAGAGCTTGCGGCCGTCGTCGGACGCCAGCAGCGATC
>CAVOLB010000047.1:0-17161 GCA_963696655.1 uncultured Alphaproteobacteria bacterium
CGGCCGCATGACCCGCGCCGAGGCGGCCGCCCTGGTCGGTCTCGCCCCCCTCGACGACGACAGCGGCGAGCATACCGGCGAGCGACATATCGCCGGCGGCAGAAAGCGGCTTCGACGCAGCGTCTACCAGGCCGCCTTCTCCGCTTCCCAGCGTTGGAATCCCATCCTCGTGGCCCTCTATAAGCGCCTCACCGCCGCAGGCAAGCATCACAAAGTCGCCACCGTCGCCTGCGCCAGAAAGCTCGTCGAGATCGCCAATGCCATTCTCGCCAGAGCTACTCCATGGCGCGATAGCGAAGCCACCCCTTGAACTTCGGATCATGGTTGCTCCCGCAAGGGGAGGGGGCGAGATGTTGCAGATTCCAGCCCCCTCCCCTTGCGGGAGGGGGTAGGGGGAGGAGTGAGCCCAAGACCCGGTGCCGAAGCCTTTCACTCGATCCGCATCACGATCTTCCCGAACACGTCGCGGTTCTTGAGCCGCTCCACACCCTGCGCCATGTCGGCGACACCGATCTCGCTGTCGATCACCGGGCGCAGGCCCGCAGCCATCTTGTCGAGGCCTTCGCGGACATTGCGGAAGCTGGCGCCGAAGGAGGCGATGATGCGCAGCTGCTGCTGGAACAGATGGGCGAGATTGGTCTCGGCCGTCATGCCGCTGGTCGAGCCGCAGGTCACGAGCCGGCCGCCCTTGGCCAGGGAGAGCAGGCTGCCGGCCCAGGTGGCAGGGCCGACATGCTCGAACACCACATCGACGCCGCGCTTGCCGGTCAGGCGCCGCGCGATGCTCTCGAAGCGCTCGGTGGAGTAGTTGATGACGTGATCGGCGCCCAGGCCCTTCATCTTCTCGAGCTTGGCGTCGCTGCCCGCCGTCGCGATCACCGTGGCGCCCGCCTGCTTCGCCATCAGGATCGCGGTCGAGCCGACGCCCGAGCCGCCGGCATGGATCAGGATCCATTCGCCGCGTTCGAGCTTCGCATTGTCGAACAGCATATGCTGCACGGTCGCGAAGGTGAGCGGGGCGCAGGCGGCATCGCTCCAGCTCACGGCCGCCGGCAGCTTGAAGGCGTTCGTGCTCGCGATATTGAGCCGCTCGCGCGCCATGCCGTCGACATGGAAGCCCATGATGCCGGCGACATTCTCGCAGAGATTCTCGCGCAAGGAGCGGCAGGCCTTGCAGTGCCCGCAGACCAGACCGGCATAGAGCGCCACGCGGTCTCCGTTCTGGAAGCCGATCACCCCGGGACCGCGCGCCACCACCTCGCCCACCCCCTCGACCCCGGCCACGATCGGGAGCGTGCGCTTGACGAAGGCCATGCCGCGCGCGCCCCAGAGATCGATATGGTTGAGCGCCACGCGGCGCATCGCGATCTGCAGCTCGCCCTTGCCCGGTGGCGGCGGCTCCGGCAGATCGACCGGCTCGAGCCGGCCCTCCTCGATCAGCGACAGCGCGCGCATCAGGCCGCGTCGAGGCCGAGCACGAGGCTCGTATTCTGGCCGCCGAAGCCGAAGGAGTTGGAGAGGATGCGCCCGACCCTGGCGTCGCGGGCCTGGTTGGGCACGACGTCGAGCGGAATCGCGGGATCGGGTTCGCGGTAATTGATGGTCGGCGGCAGGCGCTGATCGCGCATCGTCATCATCGAGAAGGCGGCCTCGATCAGACCTGCCGCCGTCAGGGTATGGCCGATCATCGATTTGTTGGAGCTGACCGGGACCCCGGCCATGCGGTCGCCGAAGACGGCCTGCATCCCCAGGGTCTCCATCTTGTCGTTCTCGGGCGTGCCCGTGCCGTGGGCGTTGACATAGTCGATCGCCTCGGGCCCGAGCCCGGCATCGGCCAGCGCGTTCCTCATGCAGCGGATGATCGGAGCGCCATCGGGGCTCGAGCGGGTGCGATGGAAATTGTCGGCGGCCTCGCCGCAGCCCAGCACATAACCGAGGATCCTGGCGCCGCGGGCCCGCGCGGCGTCCGCGTCCTCGAGCACGAAGGCGGCGGCCCCTTCGGCCATGACGAAGCCGTCGCGATTCTTCGAGAAGGGCTTCGCGGCCTTCGCCGGGTCCTCGCCCGCGGTCGAGAGCGCGGAGAGCAGGGAGAAGCGGATGATGGCCTCGGGCTGAACCGAGGCGTCGGCGCCGAGCGCCAGGGCCGCGGTCGCCTCGCCGCGCCGGATCGCCTCGACGCCGAGCTGGATGACGGTGGCGCCCGACGCGCAGGCGGTCGAGATCGTGGCGGGCGCGCCGCGCGTGCCGAACTCCTGGGCGATATGGTCGGCGATGAAGCCGTTGAGGAAGTGCTCATGCGCCTCGTTGCCGAGCAGGGTCGCGGCCGTCATCGCCGCGTAGCGGACCGAATGCGCGCGGGCGGCGAAGCTGCGGCGCTGCGGCCATTCATGCTCGATCGGCGGACCGGCGAGGAACAGCGGCCCGGGAAAATCGCCGGGCCGGCCGAGACCGCTCTGCGCCAGGGCCTCGCCTGCCACCCGGCGCGCCGCCTCCAGCGTGATGCCGGGCGTATCCTGGGATTCCGTCGTTACGAAATCGATGGTGCCGGCGAAGTCGGTGCGCAGATTGTCGATCGGAAAGCGCCGGATGCGCTTGATCCCGGACTCGCCGGCACTCAGGCGCCGCCAGTTCTCCTCGCGGCCCTCGCCGAGCGAGGTCAGGATGCCGATGCCCGTGATCGCCACCGGCCGGGAGAATTCGCGTCGCGTCATGACCAGCCTCCTCCCGTCATTCAGGGCGCTTCCAGCAGCGCCAGGCCTTCGCCCCGGTGATGCCCCCAGCCCGTGACGAGCATCTGGGTCAATCCCTGCTGCGGCCCCGGAGCCTCGATCGGCTCATCCGGATCGAGGGCCGTGAACAGGCGGCCCTGTTCCAGACAGGTGATAGCAAGGGCCAGATTGCCGAGGAAAGAGGCTTCCATCGCATGGCCCCAGGCGCCCGCCGTGCCGCGCACCGCCAGTCCGCCCAAGGCGTGGCTCCAGCGCTGCAGCAGGTCGCGCTCCTCGCCGACGATCGGGCCGGAGCCGCAGGCGCCGGACAGCAGGCCCGCCCGGCCGCGGGCGAGCCGCGGCTCTACCGCCGTCCATTGCCGCCCGGCGGCAGCGGCGGCGGCACCCGGCGCGCGGCCGCTGCGATCGGCCATCACGGCGCTCAACCGCGCCAAGGGAGCGCGCCCGCGCGCTGTGGCATGCTCGGGCGATTCCAGGACCAGCGCGGCGCCGAGGCTGCCGAGCGCGATGCCGGCGCGGGGCCGGTGCCATAAGGGCTGCCAGGGCCGATCGAGCAGCAGCCCGGCGGGGCGATAAAGCAGCATCATGTCCCAGCGGCTGGCATTGAAGGCGCCGCTCACCAGCGCCACCTCGCTCTGGCCCGAGCGGATGCGCGCGAAGCCGTCGCGCACCGCATCGATTCCCGCGAGCTCTTCGCCCATGAAGGTCCGGCTCGAGCCGGTGACGCCATGGACGATCGAGATATTGCCGGCGATCAGGTTCGGCAATTGCGCCAGGAACAAGGTCGGGCGCAGATCGTTGAGCAGCCGCTCGTTGAGGAAGGCACCTTGGTTCTGTGCCTGCTCGATGCCGGCAAGGATCAGCTCGTCGACTGCGAGGTCGCGTTCGCCGCCGGGGCCGGCCACGACAAGATCGGTTTTGGCCAGCAGGGCCGCGTCGCCCGCAAGCCCCGCTTCCTGCAGGGCGAGGCCAGAGGCGGCGACGGCATAATGCATCAGCGGCCCCATGGCGCGCTGATCACCCTTCTTCGGAATGAAGCGATCGAGATCGAGCGCGCGGATCGGATGGATCGGGAACGGCGCGAAGCTGGTCTCGTCGATCGCGGCGCGCCAGCGCGCGGCCTCGCCCAGCGCCGCCCGATGCGCCTCGCCGCCCTCGCCCAGCGCCGAGATCAAGCCCCGGCCGGTGATCCAGACGTCACGGTTCATAGACACCAATCCCGACATTGATCCCCTCCCCCTTGATGGGGGAGGGCTAGGGAGGGGGTGGGGCAACGACCGAGACCTACGATCACCCCCCCACCCTTCCCTCCCCCACAAGGGGGAGGGGATGAGTCCTTTATCACGGCATCCCGATCCGGTCGGCGAAGGCGCGCAGGTTGCGGCGCATGGTTTCGCTCGGATAGGGCAGACTGCGCAGCATGATCTGGGCGTCGGCCACGGGCTTGCCGCCGGCCTCGCAGCGCGCCTGCGTCACCCAGAAGCCCGATCCCTCATGCTCGACCTTGGCGATCACGGTCAGGACCGTCGCCGGCCGGACGAAGGTGCGCAGCTTGGCTTCCTTGATGCCCGCGAGGAAGGGCATGCGCTCATAGGCCGAAAGCGCAAGCAGGAGATAGCCCGAGGTCTGCGCCATGGCCTCGACCAGCAGCACGCCCGGCACGATCGGATGGCCGGGAAAATGACCTTCGAACACCGTCGAGTGTTCCGGCACCTCGGCGCGGCAGCGGATCTCGCGCCCCTCGAGATCGAGGCTCTCGAGGCGGTCCACCATCTGGAAGTAATCGAATTGCATGGAGCGCTCGCCTGCGGGGGATCGATGGCCGCGAACGCGATCAGGCGGCCTTGGCCGCGACCAGCTCGTCGATCCGCAGGCAGAGATTCTTCAGGACGAAGTAATCGTCGATCTTGGACTTGCCCTCGTTGATCTCCTGCATCCAGCGCTCGACCGGCATCTTGATGCCGAAGCGCTTGTCGATGGCAAAGGTGACATCGAGAAAATCCAGGCTGTCGATGCCGAGATCGTCGATGGTGTGCGACTCGGGCGTGATCTTCCCGCGGTCGATGCTGCAGACCTCGTTGATGATGTCGGCGACGGAATCGAAGGTCTGGCTCATGCGGGCGCGCGCAGCTCAAATGTCCGTGAAATCTGGAATGTCGTGGCAATCTAGGCAGTTCGGCGGGCCGGCGCAACATCGGGCCGTGCCCTGAAATTTCCACGGTTTCCGCGGGAATCCGCAGCGGAATCGACAGGTCCATGCGAACGTTCCCGATTGCAAGGGGGCTGGCGCGGCGCGGGCTCCGTTCCCTACTCTCTGGGAGCGCCCGCCTCCCGTTCACCCCGCCGGCGCGACGCAGGCCGGGTTCTCGGGATCGGCCGATTTCATCGTCCAGCAGGAGTCACGGATGGCGCCTTCTCCCCTATCGCCCGCCTGGCAAGCCTTGCAGACCCACGTCAAGACACTGACCCGGATCCGTCTGACGGACCTGTTCGAGCAGGACGGCTCGCGCGCCGAACGCTTCGCGCTGGAGCAGGACGACCTGTTTCTCGATTTCTCCAAGAACCGCATCACCAACAAGACCCTCGATCTCCTGAAGGCGTTGGCCGAGGAGGCGCAGTTGGCGCGCTGGAAGGAACGGCTCTTCGCCGGCGAGCCGGTGAACGGCAGCGAAGGACGCGCGGCCTTCCATATGGCGCTGCGGGCCGACCCGGCGCAGCCGATGCGGATCGGCGACAGGGACGTGATGCCGGAGGTCGCGGGCGAGCTCGCGCGCATGGAGGAATTCAGCGAGGCCCTGCGCAACGGGCGCTGGACCGGCTTCGACGGGCGGCCGATCACCGATCTGGTCTCGATCGGCATCGGCGGTTCCTATCTCGGACCGGCGCTGGCGGTCGAGGCGCTGGCCGGTCCCAAGCCCACGGGCCCGCGGGTCCATTTCCTGGCCAACCCCGATGGCGGCGCGCTGGCTCGCCTGCTCGAGGGGCTCGAGCCGGCGACGACGCTCTTCCTGGTCGTCTCCAAGAGCTTCTCGACCGCCGAGACCCGGCTCAATGCCGAGGCGGCGCGCGAATGGTTCCTGGCGCGCGGTGGCAAGCGCGAGGATCTGCCGAAACATTTCCGCGCGGTCTCGACCAACCGGTCCGCGATCGCCGAGTTCGGCCTCGATCCCGACGCGGCCTTCGCCATGTGGGACTGGGTCGGCGGCCGCTACTCGCTCTGGTCGGCGGTCGGCCTGCCGATCGCGGTCGCCCACGGCTTCCCGGTGTTCCGCGAGCTCCTCGCCGGCGCCCGTGCCATGGACCTGCATTTCCGCAGCGCGCCCGTCGAGCGCAACATGCCGACGCTGCTGGCGCTCCTCAGCCTCTGGTATGGCGGCTGCCTGGGGACGGAGACCCATGCCATCGTCGCCTATGACAGCGCGCTGGCGCTGCTGCCTGGCTATCTGCAGCAGCTGGTCATGGAGAGCAACGGCAAGGGCGTCACCCGCGAGGGCAAGCCGGTGCTCCTGCCGACCGCCCCTGTGGTCTGGGGCGGTGTCGGCACCGAGGTGCAGCATGCCTTCCTCCAGGCCTTCCATCAGGGCCCGCGCCTTCTGCCGGTCGATCTCATCGGCGTGGCCGAGGACCGCCATGGCAGGCCCGCCCAGCATGAGATGCTGCTTTCGAACCTGATCGGCCAGGCCGAGGCCCTGATGAGCGGGAGCCCGCAGCCCGATCCGCAGCGGGCCAGCCCCGGCAACCGGCCCAGCAACGTCATCATGATGCGCCGCCTCGATGCGCGCGCGCTGGGTCAGCTCCTGGCGCTCTACGAGCACAAGACCTTCGTCGAAGGCGTCGTCTGGAACATCAACAGCTTCGATCAATGGGGCGTCGAGCTCGGCAAGAAACTCGCCAGCCGCATCGAAACGGAGTTGCGCTACGCCGATGCGCTGGATCACCATGACGCGTCGACAGCGGCGCTGATACGGCGGGTGCGGAACGGCCGGGGGTGAGCGCGATTTCTCCCGTCTCCTTCCGCTTCGCGAGGAAGGATGGAGGAAGAGGCTGGCCCGTCAGGCAAAACGCCAGAGGACGAGCATCATGGCGAGGCCTGCAAGGATCCGATACCAGCCGAAGACGCGGAAAGTATGATTCTGGAGAAAGGCCACGAAGGCGCGCACTACCACCACGGCGGAAAGGAACGCGACGACGAAGCCTACGGCGATGATCTGGTACTCCTCCACCCCGAGCGCGGCACGGCCCTTGTAGAGGTCCAGGACAGTGGCGCCGAGCATGGTCGGAATGGCCAGGAAGAAGGAGAACTCGGCGGCGGCGCGGCGGTCGACGCCGAGGCACATGGCTCCGAGGATCGTCGCGCCCGACCGCGAGACGCCCGGTATCATCGCGATGCACTGGCATAGGCCGATGCCGAGCGAGGTGCCGAGGGGGAGCCGGTCGGCCTCATGATGACGGGACGACAGCGCCATCGCCTCTATCAGCAGGATCACGCCGCCGCCCACAACAAACGATACCGCGACAACCCAGGGAGAGAACAGCACTTGCTTGATAAAGTCGTGGAAGATGGCCCCGATCACCGCCGCCGGCAGGAATGCGATCAGGATCGATAGCGCAAAGCGTCGCTCCTTTGCGCTGCTCGCCAGACCGACGAGCGCGCCCCATAGCTTGTGCCAATAGAGAACGACAATCGCAAGAATGGCGCCGAGTTGAATCACGACTTCGAAGATCTTTCCGAGCGGCTCGGGGAACTCCACGAAGTAGCCGGCGAGAATGAGGTGGCCGGTCGACGAAACCGGCAGGAACTCTGTTACACCCTCGATGAGTCCGAGGAGCGCTGCCTGCGCCAGGAGCTGGAAATCGATCACGCCTTCTGTTCCCCTATATTGAGCCTGGCAACCCGCTTGATGGAGAGATGGTCATGGGGTTCGGAGGGCGCCGACGGCAATTGGGCGATCGGGATACGCGGCCATCGGCACATATCCATCGTGCGGAATCAAATGAGATTCTCGAGGCCGAACTGTTTCGCTTTTTTCATCCTGCGCGACGAGCTCGGCGAGCGCCTCCCTCCGAACCTGCAGTTCTGACGGAGGAAGACATGCAAAATACTAAAGCCATCCCGCTTTGTGGAAGCGGTAATAGAGATAGCAGCAGGCGCCGGCGATGGCGGCGAGGGTCGCGGGATAGCCCCAGGCCCATTCGAGCTCGGGCATGAATTTGAAGTTCATGCCGTAGATGCCGGCGATGGCGGTCGGCACGGCCAGGATGGCGGCCCATCCGGCCAGTTTCTTCATCACCTCGTTCGCCTTGACCGAGGACAGCATCAGATGCGCGTCGAGGGCGGAGCCCAGATTTTCACGCAAGGTTTCCAGCCCCTGGCTCGCCTTGATCGCGTGGTCCTGCACGTCGCGGAAATAGGGGTAGGTGTCGCGGTCGATCAGCGGCACGTCGAAGCGCATGATGCGGGTGCAGATGTCCTGCAGCGGCTGGACCGCATGGCGCAGCGCCACCAGGTCGCGCCTCAGGCCGAACACCTTCTCGATGTCGTCGGAGGTGAAACGGTTCGAGAAGATGTCGTCCTCGATCTGCTCGATCTCGGCTTCCATGGCATCGATGATCGGGAAGTAATTGTCGACCACGAAGTCCATCAGCGCATAGAGGATGAAATCCTCGCCCTTGCGCAGCATCTGCGGCGCCGCCTCGCAGCGCGCGCGCACGGCGGCGAAGGTCTCGGAGGGCCCGTGACGGATGGTGACGACATAGCCGCGGCCGATGAAGAAATGGCTCTCGCCGAAGGCGAACTCGGAGGCTTGCCGGCGCGCGGTGTGCAGCACCAGGAACAGGGTGTCGCCATAGACTTCGAGCTTGGGGCGCTGATGGGCCAGATGCGCGTCCTCGATCGCCAGCTCATGCAGGCCGAAACGCTTCTGCACCTTGGCCAGGACTTCCTCGTCCGGATCGTAGAGCCCGATCCAGATCAACTGGCCGGGCGCGTCGGGCACCTCGTCGAGATGCTCGATGTCGATGTCACGGACGGCACGGCCGTCGCAATAGAGACGACAATTGACGACCTGCTGCGCAGCGGTCGTATTGGGGGTTCCATACATCAGCAGCACCTCGACCCCTCATGCCTCGAGGGGCTTGACCGAATGGGGCGGACCATATCATGGCGGCCGCGCCGGGAGCCACCGCAGGATGGCGCAAAACCGTCGCTCCGGACATGAAATCCAGACCGGCCGGCAGGGTTCCGCCTCGGACTTCGAAACCTCGTTCGGCGGCAACCAAATTCAGACCCTCCGGTCGTCGCGTGCGCCGCCAAGCCGGTTTGCCCGGCATCGGCGCCGGGCTAGACTGAGCGGCATTCGCAGTCCCCTTGTCATCAGACCTCCCCATCAGCCCCTCCCCATCATGACCCTGACGCCGGCCACCCTGCTCGATCCCGACGAACCCGATCCCGTGGCGGTCCATCGGCCCGACGGGCGGTCGCCTTACTTCCTCACCTGCGATCACGCAGGGCGCCTCCTGCCGCGCCGCCTCGGCGACCTGGGCATCCCGGCCTTCGAGCTGGAGCGGCATATCGGCTGGGATATCGGGGCCGCGGGCGTCACCCGGCAGATGGCGCAGCGGCTCGATGCCATCGCCATCCGGCAGGCCTATTCCCGGCTGGTCTGCGACTGCAACCGGCCACCCGACGCCCCCGACTTCGTGGCCCGGATCAGCGAGAACACCCATATCCCCGGCAACCGCGATCTGACGCCGGCCGATATCGCGGCCCGGCGGGAGGAGATCTGGCGGCCCTATCAGGAGGCCATCGCCCGCCTGCTCGATGCCCGCAAGGCCGCGGGCCGGCCGACCCTGCTGGTCGCCATGCACAGCTTCACGCCGGTCTATAAGGGCCAGTCGCGGCCCTGGCATGTGGGGCTGCTCTACAACCGCGACCGACGCCTCGCGGATGCGATCCGCCCCCTCCTCCAGGCCGCGCAGGTCCCGGCCGACAGCGGCCATGCGGAGGCGGGCAAGATGCTGGTGGTGGGCGACAACGAGCCCTACCGCCTCACCGACGACACCGACTACACGGTCCCAGTCCATGGCGAGAAACGCGGCCTCGTCAGCCTCGAGATCGAGGTGCGCCAGGATTTGATCGCGACCCCGCAAGGCCAGGCGGCCTGGGCGGTGCTGTTCGAGAAGCTCCTGCGGGAGGCGCAGGGGCGGTTCGTGAATTAAGTTGTATTGTTATATTTAAATACAACCAATACTCGATAAACTAATCCCCTCCCCCTTGATGGGGGAGGGTAAGGGAGGGGGTGGAGCCACCTCCCCGCCGTCAGCAATGAACAGTGTCACGATGACGGTCCAGTTCGCGCGAGATCTACGCCAGCAGATGACTGACGCCGAACGGCGTCTCTGGTATCTGTTGCGACGAAAGCAACTCGAAGGGTTCCGGTTTCGCCGTCAGGCGCCTGTCGGGAAATACATCGCCGATTTCGTTTGCTTCGGAGAACGCCTGATCGTCGAGGTCGATGGCGGATCGCATGTCGATGCGCAGGCTTACGACGAGGCTCGTACCGCCTGGCTCAAGTCCGAGGGCTTTCGCGTCCTCAGATTCTGGAACAATGACGTGCTGGGAAATCAGGAAGGGGTGTTGCAGACGATTCTCGAGGCGTTGAGCGACCCCCCTCCCTAACCCTCCCCCACAAGGGGGGAGGGGATAGTAGTTCGAAGACCTCCTCTTCCGTCCCCTACCCCTTCTTCCTCTGATTCACCCCGTCCGCGATCAGCGCGATCATCTCGAACATCAGCGCCATCGCCGTCATGGCCGTGATGTTGGACGGATTGTCCTTGGTCGGGATCATGCAGACGATGTCGCCGCCGATGATGTCGAGGCCGCGCAGGCCGTGGAAGATCTTCTCGGCCTGCCAGGCGCGCAGGCCCCGCTGCATCGGCTCCATGTTGGCGACCGCCGGCGCCTCGGCCGGGTCGAGCACGTCGAGATCGAAGGTGATGTAGAGCGGCATGTCGCCGACCCGGTCGCGGATGATGCGCACCGTCTCCTCGATGCCGAGCTCGAAGAACTCCTCGGCCGGGATGAGCTTGTAGCCGAGCTTGCTGGCGGTGATGTCGGCGCGCGGCTTGATCGGGTTGCCGCGCATGCCGAGCTGGACCGAGCGGGTCGGGTCGACATGCTGCTCGGCCACGGTATAGGCCGCCCAATGCGCCGCCGAACGCACCGAGCCCAGCCAATGCGGGATATGCTCGTAATCGTCGCGATGCGCGTCGAAATGGAGGAGCGCGCATTTGCGCCCGCCGGTGAGGCGCGCGTCCTTGCCGGCGATCGCCTTCAGGATCGGACCGGTGATGGCATGGTCGCCGCCGATCGAGACCGGCCGCGTGCCGGTGCGGTCGAGCCGCTTGAAGAAGCCCTCGATGTCCTGGACGCAGATGTCGTTGACCATCGCATGGGGCAGCGGCACGTCGCCCAGATCGTGGATCCGCGCGACCTCCCAGGGCACGATGCCGAACTTCTGATGGCCGCGGCGATACCAGCCGGAATTGTTGCGCACGGCGCGCGGCGCCAGATGCTGGTCGCGCTCGGTCGAGCCGTTGCCCGAGCTGTGCGGCACCCCGACCAGCCCGATATCGCAGTTCGCCGGGTTCTCGTCCCACGGACATTTGAAGAAGGTCTGAATGCCCCACCAGTACCAGGGCTCCATCTCGGCCTTCTTGCGCTGAAATTCCGCCTCGTCCATGACGCGTCGCTCCCCTCGGATGTCTTGGCAATCTTGGCTTCAGTGGATCGAGGACCGGTCGGGAACGTCAAGGGTGAAGTTCGCCTGCCTCGATGTGTCACGGCCATTGGTCACGCCATGGTCCCGCTCCCCAGCGCGGGGCGGGCTGTGCCATGCTGACGACCGCGAATTAACCCCGCCGGAACCTCCCGCTCGCGAGCCCATGACCAAATCCAACGCGTACGATTATGTGATCGTCGGCGCCGGCTCCGCCGGTTGCACGCTCGCCAACCGGCTCTCCGAAGACCAGGGCGTCTCGGTCCTGATTCTCGAGGCGGGTGGCTGGGACCGCGATCCCTGGATTCATATTCCGCTGGGCTGGGGCAAGATCCTGACGAAGCGGCTGCATGACTGGATGTATTTCTGCGAGCCCGAGCCCAGCGTCGGCGGCCGGGCCGTCGAATGCGCGCGCGGCAAGGTCGTGGGCGGCTGCTCCTCGACCAACGCCATGGCCTATGTGCGCGGCCACCGTAGCGACTATGACCGCTGGCGCGCGCAAGGGCTCGAAGGCTGGGGCTTCGACGACGCCCTCCCCTATTTCCGCAAACAGGAACGTTGGGAGGGCGGCGCCAGCCGCTGGCGTGGCGGCGACGGGCCGCTCTCGACCCAGACCTGCAAATTCCAGGACCCGCTGCTCGACGCCTTCGCCGCGGCCGGCAAGAGCGCCGGCCATGGCTGGACCGACGACTATAACGGCGAGCGTCAGGAAGGCTTCGGCCGGCTGCAGATGACGATCGGCAGGGGCCGTCGCTCCAGCGCCGCCACCGCCTATCTGCGCCCCGCTTTGAAGCGCGGTCCTCTCGCCATCGAGGTCAAGGCGATGGTCACCCGCATCCTGTTCGAGGGGCATCGCGCGGTCGGAGTCGAATATCTGCAGGATGGCCAGACCCGGACGGTGCATGCGAACCGGGAGCTCATCCTTTCGGGCGGCGTCATCAACACGCCCCAGACCCTGATGCTCTCGGGCATCGGCGACCCGGAAGAGCTCAGGAAGCACGACATCCCGGTCAGGCTGGCGCTGCCAGGCGTCGGGCGCAATCTGCAGGACCATGTCTCGGTGATCCTGATGTATCTGCGCAACGCGCCGCCGAGCCCGTTCCTCAGGGCCATGCGCTATGACCGCATCGGGCGCTCGGTGATCGAGGCCTATTGCTTCGGCACCGGCTTCGCCGCCGACGTGCCCGGCGGCATCACCGCCTTCCTCAAGAGCCGCGCCGGCCTGCCCCAGCCGGATATCCAGTTCCTGCTGACGACGGCTTCGCTCGGCGCCTGGCCTTACTTCGAGCCCTTCAAGAAGCCCTTCCCGGATTCCTTCGCCTGTCGCGTGGTGATGCTGCATCCCGAGGCGCGCGGCGCCGTGACCCTGAAGTCGACCGACCCGAACGCGCATCCCCGCATCCTGCAGAATTTCCTGTCGACCGACGCCGACTGGAAGGCCCTGCGCGCGGGCGTCCGCATGGCGCGCGAAGTCGCGGCACAGCCCTCGATGCAGCCCTTCGTCGCGCGCGAGATCGCGCCGGGCCTCGAGAAGACCGCGGATTCCGATATCGACGCCCATATCCGCAAGACCTCGATCACGGTCCATCACCCCGCCGGCACCTGCAAGATGGGGGTCGATTCCGATCCGATGGCGGTGGTGGATACCAGGCTCAAGCTGCGCGGCATCGAGAGCTTGCGCGTTGTCGATGCCTCGGTCATGCCCGACCTGCCCACCGGCAACATCAACGCCGCGGTGGTGATGATCGCGGAGAAGGCGGCCGACCTGATCCGCGGCAGGGTCTAGGGGTTTCTACTCAAGGACCTCGCCCCTGGAGACCGTCTACGATTGTCAATCTGCGCCACACCCACCACCCGGCAGCGCATTGATTGCAAGGCGCAAATAACTGAAAAACTGCAAAGATTTGGTGGGGACCGGGTGCCGGGCTATTGACGTCCCCGCCCCATAAATGCGCTTAATTGCAGGAAGTTCACTTCGCTTGGATTGTGTGCTGATTCTTCGGTGCATGGGGAGGGCGTGACGACGTCGGAGATTCGCCGTTGCGCAACGGCCTCCGGCATTCCGAAAGGGTCTTAGGACCCGCACCACCTCCCTGTCTCGCCATTCGCAACCGATTTGAAGGCCGAAGGGCCCCGAGACAAAGACCTTGGCAACGGCCGTCATCCCCGACCATATCGCGCCCGGCCTCACCTTGACGCCGCAGGGCGGAGACACCCTGCTGCTGAGCCTCAGCGGCGACTGGCAGCTGCGCACCGGCCTTCCGACCTCGGCACAGGTCGACCAGCAGCTCGGATCCAACCCGGCCGCGAAACGCCTTAAATTCGACGCCGGAAAGCTCGGCCACTGGGACAGCGGGCTCCTGGCCTTCCTGGTGGGCATCCAGGATCTCTGCAAGACGCGCGGCCTCGCGCTCGATGCCGGCAATCTGCCGGAGGGTGCCGGCCGGCTCCTGAAGCTGGCGGTCGCGGTGCCGGAGCGCCAAGGCGCAAAGCGCACGGGCAAGCGCGTCGATTTCCTGACCATGGTCGGCAAGGAGACCATCGCTTTAGGGCGATCCGGCGGGGACATGGTGGAGTTCCTCGGCCAGGCCGTGCAGACCTTCGGCAAGTTCATGATCGGCCGGGCGCGCTACCGGCGTTCCGACCTCATCGACATCATCTATGAATGCGGCGCCGCGGCCCTGCCGATCGTCGCTCTCATCTCCTTCCTCGTCGGATTGATCCTGGCTTTTGTCGGCGCGATCCAGCTGCAGCAGTTCGGCGCCCAGATCTATGTCGCCGACCTGGTCGGCATCGCGATGGCGCGCGAGATGGGCGCGCTCATGACAGCCATCATCATGTCCGGGCGCACCGGCGCCGCCTTCGCGGCCCAGCTCGGCACGATGCAGGTCAACGAGGAGATCGACGCGCTCTCGACCTTCGGCCTGTCCTCGATGGAATTCCTGGTGCTGCCCCGGATGATCGCGCTGATCCTCATGATGCCGCTGCTCTGCATCTTCGCCGATCTCCTGGGCATCCTGGGCGGCGCCTTCGTCGGCGTCGGCATGCTGCATCTTTCCGTGACTCAGTATCTCAACGAGACGCTGCATGGTGTCGGCCTGATGGATTTCGCGGTCGGCATCTTCAAGAGCTCGGTGTTCGGCGTGCTGGTCGCCGTGTCGGGATGCCTGCGCGGCATTCAGTGCGGCCGCAGCGCCTCCGCCGTTGGCCTTGCCGCCACCTCGGCGGTCGTCACCGGCATCGTCTTCATCATCGTGACGGACGGCGTCTTCGCCGTCCTCACCAACGCGCTCGGCATCTGAAGGGAGCGCGGCATGGCCGAGACTGTTCCCTCTTCCGAGGCTCATATCACGGTCCGCAATCTGGACATGGCCTATGACGACTTCGTCATTCAGCGCAATCTCAACTTCACCATCAACCGCGGCGACATCTTCATCATCATGGGCGGCAGCGGTTGCGGCAAGAGCACGCTGCTGAAGCATCTGGTGGGACTGAAAGCGCCGGCCCGGGGCCAGGTGCTGTTCGGGGAGCAGGATCTCTGGGCGGCCGATCCGGAAGAGCAGCAGCGCATGATGCGCCGCTTCGGCATCCTCTATCAGAGCGGCGCGCTCTGGAGCTCGATGACGCTGGCCGAGAACGTGGCGCTGCCGCTGGGCGAGTTCACCGACCTCAAGCCCGCGGAGATCCGCAAGATCGCCTCGCTCAAGATGGCGCTGGTGGGTCTCGCCGGCTTCGAAGACTTCTATCCCTCCGAGATCAGCGGCGGAATGCGCAAGCGCGCGGGCCTCGCCCGCGCCATGGCGCTCGATCCCGAGATCCTGTTCTTCGACGAGCCTTCGGCGGGCCTCGACCCCATCAGCTCGCGCATGCTGGACGACCTGATCCTCGAGCTGCGCGACAGCCTGGGCGCCACCATCGCCGTGGTCACCCACGAGCTCGCCAGCATCTTCACCATCGGCAACAATTCGGTCTTTCTCGACGCCGACACCAAGACGATGATCGCGCAGGGAGACCCCAAGAAACTGCGCGACGAATGCCCAGACCCGAAAGTCCGCAACTTCCTCCTGCGCGGCGAGCTCGCCAAGTCCGGAGCCGGAGCGCCAGGATGACAAGCGGGGGAAACAGGACAAGCTGATGGCCAAGAAATCGAATCCGAAACTCATCGGCGCCTTCGTCTTGGGCGCCATTGCGCTGGCGATCCTCGGCGCCGTCGCCTTCGGGGGCACCAAATTTCTCGAGCCCAAGCAGAAGGCCGTCCTCTATTTCGACGGATCGCTGGGTGGCCTCGCGGTCGGGGCGCCGGTGAACTTCCGCGGCGTCCAGGTCGGCACCGTCACCGACATCTCGATCAACTACAACATCGACGAACAGACCCTCAAGATGCCCGTCATCATCCAGATTTTCCCGAACATGCTTCATGTCGTCGCCGGCAAGCGCGACGTGAATAACATGAAAGTCCTGGTGGACCGCGGTCTGCGCGCCCAGCTCGTGGTCCAATCGCTGGTCACCGGACAGGCGAGCGTCGAGTTCGACTTCCATCCAGATACGCCGATAAGGCTGGTCGGCGGCGTCACGGGACTGCCCGAGATGCCGACGATTCCCTCGAGCATGGACGAGCTCCAGGCGAACGTCTCGGCGGTGCTGGCGAAACTCAGCAAGATGCCGATTGACGAGATCTCGGCGCAGATCAGCGGCGCGATCCTCAGCCTGCAGCAGATGCTCACCGACGCCAGCACGATGATAAAGGGCGTCAACGAACAGATCACGCCGACCTTGGCGAATCTGCAGGCGACGACGCAGCAGGCCAATGATTTGATGGTTGCCGCCAATGATCGCCTCCAGATGAAGGAGGGCGAGCCGCTGCAGACCTTGAACGACACGTTGAACGATTATGGCAAGCTGGCGGACCAGCTCCAGGGCAAGACAAATCTACTCGCCGGCGACCTGCAGACCACGCTCAAGACCTTGAACGCGGCGCTGGCATCGGCGGACGATGTCGTGACCCTGCTGGAGCGCGATCTGGCGAAGAACCCGGCCCTGCTGTCGCAGACGACCGACACGCTGCGGGAGTTCAAGGCGATGGCCTCGTCGATCCGGGCCCTCGCCGATTATCTCCAGCGCAACCCGAACGCCTTGATTACCGGCAAACAATGATTCAGGAGAGGGCCATGCCTCGTTCCTTCGGTTGGATGGCGGCGATCGCGCTCATTGCCGCCCCGCTTCTGCTCTCGGGTTGCTCGGAGAGCAAGCCCTCGCGCTTCTTTGTCCTGACGCCGCTCGCGGCCACCACGGACACCGGCGGCCGGGGGCCGGCGCTCGGCGTCGGTCCGGTGGTGATCCCGCAATATCTCGACCGGCCCGAGATCGTGACCCGCAGCAGCGACAATCAGCTCCAGCTCGCGGAATTCGACCAATGGGGCGGTCGCATCGGCGACAACATCACGCGCGCGCTGGCGGAGAACCTCTCGGGCATCCTCAAGACCGATCGCGTCTCGATCTTTCCCTGGACCGATTCCAGCGCGCTGACCGATCAGATTTCCGTCGACATCACGCAATTCGAGCGCGATCCGTCGGGCGCCGTCACGCTGACCGCCTTCTGGAACATCGCCGATGCGCAAAGCGGCAAGATCCTGGTCAACGGGCGCTCGAACATCC
>CAVOLB010000048.1:0-17553 GCA_963696655.1 uncultured Alphaproteobacteria bacterium
GCGAAGCCCGCGTGCTCCAATTCGTCCCGATAGCGCGGGGCGGAATCCACGAAGCTGAAAGCGGGATCGGAGGCCCAGGGCAGCGGAAACACCAGATCGCCCTCGGCCTCGCGCATCACGTCATAGATCCCGAAGACCCCGCCCGGCTTGAGCACGCGCGCCACGCCTGCCATCAAGCGGCGCTTGTCCGCGATGTTCATGCCGACATGGAGCATGTAGGCCCGGTCGAAGGCGCCCGCCTCGAACGGCAGATCGACCGCGCTCGCCTGGCGGTACGACACATTGTTCGAGAGTCCGACCCGCTTGGCCAGCATGGCCGCGACCTCGACATATTCCGCGGTCAGATCGATGCCCTCGACCTGACAGCCGTAGGTCTGCGCCACATGCCGCGAGGCGCCGCCGATGCCGCAGCCGATATCGAGCACGCGCATGCCGGGCTCGAAGCCGAGCTGGGCCATGAACTCGACCGTCGCCGGCCGGCCGCCGATATGGAACTCGTCGATCGGCGCCAGATCGGCCGGCGTCAGCCGGGCCGGATCCTTGCCCGACGCTTCGAGCGCCGACAGGATCGCGCGCTCGAGCGCGCCGTGGCTGTAATGCTGCGCAACGCTGGTCTCGACAGTCATGGCGATCCTCCTCGGGAGCATTACTCCGGACGGCGCATGCGAAAGGCTTCGGTGACCACGGCATATTCCGAGTAGCCCAGCCGCGCGATCGGCCTGGCCGCGGCGATGTCGACCCGGCCCTCGCGGATGAGCGCATCTTCGATATGAACGCCCAGCACCTCGCCCAGGATCATCACATAGGATTCGCGCGGATCGCGGCTCGGCAACTCGACCGTCTTCCAATAGCGGCATTCGAGATGGACCGGCACCTCCGCCACGCGCGGCGGCTTCACCAGCCGCGAGGGCGCCGGCGTCAGCCCGGCGAAGGCGAACTCGTCGGTCTCGGCCGGAAGCCGGGCCGAGGTCGCGTTCATCGCCTCGCGCGTGTCCCAGGTGGCGAGATTGCAGACGAACTCCCTGGTGGCCTCGACATTGAAGCGGGTGTCCTTGACCGGCCGATCGGCCTTCGAGCCGCCGGGGCAGAACATGACCATGTCCGGGTCTTCGGAAATCCCGTTGAAGAAGCTGAACGGCGCCAGGTTGGCGACGCCGGCCGGACTGATCGTGCTGATCCAGCCGATCGGCCGCGGCACCACCAGTGCCTTGAAGGGGCTCCGGCCGAGGCCGAGGTCGGCCTTCTTCTCCTCGAAATGCGCCGTCTCGTAGAACATCGCCTCTCCCCGCCTCGCCTTATGCCGCCATCTTGGCCAGATGGGCGAGCAGGCCTTGCACGCCCTGGACCCGGCGGTTCGCGTCCTTCCATTCCTGGCGCCAGACCAGCTTGTGGTCGGGCCGCACCGAAACCTCGTCCTGCTTGCGATTGATGAAGGCGATCAGCTCCGCCGGCTTGGCGAAACGGTTGTTGCGGAAGGAGAGCACCACGCCCTTGGGGCCGGCATCGACCTTCTCGATCCCCGCCTGGCGGCAGAGCTGCTTGATGGCGATGATGCCCAGGAGATTCTCGACTTCCGGCGGCAGCGGCCCGAAGCGGTCGATGAGCTCGGCGCCGAAGCCGTCGATCTCGGTCTTGTCCACCAGGGTGGCGATGCGGCGATAGAGACCCAGCCGCACGCCGAGATCGGCCACGTAGTTCTCCGGAATCAGCACCGGCATGCCGATGCTGATCTGCGGGGTCCATTCCTGCGCCGCCTTGGCTTGGCCGCGCGCTTCCTTGACCGCATCCTCCAGCATCTGCTGATAGAGCTCGACGCCGACCTCGCGGATATGGCCCGACTGCTCGTCGCCCAGCAGATTGCCGGCGCCGCGAATATCGAGATCGTGGCTGGCGAGCGTGAAGCCCGCGCCCAGGGTGTCGAGCGTCTGCATCACCTGGAGCCGCTTGGCGGCGGTCGGGTTCAGCACCCGGCCCGGCGGCAGGGTGAGATAGGCATAGCCACGCTGCTTGGAGCGGCCGATGCGGCCGCGCAGCTGATAGAGCTGCGCCAGGCCGAACATGTCGGAGCGGTGGATCACCATCGTGTTGGCGGTCGGGATGTCCAGCCCGCTCTCGATGATGTTGGTCGCGAGCAGCATGTCGTACTGGCGGTCGTAGAAGGCGGTCATCGCCTTCTCGAGATGGGTCGGCGCCATGCGCCCATGGGCCATCACGAACTTGATCTCGGGCACCAGGTTGCGCAGGCGCTCCGCCACCTTGTCGAGATCCTCGATCCGCGGCACCACATAGAAGCTCTGCCCGCCGCGGAAATGCTCGCGCAGGATCGCCTCGCGGATCACCACCGGATCGTAGGGCAGCACGAAGGTCCGCACCGCCAGCCGGTCGACCGGCGGGGTCGCGATCAGGCTCATCTCGCGCACGCCGGAGAGGGCGAGCTGCAAGGTGCGCGGGATCGGCGTCGCCGTCAGCGTCAGCACATGGACGTCGGCGCGCAGCTCCTTGAGGCGCTCTTTCTGCGCCACGCCGAAATGCTGCTCCTCGTCGACGATCATCAAGCCCAGATTGGCGAACTCGACGCTCTTGGCCAGGAGCGAATGGGTCCCGACCACGATGTCGACCTTGCCGGCCTTGATGTCGGCCTTGGTCTGGTTCGCGTCCTTGGGCGTGACCAGGCGCGAGAGCTGCGCCACGCGCAAGGGGAGGCCGGCGAAGCGCTCGGTGAAGGTCTTGGTATGCTGGCGGCAGAGCAGCGTCGTCGGCGTCACCACCGCGACCTGATAGCCCGAGGCGGCGGCGATGAAGGCCGCGCGCAACGCCACCTCGGTCTTGCCGAAGCCGACATCGCCGCAGACGAGACGATCCATGGGCCGGCCCGAGGCGAGATCCAGCGTGACCTCGTCGATCGCGCGCTGCTGGTCCTCGGTCTCGGCATAGGGGAAGCGGGCCGCGAACTCGTCATAGAGACCCTCGGGCGGCGACAGGGTCACGCCCGGATGGACGGCACGCGCGGCCGCCGTCTTGATGAGCTGGGCCGCGATCTCGCGCAGGCGCTGCTTGACCCGGGCTTTCCGCGCCTGCCAGCCGGCTCCGCCCAGCTTGTCGAGCGGTACCGGCAGATCCTCAGAACCGAAGCGGGAGAGCACGTCGATGTTCTCGACCGGCACATAAAGCTTGTCGCCGCCGTCATAGATGACCTTGAGGCAGTCATGCGGCGCGCCGCCGATATCGAGCGTCTCGATCCCTTCATAGCGGCCGACGCCATGCTCGACATGCACGACCAGATCGCCATGCGAGAAATTGGCGAGCTCGGTCAGGAACTGGTCGGTCTTCTTGCGCCGCTGGGTCGGGCGCACCAGCCGGTCGCCGAGGATGTCCTGCTCGGCCAGCACCACCAGGTCCGGCGTCTCGAAGCCATGCTCGAGCCCCAGCACGGCGAAGGCGACGCGGTCGCGCGGCAGGCGGCGAACGCCGGCGAGGTCGGCCACGCGCTCATGCTTCTCGAGGCCGTGCTCGGCCAAGAGATGCTCCAGCCGGTCGCGGCTGCCTTCGCTCATAGCGGCGACCGCCACATGGCGGCGCGGCAGGCGCGCCTGCGCCAGATGCTCGACCACGGCGGCAAAGAGCGTCGCGGGCGCGCTGCTGCGCACATCGGCGAAATCGCGGCCGGCCTTGCCGCCGGCATCCTGCCAGCCGGCCGCATCCTCCGGCATGGCGAAGGGCGTGAAGGCCGCAACCGGACGGCTCTCCATCCAATCGTCCCAATCGCTGGCATTGATATAGAGACGGTCGGGCGGCAGCGGCCGGTAGGGTACGCCGCCGGTCTCCTCGGCACGCTCGAGCTGCCGGCGCGCCTGGTAGAAATCGCGAATCATGTCGAGCCGGGCGTCGCGCGCCTCCTCGGCCTGGTGATCCAGCGTGATCAGGGCCTCCGGGAGATAGTCCGGCAGCGTCTCCATCGAGGGCAGGAACAGCGGCAGCCAATGCTCCATGCCGGCATAGAGGCGCCCGGCGCTGATGGACTCATAAAGCGGATCGTCGCCGGCGACGCCGCCGAAGGCCGCACGAAAGCCAGTGCGGAAGCGCTCGATCGCCGCCGCGTCGAGACGGGCCTCGCCGATCGGCTTGATCTCGAAGCTGGCGAGCTTGTCCTGGCTGCGCTGGTTCAGGGGATCGAAGGCGCGCAGGCTCTCGATGGTGTCGCCGAAGAAATCGACGCGCAAAGGGGACGGCGACGCCGGCGGGAACAGATCGACGATGCCGCCGCGCACGGCGAACTCGCCGACCTCGTTGACCGTCTCGGCGCGCAGATAGCCGCGCGCGACCAGGAACTCGGTCAGGGCCTTGGGCTCCAGCGTGGCCCCCGGCTCCAGCCGCAGGGTCTGGCCCTCGAAGCTGCTGCGCGGCGGAAGGCGCTGCAGCAGGGCCGCCACCGTCGTCACCACCACGCGCGCCGGCGCATCGGCGGCACGCGGCAGGCGCAGCCGCGTCAGCGCATCGACGCGCCGGCCGACGATGTCGCGATGGGGCGACACCCGGTCATAGGGCAGGCAGTCCCAGGCCGGAAAATCGACGATCTCGATCTCGGGATCGGCAAAGCGCAGCGCCTCGATCAGCCGGGCCATGCGCGCATCGTCGCGCGCGACATGCAGCAGCTCGCCGCCCGGCCTCGCCGCGCCCTTGCGCGCGCGACGGGCCAGATCGGCGATGATGAGGGCGTCGAACCCCTCGGGCGCCCCGCCGACCGGGACCAGCCCTGCATGCTCCAATGAAATCGGCATCAATAGGTCTTGCGCTGTCCGGCAGCCGCGG
The DNA here is from genome assembly GCA_963696655.1 of uncultured Alphaproteobacteria bacterium. Taxonomy (GTDB): domain Bacteria; phylum Pseudomonadota; class Alphaproteobacteria; order Dongiales; family Dongiaceae; genus Hypericibacter. The sequence goes on from CAVOLB010000048.1 coordinate 4,810, forward strand.
CACTGCCTTGTTCGATCCCGTCGGCCGCCCGGCGCAGGACGGCGCGCAGATCGAGTATCCATGTCGGGAGGCGGTTCGGCTTGCCCGGTCAACCAGGTCATCAGATTGGGGTCGCTCTCATCGAGGAGCCGTTCATAGGCTGCCAGTTCGGTCTCGTTCATCGCGGCCAGATGGCGATCGGCGAAGGGGCCCAGCATCAGGTCCATCTCGCGCGTTCCCCGGCGCCAGCTGCGATAGCGCAGCCGGCTCAGGCGCTGCGCTCGATCCTGATCGGACATTATTGTCTACTCCTCGGCCCGGGGCCGGCTACTCGTCCGGGTCGCGCGACGCTAGGATATAGCGAGCGAATCTCCTCCTGTCAGCCCGCAGAACCCGCCAAAATCGCCGCAGAACCCGGCCCCGAGGGGCCGGCCCGGCAATAGCCACAAATCCACCGAGGACAATTGCGCCCCGAAATCCTCTTTCCCCTGTTCGCCCCGGTCACCGCCCTGCCGGGCGTGGGCCCGCGGATCGGCAAGCTGATCGAGCAGTTGGCCGGGCCCCGGGTGGTGGATCTCTGTTGGCATCTGCCGAGCGGGCTGGTGGATCGGCGCTTCTCCCCGGCCCTCGCCGAGGCGCCCGAGGGCGCCATCATCACCGTGGCCGTGACCGTCGACCGCCACGAGAAGCCGCGCTCACCCCGCCTGCCCTACCGGGTCCGCTGCCATGACGTGACCGGCAGCCTGACCCTGGTCTTCTTCAATGCCAAGGCCGACTGGCTGGAAAAGACCCTCCCCCTCGGCGAAACCCGGGTCGTGAGCGGCCGGGTCGAGCGCTATCAGGGCGAGCTGCAGATGGCCCATCCCGACCATGTGGTGCCGGAAGCGGAAGCCCAAACCGTGCGCCGGGTCGAGCCGGTCTATCCGCTGACGGCGGGGTTGACGCCGCGGCTCCTGGCCAAGGCGATCCGCGCCGCGGTCGATCGCGCGCCCGAGCTGCCCGAATGGATCGACGCCGACTATCTGAAGCGGCAGGGCTGGGCCGGTTGGCGCAGCAGCCTGACCACGGCCCATGCGCCGGGGGAGCTGGCCGATCTCGAGCCCTCGACCCTGGCGCGCCAGCGGCTCGCCTTCGACGAGCTGCTGGCGAGCCAGCTGGCCCTGGCGCTGGTGCGCGCCCGGCAGCGCAAGCTGGTCGGGCGCCGCCTCAAGGGCGACGGCGCCATCCGCGCCCGGATCGCGAAGGCGCTCCCCTTCTCCCTCACTGGATCGCAGCAGACGGCGATCCAGGAAATCGAAGCCGACATGGCCGGGCCGGCGCCGATGCTGCGCTTGCTGCAGGGTGATGTCGGGAGCGGCAAGACCGTCGTGGCGCTGATGGCGATGGCGATTGCCGTCGAAGCCGGTGCGCAAGCCGCGCTTCTGGCGCCGACCGAGATCCTGGCGCGCCAGCATCTCGCGACGATTTCGCCGCTGGCCGAGGCGGCGGGCCTGCGCGTCGGTCTTCTCACTGGCCGCGATCGCGCCAAGGCGCGGGCCGACACGCTGGCGGGGCTCGCCGACGGATCGATCCCGATCGTGGTCGGGACCCACGCGCTGGTGCAGGAGGATGTCGAGTTCCGCGATTTGGGTCTCGCCGTCATCGACGAGCAGCATCGCTTCGGCGTGCATCAAAGGCTGCTGCTGGCCGAGAAGGGCAAAGGCTCGGACGTGCTGGTGATGACGGCGACGCCGATCCCGCGCACGCTGATGCTCACCGCCTATGGCGATCTCGATGTCTCGCGCCTGACCGAGAAGCCCGCCGGACGCCAGCCGATCGACACCCGCGCCGTGCCGCTCGACCGCATCGAGGAGGTCGTGGCCGCGGTCGGGCGCGGAATCGCCGATGGAGCCCGCGCCTACTGGATCTGTCCGCTGGTCGAGGAATCCGAGGCGGTCGATCTCGCCAATGCCGAGGCGCGCTTCGCCGATCTGTCGCAACGGCTGCCGGTGCGGGTCGGGCTGGTCCATGGCCAGCAGAAGACCGCCGAGCGCGACGCCGCCATGACCGCCTTCTCGCGCGGCGACATCGACATCCTGGTGGCGACCACCGTGGTCGAGGTCGGCGTCGATGTGCCGGCGGCGACCATCATGGTGATCGAGCATGCCGAGCGCTTCGGCCTGGCGCAGCTCCATCAATTGCGCGGGCGCATCGGCCGCGGCACCAAGCGCTCCACCTGTCTCCTGCTCTATCAGGCGCCGCTGGGCGAGACGGCCAAGGCGCGGCTGAAGATCCTGCGCGAGACCGACGACGGCTTCCGCATCGCCGAGGAGGATCTGCGGCTGCGCGGTGCCGGCGAATTGCTGGGCACGCGCCAGAGCGGCCTGCCCGACTTCAAGCTGGCGAACATCGCCCAGCATGGCGAGCTGCTCGCGGCCGCCCGCGACGATGCGCGCCTCATCCTCGAACGCGACCCCGACCTCGCCGCCGCGCGCGGCCAGGCGCTGCGGGTGCTGCTCTATCTCTTCGAGCGCGACGCGGTGGTGAAGACGGTGCGCTCGGGCTAGCGCGGGTCCGTTTGTGCCGGGACAGCCGAGCGCCGGTCGCCCAACAGGTGGCCCAGCACCGCCAGCATCACGATGGCGCCGCCCGCCAGCGTCAGGGTCGGCGGGATCTCGTTGAAGGCGAGCCAGACCCAGACCGGCGCCAGCGGTGCATCGAGCGCGCCGATCAGGGCGCCCTGGGCCGCCGGCAGCATTTTCGTGCCCCAGGTGATGAGGAGCAGCCCGATCCCGTTCTGCAGCACGCCGAACAGCGCCAGATGCCAGATGTCGATGGAGCCGACGGCGCCCGGGGTCGCGAAGGGCAACACCAGCAAGGCCGTCAACAGAGGCGACAATCCGGCGGCGGCCGTCATCGGACGATCGCCATGGCGGCGCAGCACGACCATCATCAGGGACAGCGACAGCGTCATCGCCAGCGCGAAGAGATCGCCCAGCATGTTGCCGAGCCGGAAGGCGCCGCCCATCATGACGACGACCCCGACGAAGGCGATGGCGCTCGCGATCAAGGTGCCGCGCGAGGGCCGCTCGCGCAGCCAGAGCCAGGCGATGCCGGCGGTCACGAAGGGTGCTGCCGCATAGACGATGGCGACATCGGCGACGCTGGTATGGCGGAAGGCATGGATGAAGAAGATCATGCCGCTGCTCGAGAGCGCGGTGACGGCGAGGCCGGGCAGCCCCATGGCCGGGATCGACCGCCAAGCGTCGGCGCCATGCTGCCAGACCAGGACGCCCATGACGAAGAGCCCGGCGAAAATCCCGCGCCAGAACAGCAGGGTCCAGACGTCGACCGGGATCAGGCGGGTGAAATAGCCGGCGGTGCTGAACGCCACCGCCGAGCCCACCAGCAGCAGGATTCCCAGCCCCTCCTGGCCCCGGCCGGTCTCGCCCATGATGTCCGCCCTCTGCGCCTCTGCGGTTTTCATGACGAGGAACCTAGCGACCGCCTCCTGACAGCGTGCTGTCAGGAGCATTCGGAGTAGAATGGGCGCAAGAGCAAAGGAGGGCCTTGCGATGCGGCGCACCGACCGGCTGTTCGACATCATCCAGGCCTTGCGCGGGGCCAAGGGCCCGATGACCGCCGCCGATCTGGCGGAGCGGCTGGAGGTGACGCCGCGCACGGTCTATCGCGACATCGCCACCTTGCAGGCCCGCCAGGTGCCGATCGAGGGTGCGGCGGGGTTGGGCTATCTGCTGCGCCAGGGCTACGACCTGCCCCCCTTGATGTTCACGGCCGAGGAGATCGAGGCGATCCTGGTGGGGGCGCTGCTGACAAGGCGCACAGGCGACCCGGGCCTGAAAGCGGCGGCCGACAGCGTGCTCTCGAAGGCAATTATATACTTGACAAACACGGTCGCTGACTCCATGTTAAGAGTCAAGGAGATAGCCCGTGTCCGCCCTTTCCGCCCCCTTCTTCCACGATAAAGACGCCGCCCGCGCCAAGCTGGAAAGCGTGCTTTGGCCTCACGGTCCCGTCTGCCCGCGTTGTGGCGGCCTGGATCGCATCACGAAGGTTAAGGGCGCCCGTGAAGGGTTGTGGCGTTGCGGGCCTTGCAAGCGGCAATTCACGGTAACGGTGGGGACCGTATTCGAGTCCGGTCATGTCCCGTTGAACCTTTGGTTGCAAGCCACGCACCTTCTTTGCAGCAGCAAGAAGGGCATGAGCAGCCACCAAATCCACCGCATTCTTGGTGTCACCTATAAGACCGCCTGGTTCATGACCCATCGTCTGCGCGAGGCAATGCGCGAGGGCAAAATCCCTGCGGCGCTCGGCGGCGAGGGCAAGGTGGTCGAGGCAGACGAGAGTTACATCGGCGGCAAAGAGAAGAACAAGCACCGTAACAAGCGGACCAAAGGCAACATTGGCGGGAAGGGCAAAGAGGTGGTCTTCTCGCTGGTCGAGCGCGGCGGGTCTGTCCGCTCGCATCATATCCCCGAGGTCAACGCCAAGACCCTGCGCCCGATCCTCGTCGCTCAGATCGACGCCAAGTCGTTCCTGATGACCGACGAGGCCGGCCAGTATTACCACCCGGGCAAAGAGTTCGCGAAGCACGAGACGGTCAATCACGGGGCCGGCGAATACGTTCGCGGTGAAGCGCATTCCAATACGGTCGAGAATTATTTCTCGATCCTAAAGCGCGGGATCACCGGAACTTATCACCATGTCAGCCAGCAGCACTTGAAGCGCTATCTGGCGGAGTTTGATTTCCGGTACAATGAGCGAGTCGGCCTCGGGATTGGCGATCAAGAGCGGACGACACGCGCGTTGCGTGGTATCGTTGGCAAGCGGCTGACATATAGGTCAGTTGACACAACGTCGAACGACTGAGATGTCCAGACCCGACGAAACAACATTCGCGCTCCATGGCCTCGACGCAGATAACCGCGTTGTACGCGCGGATGTCTTTGTCGAAAAGCTGCGCCTATTGCTAAGTGGATTGGCTGCCGCCGATAAGTTCGCCAATGGCAAGGCGAGTTTTGTGTTCATGATCGGGGGCCTCTCCGACGGAAGTGCGCGCGCGACGATCCGGCAGAAGCAAAAAACGCCGAACCGGCCAATGCACTCCAGCATTGCCACTTACGAGGCCGCCGCCAATGCAATTTACAACGGAGATCGCAGCGTCGAGCGGTTGCCACCAATATTGATTAGGAATGTCCAGCGTCTCGGAATGGGCGTTGCAAAGAAGTTTTCGCACGCCGAATTGGCATTTCCTGACGATAATGTCATACGCATTGATGATTTTCTGCTTAGGCAATCCGAGATCGCTTATGAAGCTCTCGGCAATGCTCCGGATCGCGGCAGAGACAACTATTACCGGGGATTGGCAACCGGCACATTCGATGGCGTACTTAAAGAGATCGACGCACGCGGCACGATGCTTCGCGGAAAGCTAATACTCACGGCTGGCGGCATCGAGATTGATTGCGTCATGAATAAGGACCGCGTGCCTGAGGCGCGCGAGAATTTCGACAGCCGTGTCATAGTTGAAGGCACGGCGCATTACGACGGCGCCAATCAATTGCCGGCCCGCCTGGACGTGCGAACAATCAGGGCCATCGGCGAACCTACGGATTTGCTCAAGTGGAAGGGAGCCTTTACGGCGCCCCAACTCGACGAATCTGAAGAGGACTGGTAGCCGAATGGCAGACGGAATGTCACATCTCTTTTGGGATTCTTGCGTGTTTTATGCGTTCCTTCGGGAAGAAAGCGCCTCATATGATGTGCAAAGTATCGAGCAATATCTTTCTGAAGCGAGGGATGGAAAACATAGAATCTATGCTTCATCTCTGGTCTTTGCAGAAATCATACCGAGCGCAATCAAAAAGCCCGGCATCGGCTCTTGTCAGCAATTCATCCATGATCTACAGGGCGCGGTCATAATTATAGACGCATCACCAAATGTGATGCACATAGCGGGGACCCTCAAAGATCTGCCCTACAAGAAAGGGAATTCATCTGGACGCCGCCTCAGCACTACCGATGCAATCATGCTCGCAAGTTGTTTGGAGTTGAAAGAGGCGTTTGGTGTCAAAGTGGATTTCTTTCATACCTTCGATGACGGGAAGAAGCGGGGGCCAGAAGGGAAAATGGTCCCGCTAATTTCCTACGAAGATTGGTGCACTGAATTCGCGCCGGATCAGAAGAAAATTGCCGATCCAGTCATCGGACTCAATCGGCGGAGACCCATACATCCAACACCGGGACTATTTAGTGGATAGCCGAAAAATCCAGGATAAGAGACAGGCTCGACGCTTCATCGAAGCTGCTAGAAAAGCCGAATGCAGCGAAGATGAAGCCGTGTTCGATGCAAACCTTAAGCGGATAGCGAAGCAGCCGCCACAACCTCACGCAAAGTCTAAGCCCAAAGCCCACGCCAAGTGAGCGACAAAGCAAACTCTCTCTATTACGGCGACAATCTCGCGGTGCTTCGAGATAGCATCGGCGACGAGACCGTTGATCTTGTCTATCTAGACCCGCCGTTCAATTCCAACGCCTCTTATAACGTGCTTTTCAGGGCGCCATCTGGCGAACAATCGCAGGCGCAAATTGAAGCATTTGAAGATAGCTGGCATTGGAACGAGTCAGCCGAGCGCGCTTTCGATGAGGTAGTGAGCGGCCCGCACTCCGACGCTTCCATCATGCTCAAGGCGATGCGCTCGGCGCTCGGTGAAAATGACATGATGGCCTATCTAGCCATGATGGCCGTGCGGCTGATCGAGCTTCATCGCGTGCTCAAGCAAACTGGGTCGCTGTATCTGCATTGTGATCCGACTGCGAGCCATTACCTGAAGACGGTAACGGATGCAATTTTTGGCGTTCAGAACTTTCGCAATGAGGTGATTTGGCAGCGCTCTACCGGCAAGAGTCTTATGACAAAGCGGCTCCCCAACAATCATGACGTGATCCTCGCTTACCAGAAGGGCGACGAGAGCTATTGGAACGAGGACGCGATGTTCTCTCCCTATGATGCCGATGATCTGCCCCCAACTGTCGCGGCAAAATACACGCACACGGATCCCGATGGCAGGGTCTATCGCCTCGATAATCTTATCAACCCAAATGCTGATCGCCCGAACCTAACGTATGAGTTCCTGGGAGTGACGAAGGTTTGGCGATGGACCAAAGACAGAATGCAGAAAGCCTATGCCGATGGGCTGATCGTTCAATCGGCGCCCGGCCGAGTTCCGCAGCTAAAGCGTTATTTGGAGGAGCAACGCGGTCGAGCCCTGGGGGACGTATGGACCGACATTCCGCCACTGAATAGCCAAGCGCAAGAACGGCTGGGATATCCAACTCAGAAACCAATGGCGCTTCTTGAACGCATCCTCGCTTTGGCTAGTCGCCAGAACGACGTGGTGCTCGATCCCTTCTGCGGTTGCGGGACAACGGTTCATGCCGCGCAAAGGCTCAAACGCCGCTGGATCGGCATCGATGTAACTCATTTGGCAGTAGCCCTTATCGAGCGGCGCTTAAAGGAAGCGTTTCCCGGCATTGCGTATGCCGTTCACGGCGTCCCGGAGGATGAAGCGGGGGCACGTGACCTAGCTGTGCGCGACAAGCACGAGTTCCAGAAGTGGATTACGGCAACAGTTGGAGCACAGCCCTACAAGAGCGGGAAGAAGGGTATGGACCGTGGGATTGACGGTTATCTGCATTTCCGCGATGCCGACAAGAAGCCGCAATTCGGCGTCGTCTCGGTAAAGGGCGGCGAGAACATCACATCCGGCATGATCCGGGACTTGAAGGGCACCATGGAACGCGAAAAGGCCGCGCTGGGGCTGTTCCTGACCCTGAATGCGCCGACGCGCGAGATGGTCAAGGAAGCGGCCTCGGCGGGCTTCTATGAGACGGGCGGCCAGAAAATCCCCAAACTGCAAATCCTGACGGCCGCCGCGATCCTAGAAGGCAAGAGACCCCAAGTGCCGTTCGGTCACACTGAGGGCTTCAAGAGGGCCGCCAGAGAGGAAACTGGGCAAGAGCGGCTGCTTTAGTCCCGTGTTTGCGAAGTATATAATTGCCCTCTCGAAGATCACGGCGGTCCTGCCGTCCGCCCTGCAGGATCAGATGGCCTCGCCCAGCTTCTTCGTCTCCGAGCATGGCGCCAGCGAGCCGGCCGTCGCGGATCTGGCCCTGATCCGCCGTGCCATTCGCAATCGCAACAAGCTGCAGATCGACTATCTCGACCGCGAGGGCGAGCCGACGACGCGCCGGATTTGGCCGATCGCGGTCGCCTATTTCGTCGAGGTCACTCTGGTCTGCGCCTGGTGCGAGCTGCGCCAGGACTACCGCCATTTCCGCGCCGATCGCATCCAGTCGCTCAAGGTCAGCGAGGAGACCTTCTCGACCGACGGCGGCCGGCTGCTGAGGGATTGGCCGGAATGGTTCCGGGTGACGAAGGGCTGAGGCGGGAGCTCCCGACAGGTTCCTGTCAGGTGCCGGCCGCTAGGGTGGTCCAGCCACCGCCTTGATGGGAGAGGCTGCAAAGCAGCGGAATGTCATCGGTTCCGAACGACAGCCCGATCGCCGGCGGATCGCGGGAGCCCATCCGGGTCATCGTCTGGGACCCTTTCATCCGGCTGTTTCACTGGCTTCTGGTGGCCGCCATCGCCATGGCGATCACCACGAGCCTGATCCTGCCGATCACCTGGCTGGGCTGGCATCTGGTCGCCGGCATTGCCGTTCTGGCCCTGGTCGTGGCGAGGATCGTCTGGGGCCTGCTGGGCTCGACCTTTGCCCGCTTCTCCAGCTTCGTGACGACGCCGGGCGACCTGCTCCACCATCTGCGGGAATTGCGCCAAGGCATCGCCCATCGGCATCGCGGGCATAACCCCCTGGGCGGGGCCATGATCCTTGCCTTGATCACCATCATCGTTGCGATCGGTGCCACCGGGGCGATCGCGCTGGGCGGCGCCTTGAAGATCGGCCCCCTCGGCTTTGCTGTCGGTTACGCCGCGGGACGAACCGCCTGGTCGGTTCATCAATGGCTGGCCTATGGCCTTCTCGGCTTGATCGCCCCCCATATCGGCGGCGCGATCTATGAGAGCCGCCGCACCCGGGAGAATCTGGTGCGCGCGATGATCGACGGCCGCAAGGAAGCGCGGCGCGCCGACGTCACGGCACCCCCGCGCGAGTCCAGCCCCGGCCTCGCGATCGTCATCGTCGCGATCCTCTTTGTCGGCATCGTGCCAGCCGTCATCGTCATGACACGGTGGCCGGCGGCCGGGGTTCCCGAGCGACCCCTCGACAAGGTCTATGCGCAGGAATGCGGAGCCTGCCATGTCGCCTATCACCCCAGCTTGCTGCCCGCCGCGACCTGGTCCGCGATCATGGATGGGCTGGCACAGCATTTCGGCGAGGATGCCGAGCTCGATCCCGCGAAGGCGCAAGCGATCCGCGCCTATCTTCTCGCCAACGCGGCCGGACGTTACGACACGCTGCCGGCCCATGCGTTTCTGCAAATCAATCCCGCCGATCCGCTGCGAATAACGGCAACGCCCTTCTGGACGCGCAGACATGCCTCCCTGTCGCCCCAGGTCCTTTCATCCAAGCCGGTTGGCGGCAAAGGCCAGTGCGACGCCTGTCATCAGGACGCAGCGTCCGGGCGTTTCAGTCCCCTCGCGATCGCCGTCCCCGAGGAGCCCCTTCGGTGAGATCCATGAACCCGTCTCTCTCCCTCGCGTTGAGCGTTATCGCCGTTTCCCTCCTGTCGACCTTCGGCGCCATCGCCGCCGTCGGCTCGGGACAGCAGGCCGTGATCGACCACTATGCGGCAGCCGCGAAGGCCAGCGATCCCGCCTTCAAGGGGTTCTCCGCCGCTCGCGGCAAGGCCTTCTTTCTGGCCAAGCACAGCGCCAATCCCGATACACCTTCCTGCTCCACTTGCCATACCACCGACCCGAAGCAGATGGGACAGACGCGCGTCGGCAAGGCCATCGATCCGATGGCCGTGTCGGTCAGCCCGCAGCGTTTCACCGATCTCGACAAGGTCGAGCTCTGGTTCCGACGCAATTGCAACACCGTGCTGGGACGCGAATGCACCGCGTTGGAGAAGGGCGACTACGTCACCTTCCTGGCGAACCAATGAGGGCCCCGCAACACCGAGCGACAGGGAGACGGCCCATGGTCAGGCATTTGTTTCTGGGCACGGCGCTGGCAGCACTCGTCGCGGCCGTCGCGCTCGCCAGCGCCTGGGCCGACAGCGCCGGCGGTATCGTGCCGATCGCCGCCTCGACCACCGCACAGGAGACCTTCAACAAGCAGTGCAGCGCTTGTCACATGGCTTATCCGCCGGTCTTCCTGCCCGCCCGGTCTTGGAAAGCGATCACCGGCGATCTCGCGCATCATTTCGGCGAGGATGCCAGCCTCGACAAGGCGACGACGAAGATCATCGCCGACTACCTCATGGCGAATGCGGCCGACCGGGCGCCGGGCGTACCGGCCGGCGTGCTCCGCGGCATCGGGCCCGACGACGTGCCCCTGCGAATCACCGACACGCCCTTTTGGAACAGCGTGCATGGGAACATTCCCGCCGCCGTGCTCGCACGCCCCGAGGTCAAGACCAAGAGCAACTGCCTGGGTTGCCATTCGGGCAACTGAGTCCGATCGCAAGATGGAGGATCCGGGCGGGCGCCCGCGGCACGCTCCGTCAGCGGCCGCCGAAGCTGCGCGAGCCCGACACGGCATGAACCTTGCTGAGATCGGGCGCGCGCCGATCCGGCGGCGAGACGATGCCGCCCGAGACAACCATCTTGATGCCCTCCTCGACCGTCATGGCGAGGCGAACGAGCTCGCGCTCCGGCAGGAACAGCAGGAAGCCGCTGGTCGGATTGGGCGTGGTCGGCACGAAGACGCTGGCCAGCGTGCCGCCGCCAAGATCCTGAATTTCGCCCTCGGGCGTCCCGGTGATGAAGCCCAGCGCCCAGACTCCTTTGCGCGGATATTCCACCAGCACCACCTCGCGGAAGGCCTGGGACTTCTGCGACAACACGGTCTCGAAGATCTGCTTCAGCGCGTTATAGACGCCGCGCACGACCGGCGTGCGGTTGAGCGGCCGGTCGGACCCGCGAACCAGCATGCGGCCGACCAGGTTCGCGGTCATCGCCCCGATCAGCGTCAGCCCGACCAGCAGGATGAGCAGGCCGATCCCGGGAACGCTGAAGGGGAGATAGGTCTCCGGGTTGTAGTGTGCGGGGATCAGCGGAATGACGGCGCCATCCACCCAATGGATCAAGGCCCAGGCCAGATAGACCGTGATGCTGATCGGCGCCGTGATCAGGATGCCGGCGAAGAAATAAGCGCGCAGGCGCAGGACCAGACTCCCAACGATCGAAACCCGCACGGGTCTTGTCCGGCTTTGCTCGCTGTTGCTTGCGTCCGCCATATTCACCACCGGCGCTTTGCCGCATCGCCGTCACGGTCAAGACGGTTCGGCCATCGGCCCTTTGGCCTCACCGTCATTCAACGCCAGAATTCCTTACCAATCCGTACGACGTTCCCGGAAAAGTGATCGGCTGTTGATTTGCGGCCTTCCCGCGCGGCGTCCAACTCTCGGATATCGTCCGCGCTCCTTCACATGCCCTTGTTTCGGTATGGCTCGCAGCGCCGGCCTCGCACCCCAAAGGCCCTCCCTTGGAACTTGCTCCTCCGCGTACATTCATCCGGCCGCAGCCGTTCGCCCAGTCGAGCCCTGTGCCGGCCGTCGCAAGGCTGCGCGGCCTCACCACCGCCGTGCCGTTCCACGCGCTGCCCCAGGAAGAGGTCATGGCGGCGGCCGGGCATTTGTTCGACCGGCCGCCCGCCGAGCTGGATCGGCTCATGCCGGCCTATATCAATGCGGGCATCGCGCGGCGCCATTCCTGCGTGCCGCTCGACTGGTATTTCGCGCGCCATGGCTGGCATGAGCGAACGGCGCTCTTCGTCGAGCATGCGCCGGCATTGCTGGCCGACGCCGCCGAACGCTGCCTTGCCAGTGCCGGCATGGGCTGGGAACAGATCGACGCGATCGTCACGGTGTCCTCCACCGGCATCGCCACCCCCAGCCTCGACGCGCTCCTGATGGAACGGCTGCCCTTCCGCCGCGACGTGATGCGGCTTCCGGTCTTCGGCCTCGGCTGCGCCGGCGGCGTCCTTGGGTTCTCCCGCGCCGCCGAGCTTGCGCGCGCGGCCCCCGGCCGGAACGTTCTGCTGCTGGTGGTCGAGCTCTGCGCCCTCACCTTCCGGCGCGGCGACAATTCGAAGAGCAACGTGATCGCGACCGCCCTCTTCGGCGACGGCGCCGCCGCCGCGCTGATCTCCTGCGAGGGCGACGGACCCGCCCTGGGGCCCGCCGGCGAATATACCTGGCCCGGCACGCTCGATGTCATGGGCTGGCATGTCGAGGAGGACGGGCTGGGCGTGCTGTTCTCGCGCGATATCCCGACCCTGGTCCGGACCCAGTTCCGCCCCGCCATGCTGAGCTTTCTCGCGCGCCATGGCGTCGCCGCCGGCGAGATCGAGCGCTATGTCTGCCATCCGGGCGGCGCCAAGGTGATCGAGGCGCTCGAGGATGCCCTGGCGCTGGAGCCGGGCAGCATGATCGAGGCCCGCGACATCCTGCGCCTCTACGGCAACATGTCGGCGCCCACCGCCTTGTTCGTGCTCGAGCGCATGCTGGCGACGCGGGCGGAGGGCCCCTGGCTGATGACGGCGCTGGGGCCGGGGTTCACGGCGGCGTTGACGATACGT
>CAVOLB010000049.1:0-39213 GCA_963696655.1 uncultured Alphaproteobacteria bacterium
TCATAAGTGGATTGCGCCAGCAGGATTCGGCTGATGAAGGCCACGGGCACGCCGTCGGTGGCACTCTCGAGATCGCCCAGCGTGTTCACGGTGAAGCCGACGCCGGCACTGTTGACGCCGCAGAGACCGATCATGCCGGCCATCGTCAGCATGACGGCGTCGATGCCCGGCGCCACGTCGCGGATCCGCAGCATCGCCTGGAGTCCGTCGCTCCATCGCGCGAGATCCATGTTCTGCGCCAGCAGGGCGCCGCCGCCCGGCCGAAGGCTGGCGACGGCGCTGCAATGATGCGGGGTCTCTTCCGCCTGGCGGCGCTTCAGCCCCACGGAATACCACCATTCCTCATCCATGAACTGGGCGGCGAGGACGGCGTCATAGGAGAGGTCGGCGCCTTCGGCGATGCCGCGAACCTCGTCGAGGAGGTCGGGCGCGTGGCGCTCGATCGCAGCGACGAACCGGGTCTCGGCCAGGAACCGGCCGACGAACCGATCCGAGGGCATGGACAGGAAGGATTCGATCTCGGCCCGCCAGCGCCGGTCGCGCTCGCGCACCAGCGCCTTGAGCTGGCGTCCATGTTGACGCCCGCGCTCGCGCGGGGATCCGCCGATGTCAGCGACGGCGAGTGTTGCCATGGCCGCGATTCCTCATTCCTGACCGCACCGGACCGGTGCAGGGAGGCAGAGTAGGCGGGCCGTGGGGCCGCCGGCAAGCGTTGCCGGCGGGCCTGACAAGGGAGCGCCCGAGGAGGCTCGGGCAGGCAATTTAAGGGGTTGTCTTAGTGTTGCGCGCTCATCTCGGAACGAACCGTGCTCTTCGCCGCGTTGCGCTGCGGGATCAGGGCGGTCAGTTCCTTGCGGGCGGCTTCCAGCGAGTGGCGTTCACGCTGGTCTTCGCGGTCGAACACTTCGATGCAGCTGAGCTTGATCTCGACGAGGTCGAGCAGTGTTTCAAGAGAGCGTTTCGAGAGCGACATGGTTTCCTCCATCCTACCTGGATCGTGCGGGGCCATAACGGCACTTACCTGCGCCGTGAAACCACAATTGCGCCGTCATTTTTAAGAAGAAATGAATCGAATACGGTTATCCACAGGATTCGATGAACGAACGGGCTTAACGCGATCTTACCGTCACCGTTCCGGCTCGGGATTCGCCCGATTTCCGGGCTTGACGCGAGCGGCCACGTGCTTAACGCGATCACGGAAGAAACGGGGTAAAGAATTTGTAGAGTCGGGGAGATTCGACTTCATTCCTGGACCTGGCGACCGGTTCCAAAAGGCCGTTGCCGGGAGGCATCCGGAGCCGTGATGCAAACGGGTCACAGCCGCGGGAATTTCCATCCCCTGGCGCCCCGATCGCAGATCGCTCCCGCGGCTTTCGAAGTCCGATCCCGACCGGCATTTCGGGTCGAGGGAACGCCGCACGCCTAGCGGCTGGCGCGCGTCGCCGAGCCGCCCACCAACCAGCGATGCAGTATCAGGCCGAGGGTACCGCAGATCGCGATGATGATCGCCATCGGCAGCGCGCTTTCCTGGTGAATGGCGCCGACCGCGGTCGCGGCGATGGCCGCGACCGAGAATTGCAGCGTTCCCACCAGGGCCGAGGCGCTGCCGGCCTGCGCCCCCTGCGGCGCCATCGCCAGCGCAATCGCATTCGGGCTGACGAGGCCGACGCAGCCGACATAGACGAAGAGCGGAACCGCAATACCGAAAGGACCGCCCAGTCCCGTCGCCGCGGCGACGACCAAGGCCAGGGCGGCGATCGTCTGCAGCCCATTGCCGAAGCGCAGGATCCTGTCGGCGCCGTAGCGATGCACGATGCGGCCATTGACCTGCGAAGCGAAGATGAGGCCCGCGGCGTTGACGCCGAAGATCCAGCCGAAATGCTCGGGCGCCACGCGATAGAGCTCGATGAAGACGAAGGGCGAGCCGGCGATATAGGCGAACATGCCCGCCGCGTTCATGCCGCCCGAGAGCGCATAGCCGACGAAATGCCGATCGCGGAGCAGCGCTGCATAACGCGCCAGCACGGGGCCCAGCGACAGCGAGTGCGCGGTGTTGCGGTCGTGGGTCTCGGGCAGCCTCAGCGCCACCGCCGCGAGCGAGGCGAAGGCCAGCGCCGCCAGCAGCCAGAAGATCGCCGGCCAGCCGAACCAGATCAGCAGATAGCCGCCGAGCAGGGGCGCCAGGATCGGCGCCACGCCCATCACCAGCATGAGAGCCGAATAGATGCGCGCGGTCTCTTGCGGCTCGAACAGGTCGCGCACCATGGCCCGGGCGACGACCGCGCCGGAGCAGGCGCCGATCGCCTGCAGAATCCGCAGGGCGGTCAGCGCTTCGACCGATCGCGTCAGCGCGCAGGCCATCGAGGCCAGGCCGAACAGCACGAGCCCGGCATAGAGCGGCGGCTTGCGGCCGAACCGGTCGGCGACAGGGCCATAGAGCGCCTGGCCCAGGGCGAAGCCGAGGAAGAAGCTCGCCAGCGTCCGCTGCACCTCGGCCGTCGTCGCCAGGAAGGCGCGCTCGAGCGTCGGCAGGGCCGGCAGATACATGTCGATCGCCAGCGGCGCGAAGGCCGTCAGCGCGCCGAGGATGACGACGAGTTCGAGGTGGGAGGTGCGGCGGGCGGCCATGGATGACGTTTCGGTGACGGGACGGGCACCGTAACGGGCCATTGCTGTCGCTGCAAAGGAATCGCGCGCGGCGCAACCCCTCCCCCTACCCCCTCCCGCAAGGGGAGGGGGCTAGAAAAATAAGAACTAGCGACCTCCCGAGAGAGAGGGAATGACCGCGATAAGACAAACTCGTGCCCGTTGCGGAGGGGCGAGTGACAAAATAAATCCACGCCCCCTCCCCTTGCGGGAGGGGGTTAGGGGGAGGGGTCTTCGAAGGGCTGGGTCGCCGGAGCGTTATCAGCCGAAGCGGCCGGTGATGTATTCCTCGGTCTTCTTCTGCTTGGGCTTGGTGAAGACGTTCTCGGTCTCGCCGAACTCGATCAGCTCGCCCAGGAACATGAAGGCCGTGTATTGGGAGACGCGCGAGGCCTGCTGCAGGTTGTGGGTCACGATCGCGATCGTGTACTGCTCCTTCAGCTGTTCGATCAGCTCCTCGATCTTCGCGGTCGAGATCGGATCGAGCGCCGAGCAGGGCTCGTCCAGCAGGATGACCTCGGGCTTGGTTGCGACCGTCCGGGCGATGCAGAGCCGCTGCTGCTGACCGCCCGACAGCCCCAGGCCGCTGGCATGGAGCTTGTCCTTGACCTCGTCCCAGATGGCGGCATGGCGCAGCGCATGCTCGACCCGGCCGTCCAGCTCCGACTTGGGCAGGCGCTCATAGAGGCGGATGCCGAAGGCGACGTTGTCATAGACCGTCATCGGAAAGGGCGTGGGCTTCTGGAACACCATGCCGACGCGCGCGCGCAGCAGGTTGATGTCCTGGGCGCCGTCCAGGATGTTCTTCCCGTCGAGCAGCACTTCGCCCTCGGCGCGCTGCTTGGGATACATCTCGTAGATCCGGTTGAGGACGCGCAGCAGGGTCGACTTGCCGCAGCCGGAAGGCCCGATGAAGGCGGTCACTTCACGCTCATGGATCGAAAGATTGACGCTCTTCAGCGCCTTCGAGTTGGCGTAATAGAAGGACAGATTGTTGACGGCAACCTTCACCGCGG
The DNA here is from genome assembly GCA_963696655.1 of uncultured Alphaproteobacteria bacterium. Taxonomy (GTDB): domain Bacteria; phylum Pseudomonadota; class Alphaproteobacteria; order Dongiales; family Dongiaceae; genus Hypericibacter. The sequence goes on from CAVOLB010000049.1 coordinate 3,663, forward strand.
ACGCGGCCATGTGTTATCTCCGTTTCGATCCCAGGACGCGCGCGCCGATGCTGAGGGCCAGCACCGCGAAGGTGATGAGCAGCGCGCCAGTCCAGGCCAGTTGTTGCCATTCCTCATAGGGACTCATGGCGAACTGGAAGATGGTCACCGGCAGGCTCGCCATCGGCGAATTGAAATTGTTGCTCCAGAACTGGTTGTTGAGCGCGGTGAAGAGCAGCGGGGCGGTTTCGCCGCTGATGCGCGCCACGGCCAGGAGGATGCCGGTGATGATGCCGGACTGGGCCGCCCTGTAGGCGACCTTGGAAATCATGGTCCAGCGCGGCGCGCCGACCGCCGAGGCCGCTTCGCGCAGGGGGTCGGGGATCAGCCGCAGCATGTCCTCGGTGGTGCGGACCACCACCGGGATGACGATGATGGCGAGCGCCACCGCGCCGGCCCAGGCCGAGAAATGGCCCATCGTCCTCACCATCACCTCATAGACGAACAGACCGATCACGATCGAGGGCGCGCTCAGCAGAATGTCGTTGATGAAGCGGATGACGAGCGAGAGCTTGGCGTGGCGGCCATACTCGGCGAGATAGGTGCCGGCCATGATTCCCAAGGGCGTGCCGAAGATCACGGCCAGGATCGTCATCACCAGGCTGCCGAGGATCGGATTCAAAAGCCCGCCCGCGGAGCCCGGAGGCGGCGTGCTTTCGGTGAATACATCCAGATTGAGGCCGCTCAGGCCATGCACCACCAGCGTGATGAGGATAACGGCGAGGCAGGTCAATCCGATCGCCGTGGCGACGAAACAGGAGATCAGGAAGACCTGGTTCCGGACGCGCCGGACGCCGTAAATCTTTGCGTCCATGGCTCAGCCCCCCGCCTTTCGCTCGATGCGCATCAGCAAGTAGCGTGCCACTGCCAGCACGATGAAGGTGATGATGAAGAGGATCAGGCCGAGGGAGATCAGGGACGAGGTGTAGATGTCCTCGACCGCCTCGGTGAACTCATTGGCGATCGAGGCCGAGATCGTCGTGCCCGGGGCCAGGATCGAGGCGCTGATCCGGTGCGCATTGCCGATGACGAAGGTGACCGCCATGGTCTCGCCCAGCGCGCGGCCCAGCGCGAGCATGATGCCGCCGGTGACGCCGACGCGCGCATAGGGCAGCACCACCTTCCACATCACCTCGCGCCGGGTGCAGCCGAGGCCATAGGCCGATTCCTTGAGCATCGGCGGCACGGCGTCGAAGACGTCGCGTGTGATCGAGGTGATGAAGGGCAGCACCATGATGGCCAGGATGAGCCCGGCGGTGAGCACGCCGATGCCGTAGGGCGGCCCGGCAAAGAGGGAATGGAGCACGGGCACATGCCCGAACAGCGTGATCAGCCAGGGCTGGACGGTCTGCTGCAGGATCGGCGCCAGCACGAACAGACCCCAGATGCCGTAGATGATGCTGGGCACGCCGGCCAGGAGCTCGATCGCGATGCCGATCGGGCGGCGCAGAACGGGCGGGCAGAGTTCGGTCAGGAAGGTCGCGATGCCGATGCCGATGGGGACCGCGATGATCATGGCGATGATCGAGGTGATCAGCGTGCCGTAGATCGGTGCGAGAGCGCCGAATTTTCCTGTGACCGGGTTCCAGGATTCGGTCCACAGGAAGCCAATGCCGAAGGTGCCGAGCGCCGGCGCCGCGCCGATGGCCAGCGACACCAGGACGCCCACGAGAATGCCGAGAACGGCAAGTGCCGCCGCCTGGGTCAGGCGATGGAAGAAATGATCCTTGCGGGAGAAACGGCGCGCCGCCGCGAGGCGGCTTGTATCCATCGGAGGAGCGGCGCTGTATTCGGGCATGGCGGCTTCGGACATGCAGGCTGATCCCCAAATTGAGCAAGCGGTGAGGGGGCTTCTCGGAGCCTCCTCACCACCTGCGCGGCACTTAAAGAACCGATGGCATTCTTCGACGACAGCCGTCTTACATGCTGCCGCTATAGATCGCCGTGCCCGTCGATCCCTTGATGCTTTCCTTCCAATAGGCGTGGATCAGCTTCACGACGGCGTCGGGCATCGGGATATAGTCGAGATCGCCCGCCATCTGATCGCCATTGGCATAAGCCCAATCGAAAAATTTGAGGGCCTCGATCGAGGCGTTCTGATCGGTCGGGCGGCGCTGCATCAGGATGAAGGTGGCACCAGCGATCGGCCAGCTTTGGGCGCCGGGCTGATCCGTCAGGATCATGTAGAAGCCCTTGGCGTCCGCCCAATCGGCGCCAGCAGCCGCGGCCGAAAAGGCATCGGCCGTGGGAGCGACGGTCTGGCCGTCATGATTGAGCATCTTCGCGAAGGTCAGCTTGTTCTGCTTCGCATAGGCATATTCGACGTAACCGATGGAACCGCCGGTCTGACCGACATTGGCGGCGACGCCTTCATTGCCCTTCGCGCCGATGCCGGCCGGCCATTGGACCGATGTATTGGCGCCGACGCTGTCGGCCCATTCCTTGCTTACCTTCGAGAGATAGTTCACGAAGATGAAGGTGGTGCCCGATCCATCGGACCGATGCACGACAGCGATCGCCTGGGAGGGAAGCGTCAGGCTCGGATTGAGCTTCTTGATCGCGGCATCGTCCCACTGGGTGATCTTGCCAAGGAAGATGTCGGCGAGCGTCGGGCCGTCGAGCACGAGGTCGCCCGGATTGATACCTTCGAGATTCACCACCGGCACCACGCCGCCCATCACGGTCGGGAACTGCGCCAGCCCCGCCTTGTCGAGCTCTTCAGGCGTCAGCGGCTTGTCCGAGGCGCCGAAGGTCACGGTGTTGGCGGTGATCTGCTTGATGCCGCCGCCCGAGCCGATCGACTGGTAGTTCAGGCTGTTGCCGCTGACCTGCTTGTAGGCATCGGCCCACTTGGCATAGATCGGGTAGGGGAAGGTCGCGCCGGCGCCGGAAATCTCGGCCGCCGAGGCCGCGCTGACGAAGCCGGCTGCCGCAACGCCGGCCGCCAGAAGCCGAATGGCTTTTACAGACAAGTTCATGGGAACCCTCTCATTTGTTGAGATGCCATCTGCCGCGAGAACCAAGAACCCATTCGCCCCCGTCGCGACCTGGCGGCCGAACCTGACGCCAACATCCCGTTGGAATTTATTGAGGTTGGATGAAAGTTATATGACAGCGCCTGCGGCCGTAGCGTCCATCGGAACGAAAGCGCTCGCGCAGCGGCCTCGAACGCCATGTCCGCCCAAATTAAATTTTCCGCAATGTTGGGAGGGCGGACCCTGTCTGGGCAGGGATCGCCGGCGCTCGCGCAGGCGGGGTTTTCGAATCGCCATCGGATCGTTGGGATGCCGGTTGCTGCGGGCGGCGTTCCGCCCCCCGCGGTCCAGCATCACCGCCTAGGTCGCCGGCTACTCAGCTCGACAAATTCGCTGCGTCGCTTGCGAACGGGGAGTCGACCGCGCACCTCGCGGTCGGACGGAGAGACAGCCACAACCGGAGATTGTGGCCGCAATGAGGCTCAGCTTTTCCGTGCGCCAACGAGAAGCAACGCCGCGCCGCCGACGATGGCCGCGACGCCCGCCCACATCGGGACGTTGACGGTCTCCTTTTCCTGGACCGACAGCTCGAGGGTCCCGATCTGCGCTTCGTGGGTTTTCTTGGTGTAGGTGAATCCGCCATAGGCGAGCGCCAGAACGCCGGCGGCGATGAGAACAATGGCGACGAGTCGCGATGCATTCATGGCATATCTCCTTGGAATCGAATCATGATTAACGGATGCGACGCATAGCGTGTTATATCAGGCGAACCGGATGGCTCGGGTCGTCTCCAAGGCGGTTTTCCGCCTGTCGGGTTTGCTTCCCGGGAACTTGGCAAGCCCCGCCTGCGTTTGACGGGGTTGGTGCGGTTCCACCGCAACCTCAGTCGGGGTTGCAGGTATTGCAGGAACGAGTGTCCCTCAAGGAGGGTTTCATGGTTTTGCTGGCCATCAACATTCTGATCATCATTGTCGTCGGCGCGATCTTCTTCTGGGTCGTCGACCGCTTCGTGCGCGACGGCCGTCTCGGCAATCTGCTGAAGATCCTGATCGTGCTGGTCTGCCTCGGCGCCATCCTCGTCCGTGTGCTGCCGATGCTCGGCGCCGGCGCGGTCTTGTAGCGAAAGTCCGTACGACTTCTTTCCCACCTGAAATTCACCGCCGTTACGCTGCCGAGAGGCAGCGTCCGGACGCGGCTGGGCCGATCGTCGAGTCCGGCGATGGCCGCCGTCATGCGGATGTCGCCGGCTCGTCTTTGCGCGGCGGCTCGGGGGTCGCCGCGGGCGGTGGCAGGGCGATGCTGCGGGCGGGCGAGCGCATGTCGATCTGCTCGCGATCGAATTCCTCCTTGAGCAGGCCCTGGAAGCGCCGGGTCACCGCCCATTGCATGCCGGGCGCCACCTTCACGCGGGCCAGCACCGTGACGGCGAGATCGCCGAAACCGTCGACCCCCAGCATCTCGACATCGTCCCAGATCTTGGCCTTGAACTCGGGTTCCTGGCGGATCCGCTTCACGATCTCAACGATGATCTTCTGCACCTCGGCGACATCGGCGTTGTAGGCCACGTTCACGCGGAAGACGGCGAAGGCGAAATCCTTGGTCGAGTTGCTGACGATGGTGATGTCGCTGAAGGGGACCGTGTGCAGAGTCCCGTCGAAATCGCGCAGGCGGATCGCGCGCAAGGTCATCATCTCGACGACCCCGCTCTTGCCGCCGGCCGCGACCACATCGCCGACCGCCATCGTGTCCTCGACCAGCGCCGAGACGCCGCCCAGCATGTCCTTGACCATGGCCTGGGCGCCGAAGCCGACGGCGATCCCGACCACGCCGGCGCCGGCGATCAGGGGTCCGATATCGATTCCGATCTCGGAGAGGCTGATCAGGACCACGAAGAGCGCAAGCACGGCCAGGCTCACCTGCCGGAACAGCGGCAACAGCGTGCGGAGCCTGGCGGCGCGCCTCAGGCCTTCCAGCGTTTGGTCGTCCGGCCGGATCAACCGCTCCATGCCGAAATTGAGCAGCTCCCAGAGGACCAGGCCGACCGCCGTGATGATCGCGATCGAGATCAGGCTGCCGACGATCCTCTCGCCGCCGACCGTCGCGAGCCACGCCACGATCGGCACGCTCCAGGTCTCTGCGACCGCGAGGACGGCGATCACGGCGACCGCGGCCAGGATCAGCCAGATGACGGCGTGGACATAGAGCTTGACCCGGCCGCCGAAGGAGGCATTGCGCTGATGGATCCGTCCGGTGCGGACTTCCAGCCGGGCGCGGAGGTGGCGGACGCCCAGCATGATCACGGCGATGACGGCGGCGATGAAGGCGGTGCTCGCGGTGGCGCGGGCCAGGAACAGGATGCCGTCGCCGCCCCGCGTCAGCCAGACCAGGAGCGCGAAGGCGATATAGGCCAGCACCGGCCAATGCCAGACGCTTTCGAGCCAGCTCCGGCTGCGCTCCACCGCGGTCTGGGGCTCCGCCGCCGCATCGGGCCGGTGGACGCGTGGCCGGCATTGCCAGACGCGCAAGGCCAGGAGAGCGGCCACCACGACGCCGAGGAGATCGAGCAGGAATTGGTAGATATGCGGGGGCAGACCGGCGGCGCCCATCGCGACCGCCGCGAAATAACCGAAGGCCGCAACGCCGATGATGGTGCCGATCGTGCCATAGATGTCGCGCGCCGAACGGTTCGGCAGCTTCACGAGACGCAGGCCCGGCGCCGTCGGCGCCAGCAGGAAGAAGGGAACGAGGCTCAGGACCGCGGTGACGACATGGGCGTTGACGATCGCAACCGCGATCAGGGTCGCCAGGGGATCGGGGCGGAACACCGCGACCATCGCCATGGCCGCGACCCAGAAACCGACGATCGGCAGCAGCCGCAGCAGCGTGAATCCCAGCGCCAGCGGGACGCGCCGCCAGATGGTGGCTGGTGTCTGCCGCTCGAGCCGGCGCCGCCAAGCGAGATAGAGCAACGGCAGTCCGAACTCGACCACGCCGCCGACGGCCAGGACCACCACCACCTGGCCGATCTCGAGCATCAATCGCACGCGCGCGTCGGGGTCGGAGAGACGGTGCTCCGCCCAGCGATAGAAGCGCGGGAAATCATGAACGAAGTCGCCGGCCTGGGCGACCGCCCGGCCGACGCCGGTCACCGCGTCGCCCAGCGATACCAGGAACCGGGTGGCCGGAGGTTCGGCCTCCGCCGTCTCCGTCTTCGCAGTCGGTTCCTCTCCCGCTGCAGCCCGCAAGCCCTCGATGAGCTGGCCGCGCGCCTTGTCGTCCTGAAGGATCTGGATCAAGTGGTCGATGTCGGCGCGGGAAACGGCCTCGCCTGTCGCCGTCGTGCCGGACTCCGGGACGGTCGCCGTCGTCGTGGTGGTCGCGGTCGGCGTGTCGGTCGCGCTGCCGCCGCTGGTCGTGGCACTACCGGCGTCGGCGGCCTGCGCCAGGGCCGGCGGCAGGGCCGCAAGCGCCAGGGCGAGAACGAAACAGGCGATGCGCCCCGACCGTCGCCCGGACCGGAGGGGCAGGGGGGCGTCGCGGCCGGTCGCCGCGATCAGAAGGCCTCGCAGACAGTTCACCAACATCGTCTCCAATCGAGAAAACAAAACGGCTCCAGCGGCAGTCCGGGCAGGCCCGGTGTCTTTCAAAGCGATGTCATGTCGGGCAGATCGATGGGAGTTTAGCTGCTGCCCGCCATGGGCGCCACGCGTAATGAAACCGGAAACCGTGGCCGTACCGTGGCAAAACGTGAGTATTTGCCGAGGGTTCCGGCAGTTTTCCCGATTGGAGAGCCGGATTTTCCGCGAGGTTCTCATGAGGAGGAATGATGGGGCCGCGACCGGATCCCCTGCCGCGGGGTGAGGGGGAGAAGAGGGGCACCCCAGTCGCCATCCGATCGCCGGGGAAGGGCAGGACGAGCATAGAAGGATTATAATCCTATGGCCTTCCTCGCTGCCGGGATCGGGCGATTTCCGCGAAATAAGTAAACAACGCTGCCTCAATCTCAGGTTGCGAAGCACGCACCGGCCCCGATCCGGCGCCCCCGACCGCTGCCTTTATTGCCGCCATCGAAATGCGAATGATCGCTGCGCTGCAAGCACCATTCGATTTCTCTCTGCATCGGACGACGAGCGACCCGCACTATGCTGCAGCGCGACTTCGCACGCGCGAGACGGCTGGCTTGACGCATGTTTAGTTTAGTTGAGTATAGGTCCACTGAGCTCAACATGAGAGCAGCGGGTTCTCAGCGACCGTCCTCGGATCGACGACGAGGCCCGAACAAGAAAAAGATCTTGCGGATCGCGAAAACTGTGTCGGGCCTGGACTCTTAAGAAGCCGGGCCGTCTCACACAACTGGGGAGGATCGCTCAATGCGATTGTGGAAAACATGCCTGGCGGCGGCGGCTCTGGCGGCAGGCATCGCGGGCATCGGAGTCGGCAACGCCCAAGCCGAAGACAAGCAGATCACGCTCTGCTGGGCGGCCTGGGATCCGGCCAATGCGCTGGTCGAGCTGTCGAAGGACTTCACGACCAAGACCGGCATTCAGATGAAATTCGAATTCGTGCCGTGGGAGCATTTTGCCGACCGCTTCCTGAACGAGCTGAACTCGAAGGGCAAGCTTTGCGACCTGTTGATCGGTGACAGCCAGTGGATCGGTGGCGCCGCCACCTATGGCCACTATGTCAAGCTCAACGACTTCTTCGACAAGAACGGCATCAAGATGGACGACTTCCTGCCGGCCGCGGTCTATGGCTATTCGACCTGGCCCAAGGGAACGCCGAATTACTGGGCCTTGCCGGCGATGGGCGATGCGCTCGGCTGGGTCTATCGCAAGGATTGGTTCGCAAGGCCGGAACTTCAGGCCGAGTTCAAGGCGAAGTATGGCCGCGATCTGGCTCCGCCCAAGACCTGGGACGAGCTGAAGCAGGTCGGCGAGTTCTTCCAGGGCCGGGAGATCGACGGCAAGAAGGTCTATGGCATGGCGATCTATACGGAGCGCGGCTCCGAGGGCATCACCATGGGCGTGACCGCGGCGCTCTATGCCTGGGGCTTCCAGTACCAGGATCCCAAGCAGCCCTATCACATGGACGGGTTCGTCAACAGCAAGGACGCCGTGGCGGCCCTCGAGTTCTACAAGTCCCTCTATAAGTGCTGCGTCCCGCCGGGTCACTCCGACGCCTACATGACCGCCAATCTCGACGCCTACAAGTCGGGCCAGGTGGCGATGCAGATGAACTGGTTCGCCTTCTTCCCCGGCATCGCCAAGGACCCGGATGTCGGCGGCGACAAGTCGGGCTTCTTCGTCAATCCGATGGAGAAGGTGGAGGCCTCCACGCTCGGCGGCCAGGGCATCTCGGTGGTCAGCTATTCCGACAAGAAGGATCTGGCCCTCGAATACCTCAAGTGGTTTGCCCAGCCCGACGTGCAGCAGAAGTGGTGGAAGCTGGGTGGCTATTCCTGCGCCAAGGCGGTCCTCGAAGCGCCTGATTTCCCGCAATCCGCGCCGTTCGCGGCCGACTTCCTGAAGGCGATGAGCCATGTCCAGGACTTCTGGCAGGAGCCGACCTACGCCGAGCTCCTCCAGGCGATGCAGAAGCGCGTGCATGACTATGTCGTGGCCGACAAGGGCACGGCACAGGAAGCGCTCGACAAGCTGGTCGCGGACTGGAAGCAGGTCTTCATCGACGACGGCAAACTGACCGAATAGCATGACGTCTTACGCCGGAATCCGGTCCGTATCCGCAAGGGTACTGGCCGGGGCCGGCGGCGGACGGCTGCAGGACGAACGGGATTTCCTTGGGACACGTCTTGATATGACCGACGCGACCAACATCGCGCCCCCCGGCGGCGTCGCTCAAGCGGAGCGACCCAGGCGGGCCCGGTCCGCCCCGGCGATCGGCGGCAAGCTGAAGGGGTTGAGCGACCGATCGATCGCCTGGCTCTTCATCTCGCCGACGATCCTGCTGTTGCTGGCGATCAACATCTTCCCGTTGATCTGGGCGATCTATCTGAGCTTCACCGACTACCGCGCCAACAAGCTGGGCGTCCCCGTCAAATGGGTGGGCCTGCGCAATTACGAGCAGATCCTCGGCAGCGACGACATCTGGGGCTATCTCCAGGCGACCGCTCATTTCGTGGTCTTCTCGATCGCGCTCCAGGTGCTGCTGGGCTTCGGCCTGGCGCTCCTGATCAACAAGCGCTTCAGGGGCCATGCGACCTGGACCACCGTCATCCTGCTGCCGATGATGCTGTCGCCTGCGGTCGTGGGCTATTTCTGGACCTATCTGTTCCAGCCCCAGGCCGGCATCTTCAACTATATCGTCGCCTTCTTCGCCGGCATCGAGCCGGACAGCTTCACCATGATCGGCGACGTCGATCTGGCGCCCTGGGCGATCGTGCTGGTCGATACCTGGATGTGGACGCCCTATGTGATGCTGATCTGCCTCGCGGGGCTGCGCTCCATTCCCGACTATATCTACGAGGCGGCAGAGATCGACCGTGCCTCGCAATGGCGGCAGTTCTGGCACATCACCGTGCCGATGGTGCTGCCCTTCCTGATGCTGGCGGTGCTGTTCCGCGCCATCGAGAATTTCAAGATGTTCGACATGGTGGTCGACCTGACGTCAGGCGGCCCCGGCTCGGCCACGGAGCTGGCCTCGATCAATCTCAAGCGCGAGGCCTTCGAGAGCTGGCGCACCGGCTACAGCTCGGCCTTCGCCATCATCCTGTTCGTGACGGTGTTCGGTGCCGCGAACATCTATGTGAAGATCCTCAACAAGGTGAAGCAGCGATGAGCGCCGCTGCCGACAGCGCCCGCACGGTTCTCGAGCCGACGGCACGGACCAAGTGGCTGTCCGGTGGGCTGGTGATCCTCTATGCGCTGGTGGCGTCGATCCCGCTGCTCTGGATCGTCATGACCGGCTTCAAGACGCCGCCCGACGCGATCGCCTATCCGCCCAAGGTGTTCTTCTCGCCCTCGCTCGAGGGCTATGTGAACCTCTTCACCACCCGGACGCGCCAGACGCCGGAATATATGCAGAGCCTGCCGCCGCCCGAGACCTGGTACGACGCGCTGGTGCGCACCCGCAACATGGTGATCGCGGGTCCGTCGCCGATCGGCGGGCGCTATGTCAACTCGCTGATCGTGGGATTCGGCTCCACCTTCCTCGCGGTCTTCCTCGGCACGCTCGCGGCCTACGGCTTCTCGCGCTTCAAGGTGCCGATCAAGGACGATCTGCTGTTCTTCATCCTCTCCACCCGCATGATGCCGCCGATCGCGGTCGCGATTCCGATCTATCTGATGTATCGCGTGCTGGGGCTGAGCGACACGCATCTGGGATTGATCATCCTTTATACGGCCGTGAATATCAGCCTCGCGGTCTGGCTGCTGAAGGGCTTCATCGACGAGATCCCGCCCGAGTATGAAGAGGCGGCGATGATCGACGGCTATACGCGCTTCCAGGCCTTCCGCATGGCGGTGCTGCCGCAGGCGGTGACCGGCATCGCCGCCACGGCGATCTTCTGCCTGATCTTCTCCTGGAACGAATATGCCTTCGCCCTGCTGCTCACCAGCGGCACCGCGCAGACGGCACCGCCCTTCATCCCGACCATCATCGGCGAGGGCGGGCTCGACTGGCCGGCGGTGGGCGCCGGGACCACCCTGTTCCTGCTGCCGATCGTCGTCTTCACCATCATCCTGCGCAAGCATCTCTTGCGCGGCATCACCTTCGGCGCGGTGCGCAAATGACGATGCAGACCGTCGCAAAGCCCGGCTGGCGCCGTTGGCTCAAGCGGGGGCCGTTGGAGAACATCGCCTGCTGCCTCATCGCCGCCGGCGTGATCATGCTGATGCAGCCCCTCGCGCTGGTGCTTTTCACCTATTCCTTCACGGTCATCCTCGTGGGTACGCTCATGTTCGTGATCGTCAGCCATTTCCCGGATTAGGACGATGGCCGAGATCCGCATCGAAAACCTGCATCGGCGCTTCGGCGACTTTGTCGCCGTGCGCGATTCCAATCTGACCGTCCGCAATGGCGACTTCTTCGTGCTGCTCGGCCCTTCCGGCTGCGGCAAGACCACCACCTTGCGGATGATCGCGGGCCTGGAGATCCCGACCTCAGGGCGTATCCTGCTCGACGGCGAAGACGTGACCTTCCTGCGCGCCTCGAAGCGCGACATCGCCTTCGTGTTCCAGCTGTTCGCCCTCTATCCGCATATGAATGTGAGCCAGAACCTGGCCTTCCCGCTCAAGAGCGAGGGGGTGGCGCGCGCCGAGGTCAAGAAGCAGGTGGCCGAGGTGGCGAGGCTTCTGCGCATCGAGCATCTGCTGAGATCGCCGGTCGGGCGGCTGGCGGGCGGCGACCGCCAGCGCGTGGCGCTGGGCCGCGCCATCATCCGCCGGCCCAAGGCCTTCCTGATGGACGAGCCGCTGGGCACCCTCGACGCGGAGTTCCGCGATCTGATGCGGGAGGAATTGCGCCAGCTCCATGACCGGATCGGCGCCACCACGGTCTATGTCACCCATGACCAGATCGAGGCCATGTCGATGGCCGACCAGATCGCGGTCATGGACAAGGGCGAGATCCTCCAGGCCGGCCCGCCCAACGAGGTCTATCAGCGCCCGGCCACGATGTTCGTGGCGGGCTTCATCGGCAGCCCGGCCATGAACTTCCTGCCCATCTCGGGACCGGTTGCGGCCGGGGCCCAGACGGTGGCGGTCAATGGCGCCCATGTCTCGATCCCGAAGCTGCATGAACCATTGGCGCATGATCGCGGCGTGCTGGGCGCCAGGCCCGAGCATCTGGAACTCGCCGATGCGGCTCCCTTCCGCGGCCGGGTCTTCGGCGTCGAATATCTGGGTGCGCGCCAATTGGTCACGGTGGATAGCTCGGTCGGCCGTATCAAGGTGAGGGCGGCCAATACGGGGCGGGCGAAAGTGGGCGACACGGTGGGGATCGAGTTCCGGAGCGAGGCGCTGGTGCTGTTCGACGGTCGCACCGAGCGCGCGCTCGCGAGCGACCTCATGAATGGCGCGCCGCTCGCGAGCCGGAGGGCGGCCCATGGCTGAGGTCGTTCTCAACCAGGTCACCAAGAAGTTCGGACCCGTCACCGCGGTCCGCGATCTGTCGCTGACAGTCGCCGACAGCGAGTTCGTGGTGCTGCTGGGCCCGACCGGGGCCGGCAAGACCACGACCTTGCGGCTGGTCTCGGGGCTGGAGCGGGCGGAAGCGGGCTCGATCTCGATCGCCGGGATCGATGTGACCCGGCTCGAGCCGGCGGCGCGCGACGTCGCCATGGTGTTCCAGCAATTCTCGCTCTATCCGCATTACACCGTGTTCGACAATCTGGCCTTTCCGCTGCGCTCGCCGTTGCGCCGGCTGCCCGAGCCGCAGGTCGAGGAGCGGGTGCGCGCCGTGGCCTCGCTGCTGCGAATCGAACCCAAGCTCAAGAACAAGGCGACCCATCTTTCCGGCGGCGAGATGCAGCGCGTCGCGATCGGCCGTGCGCTGGTGCGCGAACCGGCCGTGTTCCTGATGGACGAGCCGCTCTCCTCGCTGGACGCGAAGCTGCGCGCCGACCTGCGCATCGAGATGAAGCGCATCCAGCTCGATCTCGGCGCCACCATCCTCTATGTGACCCACGATCAGGTCGAGGCCATGACCATGGCCGACCGGATCGGCGTGTTGCGCGAAGGGGCGCTCGTGCAGATCGGCACGCCGCGCCAGATCTATGCCGAGCCCGACAGCCTCTATGTCGCCAACCGTCTTGGCTCGCCGCAGATCAACGAACTGCCGGCGGGGTCGCTCGGCATCATGGACGGACCGGCGGGTGCCGCCACCATCGGCGTTCGGCCCGAGGACGTCGTCATTGGTGCGGGCGGCGTGGCGGGACGGGTCCTGACCGTCGAGCCGTTGGGCGCCGAGACCGTGATCCTGCTCGAGGTGGCGGGCGCGCGCGTCCATGCGCTGGCGGGCCCCGGCCCGATGCTGCGCCCGCAGGACAGCACCACCGTCCGGGTCATTCCGGGCACCACCCTGTTCTTCGATCGGGAAGGCCGCCGCCTGCCTTGGACGGCGCGCGCCGAACGGCCCGACCGGGGAGAGCTGCGCCATGGCACATGAGTTGACCGGACGCTTGATCGATGCCGCGGTGACGACGATCCGCGACCACGCCGACGAACTGACCGGCCTCGATCAGGCGATCGGCGACGGCGACCACGGCATCAACATGAAGCGGGGCTTCGACGCCATCGCCGAGGCGGCCGAGATCAGGACGCTGCCGCTGGGCGACGCGCTGCAGAAGGCGGGCATGACCCTGGTCATGAAGGTCGGCGGCGCGTCGGGACCGCTCTTCGGCAGCCTGCTGATGGCCATGGGCAAAGCGGTCGCGGGCGATCCCACGCGAGGCGAGCAGGTCCAGGCGATGCTGAACGAAGGCATCGCCGCGGTGAAGAAGCGCGGCAAGTCGGATGTGGGCGAGAAGACCATGCTGGACGTGCTGGTGCCGGTCGGCGAGGCGCTCGCCGGCACGCTGTCGCGCCATGCGCCGGCGGCCGAGACGATGGCGGGCCTGCGTGCCGCGGCCGATGCCGCGCTCGAGCGCACCAAGCCGATGAAGGCCACGAAGGGCCGGGCCTCCTTCCTGGGCGACCGGTCGATCGGCCATCTCGATCCGGGCGCCCGTTCGAGCCAGTTGTTGATCCATGCGGTATGCGACGCGGTCGCGGAGTCCTTGAGAACATGAAACGCGCGGAAAGCATGACCGATCGGGTGGGCATCGTGGTGGTGTCCCATTCGCATGAAGTCGCCAAGGGCACCATCGACATGGTGCGCCAGATGGTCGGCAACGAGATCCCCATGGCCTTCAGCGGCGGCAACCCGGCCGGCGGGCTCGGCACCGACGTGGCCTCGATCCTGGCCGCGATCGACAATGCCTGGTCGCCCAAGGGGGTCGCGATCCTGGTCGATCTCGGCGGGGCGGAGAGCAACAGCGAGATGGCGATCGAGATGCTGCCCGAGGACCGCCGCGACAAGGTCGTGGTCTGCAACGCGCCGATCGTCGAGGGCGCGGTCATGGCCGCGACCGAGGCCGCGGGCGGCGGCAGTCTGCAGGCCGTTCGCGCCACCGCCGAAGAACTTTCGCCCCGATGACGGTCCCGAGAACCACGATGCCCGGCGCCACCGAACGCTCGATCCTCATCACCCATCAGGTGGGCCTCCATGCGCGGCCGTCGGTGAAGCTGACCAAGCTCGCCAAGAGCTTCGAGTCCGATATCCGCGTGCGCGGGGAAGGGGCCGAGGATTGGGTCGATGCCAAGAGCATCGTGCGGGTGATGGGCCTCAAGCTTCGCATGGGCACGACCATCTTCTTCAAGGCCGATGGACCCGACGCCAGCCAGGCGCTGGAAGCGCTGGTCGGCCTGGTCGAGCGCGATTTCGATGAGCACGCGGCCTGAACGGACCTTCCCGGCCCAGGTTGCGTCCGAGGGATTGGCCATCGGCCGGATCGCGCTTCGGCGCATGCGGACGCTCACGGCGATCGCCAAGGGAACGCCCGAGCAGGAAAGCGCGCGGCTCGACGCCGCCTGCCTGGCGGCGGCGACACAATTGGAGCGGTTGATCGCGGGCGCCGAGGAAGAGGCCGCGTCCATCCTCGAGTTCCAGGCGGCGCTGCTGGCCGACGACGAGTTGTTGGATCCCGTGCGCCAGCGCATCGCCGCTGGGGAGGCGGCCGCGGTCGCCTGGCAGCAGATGATGGACAAACAGGTGGCCGACTACCAGGCCGCCGAAGACGAGTATTTCCGGGCGCGCGCCCTCGACATGGCCGATCTGCGCGACCGCGTCGCGGAGCAGCTCGCGGGCGGTGGCGATGACGATGCGGCGGCCGAGGCGGGCGCCATCTATGTCGGCGCCGATCTCGCCCCGTCGCGGTTCCTGGAGCTCGACTGGGAAAGCTATCTCGGCGGTGCCGTGGTCCGGGGCAGCAGCGCCAGCCATGTGGCGATCCTGGCGCGGGCGCGCGGCGTGCCGCTGCTGGTGGGGCTGGCCGCCAACGAATCCATGCTGGTCGACGGCGCCGAGGCGATCCTCGATGCCGAGGCCGGGCAACTGATCCAGGATCCCTCGGCCGAGACCCGTGCCCGCTATCAGCGCCGCGCCGTCGAGCGCGCGGCGGAAGCCGAGATGCAGGCGGCCTATCTCGGCAAGCCCGCCATGACCCGCGCCGGCGAGCCGGTGCTCACCTACATCAATGTCGACGATCCGCATGCTTTGCCCGCGATCGATCCGGCGACTTGCGACGGCGTGGGGCTGACCCGCACCGAGTTCCTGTTCTCGGGCGAAGGCGGCCTGCCGGGCGAAGGACGCCAGTTCGGCGCCTATAAGGCCCTGCTGCAATGGGCGAAGGGGCGGCCGGTCACCATCCGCACCCTCGATGCCGGCGGCGACAAGCCGATCCCGGGATTGACTCCGGATGGCGAATCGAACCCATTCTTGGGCCTGCGCGGCCTGCGGCTGTCGCTGGCGCGCCCCGACGTGTTCCGGGTCCAGCTCCGAGCCCTGGCGCGCGCCGCGGTCGAAGGCGATCTCAAGGTCATGCTGCCCATGGTGACGCGACCCCAGGAACTGGAAGCGACCCGAGCCCTGTTCGAGGCGGTGGTGGCGGAACTCGCCGCCGAAGGAACGGCGGCCGCGATGCCCCGGCTCGGGATGATGGTCGAGGTGCCGGCGGCCGCCCTCAATATCGCCGCCTTCGACGCCGACTTCTTCTCGATCGGCAGCAACGATCTGGTGCAATACGTGACCGCGGCCGGCCGCGACTGCGATTCCGTGCGCGATCTCTACGATCCGCTGGAGCCGGGCGTGCTCGAACTCATCCACCGCGTCGCCCAGCATGGCAAGTTGGTAGGCCGCGAGGTCAGCCTCTGCGGCGACATGGCCTCGGATCCGAAATATCTCCCGGCCCTGCTCGACACCGGCCTGCGCGCGGTGTCGGTGGCGCCGGCGCGCCTCGCCCGCGCCAAGGCGCAGATCGCCGCCTATGGCTGACGATCAGCGCAACAGCCGGGTGGCGCCGGCGCGCGAGGAGCGGGTCGCGGCCTATAAGCGGCTGCTGCAGGAGTATCTCGACCGCCGCCCGTCCGGCATGCGCCTCCAGATCGCGCGCGCCATGGGCAAGCATCGCAGCTTCGTGTCCCAGATCACCAACCCCGCCTATTCGATCCCGATCCCGGCGCGCCATCTCGAGACCATCTTCCGCATCTGCCATTTCTCGCCGGTCGAGCGAAAGACCTTCCTCGCCGCCTATGGCGAGGCCCATCCCAATCAGTCGGCGGAGAAGGGCGCGACCTCTCGCAAGGCCTCGGGCGCCCGCAAGATCGAGATCGAGCTCCCGAGCAGCGGCGACGCCAAGTTCGACGAGGCGGTCGACGAGATCGTCAGACAGTTCGCGAAGCAGATCGCGAAGCTGGGGCAGAAGCGGGGGTAGGGACGGTGGCGTCCCCGAAGGGGGCCGCCTCTCTTTTGTCATCCCGGTCTTCGAGCGTGTGAAGAGATCGAATGATTTAGAAATACTCTCGCCCCCTCCCCTTGCGGGAGGGGGTAGGGGGAGGGGCAATGCCGCGCGAGGTCATGGCAAAAAGTGTTGAGCCTGATCTGCTCATGCTGGCCCGTCCGCAACTTAGCCCGCGCCTGCTGCTTTCAGAGCGTTGATCGATCGTAAGTATGGCCGTCATCGCGTCCATGTCACCCCTCCCCCTACCCCCTCCCGCAAGGGGAGGGGGCGAGGAGTTTCTATGCTTCGCTCAATTCTTTCACGCGCTCGTTCGTTGGCATGACGTAAAACGCGCTGTGCTTATGCTCTTATCCCTCACATCCCCCAGCGCAGCGCCGCCGTATGCACCGGGTGGTCCCACAGCTTGACCAGATCGTCGTCGAGCGCCGTCAGGGTCAGCGAGCAGCCCTGCATCTCGAGCGACGTCACATAATTGCCGACGAGAGAGCGGGCGATCTTGATGTTCTTGCCCTCGCAATACCGCCGGGCTGCGTCATACATCAGATACAGTTCCATCGACGGTGTGCCGCCGAAGCCGTTGACGAAGAGGAGATGCGGCGCGCCCGATTTCGGCTTCAGGTCGCCGTCGATCGCGCTCATCAGCGTCTGCGCGATGGCATCGGCCTTCTCGAGCTTGACCCGCTTGCGGCCGGGCTCGCCATGGATGCCCACACCCATCTCGACCTCGTCCTCGCCGAGCTGGAAGGTGGGCCTGCCTGCGGCGGGGACGATGCAGCTCGTCAGCGCCACGCCCATCGAGCGCGTCGCCTTGTTGACCCGTTCCCCCAGGGCCTTGCAGGCGGCGAGATCGGCGCCATTGTCGGCCGCGGCACCGACCATCTTCTCGACCACGACCGTGCCGGCGACGCCGCGCCGGCCGGTGGTGTAGGTGGAATCCTCGACCGCGACGTCGTCATTGGTGACGACCGTGGCCTGGTCGCCGCTGATCATGTCGGCCGCCATCTCAAAATTCATCACGTCGCCGGAATAGTTCTTCACGATGAAGAGGACGCCGGCCCCGCCATCGACGGCCTCGACCGCCGCCACCATCTGGTCGGGCGTGCAGGAGGTGAAGACCTGGCCGGGGCAGGCGGCGTCGAGCATGCCCTTGCCCACGAAGCCCGCATGGAGCGGCTCATGGCCCGAGCCGCCGCCGGAAATGAGCGCGACCTTGCCCTTGAGCGGGCCGCCGGCGCGCGCGACGAAGGTCGGATCCATCCGGACCCGGACGATATCGTGATGCGCCGCGCCGAAGCCGCGCAGGCTCTCGGTCAGCACCTGATCGACGCTGTTGATGAATTTCTTCATGAGCGATTCTCCCCGGCTCTGCAGCTGTCTGCCTGATTGGAGGCGATCGGCGGACTTGCGGCTCGAATACTAAACTAAACTAAATTCGACGCCAACCTGCCGCAGGACCGGCGACGGGGGATCGGAAGGGCGCCAGGGACGGCCGCGCATCTCCAGCGCTCATTCTCCCCAGGCGAGGAAGAGGCCGATATCGCCGGGCATGCCGCCGGGAAAATCGAGCACGCGCGCCGACAGATGGAATCCCTCGGGCTTCAAATCCTGCTCCCACCAAAGGTAGATCTCGGCCGCTTCGCCGCGCAGCGTCTTCGGCCAGCCCTTCTCGGCGACATTGATCGCGCGTCCGCTGTCGCTGCAGAGCTGGCTCGGGAAGCGCAGCAGCGGAAATTCGGTTTGCCCCTGCTCGGCCGCCCGATGGGCATTCTCCAGAAGCGTTCTCCAGCCCTCGTTCGAGATATGCTCATCCAGGAGGGCCTGCATGCGGTGCCGGCGTTCCGTCGTGGCGGCCAGACGAGATTCCTCGCGCCGCCGGAGTTGCTGCTCCTTGAAGTCCTCGGTCAGGTGCCGGAAATGATCGGCCGTCAGCGCATCGGCCTGCGCCCCGGGGGCGGCGGGGGGCGGTTCGCGGTCGGGAGCGACGGATGCGCCCGGTTCGTCGCGACGGTGGACCGGCTTCGGCTCGGCGGGCGCGCGATGGGCGTGAGAGGGTACGGTCTCTCCCGGGCTTTCGGACGCCATGGCCCTCACCAGGTCGGCGCGGCTCACGATCCCGACCATGCGGCCCTCTCGCAGCACCGGCACTCGTTTGAATCCGTGATCCGAGAGGATCCGGGCTATCTCCGCAACAGGGATGCTTTCGTCGACCGTGACGATCGGGGAGGACATGACATCCGCGGCGGTTTGCGGCGAAGCCTGGACCGTAGCGAGGAAATCCGGATGAAGCGCCTCGCCCTCGGCAAGCAGCGTCAGCCACCAATCGCGGCGGGCCTGCCGTTCGGCCCCTTTGCGACCGATCAGGTCGCCCTCGCTGACCATCCCAACCGGGACGCCCGCGCCATCGACGACAGGCACGGCGCTGATGCCGTTGCGGAGCAGGAGCAACGCGATGTCCCGAACTCCGGTGCCGGGAGTCACCGACAGGACGTCCGTCGTCATGATGTCATGGGCATTCATGATGTCTCCGTTGGTGGCTTGTGTCTGGATCCGCGGGCGGCGTGAGCCGACAGGGATGCGAGAGCCATGGGTCGGGGGCTGGCGCGGCTCGATCCCCGTTTGACATCTCCGGTCCCAGCGGATTCCACTTTTTCGCGCCAAGATTAGGACTTGGCTGGGGCGGGCGACGTTGATCGAGATCAAGGCGGAACCGTTGATATCCGCCCAGATTTTAGCGATTGGGCCAGGGAGTGGGCGATGCCGTTCGCCACGATCAGCAAACCGCCGCCGTCGGGAGCGTCGCCACGGCTGGCCGATTATGAAGGCGCCTGCCGGGATTTCTCCTGGGTAGCCGCGCGGGCCCTGTTGAGCGGCCTGCCCGGCGGCGGGCTCAACATCGCCCATGAGGCGGTCGACCGCCATGTCCAGGCCGGGATGGGTCACAAGCTGGCCCTGCGCTGGATCGGCAAGGACGACCGGATTCAGGACTTCAGCTACGAGGCGCTTCGCCGGGCCACCAATCGCTTTGCCAATCTTCTGGTCCGGCTCGGGCTGAGGCCGGGCGAGCGCGTCTTCACCTTGCTGGGCCGCCAGCCCGCTCTCTACATCGCCGCGCTCGGGAGCTTGAAGGCGGGATGTGTTTTCTCGCCGCTCTTTTCCGCCTTCGGGCCGGAGCCGGTGGAGGCGCGTCTGTCGAAGGGCGACGGCCGCGTCCTGGTCACGACCGAGGCCTATTACCGCAAGAAGGTGGCGCCCGTTCGCGATCGGCTGCCGGGGCTTCGGCATGTGCTGCTGGTCGGCGGCCGGAGTGAGACGGCACCAAGCGGATCGCTCGATTTCGAGGGAGTAATGGCGGCCGAAAGCGAGGATTTCGCAATCGTGCCGACCCGGCCGGGCGATGTTGCGCTGCTCCATTTCACCAGCGGGACAACCGGGAAGCCCAAGGGTGCGCTTCATGTGCATGAGGCCGTCGTCGCGCACCACGTCACCGGTCAATATGCGCTCGATTTTCACGGCGACGATATCTTCTGGTGTACCGCCGACCCCGGCTGGGTGACCGGCACATCCTATGGAATCGTGTCGCCGCTGACCAACGGTCTGACGATGATCGTGGACGAGGCCGAATTCGACGCCTTGCGTTGGTTCCGGATCCTCCAGGAACAGAAAGTCACGGTCTGGTACACGGCGCCGACGGCGATCCGCATGCTGATGAGGCTAGGTCCGAAACCGGCGGAAGGTTTCGATCTGTCGCGATTGAGATTTCTCTCCAGCGTCGGCGAACCCTTGAATCCCGAAGCGGTCGTTTGGAGCGTCGGCGCTTTTGGCCGGCCGTTTCATGACAACTGGTGGCAGACCGAAACCGGCGGAATCATGATCGCGAACTATGCCGCCATGACCATCAAGCCGGGCTCGATGGGGCGCCCGTTGCCAGGAATCGAAGCGGCGATCGTCGAGCGCACCCGGGATGGAGAGCTACGCGAGGTGACCGCGCCCGACACCCTCGGCGAACTGGCCCTGAAGCGCGGATGGCCCTCGATGTTTCGGGGCTATCTCGGCGAGACGGAACGCTATGAGAAGTGTTTCGTCGGAGAGTGGTATCTTTCGGGCGATCTCGCGACCCGCGACAAGGACGGATATTTCTGGTTCGTCGGACGGTCGGACGACGTCATCAAGTCCGCCGGCCATCTGATCGGGCCGTTCGAGGTCGAGAGCGCCTTGATGGAGCATGCTGCGGTCCTGGAGGCGGCGGTAATCGGCAAGCCGGATCCGATCATCGGCGAATCGGTCAAGGCCTTCGTCGTGCTCAAGCAAGGTCACGAGGACAGCGTCGCCTTGCGCAAGGAGCTGCTCGGCTTTGCGCGCACCCGTCTTGGGGCCGCGGTCGCGCCGCGCGAGATCGATATCAAAGCGGGCCTGCCGCGGACCCGAAGCGGCAAGATCATGCGCCGCCTGCTCAAGGCGCGCGAGCTCGGCCTGCCCGAGGGCGATCTCTCGACGCTGGAAAGCGATACGCGATGACGGCATCGACGGCCCCCAAGACTCATCTGGGCAGAGCCCACATCCTGTCGCTGACGAAGGAGATGCTGCGCATCCGTCGCTTCGAGGAGAAATGCGCGGAGCTCTACACGCAGGAGAAGATCAGAGGGTTCCTGCATCTCTATATCGGCGAAGAGGCGATTGCGGTCGGAGTCAACCAGGCGCTCGGCCCCGCCGACGCGATCGTCTCGACCTATCGGGAACATGGTCATGCGCTGGCGCGCGGAATCGGGATGGGCCCGCTCATGGCCGAGATGTTCGGCAAGCGCGAAGGCTGCAGCCGCGGACGCGGCGGGTCCATGCATGTGTTCGACGCAGCGACGCGCTTCTATGGCGGCAATGCCATCGTCGGCGGCGGGCTGCCGATCGCGGTGGGATTGGCGCTGGCGGACAAGATGCAGAACAGAGCCAACGTGACAGTCTGCTTCTTTGGCGAGGGCGCTGTCGCTGAAGGCGAGTTCCATGAGAGCATGAACCTGGCGGCCCTCTGGCAACTGCCCGTGCTGTTCGTCTGCGAGAACAATCTCTATGCGATGGGGACCGCGCTGGCCATCTCGGAATCCGAAACGGACATCCATCGCAAGGCGGAGAGCTATCGCATGGCATCGACCGCAGTGGACGGCATGGATGTGGTCGCGGTGGAAAGCACGACCCGCGGCGCGCTCGAGACGATCCGCAAGGGCAGCGGCCCGGTCTTTCTCGAATGCCGGACCTATCGGTTCCGGGCCCATTCGATGTTCGACGCCCAGCTCTACCGGCCCAAGGCGGAGGTGGAAGCCTGGAAGAAACGCTGTCCGATCGAGCGTCTGGAGAAATGGGCGGTCGAGGCCGGCATCCTCCATCAAAGCGATCTCGCGCCCATCGAAGCGGAGGTCGCGCGGGAGGTGCAGGAAGCCGTGGCGTTTGCCGAGGCCGGCAGCTGGGAGCCGGCGGCGGACCTGTTGCGCGACGTGCAGACACCGAGGGCCGCGCCATGACGCAAGCCGCGGCCGACGGCAACGCCACCACCTACCGCGAGGCGGTGCGGGCGGCCATTCGTGACGCACTGCAGCGCCTGCCGCAGGCGTTCCTGATGGGCGAGGATGTCGGCCGTTATGGCGGCTGCTACGCCGTGAGCAAGGGACTTCTCGACGAGTTCGGGCCCGAGCGCATCCGGGACACGCCGCTCTCGGAGGCGGGCTTCGTCGGTGCCGGCATCGGCGCGGCCATGGGCGGCATGCGGCCGATCGTCGAGGTGATGACGGTCAATTTCAGCCTGCTCTGTCTCGATCAGATCCTCAACAGCGCCGCAACGATCCGGCATATGTCGGGCGGGCAATTCTCGGTTCCTCTCGTGATCCGGATGGCGACGGGGGCGGGCCGGCAGTTGGCGGCGCAGCATTCCCACTCGCTCGAGAACTGGTATGCGCATATTCCCGGTCTCCGCGTGCTGGCGCCGGCGACAGTCGTGGACGCCCGTGGCATGCTCTGGACCGCCCTCCAAGAGCCGGATCCGGTCGTGATCTTCGAGAACGTCATGCTCTACAACATGACGGGCTCCTTGCCCGAGAACGCAGGCGCCGTCGAAATCGACAAGGCGGCCGTGCGGCGGCCGGGGCGCGATATCACCCTCGTCACCTATGGCGGATCGCTCTGGAAGACGCTGTCCGCCGCCGAGCAATTGGCCAGTCTCGGCATCGACGCGGAGGTGATCGACCTGCGTTCCCTGCGCCCGCTCGACGATGCGACCGTGATGGCCTCGGTGAAACGGACGCGCCGCGCCGTGATCGTCGATGAGGGCTGGCGGACCGGCAGCCTGGCCGGCGAGGTGGCGGCGCGGATCATGGAGCAGTGTTTCTGGTCGCTCGACGCGCCGGTCGGACGCGTCTGCACCGCCGAGGTGCCGATTCCCTATCCCAAGCATCTCGAAGACGCAGCCCTGCCTCAGCCTGACAGAATTGTCGCGGCGGCACGTGCGGCCGTGGGGCGCTGATGGGCCTCTTCCGGATGCCGTCCCTGGGCGCGGACATGGAGGCCGGCACCCTCGTCGAGTGGCTGAAGAAGCCCGGCGACAAGGTTGCGAGCGGCGACATCCTCGCCGTGGTCGAGACCCAGAAGGGCGCGATCGAAATCGAGACTTTCGAGGCGGGTGTCGTCGAGCGGCTGATGACGGAGGTGGGCCAGACCGTTCCCGTCGGAGCCCCCCTGGCGACGATCCGCGCGGAAGGAGAGAAGGCGATGCCGGAGCCCCCATTGTCGCCGGCTCTGGTCCAGGCGCCGCCGGCGGCTCGGCCAGCGCCGGTGACGCCCCGCCCCGCCGTCCTCGCTGCCTTGCCCGGCGGCGAGATCAAGGCATCGCCCGCCGCTCGGAAATTCGCGGCCGAGCACGGCCTCGATCTGTCCGGAATCGAAGGCAGCGGTCCGGAGGGGGCTGTGATCTTTGTCGATGTCGAGGCGGCCCTGCGTCGTGCCCCGGCGGGACCGGCGGCCAGGACCGGAGTCGCTCCTGGGCCGCAAAAACCGAGCGGCCCGGAGGGCATGCGCACGGCGATCGCCGCCGCGATGGCCCGGTCGAAACGAGAGATCCCCCACTATTATCTCGGCCACGCGGCCGACATCACGGCCAGCCTCGACTGGGTTGCGGCGCGCAATGCGGACCGCGCGCCGGCAGACCGCCTGCTGTTCGGTGCATTGCTTCTGAAAGCAGCGGCGATGGCCCTTCGCCAGTTTCCGGAGTTCAACGGGTTCTATCGGGACGGCCGTTTCGAACCGTCCAAAGCCATCCATGTCGGCATGGCGCTCGCCTTGCGGGGCGGCGGCCTGATCGCTCCCGCCATCCATGACACCGACCAGCTCCCGCTGGATCGGCTCATGGCACAAATGCGCGATCTCGCCAATCGGGTGCGCGCCGGCCGGTTTCGCAGCTCGGAGATGGCCGATCCGACGGTGACCTTGACGAGCCTCGGCGAACGCGGCGCGGACTGGGTGATCCCGGTCATCTACCCGCCGCAAGTGGCTATCCTCGGCGCCGGAACGCCCACGGCGGAGCCTTGGGTGGTGGAAGGGGAGGTGGTGCCGCGTCAGATTTGCCATCTGACGCTGGCTGCGGACCACCGCGTCAGCGACGGCCATCGTGGCGCATTGCTCTTGCGGGCGATTGCGGACCTTCTACGGGCCCCGGAGCAGCTATGAACCGTGACGAGATCAAGGCCGCGCTGCTTCAGCAGATCGGCAATATCGCGCCCGAAGCCGATTTGTCCAAGCTCGATCCTGCTGTCGATTTCCGCGAGGAGCTCGACATCGATTCGATCGGCTTTCTGAACCTTGTCATTGCGCTGGCGGAGCAGCTGAAGATTCCAATTCCGGAGAAGG
Source organism: uncultured Alphaproteobacteria bacterium (assembly GCA_963696655.1). Lineage (GTDB taxonomy): Bacteria > Pseudomonadota > Alphaproteobacteria > Dongiales > Dongiaceae > Hypericibacter. Next base: position 28,074 of record CAVOLB010000049.1, read on the forward strand.
ATTATCCCCGTCTTCGGACGATCGAAAACGCCCTCGGCTATCTGACGGCGGCGACGCAGCGGATCGCCTGACGCTGGCTATGGATGCCGCATCGGCAAGGGAGCGAGAGCCTCCGGCAAACGACGATCAGGGAGTCTGGGGCCGGTCCTCGGCGCCGACGAAATTGGAATCCGCCGCCAGGATGTCGTAGACAGCCTCGGCCAGAGGCGACAGGCCATGGGCATTCGGTCTGGGTTCATCCGTCTCGGCACCGGCCCAGCGGGCGGCCTGCTCGATCTCGGCATAGCTCGCGCCTGTCTTGGCGATGGCCGCGATGACGGCGTCCTCGAGATCCCCGACCAGGGAAACGATTTCGTCGTGAGTGGGGCGCGTGCGCCGCGGCGGCGTTGCTGATTTCTTCGGCATTCTGGGCACCCTATCTCCGCGGTTGAAAGCCGTGCCATGAGGGCAGAGCGGCTTTAAGTCTCCGGCGGCCCGAAAAACCCGCGACGGGTGGATCGTAAATCTGCGAAGGATTTCGACGTCGCATCGGGTATTCCGCCGTCCTGACGCGCGCGGGCCGAGTCCTCGAGGCGATGCGCCAGGGTCTCAAAGGCTTTCTTGACGGCAAACAGAGCGCTGGCCCGTGGCCGGCGCTCCCTGATCACGATCTCGCCGTTCGCCAGCGCGGCACGGATGGTGACATGATGCGGCAGTGTGCCCTCCGGATGCTGATGCTGGCGGGGCGACTGCACGACCACCTGGCAGCGCTGAATCCGTTGGTCGAAGCGATCGAGCTTGTCGACATACTCCTCGATTCGATCGCGGACGCGAAACGAAGGTCTCATATTGCGAAACACGATCTCGATCGGCGTATCCATCGGTGATATCGCCCTCGTTGAGGAGAAGCCGAACCCCAATATAACAGCGCTTCGCGCCAGCCGATCTTTGATTCAGATCAAGCTTGAACAAAACGGGCTCGAATCCTCGCCTGGGCCGATGCGGGCCAAGCCGCCTTGACCCGGTTTATCGGGACATCCGCCGGCCGGTCGGCCTTCAGGCCGCGATCCGTCGTGCCCGTGACGGCGGAACACCCTGCTCGAACTCGTCATGGTCCGACACTCCGGCCTCTTCGGCCAGACGATCGAGATCCAGCACTTCCAACCGACGTTCGCGCAGCACCAGGACGCCGTCTTTTCTCAAGCCGGAGAGGCAGCGGCAGACGGTCTCGCTGGCCAGACCGAGCGCATCAGCCACATGGCTCAGCATCAAGGGCAGATCGAGCGTCTTCATATCGACCTTGCCGTCCGCGCGCTTCAAGCGTTTCACCAGCTCCAGAAGCAGGTGCGCGGTTCTTTCGCGTGCGGTGCGGCGACCCAGGCTGGTAACGTGCTCGAGCGCGCGAGCCTCGACGGCGGCGAGCAACCGTACGAGCGACACGCCCAGCGCCGGCTGCCGGCCGATGCTCTCGAAGAAGGCGCCACGCGAGTAGCTGGCAAACCTGCAGGCCGTCAGGGCCTCGACCCCATAAGACGCCGCCTCGACGACGCCCAGCCCGACCAAGTCGCCCGGCAAGACGAAATCCAGAATCTGGCGGCGCCCGTCCTTCAGATCCTGGCAAAGGAAGGCCCAGCCTTCTTGAAGAACGTAAACGCTGTCGACCGGGTCATCCTGCAGAAACAGCAATTCTCCGGGCTCGAGATGCCGGGTCCTCGCCGTTTTGCCTTCCGGCAAATGGCCAGCCATCGTCCTCAGATCGATCGTCGAACCGCCGGGAGTGTAACCGATGGGGCCCCGGCTTGAGATCTGCTGCTGCCGCGGCGCGCTGCCCGTTACTGAAATCATGACATACCCCCAATTGGTTCCGATCTGCAGGCTTGAGTGAGGCCACTCTGTCGGAATTGCGGGGGTGGGGAAATCCGCAGCCAATACTTAAGTAGTCACTACTTAGTCGCCGGGGAGCCATCCAGGGCATTGATAAGGCTTGCGAATTCGATGGGCTTGTCCAGCAGGGTCAGGGTGCCCAGGCTGGCGGCCTGGAGCCGAACCGCGCGATCGGATCGCGCCGTCATGAGGATCGTTGGAAAGGCCTGGCCCTCCGCCGCCAGCCGCTCCAGCAGCTCGAAACCGCTCATGCCGGGCAGATGGAGGTCGAGAATCAGGCAAAGCTTGGCATGTCCCGGCAACCACGCCAGAAAATCCTCGCAGGTTTCGAAGGTCTGGACATCGAAGGACTCGAGCTCCAGCAGGATCCGAAGGGAATCCCTGACGGCCTCGTCGTCGTCGATGACGCAAATTGTCCGGCCCGTGCGACCCATGAATCCCACCAGTTCCTCGGACGATCTGACCGTATCCAATGCTGAGATGCGTTGATCTAGGTCATCCGCATGTCCGGGAGGCCGGTATCGCAGTTTCATGCCGACTCTATTCGCCGGTATCGCGCTTGGTTCGGGCCGCGGCCGACAGCCCGATGAGGTCAGCGACGCTGGTGGCTTCAAGTTTATCCATCAGGTTGGCGCGGTGAATTTCGACCGTTCTCGGACTGATCACCAGCTCGGCCGCGATCTGTTTGTTGGTCTTCCCCAGGGCCAACTGCTCGAACACCGCAAGTTCCCGCGGCGTCAGGTGGTCCAGACGGGCCCTGGCCCGGCGACGCTCTTCGGTCGAGGCGCTCGCCTTTGCCGAGATATCAAAGGCCCGGTCGACGAGCGCAAACAGCCGGTCGGGATCCAGGGGTTTTTCGAGAAAATCGAGAGCGCCGGCCTTCATGGCCTCGACCGCAACGGCGACCTGGCCCATGCCGGTAATCATCAGAACGGGCATGTCCTGAAATCGCTCGGACATCCGCCGCAAAAGGCTCAATCCGTTCGCGCCGGGCAGATTGACGTCCAACAGAAGGCATCCCGCGGCTGGCGGTGCCTTCAAGAAGTCCACGAACGTCTCGGCCGAAGGGAACGATTGCGTGCGATATCCTCGGCTGTCGAGAAGCGTCACCAACGAATCGCGAACGGCGTCATCGTCATCGACGATGAAGACAACGGAGTCAGGAGCCACCGTTCCCGTCCCCTTTGCCGATCGGCAGCGTCAAGTGAAAGGTCGCACCGGCGTCGGCATTGTTCTCGAACCAGAGCGAGCCGCCATGGCTCTCGATGATGGTGCGGCTGATCGAGAGGCCCACGCCGAGGCCCTCCGCCTTCGTCGTCACGAACGGCATGAACAGCCGCCCGGCGACCTCGGGCGACACGCCGGATCCGGTATCGGCGATGCTGACCGTCACCTCTTTGACATCCGCGCGCGTGGTCAGGGTCAGCTTCCGGCGCGTCATCCCGTCCATGGCATCGACGCCATTGCGGATCAGGTTGATGATGACCTGCTGAACCTGGATCTTGTCGACGGTTACCGGCGGAATCTCGGTACCGCGGTCGAATTGCAGATCGACGTTCTTCTCCTTCATTCCGATGAAGGCGAGCGCTGCGGCCTCGTCGATGGCCCTGTTGATATCGTGGGCTTCGCGTTCCGGTTCGTGTCGCTGGATGAAGTTCCGCAGATGGCGGATGATATCGCCGGCCCGCATGGCTTGCTCGGCTGTCTTGGTCAGAACGTCGAAGGCGCGCTGGCGTTGCTCGGCACTGCCATGCAGAAGGCGCTGGGCCGAGAGCACGTAGTTGTTGATGGCCGTCAGGGGTTGATTGAGCTCATGCGCCAGCGCCGAGGCGAGATCGCCCATGGCGCTGAGGCGGGACACATGGATCAGGTCCGCCTGAACTTCGTGGAGCTGCCGCTCGATGGCCTGGCGCTCGGAGATGTCGCGGATCAGGCCGGCGAAGACCGGCTGGCCGTTCATCGAGGCCTCGCCCACCGCCAGTTCCATGGGAAAGGTGCTTCCGTCCTTGCGCATCCCCACGACGATTCGGCCGATGCCCAGGATCCGCTTTTCGCCGGTTTCGAGGTAGCGCGACAGATAGCCGTCATGCTGCTCCCGATAGGGCGCAGGCATCAGGCATTTGACGTTCTTGCCGACGACCTCTTCCGCGCGATAGCCGAACATGCGCTCGGCAGCAGGATTGAAAAAGTCGATGATGCCGTTCCGGTCGATCGTGATGATCGCATCGGGGACGGCATTGACGATGGATTGGAGGCGCGGCGCTAAATCCTCAATCACGATTGTCGGCTCCGATGCCTGTCCTGCGCCCGACCGAAGGGACACTCCGTCGCTTGCGGTCGAAGACAGCTCGTTTCATTCCGGCGATTCACGAGTTTAGAGTATCGCCTTTTCCATAGCCTGCATCAAACGGCAACGTCGCGCCGGGGGAGGGGCTCGGGAGGCTTCCGACCGAATCCGAATACGGTGCCGGTGGTGCCGGACGTGACGAAAAGAGCCCGGCAGATCAGCGCCAAGCCTCCATGTCGCGATAATTGGCACATTTTCTTTGTGTGATTGTAGATTGGCATCGAACGGCAGGCGACGATCGGGGACGCGCTCAACGTTAAGATGCGCGCGGGTCGGGTTTCGGGAGGCGAGGCAATGGATCTGTTCTTGACGGACGATATGAAGGCGGTTCAGGAGACCGCGCGGAGCTTTGCGCGAACCCGGCTCGCGCCCCATGCCGCGCGCTGGGACGAACAGAAGATCTTCCCCGTCGACGAGCTTCGGGAGGCCGCTTCCCTGGGGCTGGCCGCGATCTATGTCGGCGAGGAGTTCGGCGGTTCCGGCCTCAACCGGCTGGCGGCGGCGCTCATCTTCGAGGAGCTCTCGGCCGCCTGCGTCTCGACCGCGGCCTTCCTTTCGATCCACAACATGGCGAGCTGGATGGTCGATCGCTTCGGTTCGCCGGAGCAGCGCCGGCGCTATCTGCCCGACATGACCCGCATGGCGAAGATCGCCAGCTACTGCCTGACCGAGCCCGGCTCGGGCTCGGACGCGGCGGCGCTCAAGACCAAGGCCGTGCGCGAGGGCGACCACTACCTGCTGAACGGCAGCAAGGCCTTCATCTCGGGCGCGGATCGTTCCGACCTCTATGTCTGCATGGTGCGCACCGGCGTGGACGGGCCCAAGGGAATCTCCTGCCTGGTGATCGAGAAGGGGACGCCGGGGCTCTCCTTCGGCAAGCAGGAGCGCAAGCTGGGCTGGAATTCGCAGCCCACCGCCATGCTCATCGTCGAGAATGCCCGCGTGCCGGTCGCCAACCGCCTGGGCGAGGAGGGGCAGGGCTTCTCCATCGCCATGGGCGGGCTCGATGGCGGCCGCATCAATATCGGCGCTTGCTCGCTGGGGGCGGCCCGGACCTGCCTGGAGCTGGCCCGCGAGCATGTCGCGAGCCGCAAGCAGTTCGGCCACGCCCTGAACGAGTTCCAGTCGGTCCAGTTCAAGCTCGCCGACATGGCGACCGAGCTTGAGGCGGCGCGGCTCATGATCCGCAGCGCTGCGGCCCGGCTCGACGCCCAGGATCCGGAGGCGACCGTCTACAGCGCGATGGCCAAGCGCTTCGCCACCGATGCGGGCTTCGCCATCTGCAACGAGGCGCTGCAGCTCCATGGCGGCTATGGCTATCTCAAGGATTACCCGATCGAGCGCTTCCTGCGCGATGTGCGCGTCCACCAGATCCTCGAGGGCACCAACGAGATCATGCGCGTCATCATCGCGCGGCGCCTGATGGCGGGACTGGCGCTCGCTTGACGATGCCGCAGAACGACGTCGTCCTGACCCGGAAGGGCCGGCTGGGGAAGATCCTCCTGAACCGGCCGAAGGCGCTGAACGCGCTCACTCACGGCATGACGCTGTCGATCGAGGCCGCGTTGCGGGAATGGGCGGGCGACAGCGGCGTCGAGGCCGTCATTATCCGCCAGGCGGGCGACCGGGCTTTTTGCGCCGGCGGCGATGTCAGGCAGTTCCCGGAGAGAGGCGCGGCCTTCATGCACCGATATTGGCGCGACGAATATCGCCTCAACGCCCTGATCCGCCGTTACCCGAAGCCCTATATCGCCTTCGTCGACGGGATCGTCATGGGCGGCGGGGTCGGGGTCTCGGTCCATGGCAGCCATCGGATCGTCACCGAGCATGTCGCTTTCGCCATGCCGGAGACGGCGATCGGGCTGGTGCCCGATGTCGGCGCCTCCTATGTGCTGCCGCGCATGCCGGGCGAGATCGGGCTGTTCCTCGGCCTGACGGGCACGCGGCTGGCGACGGCGGACGCCATGGCGGTGGGCTTCGGCACGCATCATCTATTGCGCACCGATCTCGATCATGTCGAAGAAGAATTGGCGAATGCGACCGGCGGCATCGATGCGGCGCTCGACCGCTACCGTCAGGCGGTGGGGCCGGCGCCGATCCTGGCCCGGCGGGCCGAGATCGACCGGCATTTCGGGCAGGCGACGCTGCGCGAGGTGATGCGGAGCCTGGCCGAGGATACCGGCGATTTCGCGACGGCGACGCGCGCCACCCTGGCGACCCGGTCGCCGACCGCGCTCGCTCTCACCTTCCGCCTGATGCGCGAAGGCCGCCGCAAGAGCTTCGAGGATTGCGTGCGCATGGAATGGAACATCGTCAGCCGCATGGACGAGGATTCCGACTTCGCCGAGGGAATCCGCGCGCTGATCGTCGAGAAAGACAACAAGCCGCGCTGGAATCCCTCGCGGCTGGACGCGGTGGACGACGCGACCGTGGCCCGCTATTTCGAGCCGGCGGCGGGCGCGCCGCTCGATCTCAACTGACGACCGACAAGGGAGGCCTCCCATGACCAGCATCGGCTTCATCGGCACCGGCAATATGGGCGGACCCATGGCGCGGAATCTGCTGAAGGCGGGTTTCAAGCTCCGGGCCCATGACGTCGTCCAGTCCTCGCTCCAGGCGATCGTGGAGGCCGGCGCCGAAGCCGCGGGCTCGGCGGTCGAGGCGGCCGCGACGGCGGATATCGTCATCACCATGCTGCCGGCGGGAAAGCATGTGGCGAGCGTCTATCTGGGCGACGAGGGCATCATCGCGGCGACCAAGCCCGGCACGCTGCTCATCGACTGCTCCACCATCGATGTGAAGACCGCGCGGGATGTGGCGCGCTCGGCGCAGAACAACGGCAAGACGATGCTCGATGCGCCGGTCTCGGGCGGCACGGGCGGCGCGGAGGCGGGGACCCTGACCTTCATGGTGGGCGGCCCGGCAGAGGGTTTCGAGCGGGCCCGGCCGATCCTGGAGAAGATGGGCCGGACCGTCGTCCATACCGGGGCCGCCGGCACGGGCCAGGCGGCCAAGATCTGCAACAACATGATCCTCGGCATCTCGATGATCGCCGTGGGCGAAGCCTTCGTTCTGGCGGAGAAGCTCGGGCTCGATGCCCAGAAGCTGTTCGACGTGTCCTCGAAATCCTCCGGCCAATGCTGGTCGCTCACCAGCTACTGCCCCGTGCCGGGTCCCGTTCCCGCCTCGCCGGCCAATCGCGACTACAAGCCGGGCTTCGCCGCCGACTTGATGCTGAAGGACCTGTCGCTCTCGCAGGAGGCGGCCATGCAGGCGGGCGTCGACACGGCGCTGGGCTATCAGGCCACGCTGCTCTACGAGGCCTTCGCGAAGGCCGGCGAGGGCGGTACCGACTTCTCCGGCATCATCAAGATGATTCGAGCCAGGCAGCGATAGGGCCGGCGCGACGCTCGAACGTCCGATCGTGGGTTTTCCTCCCTGCCGTCGCAGTCTAGAGTCGCGATTCGATGGCGGCCGCCGCGAATCGGTCCTTGAGTCGCCGCGAGCCAGCCTCTGCGAAGGAAAAGACTCCGACCGATGCCTCCGAAGAAACCGATCCGGTCGACAGGGCGCTATCTGATCGTCGGTCTCCTGACCGCCGCGCCCCTCACGGTCACCTGGATCATTCTGGAGTTTCTGTTCGAGAACCTGTCGCGGGTGGGGCGGCCCTGGGCCAACGCGCTGTCGCTCGGGATCGGGCAGCGCTATCCCAATCTGGCGACCTGGCTGGAGGAGCCGGCCGTTCAGTCGATCGCGGCGATCGCGATCGTCCTGCTGTTTCTCTATCTGCTGGGCTGGGCCGCGACCAAGGTGTTCGGCCGGCGCATCATTCACTTTTTCGAGTATCTGATCGGCCGCATTCCGTTCGTCGAGACCATCTATCGCAGCATCAAGCGGCTGCTGACCGTGATCGACCAGAGCGGCGCGAAGGGGCAGCAGGTGGTGCTGATCGACTTTCCCTCCTCCGACATGAAAGCGGTCGGGCTGGTCACCAAGATCATCCTCGATGCCGATAGCGGCGAGGAGCTGGCAGCGGTCTATGTGCCGACCTCGCCCAACCCGACCTCGGGCTATGTCGAGCTCGTCCCCGTCAAGGATATCGTCTTCACCGACTGGACCGTCGACCAGGCGATGGCCTTCATCGTCACCGGCGGCACGACCTCGCCGGATCATGTGCATTATCATCGGCGCGGACTGCCCAAGGCGGCGGGCACGCCGCCCCCATCCGAGCCTCGGTGAGGCCCGCGATGGCCAGCCCGTCCTCCCCGGTCAGCATGATCCGGGATTTCCTGAAGCTCGAGGCGGCCAGCGGCATCATCCTGGTGGCGACCGCGGTCCTGGCGATGATTATCGCCAACTCGCCGCTGGATGGGCTCTATGACGCGTTGCTGAACCTGCCGGTCTCGCTGCAGTTCGGCGCCCTCGTCCTCGCCAAGCCGCTGCTGCTCTGGGTCAATGACGGGCTGATGGCCGTCTTCTTCCTGCTGATGGGGCTCGAGATCAAACGCGAGCTCGTGGTCGGCGAGCTCTCCTCCTGGAACAAGGCCTCGCTGCCCGGCTATTGCGCGCTGGGCGGCATGGTCGTGCCGGCCCTGATCTATTACTTCCTGAACGCTCACGACACCCTGGCCCTCCGGGGCTGGGCCATTCCGACCGCGACCGATATCGCCTTCGCGATGGGCGTGCTCTCGCTGCTGGGCTCGCGGGTGCCGGGGGCGCTCAAGGTGTTCCTGCTGGCGCTGGCGATCATCGACGATCTCGGCGCCATCGTCATCATCGCGGTCTTCTATACGGCCGATCTCTCCTTCGTCTCGCTCGGGCTGGCGGGGCTGGGGCTCCTCGCGCTTTTGGCGCTGAATGGGCTCGGCGTGCGGCGCCTGGCGCCCTATCTGCTGATCGGGGTCTTCATCTGGGTCTGCGTGCTCAAATCGGGCGTGCATGCGACGCTGGCCGGCGTCGCCGTCGCCATGTTCATTCCGGTCCGCGCAGGCCCGGGGCCGGGCGAGGCGGAATCGCCGCTCGAGCGGCTCGAGCATATGCTGCTGCCCTGGGTCAGCTTCGCCATCATGCCGAGCTTCGCCTTCGCCAATGCCGGCGTCTCCTTCGCCGGCGTCACGGCCGCCGATCTGACGGCGCCTTTATCTGTCGGCATCGCGCTGGGCCTTTTCGTCGGCAAGCAGATCGGCGTCTTCGGCGTCGGCTGGCTCGCGGTCAGGGTCGGATTGTGCCGCAAGCCGGAGGGGCTGAGCTGGACCGCGTTCTATGGCGTGTCGCTGCTCGCCGGGATCGGCTTTACCATGAGCCTCTTCATCGGATCGCTCGCCTTCGACGATCTCGCCCATGCGACGGCGATCCGGCTCGGCGTATTTGGCGGCTCGTTGGTCTCGGCGCTCGCCGGTTATTTCTGGTTGCGCGCGACGATCGGAGGGCGACCATCATGACCAGGCAAGGAGAACGCGTCTTCATGTCAAGAACGATACGCATCGGCTTTGCAGCCCTATTGCTGCTCTCGGGCGCCGGCACGCGGAGCCTCGCCCAGTCGGTCGCTTATCCCAACTTCACCCAGGCCGATCTGGATCACAACAATGTCGTGACCCAGGAAGAATGGATAAAGGCCGGATTGGCGCAATATGACGCGCTCGACACCAACCATGACGGCAAGCTGGAAGCTGCCGAGATCGAGGCCGTGCGCCAGACGATCGATCGGACCCATGACGAACCGCTCGCCACCGGCGAGGCGACACCGCCTGTCGCGGCCTATGACACCGACAAGGACGGCCGCATCAGCGCCGATGAGTTCGACAAGGGGCTGGTCCGGGATCTCGGCGGCGGGGTGGGGGCCACCGACGTCCAGCGCGACCAGGTGGTCCAACAGCTCAATCGCCAGTTCAAGAAAGCCGACAAGGACGGCGACGGCACCGTCTCCTACGACGACCTGTACCAGAACGTGCCCAACGCGACGCTGCTGTATCTGCCGCCGGTGACGTTCGATTGAGGCGTCCTGGCGATTGAGCGGCGCCGGAGGCGGCCCGAAAAACCCGGATTGCCGGTCTTGGGCCCGCTGCCCTATTCTGCGGGGCAGGGCAAAGGGGAACCAATCGCGATGACCAGGCAAGATCGACGCGGCGGCCGGGGCGCGGCCGCGTTCATGGGATGTATGGTGCTGCTGCTGTCGGGCTGCAGCACGCCGCAGTTGGCACAACCGCCCTCCTATCCGAACTTCACTCAGGCCGACCTCGATCACGACCATGTCGTGACCCAGGAGGAGTGGCTGCAGGCGGGCCTGCACCAGTTCGATACGCTCGACACCAACCATGACGGCAAGATCGACGCCGCCGAGATCGAGGCCGCGCGCCAGACGCTCGACCGGAACCATGACGGCACCGTCACCACCGACGAGGTCATTCCGCCCTTCGCCGCCTACGACACCGACAAGGACGGCACTGTCAGCTCCGCCGAGTTCAACAAGGGGCTGGTCCGGGATCTCGGCGGCACGCCGGGCGCCACCGAGGTCTATCGCGACCAGCTGGTCAAGCAGATCAACAGCCAGTTCAACAAGGCCGACAAGAACAAGGACGGCCGGGGCTCCTATGACGATCTCTACAATTACGATCCGGTCTCGACGGTGTTCGAGATGCCGCTCTATTCCTTCTATTGACGGGTTCGGGGCCGGCGTTCGGCCCCCGCCCGCCGCCGCCCGGAAACGCACGAAAATGGCCCGCCGGACCCCGGCCAGACCCGCGGAAATGCGTGGAAAAATTGACAAAGGGGAAGGGACCCCCTAAGACGGCACCGGCATACGCCGTGGCCCCTAAACCGGGGCAAACCTCTCGTCGTGCGGAGGGGTGGCCGAGTGGCTGAAGGCGGCGGTTTGCTAAACCGTTATAGGGCCCTAAAGCTCTATCGTGGGTTCGAATCCCATCCCCTCCG
>CAVOLB010000050.1:0-26211 GCA_963696655.1 uncultured Alphaproteobacteria bacterium
CTTGAGGGGGAGGTTAGGGTGGGGGGTGATCGTAGGACGCGATAATGAAAGAGCTTTGGGCCCCACGAACATGGCCCGCGTCGAGCTCGTGGCCACCCCCCACCCCAGCTTCCCCCTCAAGGGGGGAGGGGAAGAAAGTGCGGAGAAGAACGGGTTCATGTCTTCCGTGGCCCTAGCGTCCCGCCGGGAAGCGGCGCTTGAGCGCGTCGAAGCCGCCCTGGAACACGCCCTGGCCGATATCCTCCGCCAGTTTCTTCTCGCGCTCGGGCGCGCAGTCGAACTCGGCGGTCCATTCCGCATAGCTGCGATTGCCGTCGGTGATCGGCGAGAGCTTCAGGGTCGCGACATAGTTCTCCACGCCCATGGGCGAGACCAGGATCGCGTAAGTGCAGACATAGTCGTAGTCCGACAACGCCAGGAGCTGCTCGCGGATATTGCCGCCGGCCTTGAGGTTGAAATTGCGGATGCAGCCGACCTTGTCGCTTGGCTGATTGCCCTCGATCCGGCTGTCGGCGATGGCGGGATGCCAGGCCGGCAGCGCATTGAAATCGCGGATCACCGCCCAGACCCGGTCGGCCGGCGCATCGATCACGCTCGAGATGTAGACTTTTACCATGCGTCGATCTCGCTCTTCGATCCAGGCCCCTCACCCCTACCCTCTCCCCGCTGACGCGGGGCGAGGGAGAAGATGGAAAGGTGTCATTTTTTCTTTCCTCTCCCCCTCCTGTCCTCCGTAGCCCGCAGGGCGAAGGAGGATGGGGGAGAGGGCAGGGTGAGGGGGTGCCGCTCGCGCGGATCCCGCCCTCATTTCTCCTTCGGGCCGGTCTTCTCCAGCATCTTCGAGATCTGCCCCAGATCGCCGCCCTGGAGGCCGATTTCCTTCAGCAGGGAATCGACCAGCGGCGCCTGGGCGCGATAACGGAGCGCCGAGTTCACGACCGAATCCGAGAAGTTTGCGGGCGGCTCGCCCGCCGGTCCGACAGCGCCGTTGCCGCCGCTGCCGCCCAGCCCGTCGACATGGAGGATCTTGATGCTCTCGATATTCTCCATCGGCTTGACGCTTTCGCGGATGATGCCCTCGATGCGGTCGATGACCCGCAGCCGCGCCTCGGAGCCGCGCGCTTCCGGCGACAGCACGTTCAGCGATTCGTTCATCATACGCTTGCCTTCGGCCTCGATCTCATAGCGCAGCTTGGCCGCGAGCGAGCGGATCTTGTCGGCCTCGGCCTCGCCTTCGGCAGTGAGTCTCGCGGCAGCGGCATGGTCAGCCGCCGCGGCGCGCGAGGCCTCGGCCTGGAGCCGGACCCGGATGCCGTCGCGCTCGGCATCCTGCGAGGCCGCGATCAGCTCGATCTGCTTGCGCCGTTCCGCGATCTCGGTCTCGCGCGCCGAGAAGACCTTTTCCTCCGCCGACACCGCCTTGGCGCGGGCGAGCTCGGCTTCGGCCTGGGCCTCGGACTGTGCCTTGGATTTGGCGGCGATGGCGATGGCGCGATCCTGCTCGGCCAGCTCCAGCGCCTTGCGCCGGTCGATCTCGAGGCGCTGCGTGTCGCGCTCGCGGGCGATCCGGTCCTCGTCGAGGGCGCGCTCCTGCGCGATCTTCGCGCGCTCGATCTGCAGGCGGGAATCGATCCGCGCTTCCTCGGATTCGCGCTCGCTCACCGCCCGCTCGCGGGCGAGGGTGGATTGCTGCGAGGCGCGCCTGGTCTCGACCTCGCGCTGCTGCTCCAGCCGGGCATATTCGCTCTCGCGGTCGATATCGAGCTGGACCCGTTCGGCTTCCAGGTTCTTGTTGCGGATCTGGATCAGCGTGTCCTGCTCGATGTCGTTGCGGATCTTCTTGCGCCGCTCGATCTCCTCGGTCAGCCGGGTCAGACCCTCGGCGTCGAAGGCGTTCGAGGGATTGAAAAACTCCATGTTGGTCTGGTCGAGGCCGGTGAGCGACACGCTTTCCAGCTCGAGACCGTTCTGTAGCAGATCCTCGGCCACCGCCTGGCGCACTCGCTTCACATATTCGGTGCGCTTTTCATGGAGGTGTTCCATCGTCATCTCGGCCGCGACCGAGCGCAGCGCGTCGATGAACTTACCTTCGACCAGCTCCTTGAGCGAGTCGGGCTGCATGGTCCGCCGGCCCAGCGTCTGGGCCGCGGCCGCGATCGCCGCCGGCGTCGCCTGGGCCCGAACGTAGAACTCGGCCACCACATCGACGCGCATGCGGTCCTTGGTGATGAGCGCGCTGTCGCGGCCGCGCCGTACCTCGAGCCGCAGCGTATTCATGTTGACCGGGGTCACCTCATGGACGATCGGCAGCACGAAGGCGCCGCCATTCACCACCACCTTCTGGCCGCCCAGCCCGGTGCGCACGAAGGAGGTCTCCTTCGAGGAGCGCCGATAGAGGCGGTTCATGGCCCAGATGCCGATCGCGATCGCGATGGCGATCACGATGACCCAGAAGACGATCCAACCCAGCGTTTCTCCAGACATGGCTTTCTCCCTATTTGGCTACGACGACGCGGAAGCCATCAGCGCCGCTTCGACGTTCTTTTGGCCTTGCTGCCGGCGGGGCCGGCGATGGCCTTGAATTGACGGGTCTGTTCGGTCAGTGCGATCTCGGTCGGCAGCCGCTCCATCGAGGAGGCGCCGTAGAAGCCGTTGCAGCCGGGGCAGTGTTTGAGGATGTATTCGGCGTCGGCCGGCATGGCGATCGGGCCGCCATGGCAGAGCACCAGCACATCCTTGCGGATCTTCCGCGCCGCCTCGGCCCATTGATTGATCTTGGGCACGCAGTCCTTGAGCGTCAGCGCCGTCTCCGCACCGATGGCACCGCCGGTCGTCAATCCCATGTGACAAACAATGATGTCGGCGCCGGCCTTGGTCATGGCGCGAGCTTCCTCGGCGCTGAAGACATAGGGCGTCGTCAGCATGTCCTTCTCATGGGCGAGCCGGATCATGTCGACCTCGAGCCCATAGCCCATGCCGGTCTCTTCGAGATTGGCGCGGAAGGTGCCGTCGATCAGGCCCACGGTCGGGAAATTCTGCACGCCGGCGAAGCCCAGCTGCTTCAAGCCGTCGAGGAAGGGATCGAACAGGCAGAAGGGGTCGGTGCCGTTGACGCCGGCCAGCACCGGCGTCTTCTTCACGACGGGCAGCACCTCGCGCGCCATCTCGACCACGATCTCGTTGGCATTGCCATAGGCGAGGAGCCCCGCGAGCGAGCCGCGGCCCGCCATGCGATAGCGCCCGGAATTGTAGATCACGATCAGGTCGATCCCGCCGGCCTCCTCGCATTTGGCCGACAGCCCCGTGCCGGCGCCGCCGCCGACGATGGGCTCGCCGCGCCTGGCCATCCCCTGAAAGCGTTCCAGCAATGTCTTCCGGTCGAGTTTGGGCATCGTTCTTGTCGTCTCTTTCGTCAGGCCGAGGCGGCCCAGGGGTTTTGAGCGGTCATGGGCCCGGCGATCTCCAGGAAGTTGGCGACCAGCGCCGCGGCGAAGCCGGGCTCGTTGATATGGAAGGGCAGGCGGATCAGGCGCCGCCGGTCGGACTTCACCAGATGCGTCTCGATCGCATCGAAGAGCGCCTTGTCTGCCGCCGGGTCCCAGAAGGACTGGCCCGGCGCATCGAGGCCCGAGACGCCGCCTTCCGGCAGCAGGAACCGCACCGGCCCGTCGCAGCGATTGAGCTTCTCGGCGATCCAGCGCCCCATCTGCGCGTTCTCGTCCGGCGTGGTGCGCATCAGGGTCACGTTGGGATTGTGGATGTGGAACTTCCGGCCCTTGTATTTCTCCGGGACCGTGTCCATCGGGCCGAAATTGACCATGTCGAGCGCGCCGACCGAGCCGACATAGGGAAGCCGGGTGCGGATGGGAGCCCCCAGCCGGTCCTCGCCGGCCGAGAACACGCCGCCCATGAAGCAATCGGCGATCTCGGTGGTGGTGACGTCGATGAGGCCCGCGAGCAGGCCCGAATCCGCGAGCTTCTCCATCGACTGGCCGCCGGTGCCGGTCGCATGGAACACCAGGCAGTCGAAGCGATGCTCGAGCGTCTTGGCCACGAGCTGCACGCAAGGGGTGGTGAGGCCGAACATGGTGAGGCCGATGGCGGGCTTGGTCGCCGTGATCTCGCGCCCGTCGCTGCGATGCGCGATCATCCCGGCCAGCGCATGGGCCGCGTTGGAGAGCACCTGCTCCGAGATGCGGTTGATGCCCTGCACGTCGGTCACCGAATACATCATGCAGATGTCGGAGGGGCCGACATAGCGCTTCACGTCGCCGGACGCGACCGTCGAGACCATTACCTTCGGGACGCCGATGGGCAGCGCCTGCATCGCCGGGGTGGCGAGCGCCGTGCCGCCGGAACCGCCGGCCGAGATCAGGCCGCCCAGGTCGCGGCGCGAGAGGATGAATTTCGCGAAGGCCTCGGCCATCGAGCCGACCGCGCTGCCGCGATCGCCGGTGAAGACGGCATTGGCGCCCTTGGGATGGAAGCGCGCCACCTCGGCCGGGCCGACATCGGCGGCCGAGGGACGCTGCGTGGTCGAGAGATCGACCGTGACGACGCGCAGGCCCAGCCGCCGCAGGCTGTTGGCGACGAATCCCAGCTCGCGGCCCTTGGTGTCGAAGGTGCCGGCGACATAGGCCGAACGGCCGGTCAGCCGCGCCACCGGCACCTGGCTGAGCGCGGCCGAGGGCTCCGGCTCGGCCATTGTCGCCGCCGCTTCCGGCTCTGCAGGGACCGGGGCCGGCGCCTCCATCAGCGGATTGCCCGCCGACCAGCGCGTCGGCGCGCGATCGACCGAGAAGACGACCTCCGCCAGCGGGTTCGGCTCCGGCTCATCGGATGTCTCCGACCGGCGAACGCGGAACATGGTCGTCGCCGGCTCGGCCGTCGTCTCGGCCTCGGGCGGCGGCGCCTCGGGCTCCGGCTCTTCACCATGGGTTGCCATGCCGAGCAGCCGCTGCTGCAGCTCGCGGTCGGCGGCGAGCTCGGCCGCCGCCATCTCGCGCAGGATCCGGCCATTGACCATGATGCCGACGCGGCTCGCGACCTGGGTCGCGACGCCGATATTCTGCTCGATCAGCAGCACCGAGATCTCGCCTTCGTCGGCGAGCCAGCGCAGCATGCGCTCGACCTGCTGCACGATGACGGGAGCGAGGCCCTCGGTCGGCTCGTCCATCACCAGGAGCGAGGGATTGGCGAGAAGCGCGCGCCCGATCGCCAGCATCTGCTGCTCGCCGCCGGAAAGCTGGCCGCCGCCGTTGCGCTTGCGCTCGGCCAGGCGCGGAAAGGCCTCATAGATGCGCTCGACATTCCAGCTGCCCTTGCGGCCCGAGCGCGCGGCGAGGCGCAGATGCTCGTCGACCGTGAGCGAGGGCCAGACCCGGCGCCCTTGCGGCACATAGCCGACGCCGGCCGCGACGATGTCGTTCGAGGCGCGGCCCAACAGCTCCTGGCCCGTGACCATGACGCTGCCGCGCGCGGCCGGCGTCAGGCCCATGATGGTGCGGCAGAGGGTCGATTTACCCATGCCGTTGCGCCCGACGATGGCGAAGACGCCGGTCTGGAGCGTCAGCTCGACGCCCTGCAGCGCATGGGAGGGGCCGTAATAGACATGGAGGTCGCGCACGACCAGCGCCGGCGCGTCGCTCTTGGCCGGTTTCGCGGGGTCGCCCTTAGGAGCGTCCATGTCGGGTCTGCCCCAGCGGTCAGCCATGGGCGCCTCCGAGATAGATGCGCTGCACATCGGTATCGCTCTGGATCTCGTCCGGCGTGCCCTCCTTGAAGAGGGCGCCGTTATGCATGACGGTCACGGATTCGACCACGCGCAGCGCGACGTCGAGGTCATGCTCGATGATGATGTAGCCGATATGGGCCGGGAGCGCGCCCAGGATCTGGATCAGCTCGCGACGCTCGACCGGGGAGAGGCCCGCCGCCGGCTCGTCGAACAGGATGAAGCGCGGCGCGCCCGCCAGCGCCATGCCGATCTCCAATTGGCGCTGCTGCCCGTGGGCCAGATCGGCGACGGGCGTGTTGGCGATGTGATCGAGATGGACCGCATGGAGCATCTCGCGCGCGGCCTGGAGCGAAGGGTCGCCGTCATGCTGGCGGATGAAGGAGAAGCGGCCGCGCGAGACGCCGCGGGCCGCGAGATAGAGGCTGTCGAGGACCGAGAGGCCCTTGAACACCATCGAGATCTGATAGGTGCGGCGCAGGCCCCGTCGGATGCGGTCATGGACGGGCAGCTGCGTCACATCCTCGCCGAAGAAGCGGATGCGGCCGGCGGTGGGCGGGAAATCGCCCGTGATGGCGTTGAACAGCGTGGTCTTGCCCGCACCGTTCGCCCCCAGCACGGCCCGTCGCTCGCCGGCGCGCACCGTGATGCTGACGTCGCTGAGCGCGACCAGCGCCCCGAAATGACGGGAGACGCCGCGAAGCTCCAAGGCATTCGCGGAGCCCGCCCGTGAGATCCGGAGCGCGGTCTCGCTCATCGTTCTGTCTTCTCGTCTCTAATATCCGCCTGCCGTCACGGGCAGGACGGGTTGTCGCGGGTGGCCGGGCCGATGGCCAGGAAGGCGGCCTCGTCCATGCCCATGGTCTGCGGCACCTGCGGGATGACGCGAACCACCTTGTTGTAGAGCTTGCCATCGGCGCCCTGCGACACTTCGGTCAGGAAGATGTCGGCCACGCCGTTGCGGTTCTTGTCGAGATGAACCTTGCCGGTGGGCGTGTCGATCACCAGGGTCGAGAGCGTCTCCCGCAACGCCTTCTGGTTGTCGGAGAGATCGCCTTTGACCTTGTCGAGCGCCGTCAGCACGGCCAGGGTCTCGACATAGTAGCCATGGGCGAAGAGCGACGGCGAGGGGAAGCCCTTCGGGAAGGCCTTCTGGTAGTCGGCGACGAAGGTCTTCCAGGCGGCATTGTCCCAGGAATCGGCGATCGGCCCGGCCGAGGGCGTGCCGATCAGATAGTCCTTCCGCTTGCCTTCCGAGCCCAGCACGGTCTGGTCGACCGTGATCGAGCCGCCGACCATCGGCTTGTCGCCGCCGGCCTGCTGATACTGCGAGAGGAAGTTGACGGCATCGGCGCCGCCGAGGGCCACATAGACCGCGTCGATGTCGTCGGGGATCGAGGACACGATCGAGGAATAGTCCTTGGTGCCGATCGGAACCCAGAACTTGTTGACGACATGACCGCCCGCCTTGCAGAAGTCGGTCATGAAGCCCATCACCTGCGAGTAGGGGAAGTCATAGTCCTCGGCGATGACGACGACCTTCTTGTAGCCCTTGTCCTTGAAGGCATATTCGCCCAGGCCCGCCTGCCACTGCACGCCATCGGTCGTGAAGCGGAAGAAGTTGGGCGCCGGATTGCGCAGCGTGGTGTCCTGTGCGGCCGAGGTGCCGTTGACGAAGGTGACCTGCGGCTGGGTCTTGGCGTAATCCTTCACGGCGAGGCCCTCGGAGCCCGAGAGCGGCCCGATCAGGATATCGACCTTGTCCTGCTCGACCAGCTTGCGCGCCGCGGCGATGGCGCTGTCGGGCGAGGCGTCCGACGAGCCCGTGACCACCACGATCTTCTTGCCGCCGGCCATGCCGCCATGCTGCTGGAGCGCCAGCTCGAAGCCGCGCATGCTGTCTTCGCCCAGCACCGTGAAGGCGCCTTCCAAGGTGGCGAGCACGCCGATCTTGATGGTGTCTTCGGCCTTGGCCGACCCGGCCGCGAGGCCGAGGACCATGGCCGCTGCCGCGCCCTGCAGCAGAATGCGTCGTGTTAGTGAGAACATTTTTCAACTCCTCCCATTTTTCGTTTCTTACCCACCGCTCACCGCACATTGGATCTGGATTGGTGCTGCGGCCGTCAGCATCGAAGGCTAGGCAATCTTGGATGACCCGCTACGGGGTCCGCATATCCTTGCCGCGTTGAGCCGCGGTCTTGGCCAGCCGGCGCTTGAGCCCGTCCCACAGGCCGAGCACGCCATCGGGCGAGAACAGAACCACCGCCAGGAAGGCGATGCCGATCACGAGGTTGAAGCGTTCGCGGTCGATCAGGTCGATCGCGAAATTGTCGAGCAGCACGAACAGCAGCGCGCCGACGAAGGGACCGATCGGGCGGCGCAGGCCGCCCAGGATCGCGATCACCAGGATGTTGATGGCGCCGCCGACACCGATCGTGCCGGGCGAGATGCGGCCGTTGTACCAGACGAGCAGCAACCCGCCCAAACCTGCGAGCAGCCCTGCCACGGCATAGGCCGCGATGCGGTGGGCGCGGACATTGAAGCCCAGCGCCGCCATGCGCCGCGGATTGTCGCGGACTGCCTGGAGCGCGATGCCGAAGGTCGAGCGCGACAGCCAGAGCACGCCGAAATATCCCAGGGCGCCCAAGCCCAGCGCCAGGAAGTAGAACGGCACCGGTGCCCGCCAATCGACACCGAAGACATGCGGCGGCGCGATGCCGGCATAGCCCTTGAATCCGTTGAAGATGCTGTAGTTCTGCTGGCAGAAATAGAAGAAGGCCACGCTGATCGCGAGCGTGATCATGATGGTGTAGATGCCCTCGGTGCGTACCGAGAGCGCGCCCACCAGGGTCGCGAATAGGACGGCGATGGCGAGCGCCAGGGGGATCACCACCCACCAGGGCCAGTCGAGGCCGAGATTGGCCGAGTTCTGGCCGAAGATCGCATACATGTAGGCGGCGGCGCCGGCGGTCGCGAGCTGCGCCAGCGAGACCATGCCGCCATAGCCGGCGAGCAAGGTCAGCGACAGCGCGATCAGCCCGAGGAAGAACGTCTGGGCGCCGATCTGCACGATCCAGAAGTCGCTGGCGATCAGCGGATAGACCAGCAGGAAGGCCGCGACCAGCAGATGGTGCGGCCGCAGCTTGCCGGCGAGCTGGGCCGGCAGCGAGGTCGGGGCCTGGTTGGTGTCGCTCACGCTGCTCATGGCCTCAGGCTCGCCGGCCCATGATGCCCTGGGGCCGGAAGGCCAGGACCACGACCATGATGACGAAGGTGTAGACCACGCCATAGGTCGGCGAATAGGCGAGGCCGAACTGCTCGGCGAGGCCGATCAGGAGCGCGCCGATGGCGGCCCCCGTGATCGAGCCCATGCCGCCGACGATGGTGACGACCAGCGAGGCCAGCAGATAGCGGATATCCTCGCCGGGCGCGATCGAGAGCGCGGTGCCGCCGACCACGCCGGCGAAACCGGCGAGCCCGGCACCGATCGCGAAGGTGACGGCGAAGATCAGATGCACATTGACGCCGGTTGCCGACAGCATGGCGCGGTCGTCCACGCCGGCGCGGATCATCATGCCGATCGGCGTCTTGTTGAGGAACAGCGAGAGTCCGACGCCGATCACGATCGCGACCGCCAGCACCACCAGCCGATAGGCCGGATAGACGCGCACGAGGGGCACATGGGCGACGCCCGAGAGGATGTCCGGCGCCTCGAACTGATAGGTGTTGCCGGACCAGATCCACAGCATGATGTCGGCCAGCACGATCGAGATGCCGATCGTCACCATGGTCTGGCGCATGTCCTGGCCTTCCATATGGCGGAAGATCAGGAGCTGCATCGCCAGGCCGACCAGCGCCATGCCGAGGAAGCCGGCGGCCACGCCCAGATACCAGGAGCCGGTCCATTGGATGACGCTGTATCCCAGATAGGCGCCCAGCAGATAGAGCGAGCCATGGGCGAGATTGACGTTGCGCATCAGCCCGAAGACCAGGGTGAAGCCGCTCGCCACCAGGAAATAGAGGGCGGCGAGCGTGAGCCCGTTCATGAAGGTGAGCAGGAAGAGCTTCACGCCCGTCGCCTCGTCGAGGCCGGCGCCGGATTCGGCGTGTCGGGGTCCGGCAGCTCGGCAGGCGCCGCGGCTTTGGTTTTCGGCAGGGCGGTGATCAGCCCGGCCATCTGATGGGCGCAACGCCCGCTGCCCGGGGCCGCGCGGTCGCGCGGCGCCGAGAGCGAACGTCGAGCCGGCGGCCCGTCGGAGCGCGTCACTGGACCCGGATCCTTCGCGCCTTAGACCGCGATCCGGGCCCGGCTGGGCTGCATGTCGGGCGTGCGGAAGAACTCGCCGTCCTTCATCACGGCCAGGATGCGGTTGCGATCCTGGAGGATGCGGATATTGGCGACCGGATCGCCGTCGATCAGCAGCAGGTCGGCGAGGAAGCCCGGCTTCACCTGGCCCAGCTCGTTCGGCTTGCCCATGATCTGGCCGCCATAGCGGGTGCAGGCGACCAGCGTCTCGATCGGGCTCATGCCGACCATGTCGACGAAATATTCGAGATCCTTGGCGTTGGTGCCATGCTTGGTCCAGGCGAAGCCGTAATCGCCGCCCGGGCAGCACGCGGATGCCCTTCTTGTGCATCTTTCGCATGGTCTCGACCGCGATATGGAGCTCGCGCTCGTAATAGATGCCGAGCGGCGAGTCCGGCTTGATGCCGAACGGGCCGGCATTGCGCGCGGTGTTGACCAGCCAGCCCAGGCCCGGCGCCACGAAGAACTTGTCCTTGTGCTGGGCGAGCAGGTCGATCGTATCGTCGCTGCAATAAGAGGCGTGATAGATGATCTCGATGCCGTGCTTGATGCAGAGCCGCACCGAACTCGTCCGAGCGCGCATGGGCGCAGACCCGGATGCCGCGACGCTTCGCCTCGGTTACCGCCATGGCGATCTCTTCCTCCGCCATCGGCGTTTCCTGCGCCTTGGTGTCGGTCATCTCCTCGCCGGAGAGATTGAGCTTGATGAGATCGACGCCGTATTTGATGAACATGCGCACGGCCTTGCGCATCTCTTCAGGGCCCGTCACGACCCAGCCGAAGGACATCTCGGGCGCGTCGACATGGGGCGGGTTGGTGTCGCCGAGACCGCCCATGGTGGCGATCTCCTGGCTGTTCGCCAGATAGCGCGGGCCCGGGATCTGGCCGGAATTGATCGCGTTGCGGATCACCACGTCGAGGCGGGGCTTGGCGGCCGCGGCGCCGACGCAGGAGGTCCAGCCCATGTCGAGATAGGTCTTGGCCGAGCTCGCCGCGAGCAGCGTGTGCTCCTCGGGCGGCATGCGGAAGATCGCGTCGAGGCTCGACGCGTTGTTCCAGGAGAAATGCGTATGCGCCTCGGTCATGCCGGGCATGACGGTGCAGCCGGCGCCGTCGATGACGGTGTTGCCGTTGACAGGCACGGTGCGGCTGCCGCGGCCCACATGCTTGATGCGGTTGCCTTGGACCAGCACCTCGCCCGTATAGGGATGCTCGCCGGTGCCGTCGAAAATGCGGACGTTGGTGAAGAGCGTGTTACCCATAGTCAGGTCCCTCCCAAGGGTTGGGCCCGGCCTCCTGTCCCTTGTCGAAACGGGATCTTGCGGAAGGCGTCGGGCGGTTCGTCGGTCAGTCGGTCATTCAGCGTTGCGCCGCCAGGAAATCCTTCATCAGCGCGTTGACGTCGGGGGCGGCCTCGAAGGTCGTCCAATGGGCGATGCGCGGCAGCACATGCAGCCGCGCGCCCTTGATGCGGTCGGCGATCGTGCGCGCGACCGAGGCCGGCGCCACCGGATCGTCCTCGCCCGCGATCAGGAGCGTCGGGGCCGCGATGCGCGTCACATCGGCGGCCTCGACCGCGGCCAGCGCCTCGCAGGTGGCGCCATAGCCGTTCGGACATTGGCGCATCAGCGATTCGCGCGCGGCGGCGAAGGCGACCGGATTGTTCTGCTTCGTGTGGTTGGAGATCGCGACCTTGAGCACGGCGTCGGCGATGTCGGCCATCCCCTCGGCCCGCGCCTTGGCAGCGCGATCCTTCAGCCCCTGGCGGCCCTGGTCGGGCGGGGCCAGCAGCGGCGCGCAGAGTATCAGGCTGCGCACCAGCCGCGGCTCGGCGATGGCGAGCTTCTGCAGGATGATGGTGCCCAGCGAATGGCCGGCGAAATGGGCGCGCTCGACACCCAGCACCTTGACCATGCGGATCAGGCTGTCGACGAAGCCGTCGACCGAGAGCGATCCCGAGCCCAGCGGGCTGCGGCCCGAGCCCTGCAGGTCCGGGCGGATGATGCGGTAGCGGCCCGAGAGAATGCCCAGCTGCGGCGTCCAGGTATTGGAGCTGCCGCCCAGCCCATGAACCAGGACGACCGGGTCGCCCTCACCCTCGACCTCGACCGCCATGCGTTCGATGGTCTGCGTGCTCATGCGGCCGAGCCCTTGCGCTGCCGGGCCGACAATTCCTGGAACTCGTTCTCGATCCGGCCGATGCCGCCGATCTCGATCCGAACCTTGTCGCCCGGCTTGAGATAGCGGGGCGGGTTGAAGCCGATGCCCACGCCGACCGGCGTGCCGGTCGCGATCAGATCGCCCGGCAACAAAGTGATGCCGGCCGAGAGCGCCTCGATCAGAGTCGGTACGTCGAAGATGAGGTCGCGGGTGTTGGCGTTCTGGCGCAGCTCGCCATTGACCCAGCACTGGACGGTGGTGTCTGCCAGGTCGATCTCGTCCGCGGTGACGGCGCAGGGGCCCATCGGGCAGAAGCTGTCCTGCGACTTGCCGATCAGCCACTGCTTGTGTTTCGCCTGCAGGTCGCGCGCGGTCACGTCGTTGACGGCCGTATAGCCCCAGACATGGGCCATGGCCTCGGATTTGGGAATGCCGCGCCCGCCCTTGCCGATCACCACGCAGAGCTCGGCCTCGTAATCGATCGCGGCCGAGACCCGGGCCTCCATGAAGACCGGGTCGAAGGGTCCGGTCACGCATTCCGGGACCTTGGTGAAGATGATGGGCGCATCGGGGACGGCGCCGGAGGCGGCCGAGGAATTGAACCCGCTGCGGGCGAACTCGTGGGCGTGTTCGTAGTAGTTCTTGCCAACGCAGAAGATGTTGCGCCGCGGATGGGGGAAGGGGGCGACCAGCCTGACGCCGTCGAGGGCGAGGGTGACGTCGGCCAGCGGCAGGATCCGGCCGGCGAGCTTCGCCTCGATCACGGCCTGGAGGCCATGGGCGGCCTCGGCCTCGGTCAGTCGGTAGGGACGGATCCGGTCGTCCTGCTCGAGAATACCGACGCCCCGACGTCCCTCGCGCTCGTAAACGACCAGCTTCACCCGCTCTCTCCCGCTGATTGAACCAAAATTGAACCATTGATCCAATGACCTAGAGATTCTGCACCCTCAATGGGCAGAGTCAAGAGGCAGGCTGCCTACTTTTTGGGCTTGCACAGCCCATTTTATTGGTTCAATCTTGGTTCAAAGGATCAAATATCATGACAACAAACGGACAATCCGCCCGCCTTCAGACTGTCACGGAAGAGCTCCGCAGCCAGATCGCCAATGGCGGCTGGCAGGCCGGCCGGCAGGTGCCGCCCGAGCGCGCGCTCGCCGAGCAGTTCGGTCTCGCCCGCAACACCCTGCGCCGGGTGCTCAAGCTCCTTGAAGAGGAAGGGTTGCTCGAGCGCCATGTCGGCCGGGGCACTTTCGTGCGCTCGCCCCATGAGGGGAGAAGCAACGGCACGAACGGCCATAATGGCCATAACGGCCACGGGGCCGCCCTGGCGAATGGCAGCATGAGTGGCGACCTGACCACCAAGCTCAGGGGGGCGAGCCCCGCCGACCTGATGGAGGTCCGGATCATCATCGAGCCGCAGATGGCGGCGCTGGCCGCCAGCCGGGCCACGGCCGAGGACATCGCCCAGATCGAGCTCGCCCTGAAGCACTCGATCGCGGCCAAGGGCCTGGCCGAGTTCGAGCATTGGGACGCGCAGCTCCACCTCACCATCTTCCGCGCCGCCAAGAACGCGATCCTGCTGGCCTGGTGCGAGGCGATCAATGTGGTGCGCAACGAGCCCGACTGGTATCGGCTCAAGAAGCGCAGCGTGACGCCCGAGGTCCGCAACAGCTACGACCGCGACCATACCGAGATCGTAGCGGCGCTGAAGGAGCGCGACCCCGAAGCCGCCCGCAAGGTGCTGTTCAAGCATCTGAGCCGGGTGCGGGATTCGCTGCTGGCGCTGGGCTGATTTCCTGACTTTCTTCACCCCCTTCCCTTGCGGGAGGGGGTAGGGCGAGGGGTGACGCGTCGAGTTCTCGCCAAGAGGCCCCTCCCCGTGCAGACGACGTACGTCGTCTGCATCCGCCCCTCCCGCAAGGGAAGGGGCTGACGCTGTGTGCAGCGACGCCGTCTTCTTTCCACACATCTTGACTGGCTCCCGAAACGGGCCACTCTCAGCCCTCCGGTCTGGGAGACGCCATGAATCGCCTGTCGGGTGCCGAGGCCTTTGTCCGCATGCTGCAGCTCCAGGGCGTGCGGCATGTGTTCGGACTCTGCGGCGACACCAGCCTGCCGCTCTATGACGCGCTGTTCCGGCTCGATCACGGCATCACCCATATCCTGACGCGCGACGAGCGCTCGGCCGGCTACATGGCCGATGCCTATGCGCGCGTGACCGGCAAGGTCGGCGTCTGCGAGGGTCCGAGCGGGGGCGGCGCCACCTACATCCTGCCGGGCGTGGCCGAAGCCAACGAATCCTCGATCCCCGTGCTGGCCGTGACGACGGACATCGCCGTGACCTCGCGCGGGCGCTTCACCTTGACCGAGCTGGACCAGGAGGCGCTGTTCCGTCCGGTGACGAAATGGAACCGGGTGATCGACAAATCCAGCTCGATCCCCGGCACCCTGCGCGCGGCCTTCGCGCAGCTCACGACCGGACGCCCGGGGGCCGTGCATCTGGGCCTGCCGTTCGACGTGCAGCAGGACGCGGTCGACGAGAGCGACATCTGGGTCGAGCCGGACCTGAACCAGTTTCCGGCCCGCCGTGCCGGCGCCGATCCTGCCGCGATCGAGAAGGCGGCGGCGCTGCTGACCGCGGCGAAACGTCCGATCCTCCTCTGCGGCGGCGGTGTGGTGATCTCCGGCGCCGAGCCTGAGCTGGCGCAGCTTGCGCGCCGGCTGGGTGCGCCGATCGCCACCTCGATCAGCGGCCAGGGCAGCATCGCCGAAACCGATCCGCTGGCGCTCGGCGTCGTCGGCAGCAATGGCGGCAGCGCCGAAACCGCGCGCGTGCTGGACCAGGCCGATCTCGTCTTCTTCATCGGCTGCCGCGCCGGTTCGGTCACGACCGATCGCTGGCGCCATCCGCCGCGCGAGGGACGGCGCTTCCTCCATCTCGATGTCGATTCCGGCGTGATCGCCGTGACCTACCCAGCCGATGTCGCGCTGCTGGGCGACGCCAAGCTGACGCTGGCGGCCCTGAACGAGGCTCTGGGTCATGCGCCGAAGAAGGGCGAAAGCTGGGGCCGAGAGGCGGTCGCCGCCGCCAAGGCCGAGAAGTTCCTCGCCTTCGACGCGATCGCGGCCAGCGAGGAGCGACCGATCCGGCCCGAGCGCGTCGTGGCCGAGCTGCAGCGCCTGTTGCCCGAAGACGCGATCCTGATCGCCGATCCCGGCACGCCCTGTCCCTATTTCTCGGCCTTCTACGAACAGCGCCGCGCCGGGCGGCATTTCATCTCCAACCGCGCCCATGGGGCGCTGGGCTATTCGCTCTCGGCCGCGATCGGCGCCTCGATCGGCAGGCCCGGCGTCAAATGCGTCGCCGCCATGGGCGACGGCGCTTTTGGATTCACGGTCGGCGAGCTCGAGACCGTCATGCGGCTCAAGCTGCCGATCACCTATGTCGTCTTCTCCAATGCCAGCTATGGCTGGATCAAGGCGGGGCAGAAGACCAAGTTCCATGAGCGCTATTTCTCGGTCGATTTCGACCGCAGCGACCATGCGCGCATCGCCGAAGCCTATGGACTCAAGGCCTGGCGCGTCGAGGATCCGCGCGAATTGCGGCCGGCGCTGAAGGCCGCCCTCGAATCCGCCTCGCCGACCCTGGTCGATGTGATCGCGCAGCCGCTGCATGAGGCGCGCGCCCCCGTCTCGGAATGGATCGCCTGATCATGAGCGCCCGCTTCACGACGACGCTCGACAGCGACTGGTATGTGGACCCCGAGATCTATGCCCGGGAGATGGCGGCGATCTTCGGGCGCGAATGGCTCTTGGTCGGCCATCGCCATGAGCTGGAGCGGCCGGGCGATTACATCGCGTCCGAGTTGGCCGGGCGGCGGATCTTCGTGCTTGCTGGGAAAGACGGTGCCCTCCGCGCCTTCCACAATGTCTGCCGCCACCGCGCGGCGCAGCTGTTGCCCGAGGGCAACGGCCAATGCGGCGTGCTGCGCTGTCCCTATCACGGCTGGGTCTATGACCATGACGGCCGCTTGAAGAAGCGGCCGGGCTTCGCCGAGGAGGAGAGCTTCGACGGCGCGGCGCTCGGGCTGTTCCCGGTCCGCGTCGAGGAATGGCGCGGCTTCGTCTTCGTCAATCTCGATCCGCGAGCCGGCGACCTCCTCCCGGGCCTGGGCGACATGGCGGCCGCGGCGCAAGCCGTGCCGCTCGAACGCTACCGCTTCCATAAGCGGCAGAGCTACGAGCTCGACTTCAACTGGAAGACCTATACCGACAATTATCTCGACGCCTATCACATCCCCTATCTGCATCCGCAGCTCGCGGCGGATCTCGACATGGCGACCTACCGCGTCGTGAATGGCGACCGCGTGTCGGTGCATCACGCGTCGCCGCGCGCGAAGGCGTCGGCCGGGGAGAGCGGCGCCTATCAGGGCCTCTTCCTATGGCGCTGGCCCAACAACAGCCTCGGCGTCTATGGCGGCGGCTTCAATATCTGCCGCATCCTGCCGCAATCGGTGTCGCGCCTGCGGCTGCACTTCGATTTCTATTTCGACCCCGAAGCCGGTTTCAGCGATGAGGAGAAGGATCGCAAGGCCGCCACCACCTGCCAGGTGGTCGAGGAGGATTTCCCGATCTGCAGCCAGGTGCAGCGCAATCTCGAGGTCGGGATCTACCGGTCCGGCCCGCTCAACCCGCGTCTCGAGACCGGCGTCGCCTATTTTCACGACCTGGTGCGGCGCGCCGTCGGCAACAGGCCCTGAGACAGCGGGCGACCGGCCTATTTTGTTTCGCCCCTTGCGGGTAAATTTTACCCGCGGCTTAGTAGGGACCGCCGAGGAAACCGACAGGGAGACGTCCGGCCATGGAGATCAAGGTTCTCGTCGATTGCAAGACGATCCTCGGCGAAGGCCCTTTGTGGGATGTCGAGGAGCAGCGGCTCTATTGGATCGACAGCTTCGGCAACAAGGTCTGGCGCGCGACTGCGGAGGGCAAGGAGATCAAGACCTGGGACGTGCCGGCCAAGATCGGGTCGATGGCGCTGCGGCGCAAGGGCGGTGCCGTGCTCTCGCTCCAGACCGGTTTCCATTTCCTCGACCTCAAGACCGGCGAGACCGAGTTGATTCACGACCCCGAGCCCGACAAGCCCACGACGCGCCTCAATGACGGCAAGGTCGACAAGCGGGGCCGCTTCCTCGCCGGCTCCATGGACATGATGGAATCGGGCCCGATCGGCGCGCTCTACCGCCTCGATCCCGACCTCAGCGTGCATAAGCTCGAGGAGGGTATCATCTGCTCGAACGGACCCTGCTGGAGCCCCGACGGCAAGACCTTCTATTTCGCCAATTCCTGGTCGGAAGCCATCTCCGTCTATGACTATGACCTCAATACCGGCACGCCCTCGAACAAGCGCACCTTCTGCTCGGTCAAAGGAACGGGCGGCGCGCCCGACGGCGCCACGGTCGATGCCGAGGGCTATGTCTGGATGGCGCTGGTCTATGCCGGCGAGATCCGGCGCTACGCGCCCGACGGCCGGCTCGATCGCACCATCAAGATGCCGGTGCTGAAGGTGACCAGCGTCAATTTCGGCGGACCCAATCTCGACGTGCTCTATGTGACCTCGATGGCGAAGCCGCCCTTGCCGCGCTTCCCGGAAGACGGGCCGCTCGGCGGCAGCCTCTTCGCCATCACTGGGCTCGGCGTCAAAGGCGTGCCGGAGCCGCGCTTCGCCGGCTGACCGCCGCTTCGGGTCTTATTCCGCAACTGCGTAAGGGAACACCCTCGGTTGTTCCCAACGGATGGATTCCGCCTTGTCCGGCGCGGATTTAGGAAAACGATTGCTGCTTTTTTCATCAATGTTGCAGCGCCGTTCCCGAGGGAAGCCGCGGCGGAAATGCGGGGTTGGGCAAAAACAAGGCAGTCCTGATGCCATCTTGACCAGGCTTTTGCCTTGATGGCAGGCTGACTCGATCAAAAAAGCGGCGGATGTCCCGCTCCCAAGTCTCAACGGGGGCGGGCGGCCCGCCAATAAAAGGAAATCCTTTTCCCTGAAATATGCCTCCGGGGAAAAGTCATTGGGAGGCAGGCATGGTTTCGATCGACCTCCTTGTTCCCGCCCGGAACGAGCTCGGCGAAGGCCCGTTGTGGGACGTCGCCGAGCAGCGGCTCTATTGGATCGACAGCCTCGGCAAGTCGATCTGGAGCTGCAACGAATCCGGCCATGACGTGCGCTGGTGGCCTGTCCCCGAGCATATCGGCTCGATGGCCCTGCGCGAGCGCGGCGGCGCGGTTCTGGCGCTGCGCAACGGATTCCATTTCTTCGATTTCGCCACCGCCAAGGCGACGCCGATCGCCGATCCCGAGGCCGATCGCCCCAACACGCGCTTCAATGACGGCAAGGTCGACCGCCGCGGCCGCTTCATCGCCGGCACGATGGATTACGAGGAGAAGCGCGACAATTGCGGCCTGTACAGCCTCGGCACCGACGGAAGCACGCAGCAGCTCGATCAGGGCATCATCTGCTCCAACGGCCCCTGCTGGAGCCCGGACGGCAAGACCCTTTATTTCGCCGACACCTGGAAGAAGACGATCTACGCCTATGACTACAACCTCGCCACGGGTGCCGCGACCAACAAGCGTCCCTGGGTGGTGACGAAGGATCCGGGCGCGCCCGACGGCTCGACCGTCGACGCCGAGGGCTTCCTCTGGAACGCGCAGGTCTATGGCAATCGGATCGTGCGCTATGCGCCCGACGGACGCATCGACCGCGAGATCGAGTTCCCGGTGCGCAGCCTCACCAGCGTCATGTTCGGCGGGTCCGATCTCGACATCCTCTATGTCACCTCGATGGCGCGCGCGATCAACGGCGTGCCGCCGAAGGAGCCGGAGGCCGGTCATCTCTTCGCGGTCAAGGGGCTGGGCGTGCGCGGCCTGCCCGAACCCCGTTTTGCCGGCTAGAGAGCATAAGGCGCAATGACGATGACGCGACCTGCCATTGGCGGCGGACCGATCCGGGGCATCAGGGGCTCCCGCCCCTCCGGAAAGGTGACGATCGAGCACGTCGCGGAGAAGGCGGGCGTCTCGATCGCGACCGTGTCGCGCGTCCTCAACGGCATCGACAAGAAGGTCTCGGAGGAGACCATCGAGCGCGTGCGCGCCGTCATCACCGAGATGGGCTATCGCCCGACCCGGGTGGGGCGCGCGCTGCGCCGGCTCGAGAGCCATCTCGTCGGCATGCTGATCCCCGATACCACCAATGCCTTCTATGCGGCGATCGCCCATTCGGTCGAGGCGGCCCTGCGGGCCAATTCGACCGCCATGATCCTCTGCAACACGGCCGAAAATCCGGTGGTGCAGGACGCCTATCTCGACGAGATGGAAGGCCATCTCGCGCGCGGCATCGCGTTGCTGGGTGCCGTCGCAAGTCCGGGCCTCGATCGGCTGGTGGCGAGCGCCGCGCCCCTCGTCTTCATCAATCGCAAGCCGCCCATGCCGGGCGGCGGTCCCTTCGTCGGCATCGACAATTATGCCGCCGGTCGCGAGATCGGCACCCATTTCGTCGAGCGCAACTACCAGCGCTGCGCGGTCATCCATGGCCCTGCGGCGTCCTCGGCCAGCCGCGAGCGCTTCGAGGGCTTTCGCGACGGGCTCGCCGCCGAGGGCGTCAGGCTCGAGGACCGCGGCATCCACGAGGCGGCGCTCACCATGTCGGCCGGCTATTCCGCCGCGGTCGAGCTGCTGGATCGCCAGCCCCTGCCGCGCGCGGTCTTCTGCGGCAACGATCTCATCGCCTACGGCGTCCATCGGCGTTGTCGCGAGGTGGGCTTGCGGGTGCCGGCGGATGTCGCGCTCTTCGGCTTCGACGACAATCCGCTGAACGAGTGGCTGGCGCCCTGGCTCAGCACCGTCCATGTGCCTTACGAGCAGTTCGGGCCGGCGGCCCAGCGCGTGTTCCAGCGCCTGTGGGACGCCAAACCCGGCATCCGGCAGCATCAGGAATTGCTGCCCTACCGCCTCGTCTTCCGGGCATCCGCATGAACCGCGGGGGCATGCCCGTCCTGGCTCTCGACCGTCAGGGGTTTTCGGTCGAGTTCGGCTACCGGCTTGTTTCACTGAAGGAGTGGCTTGGCTGACGACATCACTGGCCTACCGGCGTGCACGGGCTACCTATCGATCGCAAGTAAAAACCAACGGGAGGAACGAATGCGCATTTCGATCAGACGAGTCCTGATAGGCCTGGCGGGCGCCATGGCCCTCAGCCTCGGATTGGCGTCCCATCCGGGCGACGCGGCTGCCGAAAAATACAAGATCTATCTGAGCATGAGCTTCATCGGCAATGACTGGCAGGCCGAGGCGGCCAACATGGTGAAAGCCATGGCGGCGCACAAATCGATGGCCGACAAGGTCGATCTGCAGATCCAGGTGGCGGGCCCGAATGCCCAACGCCAGATCCAGCAGATCAACTCGATGGTGCAGGCGGGTGCCAAGGCGATCATCGTGTTCCCGATCTCGCCGACCGCGCTCAACCAGGTGGTGAAGAACGCCTGCGACAAGGGTGTCGTCGTCATCGCCTATGACGCCGAGATCACCGAGCCTTGCGCCTACAACGTCCATATCGACCAGAAGGAAGCGGGCCGCGTCACCGCCGAGTGGCTTGTGAAGAAGCTCAACGGCAAGGGCGACATCGTGATCCTGACCGGCGTGCCGGGCACCTCGGTCGACACGCAGCGCACCGAGGCGGCAAAAGAGGTCTTCGCGAAGTACCCCGACATCCACATCGTCGCCGAATCCGTCGGCATGTGGAGCCAGGCCGTGTCCCGCACCGAGCTGTCGAAGATCCTCGCCACCCGCGGCTGGGACAAGATCGACGGGATGTGGCTGCAGGTCGGCTGCTATACCGCGAACTCGATGCAGGTCGAAGCGGGCATCAGCACCGACAAGCTGAAGCCCTGCGCGGGCGAGGGTGCCAATGGCGGCCGCATCCAGATGCTGCCGAACGACACCGAGGTCGAAGGGGCGAACGGGACCTATGTGCCGATGAACGCGCCCCGCATCTCCTACGCCTCGCCGCCTTATTCCGGCGCGCTGGCGTTGAAGCTCGCGGTGCAGAAGCTCGAGGGCAAGGACATCCCGAAGCTGACGGTCCTGCCGCTGCCGATCGTCACCAGCGATACGATCAAGCTCTGCAAGGAAGGCACCTGGGCGGAAATGAAGGCGGGCTGCAATGCCTTCCAGCCGTCGCTGGTTCCGAATCCGGGCTGGTTCGCCTCGATCTACTCCGAACAGACTCCCGAGGTCGGCCTGCAGGGCGCCCTCGTCGGTCAGCCGGAAGAATGATCCGAGCCTGAGGCAAAGGTCGCCGGTGGCGGATGGGCTTCGGCCCCTTCGGCACCGGCGGCCGGCGCCGGTTGAATCGAGACGCATATCCCGCGAAGCAAGGTTGTTGAACTCGATGGACGCTACGCAGCCCGCCATCTCGATCCGCAACGCGCGCAAGGCGTTCGGCGCCACGGTTGCCCTCGACGATGCCAGCTTCGATGTTGCGGCGGGAACCGTTCATGCGCTGCTGGGCGAGAACGGCGCCGGCAAATCCACCATGGTCAAGATGCTGAGCGGGTTGCTGCATCCCGACAGCGGCGAGATCCGGGTTTTCGGCCAGGGCTGCCACCTGTCCAGCTCGCGCGATGCCCATCGCCTCGGCATCCAGACCGCCTTCCAGGAAATGACCCAGGTGCGCGACCTGACGGTCACGCAGAACATGCTGCTGCCCTACGAGCCCACCTCCTGGTGGGGCTCGGTGCGCCGCCGCGCGGCCGAGCAGACCGTCAAATCCCATCTCGAATCGCTGGGCCTCGGCGAGATCGATCCCCGCGCCGAAGTGCGCGACCTCGATCTGCCGCTGCGCCAGAAGATCGAGATCGCCCGCGCCATCCTGCGCAAACCACGCATCCTGCTGCTGGACGAGCCGACCTCGACCCTGTCGGGCCGCGATATCGACTGGCTGGGCGACCTCATCGCCAGGCTCAAGGCGAACGGCACCACCGTCGTCTTCATCTCGCACCGCATGCCCGAGGTGCGCCGCTTCTGCGACGTGCTCACGGTCCTGCGCAACGGCAAGGATATCGGCACCTCGCGGGTCGATGCGATCAGCGACGACGAGGTCATCCGCATGATCATCGGCCGCTCGCTGGCGGCGACCTTCCCGCCGCGCAAGCCGCCGCGCCCCGCAACGGGTGCGCCAGCGCTCGCCGGCCATCATCTCTGCACCGGCGGCCGTCTTGCCGACGCTTCCTTCGCCCTTGCGCCGGGCGAGGTGCTGGGCATCGCCGGGCTGCAGGGCATGGGGCAGCTCGAGCTGTTCCTCGCCTGTTTCGGCATGACGCGGCTGCAATCGGGCAATATCGAGGTCGACGGAAAGCCGATCCTGCTGGCCTCGCCCAGGGACGCCGTGCGCGCCAATATCGGCATCAGCCTGGTGCCGGAGGACCGCAAGACCGAGGCCCTGTTCCTGAAGCTCGACGGCCTGCGCAACATGTCGCTGCCGATCATCGACCGCTTCACGCGCTTCGGCTTCATCGACAAGGCGGCGGAGCGCGAGGCGGTCGGACGCGTGCTGGACCGCGTCCAGGTCGAGCCGCGGGCCCTCTATACCCGCATCTCCGCCTTCAGCGGCGGCAACCAGCAGAAGATGGCGATCGGCAAATGGCTGCTGGCCGAAAGCCGGACCCTGCTGATGTACGACCCGACGCGCGGCGTCGATGTCGGCACCAAGCATGAGCTCTACATGCTGATCCGCGATTTCGCCGATGCCGGCGGCGCCGTGCTGTTCTATTCGACCGAGATCGCGGAGCTGGTCAATCTCTGCGACCGCGTCCTGGTGATGTATTCGGGCCGCGTCGTGCGCGAGCTCTCGAACAGCGCCATCTCCGAGGAAGGGATCATGCGCGCGGCATTGGGCGAGACCCATGAGGAGGCGGCGACGAATGGCGCCGCCGGCCGGCCGGTCGCCGCTGCCGGGGGCATGCACTGATGGCGACCCTGGCACTCCAGCGCGCCCGGCCTTCGCGCCTGGGCCTGTCGCTCGCCCGCAACCGCGGCCTGATCGTCGTCGTCGCGGTATTCGTGGCGCTGCTCTCCTTCATCATGGCGATCACGCCGGGGCCCTTCAGCTATTTCGAAGTCAGCTTCATGTCGAGCGGCAGCGCCAGCCTGGCGCTCGCGGCCATGGGCCAGACCGTGGTGATCCTGAGCGGCGGGTTCGATCTCTCCGCCGGTGCCGTGGTGTCGCTGGTCAATGTCGTGCTGGCGACGCAGATGCAGGACAGCGCCGCCTCCCAGATCGGGATGGCCTTCCTGGCGATCGGCGTCGGCGCCGCGGTCGGCGCCTTCAACGGCTTCTTCGTCGCTTTCGCGCGACTGCAGCCGATCGTCGTGACGCTCTCGACCATGTTCCTGGTCCGCGGCGTCACCTTGCTGATCCTCGACAAGCCCGGCGGCATGATCGCGCCGGAATTCTCCACCTTCTTCACCGGCGACGCGATCTCCGGCCTCCTGCCGGCGCCGCTGGTCGTGCTGGCGGTGGCCGCGGTCATCTGGCTGCTGATCAAGAATTCCCGCTACGGCACCGGCCTCTATGCCGTCGGCAGCGACGAGGATGCGGCCCGGTCGGCCGGCATCCGCGTGCGCTGGGTCAAGTTCTTCACCTATACGATCGCCGGCGGCTTCTATGGCGCGGCCGGCATGTTCATCAGCGCCCAGACCGGCGGCGGCGATCCCCTGATCGGCAACCCGGTGCTGCTGCAGACCTTCACCGCGGTGGTGCTGGGCGGAACGCTGCTGGGCGGCGGTCGCGGCGGCGCCATCGGCTCGATCGTCGGCGCCTACACCCTGACCCTGATGGTCAACATCCTGCTGGTGCTGAACGTCTCCGCCTATTACTCGTCCGTCACCGAAGGCGTCGTGCTGGTGCTGGCGGTGCTGGCCGGCTCGATCAACCGGCAATCGCCGATCGCGCATTACTTCCATCAGGTCCGGCTGAACCTCAAGGCGCGGCGCGAGGGATCGCTGCCGTCGCGCTTTCTCCATAGCGAGAAGGCCCGCTCGGCGACCCGGCTCGCCACCCAGTCGCACGCCGCTGCCGAGGCGCAGAAGGTTCCCTGGGTCCGGCGCAACGCCGAGCTGCTGCGCTTCGTCCTGCCGGCCTATGTCTGCCTGATCGCCGTCATCGTGGTGACGCAGTTCGTCTATGGCGGCCACACGATCTTCGGCTGGAAATACTATGATTCGCTGATCGTGCTGGGCTCGTTCCTCGCGATCCTGGCGCTGGGGCAGGGAAGTACCATCCTGACCGGCGGGCTCGATCTCTCGATTCCCTGGACCATCGGCTTCTGCGGCATCCTCGCCGCCGGCCTCATCCGCGGCTCCGACGAGGCGGCCGTCTGGGTGATCCCGATGGTGCTCGTGATCGGCGCGCTGATCGGCACCTTCAACGGGCTGGGCGTGGTGTTGCTGGGCCTGCCGCCGATCGTCATCACGCTGGCGACCAACGGCATCCTCCAGGGCTTCGCGTTGGTCTACAGCAACGGTACGCCCGACGGCTTTTCTTCGCCCACCTTGCGCTGGTTCATGACGGGAACCTTCCTCGGCGTCACGCCGGTGGTGGTGCTGGTCGTGCTCTTCGTCAGCGCCGCCCTGGTGCTGCTGGGAAGAACCGCCTTCGGCCGGCGCGTCTATGCGGTCGGCAACAGCGCCAGGGTCGCCACCCTGTCGGGTGTCGGGGTCGGCGGCACGCTGATCGGCGTCTATGCCTTGAGCGGGTTCTGTGCCGCCCTCGTCGGTATCCTGCTGACCGGCTTCAGCGGCCAGGCCAGCCTCGGGATGGGCGACGAATATCTGCTGCCGTCGATTGCCGTGGTGGTGGTGGGCGGCACGCTCATCACCGGCGGTCGCGGTCATTATGCCGGCATGCTGGGTGGCGTGCTGCTGCTGACGGCGTTGCTGACGCTGCTGGCGGGAACCACGCTGCCCCATGCGGTGCGCGACATCATTTTCGGTCTGGTCGTGCTGGGCGCCGTGCCCGCCGGTGCCGGGCCCCAGGCTGCGCGCTCTGCTGCGGCGAACGCCTGCCTGGGGTGCGTGATCAAAGCTCCACCTGCACCCCCAACCCCGCTCGCCCTGAGCTTGTCGAAGGGCTGCTTCCCGCATAGCCTCAAGAACAAGAACGGCCCTTCGACAAGCTCAGGGCGAGCGGGGAATTGGTTGGATTTAGGATGAAGCTCTCAGCCCCCGTTTCGCTCACAGCGAGCCACGACCTCTCCCAATTCGACTGCGGCAATCCGGCGCTGAACGACTGGCTCAGGCAACGCGCGTTGAAGAACGAGAGCCGGTTTTCGCGGACATATGTGGTTTGCGACAATAACCAGGTGGTCGCCTGATTTCTGCATTTCGGCGGGCGCGGTCGGACGGGAAGCGGCCCCAGGCAAGGTCCGGCGCAATGCGCCCGATGCGATACCGGTTGCGGTGATCGGCCGGTTGGCTGTGAGCAAGGCCTATGCCGGTCGCGGGCTGGGCGCGGACATGCTGGCCGATGCCCTGCGCCGGATTTCCGCCGCGTCCGAGGCTATCGGGATCGGGGCAGTGCTGGTGCAGGCGAAGGATGAAGAGGCAAGGCGCTTCTACATGGCCTGCGCCGAATGGATCGGATATCCGGCGGACAGCCGGACACTGTTTTTGCCAATCGAGACGGTGGTTGCGGGGTTTGGGTGATCGGTGGTGCGCCTGAAGGCAGCCGCAGCGTGCCGTTGAATTCAGCTATCCACGATTTCCCCAATAGCTAGCAAAGGCGAGCTTGCGTTCTTCTAACGTTCTTGGGTATAGCCGCGCATCATGGCACTAGATACTGCTTCGCTTGTTTCAATGAGGTTGGCGCATCTCGGAATGATTGAGAGCGTCATCTCGCGGCTGTCAGGCAACTCCGCGACGTTGAAAAACTTTTGCCTCACTGTCAGTGCTGGTGTGA